>CAYWNW010000005.1:0-179794 GCA_964459785.1 uncultured Oscillospiraceae bacterium | reverse complement strand
AAATAACAAAGTCTGATTAAATTATTTTTATTTTTGCGCTGTAATGGACTTTGCGGACACGAAGAATGGCTGGAATTATAACCAGTCAAAGAGGTGTCGCAAATGAGTACAAACGAGCAATTTTACACATTATTTTTCTTATGGAGGGTGTATGAATAAATATTTTAAACAATATAAATGGTCTAATATTTTCACAATGTTGCATAATCAAAAATTAGGCCCTGACATATGTACAGATGATTTTAAGAATCGTTTAGTTGTCATTACTGGAGCAACTTCTGGCATAGGCTATGAAACTGCAAAAAAATATGCTTCTCATGGTGCTGATATTTTATGTATCAACAGAAATGAGAAAAAGTCTAAAGAATTGTGCGAAATGCTTAAAAGCAATTACGGTACCGATTGTTCCTATATGCTCGCGGATTTTTCAAAGCTAGATGACACTCATAAAGTTGCAAATAAATTGGCGGAACTGGACAGAGATATAGATGTTCTCATTCATAATGCGGGCGTCCATCTTACAAAAAAAACCTTTACGGAAGATAATCTCGAGCAGGTTTTTCAAACTAATTATTTGAGTTCATTTATTATCAATTATTATACTAAGGAAAAATTTATCAAGCAAAATAGAGGGCGCATAATATATGTAAACTCTGAGGCTCATAGATTTGCCGCTTGGGGTTTGCGCTTGGATGACATTACATATGATAAGCATTCATACTCAGGACTAAAAAGCTATGGTGCCGCAAAACTGGCACAACTACTATCAATGCTGAAATTTGATGAATACTTTTCTGAAACTGGAATAACCATAAATGCTATGCACCCGGGAAATGTAAAAACAAATAGTGGTGAAACCAATGGTAAGTTATACAAAATTTTTAAAAAAGCAATTATAGATAGAAATGCAATATCTATTGAAAATTCTTCTGAATCATTGTACTTTTTGGGGGTTTCCAAGAAGGTTGAAAATACAAGCGGTAAGTTTTTTAATCTTACGACAGAAGAAGAACCTGCCCCGCCTGCTTTGGATTGCATAGAAGCAGAAAAATTGTGGCTATTTAGTCTTGAAATAGGAGGACTAAAGTGAAAAACGAAAAAGATAAAGTTGTAATTGTTGGGGCTGGTATGGGAGGATTGACTGCTGGAGCATATCTATGCAAAGAGAATTATGATGTTTTATTGTTAGATAAAAATGATATAACGGGTGGATTAGTACATACATTTGTGCGCGAAGGATTTTCCTTTGACACCGGACCCAGAGCTTTTGTGAATTCCGGAATGGTAAAACCTATATTAAAAGATTTAGGCATTGATTGGGAAACGATAGAAAATGTAATTTCAATAAACATAGAAGACCAAATGTTTAGAGTTGATTCAATTGATTCTCTTAATGATTACAAACGCATATTACTCAATCTATATCCTGAAAATGCTGATGATATAGAAAAAATAATTAAGAGCATTTATAAACTTTCAAAATACACAAAAACTTTGTATGCATTTGATAATCCTTATTTTGTAGATTATATGAGTGATAAGAAATTTGTTCTTACAAAATTACTTCCCTGGACAGTCAAGTTGCTTTATGTTTTAAGGAAATTCAAGCAGTTTAATATGCCAATGGAAAAATTTCTTGGGGATTTAACGAATAATGAGTCCCTAAGAGATATATTGACTCAGTTTTTCTTTAAAGAAACACCTACATATTTTGCACTAGGCTATTTTCATGTTTGGCTTGATTATTTTTATCCAAAAGGTGGAACTGGTATTTTGCCAAAACTTTTACATGAGAAGATTTTAGAAGGAGGCGGTAAATTCAAACTGAACACGAAAATAGTAGAAGTTATTCCTTCAGAATCAATAGTTATCGATTCTGATGGGAATCATTATAAATATGATCATCTTATATGGGCGGCAGACTTGAAGACGCTATATAAGGAACTTAATACAATAGGATTAGACGAGAATGTTACTAAAAAGATAGCTGCTCAGAGCGAGATTGTTTTTTCTTCCAAGCCGGCTGAGTCCTGCTTCATCATGTACCTTGCGGTAGATCTCCCTCTTTCTTACTTCAGTGAAAAAGGTGGGGGGCATGCGTTCTATACTCAATCAAGACAAGGTTTAGGGGAGACAAATCGAGAAACAAAAGAAGAACTTTTAGAGAATTTTGAAAAGAAATCCAAGGAAGAAGTATTCGCCTGGTTAGATGATTTTTGTAATTTAAATACATTCGAAGTTTCAATACCGGCTCTTCGAGATTCAACTCTTGCCCCAGACGGAAAGACGGGAATAATGATAAGTTGTCTTTTCGATTACGATGTTATTGAAAAAATTAATAAGGCTGGTTGGACTGAAGAGTTTAAAAATAAAATGGAAAACAATATTATTAATATATTTTCTAAATCCTTCTATCCGGATTTCGAAAAAGATATTCTATTTAAATTCTCGACTACACCATTGACAATAAATAAAACGGTTGGAAGCTCTGGCGGAGCAATGGTAGGCTGGTCCTTTGAAACAAAATCTCCTGTTTTCAACGAATTGAAAGATATGCCAAAATCGGCGCTAACTCCTATTCCAAATTTATATCAAGCGGGTCAATGGGCCTATGCTCCGGCAGGTGTTCCTATCGCAATGTTAACAGGCTGGCACGCGACCCAAGAAATCATAAAAAACCAAAGAAATAACAGAAAAAAACCGTAAGCGCAAATGCTGACCGTGTCTGTACTGGCAGATTCACCAATTTTTATCTTGGATATTAAGATAAACAAGGAGAACATTATTGAATAATTATTTTAAAGGGTGGTATTTTAAAGCACAAAACCGCAGTCAGACCCTCGCCTTGATTCCTGCTATGCACATAGATGAAAACGGTGAAAAGTCATCCTCGATACAAATAATCACCGAAAACGGCGCGTGGAATGTAACGTATCCATACGAGCAGTTCTCGTGTCATGGAAACAAACTGCAAGTTAAAATTGGTGAGAGCGATTTTTTTGAGCAAGGACTGAAGCTGAACATCAAAACAGACGAGATTACGGCTCGCGGCAGTCTGAAATTTGGACCGCTGTCACCGATTCGTTACGACATAATGGGACTGTTTCGCTATGTGCCGTTTATGGAGTGCCGTCATAGCGTGTTCAGCATGACACATACGGTGAACGGCGTTATCAATGTAAACGGTGAAGAATATAGTTTTGATAACGACGCGGGATATATTGAGGGCGACAGAGGCCGGTCTTTTCCAGATGTCTATGCATGGACACAATGTAATTTTTTTGATGAATCTCCTTGCAGTCTTATGCTGTCTGTAGCCGACATACCTCTTGTTGCAATTCATTTTACAGGAATCATTGGTGTGATTTTGTGGCATGGAAAAGAGTATCGAATTGCTACCTATCTCGGTGCAAAAGCGACTCACATTGGCAATGGAATAATTGACGTTTCTCAAGGAAAATTTAAGCTAACAGCCAAACTAATCAAAAAGCAGGACAACCCGTTATATGCGCCTGTTCGTGGCGGCATGAAACGATTAATACGTGAAAGTCTTTCATGTACCGCCAGTTATTCATTTGAAGAAGACGGCAAAACGCTTTTTGATTTCAACAACGACCGTGCCTCTTTTGAATATGAGTTTGAAGACTAATTGCGTCAAGAACGAAGCGCACTGAAGTTAACCTCCGGCATAGACTACATCTTCCTACCCAGATAAATACATATAGTTAGGAATTGTGTTAGCTTTGTGCTATACTAAAAATAAAAAATATAAACGGGAGGTACTTTATGCAATATGTCAAAGTCGCTCAGACAGATGAAATTAGAGACGGTGAAAAAAAGAAAATTACTCTTGATAAAAAGGTGTTGCTGCTTGCAAATGTAAAAGATACTTATTATGCAATTGATAACAAATGTCCGCATATGGGAGGCTCTCTATTTGACGGTAATCTGGATGGTTATAATATTGTGTGTCCCAAGCACGGTTCTGTGTTTGACGTGAGAACAGGAAAAGCCGTCAAAAACGGCAAAATCGTTTTCATCAAAGTTCAGCCCAATGACACCCAAGCTTACCCGGTTAAAATTGAAGGAACTGACATTCTGGTAGAAATCGAGTAATATCCAATAGGAGCCGCTCCATTACCACGAGGTCTATTTGATTATCAAAAAAAGAAAGGAGGAAATCAAAATGAAGCCGAATATTGGGAAAACAGATAAATGGATTAGAATTATTCTAGGCTTGGCAGTACTGAGTTTGCTTTATTTTTTAGATGGCAATTTGCGTTGGTTAGGTCTTATTGGCCTGATTCCTTTAATAACAGGTATTATTAACTACTGTCCGCTATATGCACTGCTCGGAATATCAACAATTAAGAACAAGTGAATCAAAGTGGATGAATGCCGACTGTGCAAACCAAAGAGTATTGTCTTTAATATCACCTAAAGTCCACTCGAGTGAAATTGAAAACTCAAGAAACCAATAATCAAATATCCCGTTTTTTCAACACCTATTACACCCCTGCCAAGGCAGTGGTTCGTGATGAGCGCAGCGAGGTTTTGAGTCCCTACTTCTCCGCCAGAAACCCGCAATGCATTGATAACACAGTGCATTGCGGGTTTTGGTATTGATATAATGAAGGTTTCTTTTCTATCAGCGGTAAATAGCTGTTGCTCTTACCGTCTGATTAACCACACAACATTCTTCTCGCAACTAAAACTTCAAGCCACCCTATCAGAAGAGCAGCTCAGCTCTTTCTTAAGGAAACCAAAAAGCAGCCAAAAGCACCTAGTTGCCAATAAACATATACTGGTTTGAGTCAACGTATATCAAAAACTATGTCACGGGGCGCATCGTTTAGAGTGGAGGTAGAAAACATGTACTTTGAGGAAAAACGCTGTCCGGATATTCAGGCCGGCGAAACATGTGCCGCTTATACTTACCAGTCCGCATCAGTATCAGTTCCAGTTACCATTATTCCAAAGGTCAAGACCGGTAATATTACTACCGTTTGCTGTGGTGAGCCGAAACTTAGTATTTCTCCATATAATGTAGTCTGCAGCCCAAAATCGGGACAATGCAGTTTTATACTGATGCAGAATATATGTATCGAAATACCAATTGAGATTTCTGCGGATACAATTACAGGCTGCCCTAATATTAAATGTGGAGAAGCTTCAAATAAAATGTGTGATAATTGCGGAGGGTAAGGATTAAATTAAGAAAGGAAATTAAAATGCCCGCACAACTTTTGTGTAATACTTTAATTGACTATTCCTCTTTACCCGAGTCGGGTCTTCCCTTTACGGTACAGCTCGATTTAGTTAACTCGATATTAACACCAGCTCCGGGTGAATACCAAAGATTTTGTTATATTGTAACAGGAGTAGGATCAGACACATCTGAACAAACAGATCTGAGTCATTGGGTGTTAGGCATCTGCGACCAGATAACCGAGGAAGATATTATTCCGGATACCATTACGGTAGTAATCGGCACAGAATCGCAAACGGTGATTTTCGGAACAAACGTCGTATTGGGTACCGATCCGACAACAGGCTGCACAGGATTAAAATTTGATTTCGGTCTAAATAAAATACTGGGCACTCCGGATTCTGTAATGCAAGTATGTTTTGAGCTGACAGCCCCATTTACTGTTGGGCCGAATCTTGTATGTTTAAAAGGTGGAACGACAACAGAAAGCGGTTTGAGTATTTGCGGTCCTTCCTGCGGAGAGCTGCCGCCTTGCGAAACATTCACTTACCAAACGGCAACAGTGTGCGTTCCTGTAACAGTAACCCCAACAGCACTTGTCGGGACGACTAGAACAATGTGCTGTGGAGATCCCGTAGTCACGCCCGGGGCAATTCAGTGCCCCTCCAGTGCCCGCACCTGCCACTTTACTGTCAGCCAGCAAGTTTGTATAGAAGTGCCTGTTACTTTCGGCGCAAAAGCCGATGTCGGCGAACCGCGAATTACTTGTGAATCCGCGAGTAGTGAAGGATGCGCCTGCGACTAAAGCAAACTCATATTCCCATATATCTTGGAAATATAAAATCTACTACTGACAAATTACTGGCAATCGCTAATAAAATGTTCTTTTTCAATGCTCTTCACTCCCCTGCTTAGGCAGTGGCTTGTGATGAGCGCAGCGAGGGTTAAAGCCCCTCCTATTTTCACCAAGCAAGACAAATCCTGTAGTAATTGAAACTACAGGATTTTCTTAATTTATCAACGATTGTGCCGTATTTAACAAGACCGATACTAGCCAATACAAACCGAAGTAATACACACTTGCGAACACAATAATTACAAAGTAAAACGGAGAGGCTAATGACTCTCCGTTAATCTAATATAATCCTATTTCACCGCAAAAGATATAGGGCCGGAAGTGCTTATGGTCTGGTAAGAATCCACGTCGTAAATATTAAATGACAATTCAATATCATTAACGCTTTTAATCCCATTATTTTCTAAATCTGATGACATTATAGTAATATCGTCCACAGCTTTCTTCCCCGCGTAAACCGTACTCGAAAGAAACGGTGTAACCATAAAGCCGTTGATAGACATGTTGTCGCAGTTGATTCCAACATTTTGTCCAGAAGTGTTTTCTATGTATAGCAGAACTGCTGAGCCCCAGAAGGTATCCTCGTCAACATATTTGCCGACTATGCGAATGCCGTTTTGGTTATACAGTTCCTTGCCCTCATCCGTAACTGTCGTATCCATATTTGCTATTTCAGATGTTTCAATAGTAACGCCCTCTGCATTATAAATAGTTGAGTATGTATCGCTGTTAAAGACGTAGAAGTAGACCTCAATCTTGCCGACATTTGATATACCTGCGGCTTGCAGTTCGGAGTAGGATAGGTACATTACTTCGTTCGCTTTTTTCCCGGCTGCCACGGTCGAAGAGAACAAATCAGTTATCATAAAATCATTTACGATTAGCGCGTTGCACCCGACACCTAAGTTCTGTGTTGTGTTGTTCTCGATGAGCAGCTTGACGCCCTCACCCCATACCGAGTCACTTGTCATTCCCGTCGCTGTGATTTTCAGTCCGTCTTTATCCAATAACACCTGTTCGTCAATTGTAACCGAATCCGCTGATGGCTTGTCTGTGGATGACTCGTCCGAGGAATTAGTGATCGGCTTTTCCGAGGAATCATCGGACGAAGCTGAACCGCTCCCTAAAGCCATAAAAGCAAACAATGAGAAAACCAATACAATGCATAGTATTTCGGGAATCCTTTTTTTCATTTTTTCACTCTCTTTCGTTTTTTTTCTTGATTATTATGAACGCAACAACTGTCGCAATAATCTCTGCAATCACATCGAGAATGTCAAAGGTACCTTTAATGATACCAATATATTGACACATCTCAATAGATATTTCGAATACGATGCAAAGCGCAGCCGTTAGTATCAGTCTTTTTGCGGATCTGTTGCTCACAACAAAAACCGCAAACATCAGCGAATAAGCCCACAAAATATCACTGGAATAATTTCTAAGAAATTTAAATACTCCCCCACAAACAAACGTCATGGTAGGAAGATTAAATAAGCATCTCAAGTAATAAGCGATGTAAGTATCAGGCCGCAAAGCAAGGTAAATCAGCGCCCCGAGGGTAAGCGGAAGGCAGATGTTAAATAAGTAGAAGAGTCTTTCTTTTTTTTGAGTGTGCTCCATTTCATATCATTCCCAGTGTAATATTGTAATGATTCTAAGATATCTGAATTGCTGTCCAAAAATACGTACATAACATATTTATCCATATTATACTTGATTTTACGGCTTTCGAGTTAATATAACAAACTATTTTCTTGTATATTATAATAATTTGTATAATATGCCCAACCATTTTCTAATAATTTGCTATTATCGCCATAGAGTAATTTTTATTTCTTCTAAAATTTACCTTGAGGTTAATATTAACTGATATAAAATCATTGACTAACATTCGCCTGTAATGTATGGTAAAGTTATCCTTTTGCAAACGTAATCTTTTCAGTTCAAAGGATGCGCAAACACAGGGACTTTGAGGATAAGCACCATTTTCATCAATGTCTTTGATTATATCGGAATTTGAGGTCTGCGAAGTTTCGTCAGACCGATAATTATACAACACACGAAACGTAAGAGAGGACAAACGATGAAGAAAATTCTATTAGTTATCATGTGCCTTGCGATGTTTTCCCTGATACTTTGCGGCTGCGGCTCAGATAAGAGCGACGCCCCCGACCCCGAAATGCTGCTCATTGGCTCGTGGAGCAATGAAGAAGCAGGCGTTGTAACCACATTCCGCGACGACGGAACATATACAACCAAAATGGACGGCGAAACAGTCCTTGAGGACACTTACACAACGGAAAAAGTGGACGACTACACCATTACGGTCACCACCGGCGAGGGCGAAGTCATTGAAATCAGCTTCCCCGACGAATACACCCTTACCTCGGAAGATACAACTATGATTCGCGTAACGCAAGATGAGAGTATTCCGGAAAACGAAGATGCGGAGGAGTATGTCCCTTCCCCCGCTGAGCTTTTGCTCGGAACCTGGTCTGTTGACAATTCCGTCATGGAATTTGATGCAAATGGCTATGCCTATGTCTATGAGGACGGGGAAGAGACTGAATACACCTATGAAACAAGCCCGATTGACGACAGCTCCCTTACAATTACCCTCATTGACTATGACGGCTCCGCAAGCTCAGAAACCGCCGTGTTTTATGACGCAGACACTCTCGGAATCGGGGACGTAATATTCGTCCGTTCCGTAGGATAAGGCAAGGTCAAACGAAATAAAAAGGCAGCCGCTAATTTAGGCGGCTGCCTTTTTTGCACAAACATAACGATTTCATTTTCTCCATCGTAGAGTCACTCAAGCGGAAACGTCCACACTTTGCCGTCGGAATCTGTGCAGTCAATACTCCCGTTCTTGCGGTCAAGCACCGCATAGGTCACATTGTGAAGAGCCGAAAAACGCCCGTCATCGACAGATATTTCTGTTCCCCACAGCTCGTTGCATTCCCCGATGTTGATGGTTTTTTCTATGTAGCCGCCCGCGGCTGCCCGCTCCGCCGTCGTCATGCCGAAGTATTTAAGCCCCAGCCCGCCCTCGCCGTTTTCGAAGGTGGTATCCATGTAATAATTGGAGCCGCCAAGCCTAACAAGCGTCCATTCATGCGCCGTGTCGTCCGTGGCGAGCCCACCCGCCGCAACGGCGTCTATTCCCATTTGCAGGCAAAGGTAGGCGTAGGCCGGTGCGAAGCTCTGACAGATTCCCTCGTGTCGAAGCAAGGCGCGGTAGGGTGACACATCGACTATCGCTTCCGAATCAAGTGCGGCGTAATCATAGCTGATTGCCGCCGAGAAATTCATATAAAGCGCAAGCGCCGTCGTAAGCTCATTGTCGGATTTTTTTACGCTTTCCGTTATAAAATCCGTTACCGCTTTTTTGAAGGCGTCAATTGCCGCCAAATGTTCCTGCCTCGTCATTGTATAGGCAAGAACACCTGCCTTTTGCGCTTCATCGTACTGCACATAGACGACATCCATATTAAGCAGCGGAAAGCAGCTTGCCGCCGCATAGTTTATGGCATCGATATTTTCCGCGCTCGCGCAGGGAAAGCTGTTTTCGTAGCTTAAAAACGCGTCAATCATCGCCCCGTAATCGGCGACAAAAGTTTCGCCGTAAATATCGGCATAGACATCAGACAGAACATTTGGCTTCCATGAATAGTCCACGCTCTGCTCATAATCGGGAGTCGGTGTTTCGGTGCATACAGCCGCGGACGGCTCGGAGACAACAGGCTCATTTTCGGCTTTTAAAGCGCAGCCGGTCAAGGAAAAGGCGAGGACCAAACAGAAAAGCAGCGGCAGGATAAGTCTTTTCAAAAGGCGTACTCCTAACTGATGTTATCATAAGCGGCGGTGCAAAAAGCGCTTCGCCCCGCCGCTTATATGAGTTTTATTTTACCACTTTTTTCTTGACTGCGCAATTTAAAGCTTTTGAGTCCGGGCTTATTTGAAGCTTAGGTGCAAAATATCGCGGTAAAACGGCTTTATCACTTGAATAGTGCTTTTCATAGTGCCGTCTGCAACTACCATAATAGCAAAAGCCAGCACAAGCATAAAAATGGCCGAATAAAATGCAAGCTCACGGCGCTTTTTACTTTTTATCAAGCTCGGGAAGTCCAATGCCGCAACAATCGCAAACCCGGCAAGGCACAGAAGATACTTCATTGCTGTGCCTCTTTCTTTTTTAGCATTTCCTTAATCATCATCGTCGCTAATGCGATAGCGGGAAGCAGAAGCTCGAAGCTTAAGGAGAAGAACGGCGCGACGCTTGCACCCCACTCCTCGTTCTCCATTGCCGATTTTGTGACAATCAGCGAGTAAAACAAAACGAAAGCTCCGCATATCAGAGTAAGCGGTGAATAGCTTTTAAAATTCAGAATCTGGGCAAGGCCGACAACGCTTGCGTAAAGCAGTATAACCGTCTTAAAAAGAAAAAGGCTTATCAGAATCACGGCAAAAATACTTTCCATTCGTGTCATCACACCCGCAAGGCTGATATACCGAACTGATTCGAAAGACGGCAGTCTGACTATTTCGATAAGAGGACCGAGCGTCACAATATCTCGCAATATGATAACCGCAAGAGACCCCGCTGAAAATGTAAGCCCTAATGCCATCATCTTGCCCGCTTTCGTGTTTTTGCCGAGCATTGGTGTAATCATCGTAAATGCCACTATTTCGCCCATCGGAATAGCTGCAACCGTGACGCTGCCCTGTACATAATTTTTAAACGGGAGCTGAAACATCGGTTTTAAAAACTCAATATTTACATTTTTCAGAATCAAAATTACATTAAACACAAGCGCACCCGCGGCTACAAAGGAAAGAACCGTAGCCAGCCGCATCATGTTCTCTATTCCCTTTCGTATAGCATATACACATACCATAAGGAACATTAGTATAAAGGCCGTGAGCGGCGTTCCCGGCAAAACGCTGCTCTCCGCGAAATTTCCGAGGTCGCGCGCATTCAGCGCGGCAATTGTAAGGAAGAAAAACAGGTAAAACGCAGAAAATACTTTTCCTAAGGCGTTGCCAAAGATAAGCTCATTTATTTCAAACAGATTTTTTTGCTGATAGCGGCGAAGCAGCGCCGCGTAAATTGCGACAAGCACAAGTGCAAGCGCAAGACCTGTGAAGGCCATTGCCCATGAATCATTTTTTGTTACACCGACGATGAAAGCCGTGCGCAGCATTGAGGCCTGCATAAAGCAATACACACCAAACATCAGGGAATGCTCTGATATATGCCCGTTTTCAAGTTTCATTCGCCGCCCCCCTGTTTCAACGGTTTTCCGATACCTCCTGTGCAGTTAAGAAATACTTCCACTTCAAGCACGGGCTTAAGCTTGACAAACTCCTGGTCCCAATTATCCTTTATCTTCTCGAATTCTTTGGGATAATCCCTTCGAATTGACTCTCCGAAGCCAAAAACATCTGCGGAAAGTGCCTGCGCCTGCTTGATTGAGCTCTCAATATCAGCGCTGATTGCCTCCTCCGCAAGTTCCGAAAGCTTCTGAATATTCTCAAGGCTTGACATATCAACCGCGGTTTCGTTGCCTTCAAGACAGCCCGTAGCGTTTACCTTAAGATTAATTCCTATGGTACCGTCCTTATTCTTAACGGGTTTTATGCTGCCCTTCGATCCCGTAATTATCAAATCGATTTTTCCCAATTCAGTGTCAATCGCGATTGTGTGTCTTTTCGCTTTGTTAGTTATCCAGAGCAGCCCTCTCGTCTGGGTGGCACTCAGTTCGCCAATCATCCTGCTTTCTTTGAAAACAGCAGTTCCTTCAAGTCTCGCCTTCTTCTTTTCTTTAAAATTATACAGCTCTATCATCGGTGCTATCGGAGCCATCGTTCCGCTTAGCGTTGCAATATTAAAATCGCGTACGGTAACAATTGCCGTTTCGGAACTTAGCCCTTGATTCTCGAGAAGTTCGGAAATATGGTTAGCGGGCATCTGCTCCAATTCAATTTCCTCGTCCAGTATATCAGCCGCTTTGTCCTTCGAAACTAAAATATAGACATTCATTCGAGTTTCAAAATTTCGGGTAAAAGTATCCATTCCCTCCGCGATTCCCCGCTTGGCAAGCTCACTGCCGAATATCAAAACCCTGTTATGTGAAAAATACATTCTGCGGTTGGTTATATGCGTGAACTCACCCAAAGCCGAAAGTATGCTTTTATCGGTACACGCAATATTCGCGAAGGCTTTTTCTGCCGCCCCACCGCCTGATGAGGTTGAACTTGCCTTAATGCCTCCGGGCTTGACAATCTGAGCGGTGACCTTCACCGTATCGGGTTTATCACCGATATCCAGCGCGGTAGCCAGAACAATCGCAAGTGTATTTAGCTCGCGGCGGCTCCAGCATGAACTGAGGGATAAAATAAGCGCCGTGCAAATCATTATTGAAATCAAACTTCGCACAGCCATCAGAGCTCTGTGATTTCTCGTCTTAAATGAGTTTTCCTCAAGTTTTTGATTATAGGGTTTATTCACTGTTTATCCTCCCCGCCTGAGCCATTCGGCTCTGCCGGCTCATAAGGAATTTTAAAGTTCTGCCTTACTAAATCTCTCGGCTTCATGGCCCGCGGACGTGTCCTCATCGCCCAAAGCGGGGCCCTTGTAAGCGTATCTTTGAGATCGCTTGTCTGGAAAGGTGCAAACGGCGCTAAATACTCGGTTCCGAAGGAGCGCAGGGAGGCAAGATGAATAACAATCGCCAGCGCTCCGAGCGTTATCCCGAAGCTTCCCATTGTAGCCGCCAAAACAAGCAAAACCCATTTCAGCAGTGATACAGCATCGGAAGCGAAGGGAATTGCAAAACTCGCAACCGCCGTGATTGCAATTACTATTACTATGGGCGCGCCGACAAGACCTGCCGAAACAGCCGCTTCTCCCATTACCAGAGCTCCGACAATGCTTATCGCCTGACCGATAGGCCGCGGCATGCGTACTCCTGCCTCCTTAAGTATTTCAAAGGAGAGCATCATTACAAAGGCTTCGAGCGCCGCAGGAAACGGCAGGCTTTCGCTTGAAGCCGCCATAGTAATAAGAAGTGATGTCGGAATCAGTTCCTGATGATAAGTGGCAAGCGAGACATAGAGCGCCGGACCGAACAGACTTATGAAAAAGGCGATAAACCGGAGGATTCTCATTGCTGTTGCGTAACTTGTACGAACGGCGTAATCCTCCGAGGATTGAAAGTTCTCGACAAAAAGCATAGGAAGAGAAAGCACAAACGGTGTGCCGTCAATGATAATAGCGGCACGTCCCTCAAGCATTTTACCGGCAATGGTATCTGGTTTTTCACTGTATCTGATGGTCTGAAAAACAGAGGAGGGCGAATCCTCAATATACTGTTCAATATTTCCGGCGGACAAAATGGCGTCAGTATTTATATTTCGCAGCCGTCTTTCAATTTCCGCAATGAGCTCAGGGTTGGCAATACCGTCAATATATATTATGTTAACCTGAGTGTTTGTTCGATCACCGATTTTTATCGAGCGAATTTTGAGTTGCGGGCTTCTCAGCTTTCTGCGAATAAGTGCTGTGTTTGTTCGCAGGTTTTCAATAAAGCCCTCGCGCGGACCGCGAACAACGGTTTCGGTGTCCGGTTCACTGATTGCTCTTTTGTCCCAGCCTTTGGCGCTGATATCTAGCGCTTTTTTAAATCCGTCCACCAGTAAAACGGCGTTGCCTGAGAGACAGGCGTCAATAACTCCGCTAATGCTTTCAACTGTTTTTAAATCCCCCACCGACACCAGCTTGTCCCTCAGTTCTTCAAGGCTTTCCAAAGTGCCTGTATCGTCCGAGCGAACAAAACGGCTGTCGTACATAAGCGGTTTAATCACATTGTCGTTAATCATCGTTAGATTTACGAGCCCGTCAAAAAACATAATCGCGCCTTTGAATTGGGCACCCTTGCCGAAATTAAACTCCCGTACCACGAAGTCGCAATTATCACCAAAGACTTTGATTAGTTCATTAAGATTTTCATTCATGGACTTTGATAATTTCTCGGGATTTACTTCTTCAGCTTCAGCGGAAGCCTCCGTTTTTGTCTTTTTCATCTGCGTAATGAGTTTTTCCAAAGCGCGCATTATCTTCACCGCCTTTTTGTGTTCGTCTGTAGGTTTTGCTCTTTTTTAGGCTTTATACGCAAATTAAGAAGGCGCGTTTTCATGTATTGTGACAAAAACGAAAAAACATTATACAATTAGCAGATAATATGGTAATATATACTATAATTTGCACTGTGATGTTCATATTTTAGGGGGAGATTAGCCATGAAACACGGTTTAAAAGTTGTCCTTTTTCTCATTGGAGGCATAATACTGCTGGTTTTGCTTGCTGTAGTCGGCTATGTTCTTTACATGCAGATCAACTATTACAGAATTGACGACAACAGTGCCCTTGAAATCACAAACCCCTCGGACGAAGTTCTCCAGAGTGGAGTGAGCTACAAAGCTCTTACATACAATATCGGCTTCGGAGCCTATAACCGCGATTTTTCTTTCTTTATGGACAGCGGCACAATGCTTGACGGCACGGCGGTTTCAGGAACCATGTCGCGTGCGCAAAGCAGGGATATCGTTCTTACGAACACGGAGGGAGCTCTTCAGGTCGCTCAATCACAAAACGCGGATTTTTATTTATTGCAGGAGGTGGATACTAAGTCCACCCGCAGCTTCGAAATTAACCAGCGCTCAATTTTTGAGCAGGAAAATCCCGATTTAAGCAGTATTTACGCTCTTAACTTTCACAGTGCATACATGATGTATCCTTTGAGCGAGCCTCACGGGAGCGTAATATCGGGTCTGCTTACTATGAGCCGCTATAAAGTCAGTGAAGCGGTTCGCAGAAGTTATCCTGTTGATACAAGCTTTTTAACAAAGTTTTTTGACCTTGACCGCTGCTTTACCCTTTTAAGGCTGCCTGTTGATAACGGCAAGGAGCTTGTACTCATTAACAGCCACATGTCCGCCTATGATGCGGGCGGAACGATTCGGGCTCAGCAGCTTGAGCTGCTAAACAGCGTGATGGCCGAAGAGTATTCCAAGGGCAACTATGTTATTGTTGGCGGCGATTTCAACCACGCCCTCTGTGACACGATTTCCACCTTCTCAAGCGAGCAAAATGTGCCGAGCTGGGTATTTCCGCTTGAATCGTCAGATATTTCCGAGGGTCTGAGCGTTGTCAGGGCAGAGAATCTTACCGAGGTTCCGACCTGCCGCAGCACTGATATGCCCTATGAAAAAGGCGTGAACTATTCAGTGGTTATCGACGGCTTCATCGTGTCCGACAATGTCACGGCAAGCGCCCTCAACATTGACACCGATTTCGAGTACAGCGACCACAACCCGGTACTCGTTACCTTTACACTAAATTGATTTGCAGCTTTGCTTAATCAATAAAATCAAGCAGCGCAGGCATTGATTTAATGCCTGCGCTGCTTAATATTTATAAAGATTCAGAACGCTTTTTTCGTGTTTAATGCCCTGAAAGCATTGAGCACCGCGAGAATTGTGACCCCGACGTCGGCAAAAATTGCCGCCTGCATGCTTGCAAGTCCGAAAGTGCTGAAAATCAGAACGCCGACTTTGATTCCGATTGCAAACACGATGTTCTGCCGCGCTATTCCCAGAGTCTTCTTCGATATTTTCAGAGCTTCCGCGATTTTTGAGGGCTCATCGGTCATAATTACTACATCCGCCGCCTCAATAGCAGCGTCAGAGCCCAGACCTCCCATAGCGATGCCGATATCCGCTCTGGCGAGAACGGGAGCGTCGTTAATTCCGTCGCCGACAAAGACAAGCTTGCCCTTTGCCGATTTCTCCGAGAGCAGCTCTTCAAGTTTAGAAACCTTGTCCGCGGGGAGCAGCTCGCAGTAAACCTTGTCAAGCCCCAGTTCCTTTGCAACCTTTTCGCCGACCTTTTTGTTGTCACCTGTGAGCATGACAGTTTTCTTGATTCCGGCGGCTTTCAAAAGCTTAATAGACTTTTTTGCGTCAGATTTCAGCTCGTCGGCAATAACGATATACCCGACATACTCTCCCTCAAGCGCGGCATG
The DNA here is from genome assembly GCA_964459785.1 of uncultured Oscillospiraceae bacterium. Lineage (GTDB taxonomy): Bacteria > Bacillota > Clostridia > Oscillospirales > Oscillospiraceae > UBA2658. Next base: position 163,638 of record CAYWNW010000005.1, on the reverse strand, counting down.
AACGACCGTTCCGACAAGCTCCCCCTTAAAGTAATTTATTCTCAGGCTTTCCATCAGCCGCGCGTTGCCGACGGCAGCTTTTTTCCCGTCGACAGTTGCCCTAACGCCCTGACCCGAAATTTCTTCAACCTGCGTAACGCGCTCGCTCGTGATTTCCCTTCCATAGGCACTTTTCAGCGAAAGCGAAATCGGGTGATTTGAAAAGCTTTCCGCTAATGCTGTCAACTCCAGAAGCTCCGAATCCGAAATGCCTTGCGCGTGAATTTCTCGAACTTTAAACACGCCCTTCGTAAGCGTTCCCGTTTTGTCGAAGACAACAATTTCGGTTTGCGCCAGCGCTTCGAGATAGTTGCTTCCCTTAACCAAAATTCCGCTGCGGGAGGCGCCGCCTATGCCGCCGAAGAAGCTGAGCGGAATCGAAATTACGAGTGCGCAGGGGCACGATACCACCAGGAAGGTAAGCGCCCGAAACACCCAGTCATCGAAACTCGCGCCTTTGAGAAGCAGGGGGGGAATAACGGCGAGAAGAGCGGCAACGCCCACAACCGTCGGAGTGTAGTATTTAGCAAACTTCGTTATAAATTTTTCCGAAACGGACTTTTTGTTGCTCGCGTTTTCGACCAAATCAAGAATTTGGCTGACGGTTGATTCGCCGAACTCCTTTTCGACCTCGGCTGTCAGAACGCCGTTTAAATTTATACAGCCGCTTAAAAGCTCGGAACCCTCGCTCACCTCTCGCGGAAGCGATTCGCCTGTAAGCGCGGAAGTGTCAATCATGGAGCTCCCATCTAAAACCCTGCTGTCAAGCGGAATTCGCTCACCTGCTTTTATCACAATAATATCCCCGACTTTGACATCATAGGGGTCGGTTTTAATTAGCTCCTCTCCGCGCTTTACATTTGCGTAATCGGGTCGGATGTCCATTAGACTCGCAATAGATTTTCGCGATTTTTCGACAGCAAAGCTCTGGAAAAGCTCCCCTATCTGGTAAAACAACATTACCTCGACGCCTTCGGCGTACTTGCCGATGCAAAAAGCACCGATAGTTGCCAGACCCATCAGAAAATTCTCGTCAAACACTCTGCCGTGAACGATATTTTTAACGGCTCTGAGCGCAACATCACCGCCAACCGCTAAGTAGGCGACTGCAAAAAGAGCCGGCTTAATCCATTCGTCACTCGGCTTAATAATCAAGGCGGGAACAAATAAAAGCGCGCCGATGATTATACGCCAAAGTCGCTTTTTCATTTTTCTAAAACTCCTTATGCCCTTTTCAAAACTACCTGAGGTTCAATTTTCTTTATTATTCTTTCAGCTGCCGCAAGGACTTCGCTCATCTTGTCATCCTGCGCCTCAAGTACCATTTTAGTAGTCATAAAATTTACGCTTGCGCTCGAAACGCCGTCGAGCTTTGAAATGGCAGCCTCCATTTTTGCCGCGCAATTAGCGCAGTCAAGACCCATCAGTCTGTAAGTCATTTTCATTGTATGTTCTCCCTAATCGATTTATCTTCTCTGATATGTTCCAAGCCTTTTTCAAAAATCTCCCTGATATGATTGTCCGCGAGGGAATAGAAAACAACTTTTCCCTCTTTTCTGTATTTAACTAAATCAGCCTGCTTAAGGGAGCTGAGCTGATGAGATATTGCGGACTTTGTCATATTTAACAGCACCGCGAGATCGCAAACACACATCTCGCTTTCATCGAGCGCCCAAATGATTTTTGCCCGCGTGCTGTCCCCCAGAACCTTAAAAAAGTCGGCCAAATCATAAAGCTCGTTTTCATCCGGCATCCTTTTTTTCGCCGCTTCAACCAAGTCGGCGTGAATGACCTCGCAATCGCAAAATACATCTTCTCTTTTCATTAAAGCACCTCCCGCGCCATATAGTTGAGCACTCGTTCAACTGTCTATGTTATTATAGTTGAATGCTCGCTCAATTGTCAATAGTAATTTTCGTTTTTTTAAAATATTTATCAGCACAAAATCAGGGCAAAAAAATGGCAAAGAGCCGAGGCTCTCTGCCCTTAGGAATCCAAGCTCTGTTCAAATTTTTGTGTTTTGGGCAGCTTCATAAGAAAGTAAATAATAAGAGCGCCCAGCGTATTTAGAATAAGATCGTCGACATCACAGCTGCCCACCCTCAAAAGAAGCTGAAGCCCTTCAATTGCGGCGAGAGTTACCAGCAGCAGAGGGATAAAAAACCACGGCTTTCGAAGAAATTTTATGAGAAGCGGGGAAAAGAAGCCAAGCGGCATGAAAGCCAGAATATTACCGACGAGGTTAAAAAGCGCGGAGGAGGCATAAGTGTCATTTGAGATATTGGTAAGAAAGCGGCGAATGGTAACAAACGGCACAAAGTTTGTTTTCAGCGAAATGTAGGTCGAAAAATCGGTCTTGGAGGCTATTCGGTCAAAACTGCCGTCGAAGAACAAAAGCCAGATAAGATAAAAAAGATAGAATGCGAAAATGACCCAGAGCGTGCCGCGGACTGTTCTCCGTTTTTCCTCGTCCGACTTTTCAAGGCTGCCTCGAATCTCTCCCGCCAGAACCAAAATGGCGATAAACAAAACGCTGAAGCACAGTTTTTGGAGAGTAAATACCTCAATTTGGGGGCTCATCTCCGCAATAATCACTGCAAGTGCCAGAAATGCCGCACATATATAAAGCGTTTTATATATAATCTTTTTGACTGACATGGGCACCCCCCGCTTAAACGAATAATTCATACCATAGCATACTTTAGCTTCTGCGGCAATATTCATTTATTCCTATATATTATTGACAGCGTTTTCAGGTAGTGCTAAACTGAAAATGAACTTAATATTTCGGATGAAGGACTCGGGAGAGACCAAATCACCGCGATTTGGCGCCGAAGGAGAAACTGCGACAAGCTCTCAGGCAAAAGGACCGGGTCTGGACGAAACTTCGAAAAGCCATTAAATTGGCACCGAAGAAGCAATTCCCCTTCGGGGGAAGAATCTTTCAGGTAACCCAACGGAGACGCACCTTTATTTGGTGCGCCTCCGATTTTGTTTTTAGAAAGCGAGATGTGTATGGAAAAGAAAACACCGCTGTATGATTTTCATGTTGAGCTTGGCGCAAAAATGGTTCCCTTTGCAGGGTACTCAATGCCCGTTCAGTATACGGACATAATTGAGGAGCACCTCGCAGTTCGGCAAAAGGCAGGTCTTTTCGACGTGTCACACATGGGCGAAATAATGGTAAGCGGGCAGGACGCGCTCAAAAACATCAATTACCTCTTTACCAACGATTTCACAAGCATGACGGACGGACGAGTGCGTTACAGCCCGATGTGCAACGAAAAGGGCGGAGTTGTGGATGATCTGCTCATCTACCGCATGGCGCAGGATAAATACCTCGTGGTTGTCAACGCCTCGAACCGTGAGAAGGACTTTGAATTTATGAAAAGTCATGCTTTCGGTGAAGTTATTCTTGAGGACATCTCCGATTCGCTTGCGCAGATCGCCCTTCAGGGTCCCAAATCAAAGGAAATACTCTCAAAGCTGACTGATGAGGAAAATATTCCCCAAAAATACTACACCTTCAAAGACGGCGTTAAGGTAGCGGGGATAGACTGCCTCGTTTCTCAGACCGGCTACACGGGTGAGCACGGCTATGAGCTTTACTGTGCATCGAAAGACGCACCTTCGCTTTGGAACGCTTTGCTGACAGCCGGTAAGGACGAGGGACTGATTCCCTGCGGTCTCGGCGCACGCGACACACTTCGTTTGGAAGCGGCCATGCCCCTCTACGGTCACGAAATGGACGACACAATTACTCCTCTCGAAACGGGACTTGATTTCGGTGTGAAGCTTGAAAAAGACGATTTTATCGGTAAGAGCGCCCTTGTTGCAAAGGGAGAGCCGCAAATCACGAGAGTGGGGCTCAAGGTAATCGGACGCGGCATAATTCGTGAACACAGCTCGGTTTTTATAGGCGACGATATAATCGGCGAAACGACATCGGGAACCTTCCTGCCGTATTTGAACGGCGCCTACGCCATGGCTCTGATCGACAAGGTTTTCTGTACCGTCGGAACTCATGTTTCAGTTGACGTGCGCGGCCGCCGTGTTGACGCCGAAGTAACCGCTCTCCCCTTCTATAAAAAATCATAAAAATACAAAATATAAGGAGAACAAGACATGAATACACCCAAAAACCTCAAATACAGCGAAACCCACGAGTGGGTTGAACTCTTAAGCGACGGAACCGCGAAAATCGGACTTACAGATTTCGCTCAGCAGAAGCTCGGCAAGCTGGTTTTTGTAAATCTCCCGCTTGTCGGAGATGAAATTACGGCTGACGAAGCCTTTGGCGACGTTGAAAGCGTTAAGGCCGTTTCAGACGTTATCGCCCCTCTGGACGGAACCGTTCTGGAGGTTAATGAGGAGCTGCTTGACGACCCCGGACTCATCAACGACGACCCTTACGGAGCCTGGCTCGTTAAGGTCGAGGTTACCTTCAGCAAAGGCGAACTGATGAGTGCCGAAGAATACGAGGCTTTTTGCGCCGAGGAGGAATAGTCATGGGCCATTACCTTTCGATAACGGAGGAGCAAAGAGCACAAATGCTGGAAGCCATCGGACTTAGTTCGGTAGAGGAGCTTTATTCCGCTGTTCCTTCGGAGCTTGTCCTAAAAAACGGGCTCGATTTACCGAGCGGGCTAAGCGAGCTTGAGGTTCTCCGCGAGATGACGCAGCTCGCTTCAAAAAACAAGGTTTTTCCGACGATTTTCCGCGGGGCAGGCGCTTATCGGCACTATATACCCGCAATTGTCAGTGCAGTCAACTCAAAAGAAACCTTTGTGACCGCTTACACTCCATATCAGGCGGAGATATCTCAGGGTATTTTACAGTCCATTTTTGAATATCAGACCATGATATGCGAGCTTACGGGCATGGATGTATCCAACGCCTCGGTTTATGACGGCGCGAGCGCCGCCGCCGAAGCAGCCGCCATGTGCCGAGAACGCAAACGCACAAAAACGCTTGTAAGCGCGGCCGCGCACCCCGATGTGATAAGCGTCATTAAGACCTATTGCTGGGGAGCGAACGCCGAAGTACAGCTTATCCCGGAAAAAGACGGGTTGACGGACATTGCCGCCCTGCGCGATATGCTCGACGAAACCGTCAGCGGCGTTTATCTCGCCCAACCGAACTTCTACGGTCTTATCGAGGACGCGGAAGCAATCGGGCAGATTGTTCACGAAGCGGGCGCAAAACTTATAATGGGCGTTAATCCGATTGCGGCGGCTCTTATAAAAACACCCGCCGAGTGCGGCGCGGATGTTGCAGTCGGCGAAGGGCAGAGTCTCGGTATGCCGCTTTCCTTCGGCGGACCCTATCTCGGTTTTATGGCGGCGACAAGCGCCATGATGAGAAGGCTGCCCGGGCGCATAGTCGGCGAAACTACGGATACCGATGGGAACCGCGCCTTTGTTCTGACTCTTCAGGCGAGGGAGCAGCACATTCGCCGCGAGAAGGCCAGCAGCAATATTTGCTCAAATCAGGCGCTTTGCGCGACCACCGCCGCTATATATCTCGCCGCGATGGGGCCCGAGGGGCTTAAAAACGCCGCCACGCAATGTCTTTCCAAGGCGCATTACATGGCCTCTCAAATCTCTGCAATCAGCGGGTTTTCACTTCGTTACAAGGGCGAGTTTTTCCACGAATTCGTAACGGAATGCCCTGTAACTCACGAAGTGCTTTTCGCCGCCCTGGAAGAAAAGGGCATACTCGGCGGTCTTCCCCTAAAGGACGGAGGGATTCTCTGGTGTGCCACCGAGCTTAACACAAAAAAAGAGATCGACCTGCTTGTAAGCGTTCTGCGGGAGGTATCGGAAAAATGAAAACTCTCTTTGAAAAAAGTATCGCCGGGCGCGGCTCGGTCTATCTGCCCGAATGCGATGTACCTGAGATATCACTTTCCGCCGACTTGAGCCGTAAAACATACGCGCGCCTGCCCGAGCTTTCTGAAAACGACGTCAGCCGTCACTATTCGGAGCTTGAGCGCCGCGCTTACGGTGTAAATAACGGTTTCTATCCTCTCGGAAGCTGCACCATGAAGTATAATCCGAAAATAGATGAAAAAACAGCGGGGCTTGCGGGCTTCACAGAAATCCACCCTCTTCAACCCGCCGAAACCGTGCAGGGCTGTATTGAGGTACTTACAAAGTCCGAAAAGCTTTTGTGTGAGATTACAGGCATGGACGCGATGACCTTCCAGCCTGCGGCAGGCGCTCACGGCGAATTTACAGGTGTGCTTCTCATAAAGAAATACCACGAAATGCGCGGCGAAGGCTCAAAACGTACAAAGGTCATCGTACCCGACAGTTCTCATGGCACCAATCCCGCGACAGCCGCGATGTGCGGCATGACCGTTGTAAGTATTCCCTCAGGAGAGGACGGCTGTGTTGATTTGGATAAACTGCGGCAGGTTGTTGGCGAGGACACCGCTGGTCTTATGCTGACAAACCCCAACACCCTTGGCATTTTCGATAAAAACATTTTGGAAATTACGAAAATTGTCCACGATGCGGGAGGACTGAACTATTACGACGGCGCAAATCTCAACGCCGTTATGGGAATTGTCCGCCCCGGCGACATGGGCTTTGACTGTGTTCACCTAAATCTACATAAAACCTTTGCGACCCCACACGGCGGCGGCGGTCCGGGAAGCGGTGCCGTCGGCTGTAAGGCGTTTTTGGCACCCTACCTGCCCATTCCGCACGCGGTCAGCGCAAACGCAGAGCAATCCTTAAACGCAGATTTTAACGAGAGCATAGGCAAGGTCAAATCGTTTTACGGTAACTTTCTTGTGCTTGTTCGGGCTTTGACATATCTTCTTACCCTCGGTAAGGAGGGAATTCCCGACGCAGCAACACATGCGGTGCTGTCGGCAAATTACTTCAAAAAGCGCCTTTCAGAGAAGTACACGATAGCTCATGAGGGAATTTGCATGCATGAATTCGTGATGACGCTTGAAAATGAGGCAAAGCAGCAGGGCTTTACGGCAATGGATATTTCAAAGGCTCTTCTTGACAGAGGAATCCATCCGCCTACGATGTATTTCCCGCTGATCGTTCATGAGGCGCTTATGGCAGAGCCAACCGAAACGGAAAGCAAAGAAACTCTTGACGAAGCGGCGGATATTTTCCTTGCCGTTTACGACGAGGCTGTCAAAAATCCCGAGCTTATGCATACCCTGCCGCAGAAAACGCCCATTCGCCGACCCGATGAGGTATCCGCAGCACGCAATCCGCGCCTTCGCTGGAGTGCGGGCGAATAAATCAATCCATCCTCCGACTTTTAGGTTTGTCGGCTTTGTTTAGGAGAAAAGAGATGTATCCACACTACGATTTAATTATTATCGGCGCCGGACCCGGAGGATACACGGCGGCAATTGCCGCGGCTCAGCACGGAATGAAAACGGCGCTTGTTGAGGCGCGCAAAACGGGCGGCACCTGCTTAAACCGCGGCTGTATTCCGACAAAAACCCTGCTCCACAGCGCCGAACTGTTTCGCGAAGTTAAAAGTGCCGAGAGCCTCGGGATTTTTACCGAGGGCTTGAGCTATGATTTATCCGCTATGTATAGGCGCCGCGATGAAGTTACGGACGAATTGCGCAGCGGTATAGAAGCCCTAATTAAGGCAAACAAGGTTGACCTCTATTTTGCGCAGGCGAAGGTGCTGACGGCAAACAGGGTTTTGCTCAAGTCGAGCGAGGAATCATTTGAACTTGAAACGGACAGAATTCTGCTTGCCGTCGGCTCCTCCCCCGCGCTTCCCCCGATTGAAGGGATTAAACTGCGCGGCGTTGTTACAAGTGACGAGCTTTTGGAGGGTCCTCCAAATGACTTTAGGAGCCTTGTAATAATCGGCGGCGGCGTAATCGGCGTGGAGTTCGCCTCAATTTTCGGTTCTCTCGGCTGCGAGGTAACAATACTTGAAGCGGCGGAGCGCATTGTCCCAACCCTCGACCGCGAAATTTCGCAGAATCTCTCCATGATCCTGAAAAGGCGGGGCGTTGTGATTCACAGTTCCTGCCTTGTCGAACGCATAAGCGAGGACGGAGGCGAGCTTTGCTGTCATTTCACTGGGAAGGGCGGAGGCGCGGAGATTAAGGCGCAGAGCGTACTCGTGTCTGTGGGAAGAAAACCGAATACCGCAGGACTGTTTGCCGACAATTTGGACATTGCTCAGCAGCGCGGAATTGTCGTAAATGAACATTTTGAAACCGGCGTAAAGGGAATCTATGCAATTGGAGACGCTGTCGAGGGCAGCATCCAGCTCGCTCATGCGGCGAGTGCCGAGGCTCACAACGTAATCGCCGAAATGCTCGGTGAAAAACCCCCTGTCAATCTCTCGGTTGTGCCCTCCTGTATCTTCACAAGCCCCGAAATCGCCTCCGTCGGGCTGACGGCAGAACAGGCTAAGGCTGGCGGAATTGACGTCAGAGTCGGAAAATACGCGATGAGCGGAAACGGAAAAACCGTTATAGAGCAGCAGGAGCGCAGCTTCATCAAACTCACCTTTGACGCTGATACGAATGTCATTCTCGGCGCGCAGCTTATGTGCTCGAGAGCATCGGACCTGATAAGTGAGATGACTTCCGCCATAGTAAATAAACTGACTGTGCAGCAGCTTCTCGCGGTTATACGCCCGCACCCCACCTTTACCGAAGCTGTGACCGAAGCTCTGGAGGATACCGAGGACCGCGCAGTCCACATCATGCCGAAGGCAAAAAGGTAAAATATGAAACTCAAAGTTTTTATAAGCGAATGCACTGACCCTTACCGTAATCTTGCCGCGGAGGAGCTTCTTCTGGGATATGTGAAGGCGGACGAGCTTCTCATGTATCTGTGGCAGAACGAGAACACGGTGGTTATCGGGCGAAATCAGAACGCATGGAGGGAATGCGCTCTGGAGGTCCTTGCCGCCGAGAACGGCAGGCTTGCCCGCCGTCTGTCGGGCGGAGGGGCTGTTTTTCACGATCTTGGAAATCAGAACTTCACCTTCTTCGCGCGCAGCGGAGAATATGACGTTGCAAAACAGTCCGACGTTATTTGTCACGCCACCAGAATATTTGGGATTGACGCAGAACGAACAGGGCGAAATGATATCCTGGCAGACGGGCGAAAGTTTTCCGGCAACGCCTACTATTCAAAGGGCTCCGCGAACTACCATCACGGGACGATTCTTCTGTCCTCAAACCTGTCAAAGCTAGGAGAGTTTCTGACACCCTCGAAGGAAAAGCTTCAGTCGAAAGGCGTTGAAAGCGTTCGCTCCCGCGTTGTCAACCTCAGCGAGCTTGCGCCCGAGATTACGCCTGAAGCTATGAGAAAAGCGCTTGTTTCCTCCCTCGAGGAGCTTTACGGAGGAAAAGTCGAATTTATCGACGAATCGGTGCTTGACGCAGCCGTTTGGCAAAAGCTCACCGAGCATTACGGCAGCCGTGAATGGACACTCGGCAGGCTCTCGGATTTTGACAGACAGTTCCACACCAGACTTTCCTTCGGTGAACTTGAGCTTCGGCTTTCCGTTTCAAACGGTGTAATAAAAAACGCGGTTCTTTATTCCGATGCCTTGAACGCGCAATGGGTTCAGGACGTTGCCGAGCGGCTTTGCGGCTGTGAGCTTGCCTCCGCCTTGATTCGCGACAGACTATCCTCCCTTACCTGTGACGAAGCACAAACCGAGGAGTTTTCAAATTACCTTGCCTCGGCAATATCTCAATAAAACTCCAAACTCGCTTTGCGAAACTTTTATGCTTGAACGGGTGAATTCAAAAATTTTGTCCTGTGCTTTAATAAAAATGAAAGAGCCTGCCGCCCATTTTATGGGCGGCAGGCTCTTTCCAATAAAAATGCAATATGAGTCAAAAATTCATTTTATATAATTCGTCGCCAAGCAATGCTTAGGTTGGAATCTTATATAGCTTTGCAAGTCCGCCATCGGCGGTTTCACGGTAATTCCTGTTCAGGTCGCGTCCCGTGTCATACATGGTCTTTATTACAAGGTCAAGCGAGATTTTACGGGTAAAGGTGAGGAAATTTGCAAGAGTGACGGCATTGATGGCACGCATTGCGGCAACGGCGTTTCGCTCAATGCACGGAATCTGCACCAAGCCGCAAATCGGGTCGCAGGTAAGCCCCAGATGATGCTCGATTGCAATTTCAGCGGAATACTCAATCTGATCAATACCCATTCCGAAAAGCTCTGCCAGAGCCGCCGCCGCCATGGCGCAGGCCGTACCGATTTCTGCCTGACAGCCACATTCCGCGCCGCTGATTGAGGCGTTTGTTTTGACTAAAAGACCGATAATCCCGCCGACAGCCAGAGCGTCAAGAATTTTCTCGTCCTTGTAGCCCTTCTCTTCCTTGAAATACTTGAGCACCGCGGGGACAACCCCGCAGGAGCCGCAGGTGGGAGCAGTCACAATCCTTCCGCCGTCCGCATTCTCCTCGCTCACGGCAAAGGCGTAGGAGCAAACCGCGCGTGTTTCGTAGGTTGACTTGCTCTCGTCCATGTGGCGCTGATTAAAGAGCTGCTGCGCGCGTCTTTCGACCTTGAGTCCGCCCTGCAAAATACCGGTCTTTGAAAGCCCCTCGGATATTGCTTTTTGCATTGCGTCCCAAATTTCAGTAAGGTATGCGAAAATATCATCGCCTTCCATGCGTCTGACATATTCGCTGACTCTGATATTGTGTTCCTTACAGTATTTTGAAATCTCGGCAAAGGAATTTTGCTCGTAAACCTCGTTCTCCTCGGCAGGGCTCTCCCCCTCCGCAAGAATATCGCCGCCGCCGATACTGAAATAACGCCTTCTTAATATCTCTTTCCCATCTTTTAATCCGATAAAATCCATAGTGTTCTGGTGAGGAAGCTTGTCTGTTACTGTATCGAAACTGATATTAACGGGTAGGGGCTCAAGTGCATTTGTTATCGCGACATCTGTTTTATGTCCTTTGCCTGTCTTGGCAAGAGACCCGAATAAAACGACCTCAATGCTGTCAGCTTCGGGACAAAGCTGAGCAAATTGCTTTGCCGCCTTAGACGGACCCATGGTGTGCGAGCTGGAGGGACCGAAACCGATTTTATACACCTGACGTATTGATTTCATAGCGTCTCCTTTATAGATTATTTACTTACATTGTCACAACCGCTTCCGCTACCTTAATTCCGTCCACCGCAGCGGAAGTAATTCCTCCGGCATAGCCGGCGCCCTCTCCGCAGGGGAATATTCCTCTAATTTTACTCTGGAAATCATCACCGCGAAGTACGCGAACGGGTGAGGAGGAGCGGGTTTCCACCCCCGTCATGACGGCATTGGGGTCTGCAAAGCCTCTTAAGCTGCGGTCAAAAATCGGAATTGCCTCCGCAAGCGTGTCAGCAACATACTTCGGCAGGCATTTGCGCAGATCGGAAAGCTTAACCCCGGGCTTGTAGGTCGGGGTAATATTGGCTATTGCCGACGACGCTCTTTTCGCCATAAAATCTTCCAACAGTTGAATCGGAGCGCAATAATCTCCCCCGCCGAGAATGTACGCCTGTTTTTCCCAATGCTCCTGAAATCTCATTCCCCCAAGAGGATGAGTATCCCCAAAGTCGGATGGACTTACTCCGACAAGAAGTCCTGAGTTAATATTCTCTCCGTCGCGGGCACGCATACTCATTCCGTTTGTTACGAGCTGTCCGCTCTCGGAAGCGGCGGCAACGACCTGCCCACCCGGGCAAACGCAGAAGGTAAAGGCGCTCCTTCCGCTCGGAAGGTGGCAGGCCAGCTTATAATCGGCGGGAGGAAGTTTTTTTGCGAAGTCTCCGTACTGTGATTCAGAAACTGTTTTTTGTTTGTGCTCGATACGCACACCGATGGCAAAGGGCTTCTGCTCCATCGGAATTCCTGCCTCGAAGAGCATTGCAAAGGTATCGCGCGCCGAATGTCCGGGCGCGAGTACGAGACAATCGCAGGGCAGCTTGTACGTCCCCGAATGTGAATCGACAAAAACGCCGACAAGCGTTCCGTTTTCAATTTCTACGCCGCTCAGGATGTTTTCAAAGCGAATATCACAGCCGAGGGATATAAGCTCACGCCGCATGTTTTGCACAACATCCCGCAGCACGTCAGTACCGATGTGCGGTCTGTTCGACCAGATAATGTCGCGTGGCGCGCCGTGCTCGACAAAGGTTTCGAAAACATGTGAAATTCTGGGATCATTTGTCCCCGTCGAAAGCTTTCCGTCCGAAAAGGTTCCTGCTCCTCCCTCTCCGAACTGTACATTTGAATTGTTTAAAAGACTTCCCGTTTTCCAGAAGCGCTCAACATCCTCCGTGCGCGCGGTAACATTGCGCCCGCGCTCCAGAACGATGGGTTTAAGACCGGCGCGCGCAAGCTGCAGTGCGGCGAAAAGGCCTGCCGGGCCCATTCCGACAACGATCGGCGCCAGCTGACTTTTCCTTGTTACCTTCGGAAAAACATACTGCTTAGGTGCAAAAAGCTCGACATTTTTGTTTTGAGTGCTGTTTACAAGCATTTCCTCGTTTTCAGCGGAAAGCAAGATAGTGCAAACATAGTGAACGTCACTTTTTTTCCTTGCATCCACCGAAAGTCGCGATAGACTTAAATCCTTAATACCGTCAGTTGGGATCCCCAGAATGCCGCTTGCTTTCAGCCTCAAATAGTTTTCGCTGAAATCCACCGGAACATTTAAATTGCTGATTTTTATCAAAAGCTTTGCCTCCTAAAGCGCTCGTACATATAGAGTTATTGTAACACATCAGTATTGATATTTCTATAAAAAATATCGGCGCAGAGCCGCATCAAACCTGCTGTATAGATAAAAAAGAAGCCCGCGGAAAACAATCCGCGAGCTTCTTCTTAATTGTCAACTCCGGCGCTAAACATTTTACTTGAAAATGTTTGCAAGGAACTTCCCGACATTTTCAAAGAAAGTCTTCATTGCCTCACCTATTTCGGCTATCTTTTCCTGGGCTCCCGCGAGCTTCTTCACGGTATCCTGAAAGGCTTCGACTCTGGCCTTCAGCTCTTCCGGATTAAGTTTTTCGAGCGAACGGCACAATGATAAAAGCTGCTCAACCTGACCGTCACTGACGGAGATGTCGTTTTCCGCGGCAATGCTTCTGATTTCGGCTCTGAGCTCATTGTCCGTCATGTTAACTGTTTCGGCAAGAACCTTTTTCAGCTCGTTTACTATTGTAACAGCGTCGTAGCTTCCAATCTGGTCGGCAAGCTCGGCCGTAATAACAAGCTCCTGTGTCCCCGCGAGCTTAGCAATCTCGTCCAGTTTCTCGCCTGTAATATCCTCGTAGGCCTTGTAAACTCCCGTAAGCGCGGCGGTTCCCGAAATACCGGCGACAGGGCTTGTGACAATCAGCTTTGCGTCAGAAATTCCCGCTGTAACAAGTGCGTTTGCGTACATTTCCTTTGTGCACCAGCTGATATTTGAAACGCTGACGTCAAGTCCGTCGCCTTCGCCCAAAACCTCGATATAAACGCACGATATAGACTTTGTTCCGATAATTGAGCTATCGACAAGACCGTCAAGGTATGCGCGCTCATCGTCGTTTGTAACGGTAAGCTCGGTTACGCTTCCCTCTTCGATTCCAAAAGTTTTATAAACGGAGGCCTTCTGCTCGGAAGTAATATCCGCACCGCAAACAGCCCTTGCGTCACCTTTTTCAATAGCAAATGCAGTTGTTATGCTCATAAGCGTAAAGACGGCAACTATAATCGAAATTATCTTTTTCATTTTCGTTCCTTTCACAGTGCTAAAAAATACAGATTTATTCTAACCCAAAACAATTCAAAAGTACACCCTTAACACATATAGTTAGAATATCTTTTATATGACGCCCGAAATCGAAAAATGTTTCGGGCGATAATTTGGCGAAAAGTTCGAGTTATTCTTAAAAACATTTTAGACGGAGAACTATATGCAGAACTTGGTCGAAATGATTGCAAGGTTCAACGATATTTTAAACAGTATCGTGTGGGGAATTCCGATGATGCTGCTGATTGTCGGCACAGGTATGTACTTTAGCATACAAACAGGCTTTCCGCAGTTTTTCAAATTTGGCTACATGATAAAAAACACCGTCGGCAAAGCCTTCAGTTACGGAAAGATCAAGGACAAAGGCGCGGTTTCACCTTTTCAGGCGGTAACTACCGCTCTCGGAGGCACAGTCGGCACCGGAAACATCGCGGGGGTAGCGGGCGCGATTGCGCTCGGCGGTCCCGGGGCGGTGTTTTGGATGTGGATTTCGGCGCTTCTCGGAATGGCGACGAAATATTCTGAAATTATGCTTTCCGTCAGGTTTCGTAAACGTAACAGAAAAGGCGATTGGGTCGGCGGACCGATGTACTACATAACGCGGGGTCTTGGCAGTAAGTACAAGTGGCTCGCTTTACTGTTCTCCCTTTTCGGAGCGCTTGCGGCGCTCGGAATCGGCAATATGGTTCAGGCGAACACCGTTGCGGAAGCCTTTTTAACGCTCGCAAGCTCTTACGGTGCGGCTCCGAAAGCGGGTGGGCAATCAGAGATGCTTCTGAGGCTGGCAACGGGCTTTGTCATCTCTTTTGCAACCGCTCTGGTTCTGCTCGGCGGCATGAAACGAATCGGCTCGGTCGCGGAAAAGCTGGTCCCCGCTATGAGCCTAATCTATATCGCAGGCACGCTTATTATCATATTTTTAAATATCGGAAAAATTACCGATGTCCTGAGCCTCATAGTAACAAGCGCCTTTGCGCCTAAAGCGGTTTTAGGCGGTACCCTGGGAGTCGGAATATCACAGGCCTTGCGCTTCGGCATAGGGCGCGGAGTTTTTTCCAACGAGGCGGGGCTCGGTTCTTCGCCGATTGCGCACGCGGCGACAAGCGAGGAAGACCCCGTTAAGCAGGGGCTTTTCGGGATTTTTGAAGTTTTCGCCGACACTATCGTTATGTGTACGCTCACGGCGCTGGCGGTACTTATGAGCGGTGTCCACATTCCTTTCGGACAGAGCGCGGGCGCGGAGCTTACCATTTCGGCCTTCGGCACGGCTTTCGGCGGGAGGCTTTCGGCCATATTTATAGCAATAGAGCTGGCACTTTTCGCGGTTTCCAGCATTTTAAGCTGGGCGCTTTACGGCAGCCGCTGCGTCGAGTATATTTTCGGTACGAGAATACTCACATTATATAAAGCTATATTTGTCGTCTTTATAATAATCGGCGCAGGCCTTAAGATGAGCCTCGCCTGGGATATAGCCGACACTCTGAACGGTCTAATGGCAATTCCGAACCTCATCGCGCTAATCGGTCTTTCTGGAGTTGTCACCGCGATGACAAAGGAGCATTTTGACAAAGATAAAAAATAAAAAACTGCCGTATAATATACGGCAGTTTAATTTCACGAAGAAATTTATTTGATTTCGACCTTTGCGCCTGCGGACTCGATCTGAGCCTTAAGAGCCTCGGCCTCTTCCTTGTTGACGCCTTCCTTAATCTTTGCGGGAACGCCTTCAACAAGAGCCTTTGCTTCAGCAAGTCCAAGACCTGTGATAGCGCGGACTTCCTTGATAACCTTAATCTTCTCTGCACCGAAATCGGTCATAACGACGTCAAACTCGGTCTGTTCTTCAACAACTGCTGCAACTGCAGCGCCTGCTGCGGGAGCTGCCGCTGCTGCGGATACGCCGAAGGTTTCCTCAAGAGAGTGTACGAGCTCGGAAAGCTCAAGAACGGAGAGAGTCTTTATCTCTTCGATAAGAGCGGTAATTTTTTCGCTTGCCATAGATGTTTCCTCCTAAATGTAATTTTTGTTGTTTCCGCCGCTGATTATTCGGCTGCGGTGGCAGTTTCGAGTGAACCGCCCTTCTGTTCCAGAATCTGACCGATAACAATCGCCAGACTTGAGATGGGTGCGAGCATTGTTCCGAGAACCTTTGCATACAGCGCGTCCAAAGACGGCAGTGCGGAGATTTCAGACATTTCGGAAAGGGAAAGAACCTTGCCATCCATGAAGCCCGCTTTGACGTTGAACTTGTCCTCACCCATTTTCTTCGCAAAATCCGTGATTACGCGGAAAGGTGCGATGGGGTCGCCCTTGCTGGTTGCGAGAGAGGTTGTTCCGTTAAGGATGGGATCCATCTCGGAAAGACCCAGCTCATCAATCGCACGGCGGCAAAGGGTGTTCTTAATGACGGAATACTCGACGTCGTTCTTGCGAAGTTCGCCTCGAAGCTCCGAATCCTGAGCGACTGTGATACCTTTGTAATCAACAAAAATACCGGAGCTTGCGCCCTTGATACGCTGTGTCAGTTCGGCAACGATAGCCTGCTTCTCACTGAGAACCTTTGCATTTGGCATAATTTCACCTCCGTGGTTAGTATTTCGCGCCCAAAAAAATAAGTCCCTGCGCCAAAGCACAAAGACACAAAGCAACTAATCATAAAAAATAGTGGCCGTCCTCGGCAGGATTTATGGGCGTAACCCACCTGCTGTCTTTGGAGCGCCTAGTCATAGTATCAGCAAAAGTGCGGTTTGTCAAGGGATTTTTAAATCTTTCGTGCAAAAATAACAGCGGGCGAAGGGAATCCCGACGCCCGCGTTTTTATAGAATTCATACCGCCTATTTACTGCGACATTCGATAGAGTATCGTTGCGAACTGCGCCCTTGTCGCGGTGCTTGAGGGTGACAGCAGCGTATCGGTTACACCGCCGATGAATTTCTTTTCAACTGCCCAGCAAAGCGGAGTCTGCGCCCAGGAGGACACAGTTTGCGCGTCCGTGAAAGCTGTGAGCGTGCCGCTTGTCTCGGGAGAACCCGAATACCTGTAGAGTATAGTCGCAAGCTGCTCACGGCTTATTGAGGTATTGGGGTCAAATTTACCGGCAAAGCCCTGAACGAAGCCTTTTTCACTTGCCCAGTAAACCGCCTTTGTGTACCACTGTCCGTCGGGCACATCTGCGAAAGTGCCGCTCACCGTCGGCTCGGGTGAGCCGGCAATGCGCCAGAGCACGGTTACGACCATCGCTCTCGACATCTCTGAGTTCGGCGAAAATATCCTGTCCGCCGTTCCGTTCATGAGATTGTTCTCGCCGACATATTTTACCGCGTCGTAGAACCAGTCGGTCTTTTTAAGGTCGTCAAACTTTTCGGGATTTGTGACTGTTACGGGGATTGAAACCGTCGTGCCGCCTGCCTTGACGCTTATGCTTCCGCTTGCGTTCTGCTTGCCCGCTATAAAGGTGCCGTCCGCGCTTATGGTGCCGATGGCGGCGTCACAGGACCAGGTGTAGCACTTGTCCTGCGAGATTAGCGAAACGTGGTTTTTCATTGCCAGAGCTGTCAAGGCCGTTGTACTCTCCGTTTCAACGGCAAGAGAGGAAAGCGCAGAACCGCCCGATTCTTTCTTTATTGAAATACTGTCGGGCGTTGTCACGACATTCACCTGTACCGCTGCTCCGATAAGTCCGTCCGCCGAGGCTGTTACTGTCCCACTGCCCGCTCCTTTTGCAGTAAAGCTGCCATCCGCTGAAAGGGTGCCGAGTGAACTTGTAACGGCAAGACTTACATATTTGCCCGGGTCTGCAGAATAGCCGTTGTCGTCCGCCGCCTTAAGTGTAAAAGCAGTCGTCGCTCCCGAGAGAATGTTGGTTGAAAGCGGATACAGGGCTAGCCTTGTGGCCGTGCCTGTCGGCTTTGCTTCCGTAACGAGCATTATGTAGTTTGTGACAGAGCGCTGATAGCCGTCCGAGGGGCTGTTTATCTGCGAAGCGGAGCTGTCGCCGAGGTAAATCGCGTTCATGCTCGTTGAACCGCCGCCGTCCATAATTGTCGCCTCAACACAGCCCAGTTCCAGCATTCTCTGCGCGAGATTTGCGATTGTAATGCCGACGCTGTATCCGCTTTTTCGTCCGTCCACAGTGTAGAACACGAGCGAACCGTCCGCTTTTTTGCCGATTGCCGTGCGCGGCGCAATTTCGTTTGTCGGAAGTCCGCTCTCGAGAGCGCCGTTCGTTACGAGCTTATACAGCGAGCCGATTGCGTAATTGACGCTCGCCCATTCGCTTGGCGAACTTATTTTAACTGTCGCCGTCGAGCCGGCGGCTAAGGCGGCAACGGCGGTCTTAAGTTCCTCAGTCGCGTTTGCCGAAACGCTCAGTATTGCCTTGCCTGCGGGTATCGCAACCGCGCCGCCTGTCGTTACTATTTCCTCCGCCGTTAGGGTAACTTCGCAGTTCAAACTAAGCGGGGCGCTTATTGAGCATATGATGTCCGTTCCGTCGCCCGAATTTTTTGTTGCGGCAGAGTAATCGTCAGTGTAGAGCACTGCACCGCCGTCACTCCTCGTTTTATTTACCGCGTCAAAAGTGAAGTCCGTTCCGCCGATATTAACACTTATGGAAATATCGGGTTTTCCGAAAATCGCGCTGCCGTCAGCCAAGAATCCGACAGCCCAATGGTCTGCGTCCGAGGACCACAGCTCGCCGTTTGATACCTCAATCCCCAAGGGCTCATAATTTGCCACAACATAATAGTCGCCGTTCATACCGCCGATAACGTGCTTGCCCTGATTTTCGAGGAGTGCCGCCATTGAGGCAAAGTTTCCGTAATTGCAAACCTTCGAGCCTGAAACAATTACGGGATATACAGAAGTTCCGGGGGTATATTCTATGTAGTTCTCGGTCTGGTAATCGGAGCCTGTCCAGTAAACACCTTTGGAAAGCTCCATCCCCGCTCCGAGGTAGGTTTCATGTCCGTTTATCAGCTCGCCCAAAACGGCCGCCAGAGCACCGGTGGCAAGAATCAGGCTAGCAACCAGCGTGATTGCCAGCGTTCGCGTAAGTTTTTTTCTGTGCATAGTATTCCTTTCTCAGGTTGCGCCGGGATAAGAGAAACTCTTTGAAAAAACTAATTGCAATTATCTACCTATTGATAAGTCTTGAGTATCGTTCAAGCACCGTATCCATAATTCCGCTCCAATTTTTCGGTATTGTTCTTTTTGCCTCCAGTCCTATACGCACCGTATTTTCTTTGTCCTTAATCGCGTTTTCCATAACCCGCGCCAAATCCGCAGTATCGTCATCACACAAAAACCCGTTAACGCCGTCTGTTATCGGTTCCGAAGCGCTGCTGCCGCGAATTACGACGGAGGGTGTTCCGAAGCTTGCCGCTTCAAATACCACCAGCCCGGCTGTATCATATAATGACGGGAAAACGAATAAGTCCGCGCACTGGTAGAGTCCGGCCAGCAGGCTGCTGTCCGAAACATGCCCTGTGTAGACCATGCTGTCGTCAAGCCCAAGCTGGGTCGCCTTCTTTGCTATTTCCTCCGAGTGGGGACCCATGCCCGTAAGCACCAGCTTAAAGACGAGATTTTTCTTTTTTAGTTCCGCAGCGGAAAGAAGGATTCGCTCGATATTCTTCTTCCAGTCCTGCTGCCCCACAAAGAGAAAAACGCTCTCCGTCCCAAGTCCGAATTCCTTTGCGGCTTTAAGCTTGTCCTCGGGGTCGACTGTTTGCTCGTCAGAACCGTTCGGCATGACGATTATTCTTCTTTTAAAACCGTAGCTGTGCAGGGTCGCCGCAGCGGACTGGCTTACCGCCCAGACCTCGTCGCACTTGTCGTAGAATTCGACCACAAATTTAGCGCCGACCTCGGCGACCACACTCATCCCCGTAACCGACTGAAAGTCGTCCTTATATTTTGAGTGGAAAGTTCCCACAAGCGGAATCCCGCGCCTTCTCGAGTGAATCAGCGCTGTCTGACCCGCGGTGAACGGGCTATGCGCATGAACTATGTCAAGGTCAAGCATGTTCATCCTTGCGTGGAAATGCGTGTCCATCAGAGGCACGCCGAGCTTGTACTGCCGCCCCTTGAGCTTGACGCTCTGGTAGTCTACCATTTCAAATTTATATCCGCCGCGAAAACCTGTTTCGGTCATGGGGGCTACAACGTAGCATTCGTGACCCTTATCCACAATATTGTTCGCGTAATTATAGACCACCCTGCCGACTCCGTCCACTATCGGCAGAAAAGAATCGGAATACTGAGCAATTCGCATAATAATTCTCCTCACAGCTTTTGTTCTGCGCCTTCCGGCGGCTGTATGCCAAGCTCGATTTGTTCTTCCGAAAAAAGTAATCGGCAAACGGAGCGACATTCCGTTTGCCGATAAACTTATGGGATGAGGAGAAAACGAAAAAGTTCAACTGTCTCTTGCATCTTTAATATAACAAACAGATGTTACAAAAAAAACTGATATCTTGTTTCAAAAGTGTTAAATTTAAGATTTATTTATGACAATTTTCATTTTTGGTCGTTTTTTCCCGAAACGGAGCGTTATTTTGTGTATGTGTGGGTGCAGACTTCCCTGATAACGCGCTGTATTTCCTTTAAGTCCTCAAAAGTTTCGGGTTTGCGGCGCGGGTCACGCAGCAGCGCCGCCGGATGAAAAAGCGCGGTCATTTTTATACCGCCCCGCTCTGTCCACTGTCCGTGCTCCGCTGAAATCTTAAAGTCCTCACGGATAATCGACATTGCCGAGATTCTTCCCAGACAGACTATGATTTTCGGTTTTATAAGCCGTGTCTGCTCACGAAGCCAAGGAATACAGGCGTCTTTTTCAATCCCGAGGGGGTCACGATTCTTCGGTGGTCGGCACTTGACCATGTTGGCGATGTAAATATTTGTCCTGTCCAAATCAATTATCGAGAGCATATCGTCCAGAAGCCTGCCCGCGCGCCCGACAAAGGGCTGCCCTGTCAAATCCTCCTGCTCGCCGGGACCTTCTCCGATGAACAGAATCTCTGCGTTTTCGTTCCCCGCGCCGAACACGACATTGGTTCGGGTTTCCCAGAGGGCGCATTTTTTGCAGTTCCCGCAGGATGATTTCAGCGTTTCCCAGTCCATAATCGGCTAATCCCCCAAACTTATTTTACCCGCTTATGATAGCACAGAGCGAAGCAAAATTAAAGCGCAAAATTCGCTAAAATTCTTCTGTCATTATGTGAGTTTATGCCTGAACGGGCTTAGGCAGGTGTATGCTGATTCTGGTGCCGATTTCCTCACGGCTGACAACCTCGAAATAACCGTTGTGTCTGTCAACTATCCATTTAGCAATTGAAAGTCCGAGTCCCGTGCCGCCCTGCGCTCTGCCGCGAGCGGGATCCGAACGGTAGAAACGGTCAAAAATGTGGGACATATCCTGCCCCGCTATACCGATACCGTTGTCCTGAACAATTATGGTTGGAGCTCCTGTATTATCCAGTATTGCCTTTAAGGTTATTAAATTTCCCTCCGGCGTATATTTTGCCGCGTTATCAACAAGTATCCTCGTTGCCTGCTTCAGCATTGAAAGGTCGCCTTCGGCGTTTATCTCATCTTTTGCCGAAATTGCCCATTTATGCGAGGAGTCAATCATCACAGATTCCTCATATACCTCACGCAGCATATCCGATAGCGAAAACTTTTCAAAATTCAGCTTCGTGCGCCCGCTGTCTCCTCTGGCAAGGAATAAAAGTTGCTCTACAAGCTTATTCATGTGCTCGGTTTCAGTCTTGATTGCTGAAATTGACTCGTCAAGGATTTTCTCGTCCTTTTTTCCCCAGCGGTCGAGCATATCCGTGTAGCCCTTTACAACCGCGATGGGCGTGCGAAGCTCATGAGAGGCGTCCGACACAAAGCGTATCTGCTGACTGTAGCTGTCGCGTGTGCGTTTAATAAGGCTGTTTATAGCGTCCTCAAGCCCCTTGAGGTCCTGGTCGCCCGTTCGGAGCTGCGCGTCCGGCGAGTCGGCCTTAAGGCTGTCAATCGCGCTTTCGAGCCTGTGTATCTGCTGCTCGTCATAACTGTCCGTTCCCGCTGAAAGACCCGGCGCGGCGGAACTTAAGCTCCCGTCGGACGTGAGCTTCATCGCCGTATCAGCAAGCTTTGTCAGCGGTGCAAGCTGCTTAGATATCTGCGCCTTCGCGAAAAGCCTTGAAATCAGAGAGACAATCCCGTTAAACACTCCAGCAAGCAGGAAGCCTACAACAGTCACATAAAAATATACAGTCGCGTCTACCGCTCTTGGGAGCTTTGTGGCACTGTCCATAATGTAGCGCAGCTTGGGCAGAAATAATACTCCCGAAGGCGAAAAGTCCAGCCTGCGCGTCACCTCGCCCCAAAGAAGAAAGGGGTCGTATATCCCCGTGTAGGCGCTGTCCTGAATGTAGCAAAAGCCGAACACAAGCAAAACCAGAGTGAAAACACCGGAAAAGAACAGTGCAGCTTTCACTCTCCTGATTTGCAGAGCGTGTAATCGTGCTGTGGTAGAGGCGTACTTAGCGGATTTTTTTACCGCTTTTTTTTTCGGTTCATTACTCATGCTCTGTCGTCCTTTATGACATATCCGATTCCGCGAACGGTGCGAATCATGTTTATGCCGTAAACATCGTCGATTTTGCTTCTTATGTACCGTACATAAACGTCGACAACATTTGTTTCACCCATGTAATCATAGCCCCAGACGCGCTCGATAAAGGTTTCACGCGAAAGAACAATATTTTTGTTTAAAAGCATAAGTTCAAGCATCATAAATTCGCGCTTTGTGAGGTCAATCGGCTTGCCGTCGTAATTAACCGTATGGCTTAAACTATCAAGCGTGAGTTTTTCCCAGCAAAGCGTCTTGTGATTGTCCGAGGATTCGCTGCTCTCCTTTTTGCGTAGAGTAACGCGGATGCGCGCTAAAAGCTCCTCGATGGCGAAGGGCTTTGTAACGTAGTCGTCCGCACCCATGTCGAGCCCCGAGACTTTATCCATAACGGCGTCACGCGCCGTGAGCATAATCACGGGAACGTCGGAGCTTTTTCGAAGGCGTCTTATCACCTCAAGTCCGTTTAAGCCGGGCAGCATAATATCCAGAAGTATTATTGCAAAGCCGCCTTCGAGCGCAAGGTCCAGTCCCTCGCGCCCGTCAGCGGATTTAATCACCTCAAAGCCCTCATGTGTCAGCTCCAGCTCCAGAAAACGGGCGATTTTTTCTTCGTCTTCAATAATCAGTACTCTGGACGACATAAACATTCTCCTTTAATCTTCATGCGGCTGTGCCGAGCGTTTTCGAGCGTGACGACAGCTTAGTTGGTCTTGAACTCGCTTTTTATATTGTCGGCAATATCGGTAGCCTTGCCCATGGCCGAGTTAACGCTTTCCTTGCCCAGTTCATTTCCTGAGAAGGAGAAACGGCAGCCGAAGAAGAGCGCAACAATCATAAGCGGAATTATAACCCAGAAGCAGAAGATAAGCAGCACCACAAAAGCGGTAACGGGTATTTCCAGCTTCTTCTCGTCGTTTTTGTGCATAACCAGACTGTTTTTGTTGCCTTTATCGAAAACACTTTTGAGCCACTCGCCTAAGCTCTTAGTAGTTTTCTTGAAGTTCTCTCCTGCGGTGCTTTTTTTCTCACTCTGGCTGTTCTGCTGGTACTTTTGATTCTGTTGATTCTGCTGGTACTGCTGAGAATTGTTTGTGCTGCTTGTAGTGTACTGCGCGGTTTTGCCGCCGTTTATTCTGCCCTGGGCTTCGAGTTGGATAAGTGCCTCAAGTATATCCCAATCGGTCTTCTCGAGCGCCTGCTTTGCCTCGCCGTAGCTCAGCCCGGTTTTTTCCACCAGTTTTTCTACCAGTTCAAGGTTTTGTGACATTTTTATTTACCTCCGTCTTTCTTAGTTTGGCCTCATTATGGCATGGAAGTCTTAAAATCCAAGCCCCAAAAAGATTAGAAAACCATTAAAAAAGACTATAATTTTGTTATTTGCGGGCAAATTCTCGTTTTGTAGCGGATTTTTCCGTGCTAATTTTATCATATTAAATACCTTCAAACAATCAGATAGACAAAAAAAGAGCAAGGATCACATGAATGTCACCCTTGCTCTAAATATATTACTCAAATCATTGCATAATATAGTCCGAAAAATCAGGATAAATTATGCTGACGGCATCGCCCGTGGCATTAACCGTGCTGTTATATGTATATCCGCAGTTAAAATGAACAACCTGCCCCTGATATGTACCTGTCAAAGTATAATTCACTGCAATATCAACTGTTTTTAACTCTCCGAGAGTGTTTACACCGATTTTAATACTGCTGCTGTTCACAGTCACATCAGTCACGGTTAAGTCTTCGAAATCGGATTGAATAGAATCCAAATTAGGCTCGAGTGAGGAAAGTGTAATATTGTATTCCTTGCCGTAGGCTGTCGGAGTACAAGTGATGCTTTTTATTTCGCCCATCGAATAAAGCGGCGGCTCGGTCAGATAGTATTCCTCGTAAAGCATTTCCTCAATATCACTGTCATCAACATTTGCCTTTACTTTCATTGAGCCTTCTTTATAGTAAACAACACCATTTTTAAGCCAATAGCTGACACTGTATACGTTATCTCCGTCGGAGGTCGTCCTTATCGATTCGATTGCGGTATAATCCGAATTATTGATATATTTTGAGATTAGTTTCCTTTCAAGTTGGATATTTGTCTTCAGTTCAGTGCTTGCGAAGGTCATTTTTTCACTCACCGTCATGCTGACCGAAGGCTCGTTATACCAGCTGCTGTATCCATACAGATACTCATTATAATATTGAACTTTTAGCAGCAGAGCGGATGCACTTTCTCTTGAAACAGAACCATCGGAAACGAGCTTTTCGAGAAGCGTTTTGTCCCCTTCGCTCATATAGGTTCCAAGCGCCTCGTAGGATACCGCAACCGCATGATCCCTTAGAAATACATCGTCTTCCCACACACTGGCGAAAATCCCGATATATTCAGCGTAATCCACAGAATTATCAAAGGTGAAATCTCCGTCCGCAGCGTCGCTGTAACCAAGTGCGCGCAGAACAAAGGTACAGAACATTTTTGCGCTGCACTGACCCGTAGCTCCGTAAGAGGTATCGGATAAGCCCTTTGTCAGGCCGTTTGAATATAGCCATGCGATATATGGATTTGCCCATTGGGGAACATCGGTAAATGGATGGCTGATTGTTCCGGCGGCATACTGCGCCTTTGCTTTACTCTCCGCTCCCAGAAGACGCACCAGAATAACGGCGGCTTCCGTGCGTGTCGGGGCACGGTCCAAATCAAAGCCCGTATCCGTTCCCTGAAAAAGTCCGATGGTTTTCAGTTCCTGCGCCACGCTGTCGTACTGCGAAGCGAATGCTGCTGTGGTAAGCATACTCGAAATAAGTGCCACAAGCACTGCCATTAGAAGTATTCCACCAATTTTCTTCATTTTATTCCCCTCTTTTTATTGATTGTTACAATAATTATAGATGAGTTCTCATGGATTGTAAAGTAATTGTTAAAATATGTTAATATTGACAGTGTTTCCAACTTTCTTTCGGCATTAAGACGAAGAAAGCCGCAGAGTCTTGGCTCTGCGGCTTTCTTCAAAATTCAATAATGGAAATTGTGCGCTTTTTCCAGCACCATATCCTTGACCTTCATTAGTCTCACCTTGGACGATCGGTCATTTTCCTCAAGCTTCATGGAGATATATTTGATATTCTCCTGACATTCGGGAATCATGACGTATTCCAGCGCGTTAACGCGGCGGCGCGTCTTTTCGATTTCCTGTGCCATGAGCTGCATGGTCTTTTCAACCTGAGCGAGTTCAAGCATATCGGCAAAGACCTGTGAGAGCTTTGAAAGAGCGTCGTCAAGCTCACCCGAGGTCTGCGCAAAGCCGTAAGGATAAATGTCGCCCGTGTCCGCTGTTTTTGTCTTAAAGTCATAGACGGGGACATTAACACTCATGACGTTTTTAAATTCCATCGAGAGCTCAACGCTCTGGCGCGGATATAAAATCGCTTGCTCCAGCATATCGGGGGACATGATGGCTGAGGCCACCGTAAGCGCGGAAAAAGCCTCGGTCATTCCCTGCTCCACTCTTGTGCGGAGCTCACGGTTTTTGCGGACTACCTCCATAAAACGGCGCATGAGCTCATCGCGCTTGTCTTTAAGAAGCTTATGCCCGCGCATAGCCGTCTTAAGGCGCGTTTTCTGTTGGTTTAAGACCATTCTGGTCGGGGTTATCGCTGTTTTTGGCATATCTTCACCTCAATCAGGGAGCTGAATTCATTTTTGCCCAAAAGCGTAAAGCCCGTTTACTGCTTCTTGGGTAAATATTTTTCGATGTGCTCGGTCTTAACGCGCTTAAGCTCGGAAGTCGGCAGGATGGAGAGAAGTTCCCAGCCCAAATCAAGGGTTTCCTCAATCGAGCGATTGAGTTCAAAGCCCTGGCTGACATAGTTCTTTTCAAACGCTTCGGAAAACTTTGCGTAGAGCTTATCGACATCGGTCAGAGCTGCCTCGCCCAGAATCGTCATAAGTTCCTTTGCTTCCTTGCCCCTCGCGTAGGCCGCGAAAAGCTGGTTCATTGTTCCCGAATGGTCCTCTCGTGTTTTGCCAGGACCGACGCCCTTGTCCTTCAGACGGCTGAGGGAGGGAAGCACGTCCACAGGCGGAATTATACCCTTTCTGTAAAGCTCGCGGGAAAGAATAATCTGACCCTCGGTGATGTAGCCGGTAAGGTCGGGAATCGGGTGGGTCTTATCGTCCTCGGGCATAGTCAGAATGGGAATCATCGTTATTGAGCCTTTTTTACCGATACGGCGGCCTGCGCGCTCATAGATAGTCGCAAGGTCGGTGTAAAGGTAACCCGGATAGCCGCGGCGTCCGGGAACTTCCTTCTTTGCGGCGGAGACCTCGCGAAGCGCCTCGGCGTAGTTGGTGATGTCCGTCATGATGACGAGAACGTGCATATCCTTTTCAAAAGCGAGATACTCCGCAGCCGTGAGCGCCATTCGCGGTGTTGCGATACGCTCGACAGCGGGGTCGTTTGCAAGGTTTGTAAATAATACGGTACGATCAATTGCACCCGTTCTACGGAATTCCGATACGAAATACTCCGCTTCCTCAAAGGTTATGCCGATAGCGGCGAAGACGACAGCGAAGTTTGTTTCTCCGCCCAAAACCTTTGCCTGACGCGCAATCTGTGCGGCAAGAGCGGCGTGCGGCAATCCCGAGCCTGAGAATATCGGCAGCTTCTGTCCGCGAACCAGCGTGTTAAGTCCGTCAATAGACGAAACTCCGGTCTGAATGAACTCATTGGGATAGTCGCGAGCCGCAGGGTTCATCGGAAGACCGTTGATGTCGTGGTGCGCCTCCGCAAGAATTTCGGGTCCGCCGTCAATCGGTCTGCCCATACCGTCAAAAACGCGTCCGAGCATGTCCTCGGAAACGGCAAGCTCAAGCGTGTGACCCAAAAAGCGAACCTTGCTTTCCTTAAGGTTAATTCCGGCGGCACTTTCAAAGAGCTGGACAACAGCCACGTCACCGTCTACCTCAAGCACCTTGCACTGACGGGTTTCGCCGTTCGGAAGTTCGATTTCGGCAAGCTCGTTATAGGTAACGCCCTCAACCTGAGAAACCATCATTAAGGGGCTCGCTATTTCCCGAATGGTCTTATATTCTCTGATCACAGCTCTTCACCCCCCGCAGCAATCTCATTTATCTGATTCTTCATATCCTCGGCTATACGTTTGTAAGTTTCTCTGAACTTATCTTCAGGGACAGCCTTTGCTCTTCCGATTTGCTCTCTTGCGTGGATATTGATTAGTTTGTTTAAGTTTGCGCCCTGCTCCATAGCCTTGCGGCAGAGCGTATCATAATCGAGAATCATTTGCAGCAATATTGCCTGACGTTCGTAAGAGGAGTAGCTGTCAACGTCGACAAAGGCGTTCTGCTGAAGGAAGTCCTCACGAATCATCTTGGCGGTTTCAAGCGTCAGCCTGTCACCGAGCGAAAGCGCGTCCTGTCCGACGAGCTTGACGATTTCCTGGAGGCTTGCTTCCTCCTGCAAAATTCCCATCGTCTTTTCGCGGTTCTGCATAAATTTAGCGCTCAACTCTTTGTCATACCATTTTTTAAGTCCGTCGACATAGAGCGAATAACTTGTAAGCCAGTTGATTGCGGGGAAGTGTCTTGCATAGGCAAGGCTTGAATCAAGTCCCCAGAAGACCTTGACTATTCGCATGGTAGCCTGCGAAACAGGCTCTGAGGTGTCGCCTCCCGGAGGTGAAACGGCTCCGATGGCGGTCAGACTTCCGCGCCTGTCCTCCGTGCCGAGGCACTCGACAACGCCTGCGCGCTCGTAGAACTGTGCAAGACGTGAGGCAAGATAAGCGGGGTAGCCCTCTTCACCGGGCATTTCCTCAAGACGGCCTGACATTTCACGCAGAGCCTCCGCCCAGCGTGAGGTGGAGTCCGCGATAACCGCCACGTCATAGCCCATGTCGCGGAAATACTCCGCAATGGTTATGCCTGTGTATATAGAGGCCTCACGAGCCGCAACAGGCATATCTGAGGTGTTTGCAATCAAGACGGTGCGCTTCATGAGCGGTTCGCCGTTGCGCGGATCCTTAAGCTCGGGGAATTCCATCAAAACGTCGGTCATCTCATTGCCGCGCTCGCCGCAGCCGATATAGACAACCACGTCAACGTCCGACCACTTTGCCAGCTGGTGCTGAACAACGGTTTTTCCGCTTCCGAAGGGTCCGGGCACAGCCGCCGTACCGCCCTTTGCAAGGGGAAACAGGGTGTCAATGACTCTCTGTCCGCTGCAAAGAGGTCTTGTGGGAACGTATTTTTTAATATAGGGGCGGCTCTTTCGAACAGGCCACTTCTGCATGAGTGTCAGCCTGTGGTTTTCGCCGTCGTCACCCTTGACAAGGCAAATCGTGTCAAGAACCGTGAAGCTGCCTGCCTGAATTGAGCCGACAGTACCGGAAATTCCAACAGGAACCATAATTTTATGCAAAATTGCCGTGGTTTCCTGAACCGTTCCGATTATATCGCCTGCAACCACCTTATCGCCGACGGCGGCAGTCGGGACAAACTCCCAGAGCTTCTCGCGGTTAAGCGCCGGAACATCGACGCCTCTTGAGATTGTTGCTCCCGTCATCTTACGGATTTCCGTAAGAGGGCGCTGAATTCCGTCATATATACCGTCCAGCATTCCGGGTCCGAGCTCCACTGAAAGCGGGTAGCCCGTTGTTTCAACAGAGGCGCCGGGTCCGAGTCCGCTGGTTTCCTCATAAACCTGAATGGAAGCGGAGTCGCCGGTCATGTTGAGTATTTCGCCTATCAGTCTCTGCTTTCCGACGCGGACGACGTCGGACACGTTGGCGTCCGAGAGTCCCTCCGCAACAACAAGAGGTCCTGATACTTTGGTTACTTTTCCGCTCATTTACATACCTCCTAAAGGATGTCGCTGCCGACAGCGCGCAGAACTGCGCTCTGAAGGGCGCTTTGCCCGAGTCCAAGTGACCCTTCCCTGCCCGGAATCAGAATTATGGCGGGAGTGGGAACGTCCTTGTATTTTTCAATCTCCGCCGCAAGAGCTTTGTAATAAGTTTCCTCGACGTAGATAATAGCGTAATTATCGTTTTCTTTTGTCAGCTTTCTGAAGGCGGCGTATGCCTCATCGTCCCCAAGCACGGGGAAAGCGTCGAGCCCGAGAGCCTTAAAGCCCATTACGGTTTCCCGCCCGCCTATGACAGCAATTTTAAGCACTAATATCACGCAGCCTTTCCCGGATAAGCGATGGCTCAACGCCAGAAAGCTTACCCGACAGTATCATTCTTGCCGCCGTAATCTCATTTTCCAAGCCCGCTATATAGGCAATTACGGGCGCCGCTCCGAAGCTTATATCCCTTGCACCTGCGAAAAAGTTAATCAGAACATTATCGCAGCTCTTTTCAAACTCCGTAAGCCTTCCGCCGTGAAGAGCCTCCTGTCCGAGAACAGCCGCCTGACTAAAAGGAGAATGTACATACAGCGCTTCAAAGCCCTCATCCTGAGCGACAGCTTCAAGGAGCTTTGCCGAGTCAATGCTTCCGCCTTCTATCAGCGCGTTTTTAAGGAACTCAGGATCCCTGCCCATTCGGAGCGTTCTGACGGTTGCCCGCAAATTAGCGCCGTCAATAGCTAGGTTTACATAATCCGATAGAAACGGGGAATACAGTTTCTCTGACGTTTCCTTCATTTCCTCAAAATATGCTCTGTCCAGAATGAAATCGGCAAGCTGGGCGTTCTCCGTGCGCTTTAATACGCTTCTTGCCTCTTCAAGTGCTCTTCCAAGTCTTTTTGGCAGAACCGCATAATCCTCAGCCTGATAGGCGTCGATCAGCGTATCGATGCTCACCATACCCGAATCTGAAAGAAGATAACTTCCGTCGACATTGGCACTCTCCGCCTTTATTAGAACCTTAGCGTTGTGGTAATCGTATTTCAGGCAAAACGCGTCCAAAACCGAGTGTTCGGGAATGAGCTGGCGAATCTCCTCGAAGATTTCCGTTCTATGCTTGTTGAGAGCCTTTTCGAGCGCGGAGGCCGCCATGCCGGACATATCCGCATAGCCGCATTCCATGAGCATTTTAGCCGCATCTTCAAAATTTTGCGCGTCCAGCATACGGTCCATTTTGTCCTTCGTCAGCTTTTTGGGTTCTTTCGCCCTAAGTGCCGAGGTCAAATAGAGATAATCGTAGTCGGTAATTTTCTTGTCTGACAAGCGTTTTCCTCCTTGCCGCAGGTTTTTATTGAGTATGAGTTCAGACTTCTTCCGCAAAAAGCA
This sequence comes from uncultured Oscillospiraceae bacterium, assembly GCA_964459785.1. Classification (GTDB taxonomy): domain Bacteria; phylum Bacillota; class Clostridia; order Oscillospirales; family Oscillospiraceae; genus UBA2658. Next base: position 132,948 of record CAYWNW010000005.1, on the reverse strand, counting down.
GCTCGGCAAGCTGCGGGGCAAGTTCAACCTTTGAAAGCTCAACGAGCTTTTCGACGGTGCAATTGACTTCAATATCGCCCTGCTTTACCATAAGCCCGCCGCGAAAGCTCCCCGTTTTTTCACTTATTGTGAGCTTGGGGAGAAGTCCTCTGTTTTTAAGAAGTTCGTTAGCGGCTTTAGTCACGGCTTTTGCGCAGCCGGACTTGTCCTTTGCGTTAAACACCAGTTCCTCAAGTCCCGTAACGGCTGCTTTTGCTGCCTGTTTGGAGAGAAAATCGACATACTTATTCTCAGGCATGGCGCAAAGCCCCTCAACAGAGAGGTCGAAGATATGGGCAATCGTCTCCTGCTTCATTGCAAGCATGCTCTTTTTCGCTTCCATTTCCGCAGTTCCCGCGAGACGCTTGACCTGAATCTCGCAGTCCTTTGTACCTTCGCCGATAAGCCTCCAGTATTCCTCCTGAGCCTTGGCGCTAAATTCATCCTTAATGGCTTTGCATTTTTCAGCCGTTTCCGCCTGCAGGGCGCTGATTTCCTCACGGGCTTCCGCCGCGATTCGTTCGGTAATCTTATTTATTCCGTCCATTATAGTATTCCCACAATCACTTAGTAGCGCTTGTGACGCCGATAAGCATTATAAAGGAAGCAAGGAAGGAAAGTATCGCGTAGAACTCTACTATAACGCAGAGCATAACGCCCTTACCCATACTGTCCGGCTGCTTTGCCAGCAGGTGGATGGAGCTGACCGCGACGCGTCCCTGATAAATTGCGGAAATGGTGCCGCCGATGGCGATGGGGAGGCAGGCTGCTGCATATAGAAGACCGGTGGAGATGGACATGCCGACGGCGGTTCCCGCCATAACGCCCATCTGGATGATGCAGATAAACCAGATAACGAAACCGTAGAGTCCTTGGGTTCCCGGAATAACCTGCAAAATCAAAGCCTTTGAAAACAGGTCGGGCTTTTCTCTTAAAATTCCCGCTCCGGCTTCACCTGCCATACCTGTTCCCTTTGCGCTGCCGACGCAGCATAGAACCGCCGCAATACCGCTGCCTAAAATACCTATCAGCATTCCGCCGAACTTCGAAATGAAATCTGCCATGTGTTAATCCTCCTCAATTATGTTGAAATAGTTTGTCTTAACTGCAAGCGGACGGAAGGCTTTTCCGCCCTCGCGGTAAAATTTACCGAAAAACTCAAGATATTGCAAACGCAGAGAGTGGACAAAGGCTCCTATAAGGCTGAGTGCTAGATTGAGCGACTGTCCCAAAATGAAAAGTACGATAAAAACGATTATACTGCCAGTCATCGCGCCGAGTGTGTTGAAAACGCTCGCGATAACCGCTCCCGCCAGCATGAGCGCCATCAGACGGCAGTAGGAGAGCACGTCTCCGAACCAGCCGCTCGCAACGCTGTAAAGCCCGAAAATTCCATTGCCGATTTTCCCGCCTATGGAAGGGCTTGACCTGCCCTGAGTGGCAACTATCATGACCGCTCCCGCAATTGCCACATACCAGGTGACGCCGAGAGCGCCGAGCGCTATTCCCGCGAAAAAGAGCCACAGCGAGCCGACATCGAAAATGGCGTCGAGCCACTGTCCGTCACGAATAAGCATATATCCGTTGATAGCGGTTCCGATAATAAGCTGAACAAAGCCTATAGCCAGCGCGCCGATAAGCACCTGAAGGGGATTATTCAGCGGGTCTATGAGCGCAGGTATGCTGACCGTGTGTCCGTACATTCCCGCAAGCTTAGCTATCGCATCTCCGAAAAATGAGCCGGATAGAATTCCGAATAGCATTGTCGAAACTCCGCAAATCATCAAAAGTCCGACAGCTCTAGTCTGCGTTCCTTTTGGCTTAGCTTTGTTTTTATAGAGAAGAGCTCCGAAAAACAGCAGCATTCCGTAACCCAAGTCTGCCAGAATGATACCGAAAAACATTGAGAAAAATATCATAAGGAAGGGGTTGGGGTCAATACCGTTATACGAAGGGAGATTGTACATCTCCGTCAGTATTGAGTAAGGAGCCGTTAAGGCGTTGTTGCGAAGATTGACCGGAACCTCGGGCGTATCCTCCGGTGAGGGCTCAGAGCTTTCCCAAGCGCAGTTGAAGTTCGCAAGTACGTTCCCGAGCTGCTTTTCCATCGCCTGCGGTACCCAGCCTTCCAGACTGAAGGTCGCCTGCGAGCAGAGAAGCCTTTCCGAATTTTCGGCCCGTCCCGTTTTAGTGAGCAATCTGTCCGCGCAAAGTTCAAGTTCGTCCCTTTTTTGGGCTGCCTCGGTTATTTGAGCCGATACTTCTTCCTTCTCGCGTCCCAGTTCCTCGAGCTGATGTTCGAGATTTTGAATGTTCTCCTGTGACGTACCGCGCAGTCCCGCGGCGGAGGACGGTGCGAAGCCAAAGCTTCGTACAAGCTCCAAAACCCTCGCTTTATCTTCCTTCATTCCGATCAGCACAAGATAATTAGCGTTTTTGTCTGAGGAAATCTCGATTAAGCTGCTTTCGCCCTCCTGCGCGTAAAGCGCTTTCTCTAGCGCGGATAGTTTAACGGAGGTGGGAAGAATACCCGTCGTCACAAAGCAGCTTTTGGTTTCCGAAAAGTCAAAAGGTATATCGAGCTTTTCCCACGGCCTAAGCGATTCGACAAGCCCCTTAAGCCTGCTCTCCTCGGCAGCTATATGCTTGAGGCTGTCCTCCATTTTAATAAGTTTTCGGGCAAGCCCCAAACTCGCTTCAATGGAACTCTCGTCCATAACAGAGGCTGCGGAGGCTTCGGGTTTGGGAGTAAACAAGCCTTTTTTTGCCGGAGAGTATTTGTTTAAAATCTCGAGGGCAGCCAGCAGCTTGTCATATTCCGCTTTGCACTCGCTGAGCCCTGCGCTTTCCCTTGAGAATACTGCTGCCTCCGGCGATTCCGGCTCCGCCTCCTCGGGTTCCGAGATGTGGACACAGCCCAGAAGCATAAGCTCACGCAAAATCGCCTCACGTTCGGATTTGACAGCCGTCAGCTGAAGCTTTTTCATTTTTTCAATGGCCATCAGCTGTTCACAATCCTTTCGATGACGAGCGACACCGCGCGCTCCGTTCTGCTCTTTGCACGGACGAGCATGGAGGCTTTGCGGTTTTCTGTTTTTCGTGAAAGCTCTTGTGCAGACTCTTTCGCTTTTTCTTCAGCTCTGTGTTTGAGATCCAAAAGCTCTTCCTGAGCTTTCTTCGCGGCATTTTCAAGAGCCAGTTTCCCGCTCTCCTCGGCTTCCGCTGTAAGCTTTTTTGAAAGAGCGGCCGCCTCCGCTTTCGCTGTTCGCGCCAGTTCTTCAGCTTCGCTGATTGCCTTGATAGCTTCAAGTGTCATTCCAGTAACACCCCCAATATAAGCCGGATTCTTTGAATTTGGTGTAAAAACAAACGTACATAACGGGAGGACATGAAAGCTTTCGCTCGGTCCTTTCCGTTATTTACCGTAATTTAAGTTATTGTAATCTATATTTGCTTGAATTGCAAGGGTCAACACCTACATATTGTTACCTTGCCCATCAATTTCATTATTATGCCGATGCTCTTTGTGCTAAAACGACATAGCAAAACAGGAGCATCTCATAAATTTTAAATATAACAATTCGCTCTTGATATCAGCCATAATGTCATATATAATTTGATTTTGTAGAAACATGAGTTTTACGCTCAAATATTATACGGAGGTCGGAGGAATTCACTTATGTCTGAACCCATATATAAACGCAGAATCGGCGACCGAAAGGACGGACGACTGATCCGCAATTATCCCCCCTATAACAAGCTTACCCCCTTTGTAATGAAAGCACGAAACGACGCCTCAAACTATTTCAGCGACAGTATTGAAGTTACCGACATTGACCGTTGGCTGAGAGAGAAGCGTTCCGAAGGCTACAAGGGCATGGGCATGCTCCATCTGTTTTTGGCGGCTTATGTGAGAACAGTCGCTTATCGTCCTGCTTTAAACCGCTTTGTTTCCGGCCAGAAAGTTTATGCCCGTCACGATATTGAGGTTCTGATGACCGTCAAACGCGCGCTTACAGACGATTCAGAGGAGACCACAATAAAGGCGAAGTTCTTACCGTCAGATACAGTTTTTGACGTTTACCGCAAAATAAACGAGCAAATTGATGAAATTAAGGCAAACGACGAGGCAAACGGCACAGACAAGCTGGCCACGGCCTTCGCACGTTTTCCGCGAATAATTATCAATGCAATCATCGGAACGATTAAGCTTCTGGATTATTTTGGCTGGCTTCCTCAATCAATTCTTGATGCAAGTCCCTTCCACGGCTCGATGATTATCACCGACCTCGGCTCAATCGGTATTCCGCCCATTCACCATCATCTTTACAACATGGGAAATCTTCCTTTGTTCCTCGCCTTCGGTGCAAAGCGCCACACAGTTGAGCTTGACGCCTCCGGTCGTCCTGTTGAGAGAAAGTACATCGACTTTAACGTAACGACGGACGAGCGTATCTGCGACGGATTTTACCACGCAAGCTCCTTTAAGTATCTCAAGTATTACCTGCGCAATCCTCGTCTGCTTGAGGCTCCCCCCGAGAAGGTCATTCAGGATATTTTCTAAAATTATATTGCAAAAAAGAACTGCCGCAAATCGAAATTTGCGGCAGTTCTTTTTTTGTTTATTCGTAAAGCTTTATATTTGAACTGTAGCAGAAATAGGTCCAGCCCAAATACTTGTCATAAAAAGCTGTTTGTGCTCCCCCGCCCTGAACGAAGTTTGCTTGAAAAACAACCGAGGGTTCGAGAATCCGTTCACCGTTTAAGAGTCTCAGCGCGGCATTCACACAGCGCTCGGACGGCAAGAGGCTATTAAAATAACGGCTGTTTGCTCCGTAGTATTGACCGGGCTGCTCAAGAACCTCCTTGATTGTGTTCGGAAATTCGGGACTTGCCACTCTGTTAAGAACAACTTCACCGACGCACATTTTCCATTCGTCGCTGAGCCAAACCGAGCCAGCCTCGGCGTAAATGATTTTTGAAAGAAGCATAAGATCTTCAAAAGTATAGCTTTCTTCTTCCAGTCCCAAAGTACTGATTTTTTCATTGCGTGCCTGCTGGGCCAGAAGTCCGGCCTCGTAATCTCCTGTTACGGCTGCTTCAATCATCTGTCCCGAATAATCAACATCGGCTGAGAAGGTGCTTGCAACTGTGCCCGCGTCGTCATAGGCTGCTTCTGCATAGCCGCTTAAAACCAAGGTCAGCGCAAGTACGGGTATAATAGTTAAAAGTTTTTTCATGGATAACCTCCTAATATCACTTTCTATCCTTGTGGTGAGGGAGTTCCCTGCAGTTCGGCTCAATCCGATATTTGCAATTATAGCTTCGAGGACTTAAAGAATAATGTCGGTTTGCGCAGTCAAACCCGCAAGTTTTCCAACATACCTTATATTTCCAAGAATCCCCCACAAAAGGTTTGGATAGTCGTATTTTTAGTTCATTGTTCCCCACTTTCGTGAATATTTCTGTTGTTTTTGCCTGAGCACGTCGCTCATGTTAGCAAAGAATCTCAAGTAAAGCAATAGTTGTTAATAATTTAACGTAATCTTTAGTAATATTACCAGATATTTTTGTTACTATTTTGTTGCCATTTGTAAATATTACACCTTATTTGCAAGCACCCCTGCAAATCTTTCGTTCTACCGGTTTGCCAAAAATAACACAAAAAAATTGGCGTTTACATAAAAAAAGGCCACCCAAAGCTGATGTTCACTAAATAGTGACAATCAATGTTCGGGTGCGGCTATATTTTGTGTTTTTATGTCATACTGAAGCTATTGCCCGCGAAATACAAACTCGCAGCCGAAGTGAAGGATACCCTCGCAAAAGCCCTGAATGACATATCCGTTTTCCGTGGGTACCCCCCTTATTTCAAGAGTGTCCTCGAGCTTGGTTTCCTTGTTGAAGTTTACAACCAAATCCTCGATTTCACGGTTTCTGAACTCTTCGGGAAGAAAATCAAGGGCAATTCTGCTGTAAGCGGAGTTGTTTACATGGCAGTTGCAGTCAAGGTCGGTGTAATAAACAGGTCTTTGACCGATAACCGTCAGTTCCTCTTGCGGAACAATTTTTTTGCACTCCGGAGCGTCGGCTGTCTCGTCAAAACACCTGACGGCGCTTGCGGGGTGCTCTGACGAATCGAGGACTTTGTGTTCGATCAGATCGATATAGACCCATGTGCCGGAGACGGAGGCAATAAGCTCCCCCTCCGGAGAGTGCACGTCGCCGTCTCTGAAAAAGAACTTCCCTTCCGCTTTCCGAAACCATGTTCTGAAAATCAGTGTTTCGTTGACGCAGGGCGTTCTGTGAAATCTTAAGCTCATTCTTGTAATCAAATAAACTCTTCCGCTGCTGACCAGCGCCTCATGAGTGCGGCCCTTCGCCTGAGATTCGTCCCCGGCTATCTCGGAAAAAATTCCGAGTATGTAGTGAGGAAAGGCCTTTCTTTCGGTGTTGCAGTCCAAATAATTGACCGTCAGCTCTCTTTTATAATAAGTCCCGTCAAACCATCTGTCAGACATAAGTATCCTCCAAGTGTGATATTGCTTTTTTATTTACCGAATTCGCACCCAAAATGCAGACTGCCGTCCGCAAAGCCCTGTATTGCAAAACCCTTTTCTGTTTCAGCTCCGCGGATTTCTAGCGCTTCCCCCGGCTTTGTTTCCATGGAATAATTTATGGAGAAATCCTTTATCTGCTTTTGTCTTAAATCCTCCGGCAGAAAATCCACCGCTATCTTTCCGTATACAGCGTTATTGACGTGCCCATTCCCGTCCAAGTCCGAAAAATAAACCGGTCTTTGCCCCAGAAGCGGCATTTCGTCCGTTTTTCGGAGCTTTTCGCAGTCGGGACAAGCCGATTTGCGCAAATCCGTTTGGCGGCTTCCTTCCGCTAAAAGTGCGGGTCTAAGCACTTCTCTTGACATTATGTCAACCAAAAACCATTGGCTTGAGCCTGAAACAAGAAGCTCGCCGCTCTCGTTTTTTATCTCATAGTCACGGAGAAAAAAAGGTCCTTTGATTGTTCTTTCCCATGTACAGGCAATCACACTGTCCAGATGAACGGGCATGGATGCTAAATTCAATCTCACACGTGAGAGCAGCAGAGCCTGCCCTTTTGCGCGAAGAAGTTCAAAACCAAGCCCCCGTCTTTCATAGTCCTCTCCTGCTAGCTCCGAAAGAAGCTTCAAAACGGAATAGAGGCTCGCGTTTTTATTTAAGTCACAGTCTCCGAAACGAAATATAAATTTTCTGTAGAAATACGCGCCGTCATGCCACTGTTCCGACATCTCTTGCCACCTCACAGTATATTGACTTATAAGTGCTCAAATTCAAGACGAATGTAATTATAGACTTTTTCGCCGCAAAGCTCAAGTTATTTGAATGTCGAAGCCAAAAAAATGAGAAATTTTTGTGTTTTATCTTTGTATTTTGAATTATTAGGTGTATAATGCAAAAAGTTTCAATAACATTGGAGGAACTTGAGATGCTTACACAGATTATTAACACCCTTAAAAATGACCGCAGAAAAATCGTTTTCACCGAAGGCGAAGACCCGCGCATTCTTGAAGCCGCCACTCGTCTCGTTGCAGACGGCATAATGGACGTTCTCCTTTGCGGCAACCCCGAAAAAGTCAAGGCCGCAGCCGCCGCAGGCGGATTTAAAATTGACGGCATTGAAATTGCCGACCCTGCCAATTACCCCGAGATGGACGCAATGGTCGACGCAATGGTCGAGCTTCGCAAGGGCAAGATGCCTGCCGAAGAGTGCCGTGCAGCGCTTTCAAAAAGCAATTATTTCGGAACGATGCTCGTCAAAATGGGCAAGGCTGACGGTCTTCTCGGAGGCGCGACTTATTCAACCGCCGACACGGTTCGCCCCGCTCTCCAGATAGTAAAAACCAAGCCCGGTTCCCACCTCGTCAGCTCCTGCTTTATTCTTGTCCGCGGCGAGGAAAGACTTGCAATGGGTGACTGCGCTATTAACATTGATTATCCCGACACAGTCGATAAGGACGGCACCGTAACCCTCAAGGGCAGCGCAAAGCTTGCCGAGGTTGCAGTTGAAACCGCGAGAACCGCGAAGTTCTTCGGAATTGACCCCAAGGTCGCAGTTTTAAGCTTTTCCACCAAGGGCTCAGGCAAAGGCGGTACGGTTGAGCTGTCCCGCGAGGCCACCGAAAAGGCTAAGGAGCTTGCTCCCGAGCTTGCTATTGACGGCGAGATGCAGTTTGACGCGGCTGTTTCCCCCGTCGTCGCCTGCGTAAAGTGCAAGGGCTCTCCCGTTGCCGGTCAGGCAAACACCTTTATCTTCCCGAATATTGAGTCCGGCAACATCGGTTACAAAATTGCCCAGCGTCTTGGCGGCTTTGAGGCCTATGGTCCCATTCTTCAGGGACTTAATGCTCCGATTAACGATCTCTCCCGCGGCTGCAATGCCGATGAGGTCTATGCCATGGCTATCATCACCCTCGGCACAAAATAAGTTAAAAGCCTTTCTTATTTGCGCACAAAGGGTCAGATTTTCTTGACATTTCTAATATTTTATGTATAATAGGATAGCTTGTCGGTATTAGACGAGCTATCCTTGCCCCTATTATTGGGGCCATAGTCCAGAAGGAGGTGCTAAAATGGCAAAAACCACTGAAAAGTACGAGCTGATGTACATCATCAACCCCACCCTCAACGAAGAAGATACAACAGCAGTCGTAGAGAAGTTCAAGGCCCTTGTCGAGCAGCACGGTACTATCGATGAGATGGAGCTTATGGGCAAGCGCAGACTTGCTTATGAGATTAACTATCTTACCGAAGGTTACTATGTTCTCATCAAGTTTTCCTCAAATCCCGATTTTCCCGCTGAACTTGACCGTATCCTTGGTATCACTGATGGCGTAATCCGCAGCCTCATCACAGTTCGCTTCGAATAAGGGGGCGCATTATGCTCAACCACATTACACTTATGGGTCGTTTAACCCGTGATCCCGAACTGCGCTACACTCCGTCGGGAACAGCCGTTGCCTCTTTTTCTCTTGCCGTGGACCGCGATTTTGCTTCCAAAGACGGCGGAGATAAGCAGACCGACTTTATCGACATCGTAGCATGGAGACAGACAGGCGAGTTTGTTTCCAAGTATTTCACGAAGGGCAGCATGGCCGTCGTAAGCGGACGTTTGCAGATTCGTGAGTGGCAGGACAAGGAAGGCAATAAACGCCGCACCGCTGAAGTCGTGGCCGACAATGTATATTTCGGCGAAGGCAAGCATCGCGACGGTTCAGAAGCAGGCACAAACAGCGGCTCCGCCCCCCGTTCCTCGGGCAGCGCCCACGAAGGCGACTTCAAGGGTTCCGCATTTTCCGAGCTGGATAACGGTGACGGCGACCTGCCGTTCTAAACGTCAGATTTTCAAAATCTAAGATAGGAGGATACAGCCTTGGCATTTGATAACGGAAACAGCAGAGACAGAATGAATAAAAATCATAAGCGCAAAAAGGTTTGTCAGTTTTGCGCCGACAAGAGCGAGCATATAGACTACAAGGACACGGCGAAGCTTCGCCGCTTCCTCTCAGAGCGCGGCAAGATTTTGCCCCGCCGCACAACCGGAACCTGCGCTGCACATCAGCGTGAGCTCACCGAAGCAATCAAGAGGGCTCGTCAGATCGCTCTTCTGCCCTATGTAATGGACTAAGCGCTTAATTTAAGCCGCAAGACTTCGCCAGTCGGAGCCTTGAACAGTCCCTATAAAAAGCAGCCAAAGGGGCTTGCTGTCTTAAAAGACGGCAAGCCCCTTTTTTTATTTTTGTTTCCTACACCAGCTTAAGCGTGACATATTGCCCCAGAAGCACACCGCCCAAGCACAGAAAGAGGTTAAGACAAATATTCAAAATGCCGTGCTTTATGTTCCCGGCGCTTAAAAGAGTTACAGTTTCATAGCTGAAGCTCGAAAATGTCGTAAGTCCTCCCAACGTGCCCGTTGTCAGAAACAGCTTCATATTGGGGGATATGCTGTTCGTCGTCAGGCTTAGCTGCATGATTACACCGATTAAGATGCCGCCGACTACGTTTACGAGCAAGGTTCCCCAGGGAATCGGCGTTACCGCCATTTTTGTTGAAATAAAATAGCGAAGCGCCGCACCTATGAAACCACCCAAACCGACAAAAATTATTTTCTGCATTTTTCCCCCATAAAAATAATGATTCCCACTTCCAAAACAAAGGAGGAGTCATCGGTATAAAGCATTATTTGGCGAACTCCATCGCCGAAACGATAATATAGTATCATGTCGTTGCTGTCAATATTATGTATCAGAATATGTTTATTTGTCGTCAGAACCCCGATTTTTACGACCCGGGCTTTGACTTTTTAAGAGGTATGTCGTATATTTGTGTAAGCCAATATCAGGAGGAAATAGAAATGAAAGTAAAATCAATCCTTGCCCTAAGCCTCTTCGTTATCTTTGCCCTTGGTTGTTTCGCCGGCTGCGGAAAAGAAGTAATCGTAAGACCGATTGAGTCCGCCTCGCAGGACGAAAATCAAAACGGAGAATCTGGCAGCGGAACCGCTTCATATCCTTCCGCGCTATCACCAACAGATGTCGGCGATTTTGAGAATGCGCTCAACGACGAATCAAATTACGGTTTCCTGCTTTCCGATTATGACGATGTGCGGGATGTTGACATGTATCAGGTGCTCTATACAGGTGCCGGCCTTCCCTCTCCCGAAAATGCCGACGCGATCAGGGCGGCGGACGAAGCCACTTTTACGGACGGAGCTCCGGACTGCGACGCTACAATACTCTCGACAAAGCAGATAAGCGACTTCCTGTTTTTAAAAACGGGATATACTTTAGCCGAAATGTCCGGCTGTCTTACCTGGAGTTACGTCGAATCCTATGACGCCTATGTGCATTGGCACGGCGACACTAATAAGCTGAATATAAATTGTACAAGCGGACGCCGGATTTCCGAAAACACTTATGAGCTTGAATACGCCTTTGACGGCGGCTTCTATGACAATGACGGCAATCTTCAACACGGCGGCATGGTGACCTTAAAAGTTATAAATAACACCATGCAGTTTATTTCAAACTCTCTGCACCAATAAACATAAAGAAAGAGACTCGGACGGTAAACGTCCGAGTCTCTTTTTATGAAAGCCAAATTCAGGCTCTTTTCCACTTAACGCCCTGGGGAGTATCCTCGAGCACTATGCCTTTTGCCTTAAGCTCATCACGAATGCGGTCAGCTTCGGCAAAATTCTTTGCCTTTCTCGCTTCCTGACGGGCCTCGATAAGCTTTTCAACTTCGAGTTCAAGACCATCCTCTGCTTTGGCCAATGGAATTCCGATAACTCCCGCAAGCTCGTCAAAAATCAAAGCACAGGCTTTAGTCAAAGCCTTTGTGGGGTTTGAAGCGGGACTGACGGCCGCGTTAATCTCGCGCACCAGCTCAAAGATTACGGCAACAGCGTCCGCCGTGTTGAGGTCGTCGTCCATCACCTCGCAGAAACGCGTGCGGTATTTGCTCAAGCCCTCGGAAATCCTGCTCTCCGCCTCCGTCATTTCGCCGTCAACTCCGTTTTCGATAAAGAAATCGAGGTTCGCCTTGGCGGTGGAAAGACGCTCAAGCGCGTTATTTGCCTGAGTTAAAATCTCGCCCGAGTAGTTGAGCGGGCTGCGGTAGTGGCTCATCAGCATAAACATGCGGATAGCGTCGTAGCCGTAGGCTCCCGCCGCCTCGCGGACAGTGAAAAAGTTATTTAAGGACTTGCTCATTTTCTTGTTGTCAACGCTGATAAAGCCGTTATGCATCCAGTAGTTGACGAATTTGCAGCCGTTGGCGGCCTCAGACTGGGCAATCTCGTTCTCGTGGTGCGGGAAAATCAAATCCTGTCCGCCGCAGTGTATGTCTATGGTTTCGCCGAGATAACGGTTACTCATCGCGCTGCACTCTATATGCCAGCCCGGTCTGCCGCGTCCCCAGGGCGAATCCCAATAGGGTTCATCGGGCTTTGCCGCCTTCCAGAGCGCAAAGTCCATTGGATTTTCTTTAATATCAGTAACGTCAATTCTCGCTCCCGCCTGCAAGTCCTCAAGGGGCTGATGGCTAAGTTTTCCATAGCCTTCAAACTTCGCAGTACGGTAATATACATCCCCGTTCACCTCATAAGCATATCCTTTTCGGATAAGTGTTTCAACTAACGAGATAATTTGTTCGATGTTTTCAGTTGCTTTGGGATGAACTGTCGCCTCATGAACACCCAAGCCGCGGCTGTCAATTTTAAATTCCGCGATGTATTTTTCCGAAATTTCCTTTGAACTTGTGCCCTCCTCATTGGCGCGCTTGATGATTTTGTCGTCAACGTCCGTAAAATTCTGAACGAAGGTAACCTCGTAACCGCGATATTCCAGATAGCGGCGAAGCACGTCGAACATAATCAGGGGTCTTGCGTTACCGACATGGATATAGTTGTAAACCGTCGGTCCGCAGGCGTACAGGCGAACCTTGCCCTCCTCTATGGGGACAAACTCCTCTTTTTGCATTGTAAGTGAATTGAATAGCTTCATTCGTTTTTCCTCCGAATATATTTATCTTTATAATAAGCAGGATTTATTTGGGCTGTCTCGTTCCCGACTTTAAGTCTAAAAGAGCCGCAATCTGGTCACGCATACAAATCAGCTCGTTTGCTACGGGGTCGATTACGCTGATTTGATCGACATCGTCGGCAAAGTGGGTTTTCTGCCCTTCGATTCTAACGATTCTCGCTGGCACACCGACAGCGGTGCTGTTAGGCGGAACCTCCTTGAGCACAACGGCATTTGAAGCTATACGGCAGTTGTCCCCCACCTTGAAGGGCCCCAGAATCTTTGCGCCGGAGCCTATAAGCACATTGTTGCCGATAGTCGGATGGCGCTTACCGGTATCCTTGCCCGTACCTCCCAGAGTTACCCCCTGATAAATCAGCACATCGTCGCCAATTTCAGCTGTTTCGCCTATTACGACACCCATGCCGTGATCAATAACCAGACGTTTGCCGATTGTGGCGCCCGGATGGATTTCGATTCCCGTCTTTTTCCTTGAACGCTGTGATATCCAGCGCGCGATATATTTCATGTCGTGCCTGTAAAAGTAGTTTGCTCTTTTGTGCGAAATAGTAGCCTTTATCCCAGGATAAAGTGTGAGAATTTCGAAGGCAGAGCGTGCGGCGGGATCTCTTGCCTTGTACGCGCCGATTAGTTCTTTTAAATCGTCAAACATAATATACCTCCAAAAAATCAAAAAGCCTCTCACGGACATATTGTCCGTGAGAGGCGAATAAATTCGCGGTTCCACTCTCATTTATAACTCACCGGCTGACACCGGCACATGCCTTAACGCGGCATACGGGGAAGCATTTCCTCCTCCCACGGCTCCGGGGCGCACTTCAAACAGCTCTGCGATATCGCCGCTTTCAGCCTTGGCGGCAACTCTCTGTAACGCTGAAAATGTTTTACTTTTCCCTTTCAAAGCCAAAACATACTTTGCACATTATATTAACACGAAGATAAAAGCGTGTCAATCCTTGATATTGAAAGCTGTTTTATTGGCGACAAAGTAGTCAATTCCCGAATAAACCGTGACCAGAACGATGAGCGCAACGCAAATATCGTCAACTGTAATCCGAGAAATAAGAGCAAAATCATGTATCGGAAGGAGCATTATGCAGATACATACCATGGACAGCGCAGTCTTGACCTTACCTGAGGTACCCGCCGCGATAACCGTGCCGTCCTCCATCGCCACGAGGCGAAGCCCCGTAACGGCAAATTCACGAGCAATCACTATCATACAGGCCCAGTTAACCATTTGTTTGTTCTCAACGAAAATAAGAAGCGCGGCGAAAACCAGCAGCTTATCCGCCAGCGGGTCGATAAATTTTCCGAAGGTGGAAACCTGATTGTAATGCCGTGCCACATAGCCGTCAAGGCTGTCCGTAAGCGCGGCGACAATAAATATCGCCATCGCAACGTAGTTATGTCCGGAAAAGTCCATCATCGCAGCGGCGATAAAAAAAGGTATCAGTGCTATACGCGCCAGAGTAATTTTACTTGCGGTAGTCATCAGAAGCTTCGTCCTTTCAGTTTTTCACACTTGTCTGCCAAACCACTCGCCGTCGGTCGTTTCCGTTATCTCGACCTCGGCAAATTCGCCCGCCGCACACTCTCCGGAGAAGAAAACTACTCCGTCAATGTCCGGTGAATCGGCATAGCTCCTGCCGAACTGCAGTCCGATTTCCTCATCATAACCCTCACAGAGAACGCGAATCGTTTTTCCGATAAAATCATGGCTCCATTCGTCCATGATTTCAGCCTGAATGTCCATGACAATTTCCGCCCGCCTGGTCGCCTCGTCCTCGCCACAGCGGTCCGTCATATCGAAAGCGGGAGTGCCCTCCTCAGGAGAGAACACAAAAACACCCGCCCGCTCAATCTTTGCTTCGCGCAGGAAACCGCATAGCTCCGAAAACTCATCCTCGCCCTCTCCCGGAAGTCCGACAATGAGGCTTGTTCTGATAACGACATCGGGAATTTTTTCCCTAAGTTTTTTCAGAAGCGAGCGCACGTCCCCGCTCGTTCCGCGGCGGTTCATTCTCTTTAAAATACTGTCACTAATATGCTGAATGGGTATATCAATATACTTTAATATTTTCTTCTCCGTCACGATGACGTCTAATAGTTCATCGTCAAATTCGTCGGGATAGAGGTAATGAAGCCGAATCCACTCGACGCCCTTTATCGCGCACAGCTTGCGCAGAAGCTCTTGAAGCGAGCGCCTGCCGTAAATATCCGAGCCGTAGCGCGTAATGTCCTGCGCAACGACAATAAGCTCCTTGGTGCCCGTTTTCGCAAGCGCCCGAGCCTCGTCCAGAATATCCTCCATTTTGCGGCTTCGATATTTTCCGCGAATATAAGGAATGACACAGAAGGCGCAGCGATTGTTGCAGCCCTCGGCTATGCGCAGGTAAGCCCAGCCCGGGCCTGTTGAAACGATGCGTCCCGTTTCGTCGATTTCGCCGTCGATATCTCCGAATTTGGCGACTTTGCCGCCCTTAAGAGCTGAGGTAACCGCCTCGACAATATCCCCGTAGCTGCCCGTTCCGAGCACGGAGTCAATTTCGGGAAGCTCCTTCAAAATATCGTCCCTGTACCTTTGTGCCAAACAGCCGGTGACAATAATACTTCTGATTTTTCCTGCCTTTTTAAGCTCGCCCATCTCGATAATGGTATCGATAGCCTCGCTTTTGGCAGATTCAATGAAGCCGCAGGTGTTGATAACAACCGCTTCCGCTTCCTCGGGGTCAGGGACAATTTCCATTCCCGCCTCGCTCATAAGATAAAGCATCTGCTCGCTGTTAACCAAATTTTTCGAACAGCCCAGCGAAATCAGAGCCACCTTGTTTTTAGCCATAGAAACCTCCCGCGTCCGCGCAAAAAGAATTTAAATCAGTTAATAATCAGTTGCCTTCAGTCAAGTCCTTCGATTCTGAGTCTGCTAAGCGCAGACTTAATCTCGTCCCATGAAAAACCGCGTCTAAACAGCATGTCTGTCGCTTTTTTCAGTTCCGCTCTGTCAGGCTCGTTTGTTCCGAGCTTTCGGCAAAGCAGTTCATAAACCTTGTCTTCTGTTTCCGGCATTTCCGCAAGAGCCTCTTCCCACAGAGTCTTCGGGACGCCGTGTCTGAATAGCTCGCTGCGGATTTTTTGAACCCCGTAGCCCTTTGCGGCATAGTGGCGAATAATCATGCCCGCATACTGCGCGTCATCAAGGTAGTGCAGTTTTCTAAGCCATTCAACACAGGCCTCGGCATTTTCCGCTGCCTCTCCCTTTTCAACGAGCTTACTAAAAAGCTCCTTTTCCGAGAGAGGTCTTGCCCCGATAATTCTCAAGGCCCGTTCCTTGCAGGAGGAAAGCTCCGCCGAGGCTTTTAGCCTTGAAAATTCCTCGTTTGAGAGCTCTCGCCCTCTGTAAAGCGAAAGGTCTGCCACAATGTCAAGGCTAAGCCTCATCTCCGAGCCGTCCGAAAAGCCCACTGTGTATTTTCCGGACGAAGCTTCACGTAGTTCGGTTATCGTCATAGTTCCTCCGAAAAAGAAGGGTATCCCTATTTTCTAGCCCTCAAAGTCGTCCGCAGAAACGTCAACGGCGCGGCCCGCAGCCTTAGCCGCCGTTTTCGCCTGCGGCGACAGCTTTGCGGAATTGTCACGAATCTTCTGCTCTATTTCGTCGCAAACCTCGGGATTTGCCTTCAAATACTCTTTAACGGCTTCACGACCCTGAAGTCTTGTGTCGCCGACTGTGAACCAAGCGCCGCCCTTGTCGATGATGTCAAGCTGCACGCCCAGATCGATAATCTCTCCGATTTTTGAGATGCCTTCGCCATAGATAATATCGAACTCCGCCTCTTTGAAGGGGGGTGCGACCTTGTTCTTTATGACTTTCGCCTTGGTGCGGTTGCCGTAGGACTCACTTCCGCTTTTCAAGGTTTCCGTGCGGCGGACATCGATTCGCACACTGGAGAAATATTTCAGCGCGCGTCCGCCGGGTGTTGTTTCCGGGTTTCCGTACATAACGCCGATTTTTTCGCGAAGCTGGTTTATAAAGACGACTATCGTACCTGTCTTTGATACCGTTCCCGCAAGCTTACGAAGCGCCTGCGACATGAGGCGCGCGACAACGCCGACGCTGGAGTCGCCCATTTCACCTTCAAGCTCACTGCGGGGCAGAAGCGCCGCGACGCTGTCGATTACAACAACGTCAAGCGCGCCTGAACGCACAAGAGCCTCGGTTATTTCAAGAGCCTGCTCGCCCGTGTCCGGCTGAGAGATCAGAAGGCTGTCAATATCAACGCCCAATGCTCTGGCATAAGCCGGCTCGAGTGCGTGCTCAACATCGATGAAGGCGACTTCGCCGCCGTTTTTCTGAGCGCTTGCGAGAATATGCAAAGCGAGCGTGGTTTTACCCGAGGATTCGGGTCCAAAAATCTCGACAATACGTCCTCTGGGAACACCGCCGATGCCCAGAGCAAGATCGAGCGAGAGCGAGCCTGTGGAAATCGCCTCGACATTAACCGGTAAATCATCTCCGAGGCGCATTATGGCACCCTTGCCGTAGTTCTTTTCAATCTGGGCCAGCGCCACTTCCAGCGCCTTCTTTTTATCCTCTGCCTGACCAACCTGAGTAATCGGAACTTTTTTCTTTTCTGCCATACTGTCACACCTCATCTGTCATTATTCGCCGCCGTGCCGCGGAAAACTATATACTTCTTCAAATCTTGCCGAAAACCACTCTGTCTATCCCCTGAGTGTCCTGTGCGCAGCTGACATCTTCAAGCCCCGCCTTTTCCATCAGCTCCATGACACTTATCGCCTGCCCGATTCCTACCTCGAAAATCATCAGGCCGCCCAAGCGAACCACGTTTCGCCATTTTTCGAGAATGGCTCTGTAAAAATCAAGACCGTCCTCACCGCCGTCGAGTGCTGACATCGGCTCAAAATCCTTAACCGAGCTGTCCAATCCCGCAATATCCGCCTTCGGGATATAAGGAGGATTACAGACCAGCAAGTCAAAGCTTCCGAGCATCATAGGGGGTGCTGTTCGTGCATCCAGCTCAACACAGCTTACTCTCGGATTGAGCTTCAATTTCTGCACGTTCTGCTTTGCGACCTGAAGCGCCGCGCGGCTTAAATCCGCGAGCACAACGTGGCTTGCGGGAAGCTCCTTTGCAATGGCGCAGCCTATACAGCCGCTTCCTGTACAAAGGTCGATAATGCGCGCGTCCATCTTTCGCCCGCGAAGCGAGTGAAGCGCCGTGTCAACTAAGAGCTCCGTGTCGTTTCTCGGAATAAGCACATCTTTTGTGACCGTAAGCGGAAGTCCGTAAAACTCCCAGCTGCCTGTGATATAGGCTACCGGCTCGCCGTCCAGTCTTCTTTCAACCATCTCGGCAACTTTTTCCGCAACCGAATCTGAGGTATAAAGGCTCATGTCGCGCAAAAGAAGCTCCATCTCTTTTCCTGAGGCATGGGCAAGTATAAGCCTTGTTTCAAGGCTTGCCGCCTCAATTCCGCTTTCTCGAAGCTTTCTTCTGGCATCAATGTAAATTTCGTTGTAAGTCTTTGGCATTGGGAAATATTGTCCTTTCAGCAAAAACGCATTACCATGCGTCCTGCCCTTTTTCTTCTGGAATAACGAGCTTTATTGCCTCGATTGCACATTCAATCATTTCGTCATCAGGCTCGTCGGTTGTAAGCCTTTGCAGGGCTTTGCCGGGCGCGGCAAGAATTAGGGAGAACCAGTTGTCGTGCCTTCCCGCCCAACGGATAATCTCATAGGAAATACCCATAACCACAGGCAGCAGCAAAATACGCAGCGCCATGCGCAGCCAGACATTGTCCCAGCTTAAAAACGAGAACACGAATATGCTGATTATCATAACAATGAAGAGAAAGCTTGTTCCGCACCTCGGGTGAAAACGAGACTGCTCACGCACGTTTTCAACGGTCAGCGGCAGACCCTTTTCATAGCAGAATATGGACTTGTGCTCGGCGCCGTGGTAACGAAACACCCTGTTCAATTCTTTTGACTTTGTGCAGAAATACATGTACAAAAGGAATATCACAATGCGGAAAAAGCCCTCGGTCAGATTTCGCAGTATCGTCGATTGTGTGAGGTTATTGAAAAAGCCCGCGAGAATAGTCGGCAGGAGTACAAAAAGCCCGACCGAAAGCGCAAGCCCCAAGAAAACGGCAAGACCGATAATAAATTTCTGCGCTTTTTCAGCTCCGAATTTTTTCTCAATCCATAAATCCAGTTTGCTCGGCTGCTCCTGCTGTTCTTCGGGAATAAGCTCAGCTGAGTAGGTCAGCGCCTTCACGCCGTAAACCATCGATTCGATGAAAACGACTATGCCGCGCAGAAATGGCCAGCCGAGGAATTTAAAGCGTTCTCTTATGAAATGCGGCTCACTGACTTTTGATACAAGTCCGTCCGCCGTCCTTACAACGATGGCCTGTTTTACGGGTCCCCTCATGAGGATTCCTTCAATCAGTGCCTGCCCGCCGATACTTGTGCGAAAATCCGCGGGGACCTTCTTCTTTTTCTTCATTTCCTGTTTCCTTTCAGGTTATCTGTACGTCTTCAGAAGCGCAAGGGAGCTGATTGCCGTATTATCTGACGACGGGCAAGCGTATTGTAACGCAAACTCCGCCGCCCTCGGCATTGGCAATAATCAAATCTCCCCCGTGACGAGTAATTATCTCATCGCAAACGGCAAGCCCGATTCCGCTTCCGCGTTCCTTAGAGCTTCCCTTATAGAATTTTTTCTTTACGAAAGGCAGCTCGGCGGGCGGAATTCCCGCCCCGTGATCCCTGACCTTTATGATTACATAGTCGCCCTGCTTTTCAAGCGAAACTTCAATTATATTGCCGTCCCTGCCGTATTTCGAGGCGTTATCCAGAATATTTAAAAACACCTGCCGCAAACGTTCCGGGTCGCCCGGTATGAGCGGAATCGGCGCGCTGCTGGGCTTATACTCAAGCTCCATGTTCATCTGTCTCAAAAGTTCGCCGTATGCAAAAATCGAATCCTCAAGCTCCGCTTCAATGTCAAGCTGCTCGATGGAGAGATTGAAACGTCCATCCTGTATTCGAGTAAACTCCAGAAGCTCCTCAACCATTTTTGTCAGCCGCGCCGCTTCCTTTGAAATAATCACGACGCCTCTTTGGGAATCACCCTTGATTTCGGGGTCGTACATCAAAGTTTCGCTCCAGCCGGTAATTGCCGTGAGCGGAGTTCGAAGCTCGTGGGATACCGATGAAATAAATTCCGTCTGCATCCTCTCCGATTGGCTTATTTTAGACGACATTTCGTTTATCGCATCGGTAAGCTCACCGATTTCATCGTCATATTTTTTCTCGGTCTGAATTCCGTAGCTGCCCTCAGAAATCTGCCTGGCTGATTTGGTAAGCTCGTCAATAGGCTCGATTATCGTGCGGATAAAGTACATGTTGGAGAACAGAACAATGACGATAATAACAAGCCCGATTCCCGAAGAGGTCAGAGCGAGCCGCAGAACCTTTTGGTCAAGCGGCGCAGTTCCCGTTAAAAATCTTACGACTCCCGCCGCCGTACCGTCGGCGTACTTAAGAGGTACCGAAACCGCCAGCCGCCGCGCTCCCGCTTCCTTTCCCTGCCAGAAGGCGGTTTCACTTTTTTCAAGCGCTTCTGCAATATCCGAACCTTGGGGAGTGGCATCGACTGAGGAAGCGCTGCTGGAATATAAGACGCGCCCTTTCGTGTCAATGAACTGAACTTCTGTACTGTCCCTGTCCTCGTAGGAGTCGGCATAGTCCTCGGCTTTACTGAAAAATTGAGATTTGTTCTGTGAGCCGCTGTTTGAAAGGAGCTCGGCAACTGTTCGCGCCTCGTTTTCAAGGTCGGCACGGGCAGAGCTGTAACTGTAGTTATGAACGGAAACAGTGAGCGCGATAATCGAAGCCACAACGACAAGCACAATGCCAATAATGCCGCTTGCCATCCACCTGCCCTTGATTCCCTTGAAATACATACGCGTTTCACCTTCCCCTGTATAAAAACGTCTGAAGCTGTAAAACCCGCGTTAAAAACCCCACTTGTAGCCGTAACCCCAAACTGTTGTGATATAGGTCGGAATCGTCGCATCGTCCTCGATTTTTATGCGAAGACGGCGGATGTTGACATCCACAATTTTAAGCTCCCCAAAATAGTCCCTGCCCCAGACATCGACAAGTATCTCCTCCCGCGAAAGAGCCTTGCCCGGGTTATCTATAAAGAGCTTCATGATGGAATACTCAATCTGCGTAAGTCTGATTCTTGTACCGTTTTTCTCAAGCGTGCGGTTTCTCGTATTAAGGCGGAAAGGACCGCTCGTGAGCTCGCCGCTTGCGCTTTCGTCCTCGGCATCGCCGCCCATACGGCGATAAATCGCGTCTATTCTCGCCGTAAGCTCCGCGGGAGAAAACGGCTTTGTAACATAGTCGTCCGCACCCGTCATAAGACCCGTTACCTTATCCATCTCCTGACTCTTTGCTGTGAGCATAATAATGCCGATTCTCGAGCCGGAGGCACGAATCCTTCTGCAAACCTCAAACCCGTCTATGTCGGGAAGCATAACATCCAGAAGCGCAACTTTTATGTCGGGGTTCTTCTTCAGTTCCTCAAGCGCCTGCTCACCTGTTTCTGCCTCAATAGGCTCATAGCCCGAACGCTTAAGATTTATAACGACGAAGCTGCGGATGCTGGACTCATCTTCCAAAACCAAAACTTTTTTCATAGCAGATTGATCCTTTCGTTAATTATGAAAAAGCTTGAGCGATTTATGTGGAAAAGCATTTATAGTAAGAGCGTTTCGCCTGTCGAAAAAAAGCGCATAATTAAACTAATGTATTATAACACAGAGAATTAAAAAATGGTAGTGCAAAATCACAATATATTGTGATACAATACATCTTAATACAACGGTGCTTCAAACTGTTGAAATTTCGGAGGTGAGCCTTTTGCGGCTATATTATGCGGATATTCGCGGAATTGACGAAAAAGATGCTCTTTATCCCCCGCTCAGCGAGCGCCGCGGCTCCGCCTTCGGCGTTTCTCTGCTTGCCGAGGCCTACCGTGATTACGCGGGAACTCAGCTTCCGAAAATAGTAAGGCTTTTTACGGGCAAGCCAATTTCTCCCGACATTCCCGAATATCACTATTCCATAAGCCACAGCAAAACCCATGTTATGGTCGCGCTTTCAAAGCATCCCGTCGGCGCCGATACCGAAGCGCATAGGTTTATTAAGCAGTCGGTAATTGAGAAGCTTACGACGCCGGCGGAGCTTGCGGGACTGCCGTTTTTTGATATCTGGGTACTCAGGGAGAGCCTTTATAAGCTCACAAATCGCGGCGATTTAAGAACCATGCGTTTTTATAAAAGAGGCGGTAAAATTATACCTCCCGAGGAGGGCGTTTTCTGTCGCCTATATTCGGATATTGAGGGCAGCTCAACCGCCGTTTCCAGCTTTGAGAACGATTTTCCCGATAAAATCAAAAAAGTCCCCGTGGAACTCCTTCTTAAAAAAGAGGCTCGCAAACGGCTTGAAAATGAACGAAAAGCCACAAAAGCTGAAAATAAATAGCAGAGCGCTGCCGAAGTTTTTTGGCAGCGCTCTGCTATTTATATCACTTCTTACTTGGATTCCTTGCCACTTTGCCCGTAAAGCTCCTTTTGGTGAACGAGCTTATAATATCTATTATCTGCAAGCTCCTTTGCCTCGGCAAAAAGCGCCTCGGCTCGCTCGGGAAAGCTCAGCTTTAGGGAACTGTAACGCACCTCACTGTTTAAATAGTCGATGAAGCTTGCCGATGCGGCTGTGCTGTCGATTGTGAGGGGCTGTGGAAGGCGCGGGTCAAAGCGGAACATATTCCAGTAGCCTGCCTCAGCCGCCTGTTTTTCCGTAGCAATTGACCTTCCCATTCCGTTTTTGCTGCCGTGGTTAATGCAGGGAGAATAGGCGATTATGAGCGACGGGCCGTCATAGCTTTCCGCCTCAATAAGAGCATTCAGCGTCTGCTGATAGTTTGCGCCCATGCAGACCTGAGCAACATATATATATCCGTAAGTCATGGCGATTTGAGCCAAATCCTTTTTTCTGACGGATTTACCGGCCGCAGCGAACTGGGCAACGGAGCCTGTGGGCGTTGACTTGGAGGCCTGCCCACCCGTATTCGAGTACATCTCGGTATCAAAGACAAGAACATTGATGTTCTCGCCTGCCGCCAGAACATGGTCAAGTCCGCCGTAGCCAATGTCGTAAGCCCAACCGTCACCGCCGAAGACCCAGAAGCTCGGCTTCATGAGAAGCTCGCTGTGTTCAATGACGATTGCGCAATTTTTATTAGCTGTGTTTTGACGGCACAGTGCGAGCAGTTTATCTCCCGCTTCCTTACTCGCCTGCGGCACCTCTTTTACTGAGAGCCATTTTGAGGCGGCTTCTTTAAAATCATCCTCCGCCGCAAGGTTTTCTATCGCCGTGGTCAGCGCTTTTCTCCGTTGCTTCACTGCCTGCAGCATACCAAACCCGAACTCTGCGTTATCCTCAAAAAGGGAATTTGCCCAGGCGGGACCCCGTCCCTCCTTGTTCCTTGTATAGGGGAAGCTCGGCTCCGAGCCGCCCCAAATTGAGGTACAGCCCGTGGCGTTCGCGATATACATTCTCTCGCCAAAAAGCTGGGTTGCGAGCTTTGCGTAGGGAGCCTCTCCACAGCCCGCGCAGGCGCCCGAGAACTCAAGCATCGGAGTTTTGAACTGACTGCCTTTAACTGTACTCTCAGCATAAGGCAGTTCCTTTTGTGATGCGTTTTTATAAGCGTAATCGAAAAGCGGCTGCTCAGCTGCTCTTTCCGCAAGCGGAATCATTTTAATCGCCTTGTCCTTAGCTGGACAGACATTTGCGCAGCTTCCGCAGCCGGTGCAGTCCATTACGCTTGGGATAATCGCGTACTTAAAGTCCTCACAGCCCTTGCCCTTCATCTGAACTGTCACCATGCCGTCGGGAGCATTTTCAAGTTCATCGGCCGAGAACACAAAGGGGCGAATAACAGCGTGCGGACAAACAAAGGAACATTGGTTGCATTGAATACAGTTTTCCGAAATCCACTTCGGAACTTCAAAAGCTATACAGCGTTTTTCAAACGCTGAGGTTCCGCAGGGAACTGTGCCGTCGGCAATACCCATAAATGCGGAAACAGGCAAAGCGTCGCCGCGCAGCTCGTTAACAGGCACAAGTATATTGTTCACGAAATCAAGCGCGTGCTCAAAGCCTCCCTGAGGGGCGGGCTTTGCTTCGTCGGCTTCTGGGTTTGCCCACTCGTCGGGAACCGCAAGCTCCCGCAGCATCTCAATGCCCGCGTCGACGGCGCGCAGGTTCATATTGACAATTTGCTCGCCCTTGCGCCCGTAGCTTATGCGAATTGCCTCCTTCATATATTTGACGGCTTCCTCTTCCGGCAGTATTTTTGCGAGCTTAAAGAACGCTGCCTGTAATATCGCGTTTGTTTTATTGCCGAGGCCGATTTCGCGGGCTATCTTGATAGCGTCAATCGTAAAGATACGAACCTTGTTATCAAAAATATATTTCTTCGAAGCGGCGTTCAGGTGCATTGAAAGCTCGCTTGTACCATAGGCGCAGTTAATCAGAAACGTGCCGCCGGGTTTGACATCCCTCGCCATGTCATATCTGTCAAGGTAGGACGGGTTATGGCAGGCGACAAAGTTTGCCTTTGAAACATAGTAAGTGGATTTAATAGCGCTTTTTCCGAAACGGAGGTGGCTGATGGTTAGTCCGCCGGACTTTTTCGAGTCGTACTGAAAATAGGCCTGAACATTCAAATCAGTGTGGTCACCTATGATTTTTACGCTGTTTTTATTTGCGCCGACTGTACCGTCGGAGCCCAGTCCCCAAAACTTGCAGGAAATAATGTCCGCAGGCGTTGTATCGGGGTCTTCGGTAATCGGTATCGAACGCCAAGTTACATCGTCAACAATGCCGATTGTAAAGCTGTTTTTAGGCGTTTCTGCCTGAATATTGCGGAAGGCGGAGATGATCGCGCCCGGTCCGACATCCTTGGAGGAAAGACCGTACCGCCCTCCGTAAACGGGTATGTTATGAAATTTCGTTCTGGCAAGGGAGCTCACAACGTCAAGGTACAAAGGCTCTCCCGGGGCGCCCGGTTCCTTTGTGCGGTCAAGCACGCCGATGGTTTTAACAGTTTCGGGAATCGCTTCAACAAGGTAATCCGAACAGAAGGGACGATAAAGGTGCACCTTAATCAGTCCTACCTTTTGTCCCTTCGCATTAAGGTAATCGACAGCCTCCTCCGCGGCCTCGCAGACACTGCCCATGGCAATGATAACATGAGCCGCGTCGGGAGCGCCGTAATAATTGAAGGGCTTGTAGTTTGTGCCGATACGGGAGTTGACTTCGTTCATATAATCAACTGCAATGCCCGAAATCGCCTCGTATTTTTGGTTTGCCGCCTCACGGACCTGGAAAAAAATATCTCCGTTCTGCGCCGTACCGCGGGTTGTGGGTTTCGCCGGGCTGCTTGCACGGGCGCGGAATGTGGCAATCGCGTCAAAATCGGTCATTTCCGAAAGCTCCTCGTAATCCCAGACTTCAATCTTCTGCATCTCGTGAGATGTACGGAAGCCGTCAAAGAAATGTATAAAAGGTATACTTCCGCGTATCGCGGCAAGGTGGGCAACCGCGCCTAAATCCATTGCCTCCTGAGGACTGTTTGAGCAAAGCATGGCATATCCCGTCTGGCGGCAGGCATAAATATCGGAGTGGTCGCCAAAAATGGAAAGGGCGTGCGTGGCGATTGTCCGTGCTGAAACGTGTATAACACACGGGAGCATTTCGCCCGCCATTTTGTACATGTCAGGTATCATAAGCAGCAGCCCCTGCGAAGCCGTATAGGTTGTTGTCAGCGCTCCCGCCATGAGGCTCCCGTGCACCGCACCCGCAGCTCCGCCCTCGGACTGCATTTCAACCACATTCACGGGCTGTCCGAATATATTTTTCTGCCCGACTGCCGCCCATTTGTCGGCATATTCCGCCATAGTGGAGGAGGGCGTAATCGGATATATCGCGGCAACCTCAGAAAACGCATAAGAAACATAAGCGGCCGCGTTGTTTCCATCCATCGTTTTTAGTTTTCTTGTCATGTTTATATCTCCTTTTTATCAGACCTGCAATTAACCCAAAATTCCTTTAAGTGTAGTATATTCCGACAAAGGTCAGAAATTCTCCCTAAGCGTTCAAACTGCGGTATTGAATTTTTTCCTTGTGCTTTTACTTCTTTCGGGTTATAATCAAAATCTAGCAAATCAGTAAATTGTAATTTAAGCCGATTTCTTCCTCTGTGTGATGGCAGGGGTATTACGTTAAAAGAAAGGGGCCGACATCATGGTGAAAATCGAAAACGAACTTGGCATGATTAGTATTACCAGCGATGTATTCATGAACATCGCAGGTGATGCCGCAACAAATTGCTTTGGTGTTAAAGGTATGGGCGCACGCTCAAAAACCGACGGACTTGTTCATCTGCTCCGAAGAGAGTCGATGTCTAAGGGTGTCGGAGTCAGCTTTAATGATGACGGCAGCGTTTCTATTTCCCTGCACATCGTGGTTGATCACGGTGTCAATATTAAAGTTCTTGCGGGAAGCATTATGAATGAAGTCAGCTACAAGGTCTCCAAGGCAACCGGAGTCCCTGTCAAAAACGTCGATGTTTTTGTTGACTCAATGCAGATTAGCTGAAAAACCCGATTTTTACGGCATTCGGGCACAGCCCCGTCATTTTCTTTCCCGGAGGTGTTTAAGTTTTGAGAGAAACGATTGACAGTGCATTATTTACAGATATGTTGCTTTGCGCTGCCGCTGCTTTGGAAGTCAACAAGCAGCCTATTAACGAACTAAACGTTTTTCCCGTTCCCGATGGAGATACGGGTACAAATATGAGTATGACAATGGGGGCAGGAGCCGCCGAACTGATTCGCAAAAGGCCGAGCGGTGTCGGCGACGTCGCCAAATGTGCGGCCGACGCGCTGCTTCGCGGCGCACGCGGAAATTCGGGCGTTATCCTTTCCCTTCTGTTCCGCGGTCTTGCCAAGGTTTTGAAGGGCAAGGAAACCTGTGACGCATACGATTTCGCGCTCGCTTTAAACGAGGGCGTTGAAGCCGCCTACAATGCGGTAATGAAGCCCGCTGAGGGAACAATTTTAACGGTATCGCGCGTTTCTGCCGCCGCCGCCGCGGATTTTGCCGAAACAGGTACTGATATTGAGCTTCTTTTGTCCTGCGCGCTCGAATCAGCCAAAGAGGCTCTGACTCAGACGGTCAATCAGAATCCCGTTCTGAAAAAGGCGGGAGTCGTGGATGCCGGAGGCAAGGGTTATGTTGTGATACTGGAGGCCATGCTTGCAAGCCTTCGTGGCGAGGTAACCCCCGATTCATACGATTTAAGCGCTTCTGAGATAAATGAACAGGCAGACTTTGCTGATTTTGACACCGGTGATATAACCTTCGCGTTTGACACGGTTTATATCATTCGCAAAACGGACAGCGACAAGCCTCTGGATAAGCTTCGCGCTTATCTTGACAGTATCGGTGACAGTCTTGTCATTTCAGAAAGTGATGAAATATTTAAGGTTCATGTCCACACGAACATTCCGGGTGACGCTCTGACCGAATCTCAGAAATACGGAACACTTGAGCTTGCCAAAATTGAGAATATGCGTTTTCAGCACGATGAGCTTGTTGCTTCCGCGGGCGCGGAGCCCGAGCTTTCGCAGCCCGAAAAGGAATTCGGCTCGGTGGTAGTCTGTGCGGGAGAAGGGATGGCAAGTCTCTTCACGGAGCTCGGTGCGGATAGAATCGTCACCGGCGGCCAGACCATGAATCCTTCAACCGAGGATATTTTAAATGCAATTGAGGCTACTCCCGCTGCAGTGGTTTTTGTTTTCCCAAACAACAAGAATATTATTATGGCAGCCGAACAATGCGTCCCTCTCACGGAAAAGCGCGTAGTGATAATTCCGACAACCACCATTCCGCAGGGCGTATCCGCCATGCTCGCAATGGATACCTTTACTCAAAGTGAGGAAGAAATAGCCGACGCCGCCCGTGAGGCGATGAAAAATGTACACACGGCTCTTATTACCTACGCCGCCAGAGATTCGGATTTTGACGGTTATGAAATCAAATCCGGTGAATATCTGGGACTTTTGGACGGAGCGCTTCTGGGCAGCAGTGAGAGCATTGACGATTTAATTTTAAAGCTCTCCGAAAAGCTTAAGGACCTTGCCCCTGAATTCCTGACAGTCTATTATGGCGAGGACGTCAGCGCAGAGGATGCCGAGGCAGTCGGCGCGCTTCTGTCAAACGAGCACCCCTCAGCGGAAATGAGCATTATAAACGGTGGTCAACCCGTTTATTACTACATGATTTCGGCGGAATAGGCTCAGTCACACGCTGCGTATAAAACAATAACAAGCCCCCGCGAACACCTTTTAGGAATTCGCGGGGGCTTGCTTTATCACTGAGCCTGCTTATTCTGACCGTCGTTTTTAGGTTTCGGTCTGTTATAGTGGCGTTTTTTGTTGCGGTTTTGGTTCTTCGGCTTCTCGCCCTGTGAAGGCGCCTGCTCTCCTGCTTGCTTCGGCTGATTTTTAGCCTGCGGCACCTGAGCGCCGTTTTGCTGCTTAACGGGCTGCTTCGCACCGTGCTGCTGATAGTGTTTTCCGCTGTTTTTCGCGGGACTTTGTCTATTTTGCTCGGGTCTGCGGTTTTCGGTTTTTACCTGTGTCCCCTGAACGGGAGCTTTTTCCTCTCCCCAACCGCTGTTTTGCGTCAGTCCCTGTGCTTCCTCCGCAAAAAGCGAGGGCGCGGTCCAAGGATCCGCAGAGGGCTCAGGCGCCTCCTCGGCTTTAGCAACGGTTTGCAAAACCTGAGGAAGAGGTTCCCCCGGCTTTGGTCTTCCGCCAGGAACGGTTGCGACCTGATCCGAATCGAGTACTTTGAATTCCTGCTCATTGCTTTCGTCTATACGCACCTTAACCTTCTGGCGAAGCACGTTTGTCGAAATTACGTTGCCATAGCCGGAAGGAGTCTGAACAAAAGCGCCGACCTTCGGTATGGTCTTTATCAAATCCTCGTAGGCGTCCTGCTCATACCTCAAGCAGCACATGAGCCTGCCGCAGCTTCCCGAAATCTTTGTGGGGTTAAGCGACATGGACTGTGTTTTTGCCATTTTAGTTGATACCGGCTGGAAATCGTCCAAAAACTGGCTGCAGCAATAGGGTCTGCCGCAAATTCCCAGACCGCCCAGCATTTTCGTTTCGTCGCGGACACCGATTTGACGAAGCTCTATGCGGGTTCTGAATACGGCCGCCAGGTCCTTAACGAGGTCGCGGAAATCCACTCTGCCGTCTGCCGTGAAGAAAAAGAGGATTTTGTTGCCCTCGAAGCCGCACTCAACATCAACTAGCTTCATATCAAGCCCATGCGCAATAATTTTCTCCTTGCAAATCGCAAAGGCCTCTTTTTCGCGCTCTTTATTCTGCTGTGCCACACGGAGATCTTCCTGCGTGGCTATTCTTATTACCGGACGCAGCGGCGGAACAATGCTGTCTTCTAAAACATAGTGCTCTCCGAAGGCACACTCTCCGATGTCAAGACCCTTTGATGTTTCAACAATAAGCTTGTCGCCCGTATGGACTTCAAGCTCAAGCGGATCAAAATAGTAAGCCTTGCCGTGGCTGTTAAATTTTACATTGACTACTTTTACCAAAATATTTCCTCATTTCAAACTGTCAGCACGCAAAGCATGCCCATAATATGCTTTGCGCCGACGTTAAGGCGCAGATACTCCTCCGCCCTGTCACATAGGGACAGAAGACGAAACGCATCCTCGCGTGTTAAACCGTTATAGTTCTTTTTCAGACTTAAAAACCCGCTGAGGCAAAACCTTACAGCGGAAACAAATGCGGCGGTCTTCTCGGTATCAAGAGCCTCGTGCGCTCCAAAAAAAGCACAGAGCTTTGCGGGGTCTTTCTTTGCGGCAATTAAAATGTACTCCTCCGCAAGCTCGCTAACCGCCCCCGCCTTTTCTCCCGAAACACGAATAAGGGTACAGCGCGAGCGAACCGTAGGAAGCAGAGTCTCCGCGCTGTCGGCACAGAGTATGAAAACCGCATAAGCGGGCGGTTCCTCCAGAATTTTTAAAGCGGCGTTCTGTGCAGGTATGTTCATGAAGCCCGCGTCTTTAATCAGGTAGACCTTTTTCTCTGACTGTGTGGGGCGAATATAAGCATCCGCCGCCATAAAGCGAATCTGATCGACCTGAATTTCACGCTTAAGCTTTCCCTTATCGTCGCTTTTTCGGGAAATTTCGATAAGGTCGGGGTGATAGCCCGCAAGCACATTTCTGCAGCTGCGGCAGTGAAAACAGGGTGCCTTACCCTGCTCCTCGCAGATAAAGCGGCATGCAAGCTCAAGCGCCTTTTTCTCCCTCAGTCCGACATCGGGAGAAGCTATAATAAAGGCGTGCGAATTATTCTGACCCTGCAGCTCGTTCATCATAGCTTAATAAACTGGTCAACTTCCAACACAAAAGCAACCGCCCGTCCGATTTTAATTTGCGACGGCAGCTTAAAGCTCCCCAAAAGGGCATCTGACGGAATTTTTTCTATAGTTTCCGACGTATGGGCGGAAATAATTTTCAAAGCGGCGTTCACCTTGGTATCATCGATTGCGGATAAAATGACGGCGTTTTCCTTTTTAAGAAAGCCTCCGTAGCTGTCCGTAACCGTGGAATGAAAGCCCGACATCGACAGCGCGCTTGCTACAACGGGCGCGTCCGTTTTGTTTGTAACCGCAACAAGTAGTTTCATTTCGGAGCCTCCCTGTGTTATTTTGTCGCTTAACCGACTTTATATGTCCTTGATTATTTTACCTTTATAATCGGTATTCGTCAATGCCAAATTGCAGTCTCGATTCAGACTGTCTGCTTGCAATATCATGGAAAACGGATTACAATCTTGGTATAACTTCCTGGGGGTGAACATTCATGAAAAATATAATCGAATACGCTGAAACCGAATTTCGCGGCTTTGATGCCCATCCCTTCAGCCCTGTGGACAGCCTCGTTTTGTCACAGTTTGCCTACATAGGCTTTGACGGGCTTGTTCCCGGTATATCAGAACACCTTGAATATGTCACAATTGGCGACTGCCTTAAAGCAGAGCGTTTTACTTCAATGTTCATTGAAACACGCGACCCGAAAAATAACCGTGCTCTACTCTTGGCTCTTGCCGCGAGCCCCCGTTTTCGTGACCTTAGGATGACTTGCTATATAAACGAATACGACGCCGTTAAGGAAAAGCAGTTTTCCGCGGTCACCTTTATTCTGCCCGACAAAAGCGTTTATATAGCTTATCGCGGGACTGATGATACTATTATCGGCTGGAAAGAAGATTTTAACATGGCGTTCGTCTATCCCGTACCCTCACAGGAGCGGGCGCTTTGGTATCTGCTTGAGATTTCGGCGCTTCTTCCCGGCAGACTGATACTCGGCGGGCACTCTAAAGGCGGAAATCTCGCCGTATATTCAGCATTCACAGCGCCGGAAGCGGTTCAGAACAGAATTGAAATCATCTATGACCATGACGGCCCGGGCTTCAAGGAGGGCGTACTCGACTCCGAAGGCTATAAAAGGATTGAAGCACGAATTCGTAAAACAATCTCACAGTCTTCTCTTATCGGAATGCTGCTCGAGGGTCACAAAAGGTACACCGTGGTTGAATCGAGCCGAGTGGGGATCATGCAGCACGACCCGTTTTCGTGGAAAATAACAAACAGCGGCTTTGCCACGACCGAGGAGGTTTCAGACGGCGCCAAGTACGTAAACCGAGCCATAATGGACTGGATTGGCTCGCTTTCCCCTGAAGACCGCGAAAAATTCGTCGACCTGCTGTTCGGGGTGCTTGACGCAGGCGACGCAAAAACCTTTTCCGAAATAAGCTCCGAGTGGAAAAAGAACTTCTCCGCGATATTCACCGCTATCAGAGAAACCGATCCGCTGATGAAAAAATTCATCGGCGAGCTGGTTCGCGACTTCGGTCTTCTTTTGGTGCACAATCTTCGCGCAAAGCGAAGACTGCCGCAGGCCTCGCCACAGTAGCTGTAAAGCGCCTTACTCCCAATCCTTCCAGATTTCGGGGCAGTAACCGACAGTCGCTTTTTTTCCGTTCCTTACTATCGGAGTTTTAATCAGCGAGGGGTTTTCAAAAAGCTTCTGAATTTTATCCGCGTCATAGGCGAGGTAACGCAGAATTTCTGCGTCCCTCGCTTTTTCGTCTATCAGGGCCTCAAGACCGACACAGCTAATAACGCTTTCGAGTTCGCGCGGACTCATTCCGAAACGAGGTAAATCAATGCTTTGAAATTTAACCCTGCGTTCCTTAAAGTAGCGCTCCGCCTTCTTTGTGTCAAAACACTTTGATTTTCCGAATATCTGAATATTCACAGCGCCGCCTCCAAAACGTCAAAGAGATTGTTGTAGAATATATCGCGCACGAGTGACTCCGAGTAGTTGCGTCTGAGCATTGCCTCATAAATCTCGCCGTAGCTTTCAATTCCCGTTATGCCCTTCGGCGGTTTATCGATTCCGTCAAGATCACCTCCGAGGCAAACGGCTTTTTCGCCGCCCATGGCAAGAAAATGCTCGGCATGGGCGATTATATCGTCAATATCGGCTTTTCCGCTGTCGTTTAGAAAGTCCTGACAGAGATTAAGTCCCGCGACGCCGTGGAGCCGAATAAGCTCCTTAAACTGTTCGTCGGTCAAGTTGCGCGGACTGTTGCAGACGGTCTTTGAATTCGAGTGTCCTGCAATAATCGGTCTGCGGGTAACCTCGGCAACATCCCAGAAGGTATGCTCCGAAGCGTGGGAAAGGTCAACAACGATGCCCAACTCCTGCATTTTCTTCACATATTCCGCTCCGCGCTTTGTAAGGCCGCTTTTTGTGGGGCCGTTTGCCGCGCCGCACAGAGCATTGTCATAGTTCCAGCAAAGGTTAATTAGCCTCACGCCTTTATTATAGGCGCGCTCCAGCTCAAGGATGTCGCAGCCGATTAGCTCCGCGCCCTCAATGGCGACGAGGGCGGCAATCTTTCCCTTATCCGCCGCCGTTCCGATATCCGCCGCGCTTTTGCACAGGGACAAGATATCCGAATTTTTTTCAAATTCGCAGAGCAAGGCTGTGAGAAGCTCACCGCCGATTTTTGATAAAATCTCGGCAGGATGGTCTTTTGAATAATCCATATCGGCAGTAAAGCCGCCCGGTCTTGTGAAGACCGCAAAGACCTGCGCGTAAGGCGAAAAATTCATTCCGCGCTTCAAATCAACGTGGAGCTTGTTCTCACGAAGACCGCAATTTCTAATTTGGGCTTCCATTATTGTGTCGCAGTGCGCGTCAAATACGGGGATATTCATAATTGGACCTCGAACTTTAATTTTCTGACAGTTTACCAAAAAAACGCTGTTTCCGCAAGTAGTGAAATGTCAGAGCGAAAGAGCGCCCCCGCAGACGAGAAAGAGCCGCC
This sequence comes from uncultured Oscillospiraceae bacterium, assembly GCA_964459785.1. Classification (GTDB taxonomy): domain Bacteria; phylum Bacillota; class Clostridia; order Oscillospirales; family Oscillospiraceae; genus UBA2658. Next base: position 99,686 of record CAYWNW010000005.1, on the reverse strand, counting down.
CGTCGCTATAAGATACAGCCGGGCGGCTCTGACGAAGTAAGCAAAAAGCTTTTTAATATAAACGGCATGCGCCGTTACCATATATGTTTAATGCCGCTTGCTTATCTTAACAGCAACAAACAAAGCAAATAGTGCTCTTTGCTATGCGGTGGCGCTATTGGCCTCTGATTATACTTCCATTATAACGGGCAATATCATGGGACTCCGCTTTGTCTGCTTATAAAGATAGCCGGAGAGATTTGCCTTGACTTTTGCCTTTATCGTTGCCCAGTCGGTAATGCGCTGATTTTCGCAGGAGTCGAGTGTCTCCATTGTCACTCTGCGCAGTTCCTCCATAAGCGAGTCGGATTCCTTAACATAGACGAAGCCGCGCGTCACAATGTCGGGTCCCGAAATAAGGCTTGCGTCCTCGGCGGAGAGGGTCATAACGACAACCACCATACCGTCCTGCGCAAGATGACGCCTGTCGCGCAAAACAACGCTGCCCACATCCCCGACACCGGTTCCGTCAACAAGAACTTTCCCCGAAGCAACTGTGCCGCCGAGTTTAATCTCTTTTCGCGTAAGCTCGACTATTCTGCCTATATCTCCGACAGCGATGTCCTTCGAAGCTATGCCCATACACTTGGCAAGCTCCGCATGGGTGCGCAGGTGGCGCTGTTCACCGTGAAGCGGCATGAAAAATCTCGGCTTCGTGAGAGCAATCATCATCTTCAGTTCTTCTCTGCAGGCGTGGCCTGAAACGTGAAGTTCCTCAAGCCTGTCGTAGATGACCTCAGCGCCCTTCATAAATAGCTCGTTTATAACGCGGCTGATTGTGGTTTCGTTTCCGGGAATAGCCGAGGCTGATATAATCACTCTGTCGCCCGCGTCAATTTCCACCTGACGGTGTCCCGAGAACGCCATGCGGTAAAGCGCGGACATATTCTCGCCCTGGCTTCCCGTCGTGATGATTACCAGCTTGTTTTTTGGAATTGAACTAATTTGGTTAATATCGATGAGCGTGTCCTTAGGCACGTCCATATAGCCCAGCTCCATGGAAACCTTCATAATGTTTTCCATGCTCCGCCCCGTAATTGCAACCTTGCGGTTGTTTTTCGCCGCGCAGTTAATTATCTGCTGAAGCCTGTGAACATTGGAGGCAAAGGTTGTGACGATGATGCGTTTGTCGCAGCCCTTAATAAGTCTTTCGAAGTGCGGGCCGACCTTGCTCTCCGATTCGGAGTATCCGGGCTTCTCGACATTCGTTGAGTCCGAGCAAAGCAGCAGAACACCCTCCTTGCCGAGTTCTCCGAAGCGGGTCAGGTCAATCATGCCGCCCTCAATCGGCGTAACGTCAATCTTGAAGTCGCCGGTGTGAATAACTGTGCCGATCGGAGTTTTTATCGCAAGTGAAACGGAATCCGCTATGCTGTGGTTGATGTGGATAAGCTCGATTCCAAAGCAGCCCGCCTTAAAATGCTGTCCTGCCTCAAGTGTTATTATCTCCGTCTTTTCAACAAGTCCGTGCTCCTCGAGCTTGATTTTAATAAGTCCCGCCGTTAAGCGCGTTGTATAGAGCGGGGCGTTTATTTCACGCATTAAGAATGGCAGTCCGCCGATGTGGTCCTCATGCCCGTGCGTGAGTATAATTGCTCTGATTCGATTTTTGTTCTGCACAAGGTAGCTGAAATCGGGTATAACAATGTCAACTCCGTACATTTCCTCATCGGGAAAGCCCAGTCCGCAGTCGACAACGATAATATCCTCACCGTATTCGTAAACGGTTAGATTCTTGCCGATTTCGTTTAAGCCCCCGAGAGGGATTACTTTAAGTTTTGATGCCATAGTATGAAAAATTCTCCTTTAAATTTATAAATATAGCCGGTTGATATGTAGATTACAAAACAGAATGGCGCGCGAAAAAGACGAACGCCCGTAACAATTATATCCGCCCTGCTCCGCGAATATAATCTACTCCGTCCCTTGGTAAGCCTGTAAAATTGTAACCGTATAATAAGTACTTTCGTACAAATATCCTAATTTATGCGCCCTCTTTGGAGCTGCGCAGCCTCAATTGTGGGCTTTGTCTAATTATTATAGCATGATTTTGTGAATGTTGCAAGATTTAATTTGCGGTTCTACATCTCACGGCGACCCTCAAGAGCGCGAGTTAAGGTTGCTTCATCGGCGTATTCCAAATTTGAGCCGACGGGAATGCCGTAAGCAAGGCGTGAAACTTTAACCTCAAAGGGTTTTATCAGTCGTGAAATGTACATAGCCGTTGTGTCACCCTCGGTATCGGGGTTTGTGGCCATAATGACCTCGCGAACCTCGCCCTGAGCGACACGGTTTATAAGCTCCGAAATTTTAAGGTCATCGGGGCCGATGTGGTTCATCGGCGACATTACGCCGTGTAAAACATGGTAAACGCCCTTAAACTCGCGGCTGCGCTCGAAGGAAAGCACATCCCTCGGCTCCGCAACCACGCAGATTATGCTCTTATCGCGGCGTGAATCATCGCAGACGGAACATATCTCGCCGTCAGTAAGATTCTGGCAGACAGGACAGCAATGAACACTGCTTTTCGCCTCCAGTATTGCGGAAGCAAAGCTCTGCGCCTCACTCTCGGGAAGCGAGAGAACATAAAAAGCCAAACGCTGGGCGCTTTTCTTGCCGATTCCGGGCAGCGACGCGAATTTATCTATGAGATTCTCCAGTGAGGGCGGGAAAAATGACATTTTTCAGGGCTCCTTGTGATATAAAATATGTCGAAAGAGTGTTTTTGTTTACGCGCCGCGAATAGCCTCAATTACAGCTTTTCTGTCGTCCTTCCCGAAAATTGCGCTGCCTGCGACAAGGACATTTGCGCCCGCGTCCTTGACAAGCCTTGAGGTATTGGGGTCGATACCGCCGTCCACCTCAAGCTCGCAGGCGGGATTAAGACCGTCTATCATTCTGCGGATTTCCTTTATTTTAGGAAGCTGGTCGTGCATAAAGGACTGTCCGCCGAAACCCGGCTCAACAGTCATGACCAGAATAAGGTCAAGCATTGAAATGTAAGGAAGAAGGGTCACTGCGGGGGTTTTGGGTTTCACGCTCAGCCCGACTTTTTTACCGCATTTTTTAACTTCCGCAAGCGCCTCAAAAATATCCTGCGGCTGATCGGCCTCGAGGTGGAAAGTGACGAGATCCGCTCCCGCTTCGCAAAAGGCGCGGACATAGCGGTGAGGTCTGTCTATCATAAGATGTACGTCAAGAAACATATCCGTCGCCTTTCGCAGAGATTTGACAACGGGAATCCCGATACTTATATTCGGAACGAAAATTCCGTCCATAACGTCAACATGCAAATAATCGGCTCCGGCGCTTTTTACATCGTTAATGTCGTTAATAAGAGCTGTAAAGTCGGCGGAAAGTATGGAAGGCGCAATTTTTGTCATTTTGTACATCTCCCGTATGCTGTCGGAGCGGTAACAGAAGCGCCCCTTTCGGCATAAGATTTTATAGTCGGACCCCCGCGGGGTCGGCTTTAATATACGGGGGCGGCAAGCTCCGGCTTACCGTCCCCGGCGGACTTTACTTTTTACCGTTTGACCCGCGGCAGACTGATATTCAGATAATTAACCCAACTCATTTTGGTTAATTTATGCTTTTTGTTTATTATACAGTATGGGACAAGCGCTTGCAAGAAAAAACAAAGTATTGTGTTTTTTCTTCAAAAAATCACGGCTATAGCCGATATACATAAAATGTGTTGTCATCCTTTGACAATGGCGGTATAATATATAATCTGAAAGGTGGGGAATCCATGACTTTAGACAGCTACTTAAAATCACTCGAGGGCAAGAGCATAGCCGTAGTCGGATACGGTGTGAGCAACGCACCTCTTACAGATCTTTTATTAGCCCGTTCTCTGGACGTAACGGTTTGCGACAAGCGCGAGGAAGCCAAATTTGAGGAGGCTGCCTCTCTCAGGGAACGCGGCGCCAAGCTTCGCCTTGGAGAAGACTATCTTGAAAATCTTCATGAGGATGTGATTTTCCGCACTCCGGGACTTCACCCCTTTACCCCTCAGCTTCAAAACGCCGTCAAGGGCGGCAGCGTCCTCACCTCCGAAATGGAAGCCTTTTTTGCAGTTTGCCCCTGCCATACTATTGCGATTACGGGCAGCGACGGCAAAACCACAACCTCAACTCTCATTGCCACGCTCCTGCGCGAATCGGGGCATACTGTTTTTCTGGGCGGCAATATCGGCGCGCCTCTGCTTAACAGAGTACCTGAGATGAAGCCCTCAGATTTCGCGGTGCTGGAGCTAAGCTCCTTCCAACTCCACAGCATGAAATGCAAACCTAATGTTGCGGTTATCACGAATATTTCTCCGAATCATCTGGATGTTCACCCTGACTTGGAGGATTACGTCAATGCCAAGCGCAGCATTTTCCTAAGTCAGGACGAAAACGACCGCCTTGTGCTTAACGCGAACGACCCCTACACACCCGAATTCGCAGCGCAGGCAAAGGCGGATATCCGCTATTTCAGCCACGAGCACTCGGTACAGAGCGGCTGCTTCAATGTTGACGAGCTGATTTACTGCGCAAAGAATTATGAGGTACGGGAAATTATGCCCTCCGCGGGAATTCTCATTCCCGGGCTTCACAATATTGACAACTACATGACCGCTTACGCCGCAACCGAGGGCTTCATTACGGACAGTGCTTTCCGCAAGGTTGCAAGGACTTTCCCCGGCGTTCCCCACCGAATCGAGCTTGTTCGCGAGAGAAACGGAGTTAAATTCTATAATGATTCCATCGCCTCCAGTCCGACGCGCACTATCGCGGGACTGCGCTGTTTTACCAAGGTTAAACCCATACTCATCGCGGGAGGACATGACAAGCACATCCCCTTCGATGATTTGGGCACGGAGATTGTCGCCCGCGTCAAGGCTCTTTACCTCACGGGTGAAACTGCTGAGAGAATCCGCGACACTGTTTTGGCAACCCCGGGCTACAACCGTTTAACCCTGCCCATTTACGTCATTGACGACTTCCGCGACGCCGTTATTTCGGCGGCGGAAAGCGCGGTTGAAGGCGACGTTGTCATTCTCTCCCCCGCCTGCTCCTCCTTCGATAAATTCAAAAATTTCGTCGAGCGCGGAAACACCTTCCGCAGTATAGTTCTCGGATTGGAGTAATTTCATGCTTCTTAAGGAAACCATAATCGACCTGTGCGGTCTTTCGGCTCCCTCCGGCTTTGAGGAGCGCGCCTTTTCACGAATTGAGGAGCTTCTTAAGCCCTTTGTCGATGAAATCAAAACCGACGCTATGGGCAACCTCATCGCTGTGAAAAAGTGCGGTAAGGACAAGGCGAAAAAGCTCATGTTCAACGCGCACATGGACGAAATCGGAATGATTGTCACCGGATTTGAAAAGGGCTTTCTGCGCTTTTCAAACCTCGGCGGCATTGACCCGCGCATGCTGCCCGCAAGGGAGATTAAGGTTCTGACAAATCCTCCTGTTTTCGGCGTTATTGACACCATGCCGCCCCACACGCTTTCGGCAGAAGAGATGGATAAGGCAATTGACCAGAATAAGCTTTTCATTGACATCGGAATGAGCGATGAGGAAGCGAAAAAGCGTGTCCCTCTCGGTACATCCGCCGTTTTTGCGGGAGGTGTGGACGAGCTTTGCGAGAAAATTATCTGCGGAAAGGCTCTGGACGACCGCGCCTGCGTTTCGATTGTAATTAAAACCATGGAGGCTCTCTCCGAAAAGGAGCTTAATGTCGATATTTATTGCCTTATCAGTACCCAGGAGGAGATCGGTTCACGCGGAGCGATCTGCGGAACCTACGGAATAAACCCCGACTACGCCGTCGTCATTGACGTAACCCATGCCGCAACACCGGATTCCAAAAAAGGCGAAACCTTGGATATGCGAGGCGGCGCTGCAATCGGCGTCGGTCCGAATATGAATCGCGGCATTACAAACGCCCTTATTGCTTTGGCGGAAGAAAAGAATATCCCTTATCAGCTCGAAATCATGAGCGGCAGCTCCGGCACAGACGGCTGGGTAATTCAGGTTTGCCGTGAGGGAGTTTCTACTGCTGTTGTGTCCCTGCCGCTGAAATATATGCACTCCCCTGTTGAAACAATGGACGTTTCAGACGCAGATGCCATTGTTTCACTTCTGACCGAGTTTGCTTATAAACTCAGCGAAGAGGGTTTGGCGTAAGCGCGAAATAGTAATAATCGGCTGTTTATTATAATATTGAGATATTATTTGTTACAATTTATCTTATTTCTCGACTTTATTCACAAAGTGCGCAAAGCGCACGGGAGGCTTAACAGATGCTTGACACTTTGAAAACACTATGCTATCTCGGCGGAGCTTCCGGGAGCGAGGATGAAGTCCGCGATTATATTCTTGAGCGGGTTATGCCCTATTCAAGTGAGATATTCACCGACAACATGGGTAACCTCATCATCTCGAAAAAGGGGAAGAAGCCCTCTTCCCTGAAGCTGATGATTTGCGCGCACATGGACGAGGTAGGTCTTATTATAACGGGCATAGAGGACGACGGCTATCTTCGCTTCGACTTTCTGGGCGGTATCGACAGGCGGGTTATCATCGGAAAAAAGGTGTATATCGGGCGGGACAGAGTTCCGGGTATAATCGGAATCAAGGCCTATCATCTTGTGGACAAGGAAGAGGAAAAGGTAGTTCCCAAACGCGAGGATATGTATATTGACATCGGCGCGAAAACAAAAGCTTCCGCAAAGGAGCTTGTTTCCCTCGGCGACGCCGCGGTTTTTGACGATAGCGTGCTTGAATTCGGCGAAGGTTATCTTAAAGCAAAGGCGATTGACGACAGGGTCGGCTGCGCCGCTATGATAAAGCTGATTGAAAGTGAGCTCCCCTGCGACTGCACATTTGCGTTCACTGTTCAGGAAGAAATCGGTACCCGCGGGGCAAAGATAGCTTCGGCCCGCGTTTGCCCAGATGTTGCTATAATCCTGGAAGGTACGACAGCTGCGGATTTGCCCGAAGTACCCGAAGGCAAGCGTGTTTGTGCGCTCGGCGGTGGTCTTGTCATTCCCTTTATGGATAAAGGCACGGTTTACAGCCGCAAACTTTATAAAACAGCAACCGAGCTTGCTGATAAAAACGGTATCAAGTGGCAGACCAAAAGCCTTATTGCAGGCGGAACCGACGCCTCTGTTATTCAGAGAAGCGGAGTTGGAGTTGAAACACTTGCGATTTCCGCTCCGATACGCAACATTCATTCCCCCGCCTGCATCGCTAAAATCTCCGACTTCGAAGCAATGCCACTTTTTGTAAAACTGCTGCTTGAAGAGCTTTGCGATAAATAGAAAAGGACTTTGACTGATGAGCTTAACACAAATTTCCCCGAGGGTCAGGGCTCTTTCGCTAGAGGCTGAGGTAAAACTTCGGGATGTTTTCGAAGGGTTTGACAGCGTTGCCGAGAGCTGTACGCTAAAAGTTATGTCGGCTTTTCAGGAGTTCCGTGTTTCTGAGGCCTGCTTTGCAGGAACCACTGGCTATGGTTACAATGATCTGGGCCGAGAAACTCTGGATAAAATATACGCCCGCATTTTCGGTGCGGAAAGCGCGCTTGTGCGTATCGGCTTCGTTAACGGCACTCACGCGCTCGCGACTGCACTGTTTGCAATCTGCAAGCCGGGAGACACTCTCCTTTCCGTAACGGGAACTCCTTATGACACTCTTCAGTGCACCATCGGCATATCGGGAACGGGCGACGGTTCGCTCAGATTCTACGGTGTCGATTATGCGCAGGTTGATTTACTGGCCGACGGCGAACCGAATTTTGAAGAAATAAAAAAGGCAGCTTCAGACTCTAAAGTAAAAGCGGTCATGCTCCAGCGTTCACGCGGCTACTCTAACAGACGCGCGTTTGGAATTGACGACATTGAAAGAATTATCAAGGCAGTCCGGGAAGTCAATGCGGACGCGAACATTCTTGTTGATAACTGCTACGGTGAATTTGTCGAAACACTTGAGCCGACTGATGTTGGAGCAGACCTAATCGCGGGCTCGCTTATAAAAAACCCCGGCGGCGGACTTGCCCCGACGGGCGGCTACATAGCGGGACGGGCGGATTTGGTCGAACGCGCGGCGCTGCGTATGACCACTCCGGGCATCGGCGGCGAATGCGGAAGCACTCTCGGAAATAACCGTCTTTTGTATCAGGGTCTTTTTATGGCTCCCCATATTGTCGCGCAGGCTCTTAAAACCGCCGCCTTCTGCGCCGCCATGATGGAGTCACTGGGTTTCAGAACATCTCCTAAAGCGATAGAAAAACGCCATGATATTATCCAGATGATAGAATTTGGCAGTGCTGACAAACTCCTTAAGTTTTGCACGGGTATTCAGCACGGCTCACCTGTCGATTCCTATGTCACGCCTGTCCCCTGGGCAATGCCCGGCTACGAGGACGAGGTTGTTATGGCTGCCGGTGCTTTTATCCAAGGCTCTTCGATTGAACTCAGCTGCGACGGCCCGATGCGAGCTCCGTTTCTCGGTTTTATGCAGGGCGGACTTACCTACGAATCGGGCAAACTCGGTGTTATGCTGGCAGCGAACGAAATACTTGAGTTATAATAATTATGTAAACCATTTTCGGTATATTTGCCCGACAATGTTTATATAAATGGCATAGGGGGTATCCTTATGCCATTTATTAGAAGACGCGCACCGCGAAGGCAAACCTTTCATCACGCCCCGAGAAGGAGAGCAGTTTCTGCTCAAAAAAAGATGGCCTTATTCACCATATTTATTGTCTTGTCCTTTTCCGTTGCGATTGTTTTTATCGGCAGGTTCCTTAAAGATATTTCCGGACAAATGGCTCTTTCCAATGCCTCCGATACAATAACTGCCGCAATAAATGATAAAATAAACGAGAAAATGAGCGAGGGGCAGTATGACTACAACTACTTTGTCACTCTTCAGAAAGACAATTCGGGGAATATAACTGCAATCTCTGCGAACATGGCGCGCATAAACACCCTTTCCTCCGAAATTCTTCAGGAGGTAATCGCCGCGACTAACAGCGGCATGATGGACATTGACATTCCTCTCGGCAACCTGCTGGGTTCCAATTTGCTTCTGGGAAGAGGCCCAAATGTTCCCGTTAAGATTATCATGCTTACAAGCTCCTATTCGGATTTCCGCAATGAGCTTGAAGCGGCCGGCATAAATCAGGTTAAGCACCAAATTATTCTTGAGGTCAGGGTCCAGATAGATGTTATGCTTCCTTGGGAGGTTCAGTCTACCGAGGTTGTAAGCGAGGTTCTCATCGCGGAAACAGTCCTTGTCGGCAAAGTCCCTGATACTTACCTGAATTTGAATCAGCCGTAGAAACGGAGTATTACTATGGACGCAAAGACAGAAATTGAAAAGCTGAGCGAAGAATTAAAGCGGCACGGAAAAGCCTATTACGACCTCGATGCGCCGACTATTTCTGATTTTGAATATGACGCGCTCATGCGCCGCCTGATTGAGCTTGAGGAGCAAAACCCCGAGTTGAAAGCTCCCGATTCTCCGACACAGCACATCGGTGGAAAGGCGCTGACGCAATTTTCTCCCGTGCGGCATGCCGTTGCGCTCGAAAGCCTGAACGACGTTTTTTCCTTTGAGGAACTTGACAGCTTTATAACCCGCAGTTCCGAGGCTGTCGGCGGTACTCCAGAATATGTGACGGAACCAAAAATTGACGGACTGTCCGTTGCTGTTGAGTACATTGACGGGAAACTATTTCGCGGTGCAACCCGCGGCGACGGTATTACAGGCGAGGATGTAACCGAAAACCTCAAAACTATACGAAGCCTGCCCAAGGAGATAAAAAACGCTCCGCCCCGCCTCATTGTACGCGGCGAGGTCTATATGTCGCGCGACACCTTCTCCGAACTAAACACTGAGCGTGAAATCAGCGGAGAGAAGCTTTTCGCAAATCCGCGGAACGCCGCCGCAGGCTCGCTCCGCCAGCTGGACAGCAAAATTGCAGCCGGCCGAAGGCTTGACATCATTGTCTTCAATGTTCAGCTTGCCGAGGAGCGAGTCTTCACTACCCATATAGAAACACTTGACGCTCTTTCTGAAATGGGCTTTCCCGTTGTTCCATATAAACTCTGCAAGAGTGCCGAGGACTGTCGGGCGCAAGTTGAATGGCTCGGTGAAAACCGCGAATCCCTCCCCTATGATATTGACGGCGCAGTAATAAAAATCAATCGCCTTTCCGAAAGAGTTCTTCTTGGCAGTACGGCAAAAGCGCCCCGCTGGGCAGCCGCTTATAAATACCCGCCCGAAAAAAAGGAAACCCTGGTTTCCGACATTACAGTTCAGCTTGGGCGCACCGGCGTTCTTACTCCGAAAGCTGTTGTCGCTCCCGTGCGCCTTGCCGGAACAACGGTTACAAATGCCACTTTGCATAATCAGGATAATATTGACCGCCTAGATATCCGAATCGGAGATTATGTTATAATTCAAAAGGCGGGAGAAATTATCCCAGAGATTCTCGAGGTTCTGCATGACAAGCGTCCCGCCGGAACTGTTCCTTTTAAAATTCCCGGTATCTGTCCCGAGTGCGGCTCGCAGGTTGTTCGTGACGAGGACGCAGCCGCCTTTCGCTGCACAAACGTTGAGTGCCCCGCCCAGCTTTTACGCAACATTGCTCATTTTGCCTCACGGGGTGCGATGGACATTGAAGGTCTGGGAGTATCGGTGACAGAGGCTCTTATAAAAGAAAAGCTCATTGCTTCCCCTGCCGAGCTCTATTATCTTGAGGCTCAGAGCGTAGCTGCGATTGACCGTATGGGCAAGAAGTCTGCCGAGAATCTGCTTGCAGCAATTGAAAAAAGCAAGTCGAACGGTATGGCGCGTCTTCTCTGCGCTTTTGGAATCAGACAAGTCGGGCAAAAAGCGGCAAAGGTTCTCGCAATGCATTTTAAAACTTTGGACGAGCTTTGTGCGGCTTCGGTTGAGGAACTTACTAATATTCCCGACATAGGTCCGATTACGGCTGCCTATCTAACCGAATGGCTCAATGATCCTCATTCGAAACATCAAATAGAGCTTCTCCGTAATGCGGGAGTCAGCTTTGAAAGCCGTGAATCCTTGCTTGATAACCGCTTTGCAGGCAAAACCTTTGTGCTTACAGGAACGCTCAAATCTTTTACCCGCGAAGAAGCGGAGGGCATAATCGAGAGCTTCGGCGGCAAGGCCTCCGGCTCTGTTTCAAAAAAGACGAGCTTCGTTCTTGCGGGCGAAGAAGCGGGTTCAAAGCTTACTAAGGCGCAAAGTCTGGGCATACCCATCCTCACGGAAGAGGAATTTAAGGAAATGATAGAAGCCTAATAATTAGCAATTTATATTATATTTGGATAATATATTTGATATTTTAGCTGTATAAGATACCATTTGGATAAGGGACACTATGAGAATTAGAGTATTTATGGCGGTTGCCGCCTGCAAACTGACAATTAAACTTCTTCGGCTTATCGGTCGCGGCGGCACCGCGATACCGGGCAAAATTGCGCTGAAGATTTGTCCCGAGCTGCTCGGCTTCCTTGCTAAGGACGTTAAATGCGTCATAGTAACGGGAACGAACGGCAAAACCACCACTTCGCGCATTATCGAGGAAATTTATCTGAGAAACGATACTTCATATTTTGCAAACCGCTCGGGCGCAAATCTGATAAACGGAATCACCTCAATATTCATTGAAAATTCCACTTTAACAGGTAAACCTAAGAAGGAAAACGCGATAATTGAGTGCGACGAGGCCGCCTCAAAAGAGGTTTGCCGCCTCATTAACCCCGCGGTAGTTCTTGTGACAAACGTATTCCGCGACCAGCTTGACCGTTATGGCGAGGTTTCGGGCACACTTCAAAACATTCTGATAGGCTTAAAAAACTCGCCTAAAGCAACAATTTGTTTAAATGCCGACTGCTCGCTGACCGCTTCAATCGAGGGTCAAGTTCCCAATAAACTGATTTTTTACGGAATAGACGTCCCAATTTATAAGGACCCAATTGACGAGGTTTCGGACGCGCCCTACTGCATTAAGTGCAAGCACGAATATGAATACACTTACCGTACCTTTGGGCATCTCGGCGGCTTTTACTGCCCCGACTGCGGCTATAAGCGCCCTGAAACGGAGGTTTCCGTTACGGATATTCTTAACGCCGATCTTTCATCAACGAAGGTTCGTGCCCGCGTTTTCGGTGATGATGAGCTTATCACGATAAATCTCCCCGGCGGCTACAATATTTATAACGCCGTCGGTGCGCTTGCGGTTTCCGAGGCTGTCGGTTTCAGCCGAAGAAGCGCAATCGAGGCTATAGCGAGCTTCTCCTGTGGCTTCGGACGCATGGAGCAGTTTGATTTAGGCGGACACTTAGCTCGAATTATTTTGGTCAAGAATCCCGCAGGCTGCAATCAGGTAATCAACTATCTGACGGGTTTATCTGAAAAAACCGTCTTTGTCTGCTGCCTGAACGACAACTCGGCGGACGGTAAGGACGTTTCCTGGATATGGGATGTTAATTTCGAGAAGCTGACCGATATGTCTGATTTAATCCCCGAAATTTACGTTTCCGGGATTCGCGCCGCAGATATGGCGCTTCGCCTCAAATACGCAGGGATTGACGAAAAAAAGCTGAGTATTTTCGGTGACTATGACGAGCTTATAAAAGCGATGACAGTCCAGCCCCTGCCTGTTATTATTATGCCGACTTATACGTCAATGATGGAGCTCCGAGCAAAAATGAGCTCCGCTTTCGGCGGCAAAGACTTTTGGGAATAGGGGGATAATCTTTATGAAGCTTAGTATATGCCACCTTTACCCGGACGTGCTCAATCTTTACGGCGACACTGGCAATATTCTCTGCATGAAAAAGCGCCTTGAATGGCGTGGAATTGAGAGTGAAATCACCTGCCTTCCCATCGGCGCTCACGCCGATTTTTCCCGCTTTGATATTTTTTTCATCGGCGGAGGTCAGGATTTTGAGCAGGAGGTTCTCCTCGCCGATTTGCACAGCGGCAAGGACAAGGAAATTCTTTCGGCTGTTGAGGATGAAAAAGTCTTTCTCTGTATTTGCGGCGGCTACCAGATGATGGGTCAGTATTACCTTACGCACACAGGCTCCCAGTGCGACTTTATCGGAGCGCTGAATCTTCACACAGTCGGCTCGGAAATTCGCATGATTGGAAATTACGCCTTTAAGTGTTCGGAAGATAGCGGCGGCTCGGCTGTCGTCGGATTCGAGAATCACAGCGGCAAGACCTATCTGGGCGAGGGTGTCCTCCCTCTCGGTACCGTTATCTCAGGTTTCGGCAACAACGGCGAGGATAGAACCGAGGGGGCTCGGTACAAGAATGTCTTCGGAGCTTACTGTCATGGGCCGATGCTGCCGAAAAACCCCGAATTTGCAGATTTGATTTTACGGACAGCTTTACAGCGCCGATACCCGAACGCGGAGCTGCCACCCTTAAACGATACTCTTGAGTACAGCGCACACAACTATATGCTCAAAAGAATAGAGAAGCTTTAGCTTTTAAACAACAAAAAACGCGGTCGAGAGTATTTTTCGACTGCGTTTATTTATTCATATTGTCAATGCCCAATCAGCACTGTTTTTCTTCTGTTAAGTCTTTCCTTGATTTGCGGCAGCCATTTATAGACTGCAAAATAGTAGATGAAACCAAGAGGAACGCCGGTAAATACGTCCAGAATTGAATGCTGCTTTATGAAAACGGTCGAAATGCAAATGCTTATCGCCAAAACCACATTAAGAGTTTGTATCCACCATTTCTGAAGTGCCTTGGTTTTCATGAGCGCAAACATCGCGCCCATAGTCCCAACGACATGCAGGCTGGGCAAAACATTCGTATTTGTATCGCGCTTATATAGAAGCTTGACTATATCGGTTAAAATGTTCTGGTTTTGGAAGCTCCTAGGACGCAGATTTTGCCCGTTCGGAAAAATCGCATAAAATATGACGATTAGCAAAAACCCGACGCCAATAAAAATCATATAGTTTTTAAAGCCCGGGGCGTCCTTGAGGAAAAGATAAACACCTGCGCCTATCATCAGGGGATACCACAAAACATAGGGAATCACAAACCATTCATTAAAATGAATGTAACTGTCCAATCGCATGTAGGAAACAAAATATCCGCCTGTTATGTACTTTTCCTCAAGCCAGAAAATGGCCATATACAGAGGAATAAAGAGCAGATACTTCGCGTGCCGGTATTTATTTAAATCGATCTTTTTAATTGCATTATTCAGCATTTTGAAATACAACTCCGTCTCAACACCCGCAAAAGTAAAACCGCCATGCGAGTGCCATATTTCAAATTTTTCGCCGCCACCGCGACGAAGGCAACAAGCAAAATAAACAGAGTCCCACAAATGCACAAGCTTAAACATTTCCGAGACTCTTCAAATTGGAGCGGGTGATGGGAATCGAACCCACGTATCCAGCTTGGGAAGCTGGTGTTCTGCCATTGAACTACACCCGCGTTTAACTGCCGTGCCTGTTATTTTACCACCGAGGGTAAATATATGCAAGAGCTTTTATTGTGAAAATGCCGCTAAAAAGTCATCGGTGCAGCATTTCCATCGGCAGTGTTTCTTCCTATTCCCAGAGCTTATCGAAATTGGCGGCAATCTGATCAGCTATTTCCGTATAGGACATGACCAGCAGAATTGTTCTGCCGTGAACTTTGACAATTTTCTTCTCCGCGCCTACGCAAATCCATTTATTCAGGTCTGCGTTTGTCTCAATTTCCGCGGCAGTCGCAGCTGCGTCCACCCCTTCAGGAACGCGCAGCAGAACCGCCGAATGCGGCACAGCGTTAATGTTCGCGTCATCCGCAAGCGCCTCGGCACCCTCTATCGGGTCAATAAACAGGTAATAATGGTAATTGTCGGCGTTAAGTATCGTGTATGAAAGCTCCGGCAGATTATCCACACCTTCAAGTATCGAGGTAAAGATTTCTTCAAGGCTCATTGTGTCGCCAAGATTCTTTTCGGATGAGCCCCCGCAGGCGGTCAGTGAAAACACAAGAGCTGCGCATAATATCAGGCTTAAGATTTTCTTCATTTATCTTCTCCTCGGAATTTCTCTTGCGATATGACGGATAGCTCCCCGTAATAGTTCCCTGTTCTCGAAACAAAATTCAGACAACACCATTCGCGGATATTTTGCATATTTTACCCTTCTGTGGTATTATAATGACAATATAGTGAAAATAGGCACAATTATACTTCCTGTCGGCAAGGAGGGTGCGCAAAATGGCGGAGCTTATGAGCGATATAAGATTCTTAAAGGGCATTGGTCAGGCTCGGGCCAACGCTTTGGCAAAGCTCGGCATTAAATCCCTGCGCGACTTAATCTGCTATTTCCCCCGCACTTATGAGGACAGAACCAAAACTGTTCCGATAGCGGCTTTGCAGCCTAATGTGCCAGCCTGCATACACGCCGTCGTCGCCACCGAGCCGACTTTGAGCCGTGTGCGCCGCGGAATGGAGCTTGTGAAACTTAGAATTGTTGATGACAGCGGAAGCGTCGATGTTACATATTTTAATCAAAACTACGTTCGTGAGCAGCTGAAAAAGGGACAGTCCTATGTCTTCTTCGGAAGAGTAATTTTGGACGGGCTGCGTTTCACAATGGTAAATCCACTTTTTGAACCTGAGGACGCGCCGAGTGCTTTTACCGGACGTATCGTTCCGATTTACCGTTTGACGGCGGGAATTTCGCAGAAAATGCTGTATTCTGCTGTCAGACGCGGACTGGACGAGTGCGCGGACAAGCTTCCCGACGCTCTTCCTGAAGCCGTAGCGCAGAAAGCTGAGCTGTGCAAGACATCCTACGCTTATGAAAACATACACTTCCCCGCCGATTTCGGCGCTTTGGAGCTTTCACGCAGGCGTCTGATATTCGAGGAGCTCTTTGTGCTCTCCTGCGCTTTGTCGAAGCTTAAGAACTCGCATGAAAAGCGAAGCGGGATTGTGGTTTCCACCCCGCGGCTTGAACGTTTTTATTCGGCGCTCCCCTTCGTTCTTACAAACGCACAGCAGAGGGTAATCTCGGATTGTGCCGGAGACTTAAGCAGCGGAATTGCAATGAACCGCCTTATTCAGGGTGACGTCGGCAGCGGAAAGACCGTTGTTGCTGCGGCCTGTATCTGGTGCGCTCACGAGGGCGGGCTGCAAAGTGCCTTCATGGCGCCGACTGAAATTTTGGCACAGCAGCATTTCCAGACCTTTTCAGAGCTTCTTTGTCCTTTGGGAATAAATGTGGTTAAGCTGACAGGCTCCATGACGGCTAAGCAAAAAAAGGAAGCCCTCTGCGCTTTAAAGGAGGGCGAAGCGAGCCTTGTTGTCGGCACTCACGCACTTCTGGGCGAAAGCGTTGAGTTTGAGAGGCTTGCTCTCGTTATAACGGACGAACAGCACCGCTTTGGCGTTAACCAGCGCGCGGCTCTCATCGCGAAAGGTGAAAGCACCCACACCCTTGTCATGTCCGCGACACCCATCCCGCGTACATTGGCACTGATTATATACGGTGATCTCGACGTTTCGATAATCGACGAGCTGCCGCCCGGAAGACAGAAAGTCGATACCTTTGCCGTTACCGAGGAAATGCGCGAGAGGATTTACAGCTTCATGCGCAAGCAGGTATCGGAAGGCAGGCAGGTCTTTGTGGTTTGCCCCGCTATTGACGAAAACGAGGAGCGCCCTCAGGAGCTTAAAAGCGCAAAAGAATATTCGCTCATACTTCAAAAAGAGGTCTTTCCCGACCTCAAAGTCGGCTGTATCCACGGAAAAATGAAGCCCGCCGAAAAGGACGCTGCCATGCAGTCCTTCGTCGACGGTGAAATTCAAATTCTCGTTTCAACAACGGTAATCGAAGTCGGAGTCGATGTTCCGAACGCTTCGCTCATGGTTGTGGAAAACGCTGAGCGCTTCGGTCTGAGCCAGCTTCACCAGCTTCGCGGACGTGTCGGACGCGGTGTGCATAAGAGCTACTGCGTGCTTTTCTCCGATTCGGAAAGCGAGATTTCAAAGTCGCGCCTTAAAATCATGGAGCAGACAAACGACGGTTTTAAAATTTCCGAGGAGGACTTGAAACTGCGCGGTCCCGGCGACTTTTTCGGCTCGCGCCAGCACGGACTTCCAGAGATGCACATTGCTGACCTCTGCACCGACATGAAGGTTTTAAGCGATGCTCAAAGAGCCGCACAGGAGCTTCTCAAAGCCGACCCTGAACTGATTAAGCCCGAAAATGAAAAACTGAGCCGACGCATTAAGGAGCTTTTTGTAATAAGCGATGGCAGCCTGAATTAGTCCGGATTATCGCTTCTTTACTTTGCTTCAGGCGTGATTTAGACCTAAGTGAATAGAAATTTTGCCCTCTTTGCCGCATATACTTTCGTATACGTCAAAGGGGGCAAGCTATTTGTGTCAAAGAAAAAACTTATGCGCGACACAGCTCTTTTAACAGGCTCATCGCTTGCCATGCGGTCTATCGCTCTCGTTTTTCAGATGTGGCTGGTATCAAGAATCGGCGCCGCGGGTGTGGGGCTTTACGGGCTCGTAGGCTCTGTGGGCTTTCTTGCGGCGACGGTGGCGATTTCTGGTATACGTTTTGCTTCAACTCGAATAATTTCCGAAGAACTGGGTTTACAGCGTGCGGGAGGCGTCGGCAAGGCGATGCAAATCTGCATGGCTTACAGCCTTTTTTTCGGAGGCGCTTCCGCGCTTATACTTTATCTTTGCGCAGAGCCAATCGGATTTCTCTGGATTGGTGACGCCAGAACCGTGCTCTCGCTTCGCATTTTATCCCTCAGCCTCCCGTTTATATCGTTAAGCTCTGTAATGTACGGCTATTTCACGGCTTGCGGCAGAATCTTCAAAGCCGCCGCTGTTCAGGTATCGGAGCAGCTCATCAGAATCGGTCTTGTCGTTGCATTTCTCGCCTTTGCCCCTTACGGCGATTTAGAGAAAAGCTGTGCCGCAGTTTCTGCCGGAAGCTGCGGTGCGGAGCTGCTCTCGTTTCTTATCATGCTTACCGTCTTTATCGGCGACCGAAAAAAACACAAAAAGAAATCCGAGCCTTCTCCCAGGCTTCCCGCCAGAACGCTCGGAGTAGCCTTTCCGCTGGCGCTTTCCGCTTACGCCCGCAGCTCACTTTCAACGCTTGAGCAGCTCCTCGTTCCCAGGGGGCTGAAGAAGGCCGGCTATACTGCAAACGGCGCTCTTGCCGGTTACGGAACCATTCAGGGCATGGTCTTTCCGATAATCTTCTTTCCCTCCTGCATTATTACGGCGCTGGCGGAACTGATTGTCCCCGAACTCACCGCTGCGCAGGTATCGGGGAAAAAGGAGCAGATTTCAAGGGTTGTGTCCTCGCTTTTGCGAAAGTCGCTGGGCTTTTCTGTTTTTATCGGTCTTATGCTTTTTATTCTCTCCGAAACCCTCGGCAAGTCCATTTACAAAAGCGAGGACGCCGGTTATTACATAAGGCTGTTTTCGCTTCTTGTGCCAATAATGTATATGGATATGGTGACAGACGGCTGTCTTAAGGGACTGGGTGAGCATCTTTGGTCTATGGGCTTTAACATAGCAGAGGCGATTTTTGGTGTGATTCTTGTATATACGCTCTTGCCGCGCTTTGCTCTGAACGGCTACATCGGAATCCTGTTTTTTGAAGAAATTTTCAATTTCACTCTCAGTATATGGCGTCTGAGCCGTGTGACGGAAATCAGGCTTTTTCCCGACTTGTTCAAAAATAAATGCCGAGAGTAGGTTTCCCTGTTTCGGCATTTTTTCTTATTTATAGAGCGCCGCAAATTCCTCAAGTGTCAGCCCGTTATTAGTTATGTAAACCGCCGCTTCCTTGCCGACATAGCGGTAATGCCACGGCTCATACATAACTCCCGTGATGTCCGTCTTGTCCTTCGGGTAACGGAGTATAAAACCGTATTCTGTGCAGTGAGCAGCCAGCCACTGTGACAGCGGCGTATCCGCTATGGATTCGTTCATGTACTGGTAGTATTTATCCACTATGTCGCAGGCAAGCCCTAGCTGGTGCTCGCTTGTTCCGGGGTAAGCGACTATGGTTTTGGCCTTCTCGATTGCCGCCTCCTCGCTTCCCTCGGACGCGACATACTGGCTGACCTTTCTGTTAAAGAGATATTCCTGCGTGCTATAGTTCCTGTAAGCAGATGTTATGTAAACCGTGAGCCCTTCGGCTTTTGCTCCGGCAATAAACTCATTGAGTGCGTCGGTAGCACGTGAATCGAAATATTGACTGTTTGCAACAGCGGTAATATCGGGCGCGAAATCTTTTGTAAGCGGATTTGCTGCGTTGACAAGCGTGTATTCCCAGGAGTTAATGTCGATATCCGGCTTGTCCGAATATGGCTCGGGAGTGGGAGTCGGAGTCGGTGTAGGCGTAGGGGTTGGGCTTGGGGTCACCGTAATTTCGGGAGAAGGCGTAGGCAAAGGCTCCGGCAGCACCTGAGCGTAAAGCCTTGCGTAAACAACTATGCCGAGGACTACGAGGAGCAGCGCAAGCAAAACTCCCATAAGCACTTTCTTTAACACCTGGTAATCCGCCTTTCAAATGTTTTTCTTCCATTATGAGGAAAGTTTATCATAATGTGAGGCATTTTGCAACGTCTTCATCATTAAAGAGCCTTGAGAAAATCCCAAGGCTCTTTAAGTAGTTTTTTATTCAACAGTAACGCTCTTTGCCAGATTCCGCGGCTTATCAATATCGCAACCGCGGTAAAGAGCAATGTAATACGCGAAAAGCTGCAGCGGAATTACCGCCAATGAGGGCAGAAGGACGTCGTGCGTATCGGGAATTGTTATTATCTCGTCCATTGCCGAGCTTAACTTATCCTTAAGGCTCTCCTTTGTAACTCCCATAACATGAGCGCCGCGCGCCCTGACCTCAAGCGCGTTGCTCAGGGTTTTCTCTACTAATCTCTCATAGGTGGCAACTGCGATAACGAGTGTATCGTTAACAACAAGCGAAATTGTTCCGTGTTTTAATTCGCCCGCCGCATAAGCCTCGGAGTGGATATACGAAATTTCCTTCAGCTTCAGCGAGCCCTCAAGCGAGAGTGCGTAATCGATATTTCGCCCGATGAAAAACAAATCCTCGTTATTAAAATGCTGATAGGCAAGATACTGGATATTTGACTTGTCGTCCAGTATTTTTCGCATTTTCTCAGGCACAGCCTTCAGCTCGGAGAGAATACATTCGTATTCGCTCTGCGAAATCGCACCCCTGCAGTCCGCCACATAGAGCGCGACAAGAACCGTCGCGGCAAGCTGGGTGCTGTAAGCCTTAGTAGTGGCAACTGCAATTTCGGGTCCTGCCTTTGTGTAGAAGACCTTTTCGGCACTCTTTGCGATTGAGCTTCCTTCGACGTTCACAATCGCAAGCGTTTTTGCGCCGAGGCGTTTTGCCTCGTTCTGCGCTTCCAAGGTGTCCGCCGTTTCGCCCGACTGACTGATACAAATAACAAGAGTTCTTTCATTTATTATCGGGTCGCAGTAGCGAAACTCTGAGGCTAAAACTACCTCGACGGGTATTCTGGCGAGCTTTTCGATATTGTATTTTGCGATAACCCCGACATGGCCGGAGGAGCCGCAGGCGATGATGACAATTCGCTCCATATTGTTTATGTAGTCTTTTTCGAGCATATCCGATAAGTCAACTCTGCCGCTTCTGACATAGGGCTCAATGGTACGGAAAACCGCCTCTGGTTGTTCCATTATCTCCTTGAACATATAGTGCTCGTAGCCGCCCTTGTCGGCCGCCGAAATGTCCCAGTCGACTGTGAATTTTTCCTTAGTTACCGTGTCGAGAAAGGGGGTGTAGAACTTAATGCCGTCCTTAGTTATAACGGCAAGCTCGTCATCGTCAAGATAGGACACGGTCTTTGTATGGCTGACAATCGCCATAACGTCGGAGGCAAAATAGTTTTCACCCTCGCCGTAGGCAACGATCAGCGGCGCATGGCTTTTTACGGCAACAAGCGTGTCCGGGACATCTGCGCATACGATACCGAGAGCATAGCTTCCCTCAAGCTCACGGACAGCCTGAGCAACCGCCTCAAGGATGTTTCCTTTGTAGTAATAGTCAATAAGCTGCGCCGCAACCTCTGTATCGGTTTCGGACTGAAACACTCTGCCGCGGTTAATCAGCATTTCCTTGAGCGGCGCGAAGTTTTCGATTATGCCGTTATGCACGATGGCAATTCTTCCGTTTTCGCTGACGTGCGGATGAGAATTGACATCGGAGGGCTTACCGTGGGTTGCCCAGCGCGTGTGTCCGATTCCGACGGAGCCGGGGGCGCAGGAACCGTCTCCGCACTTTTCGCGAAGTGCCGACAGCCTTCCCATCGATTTGATTACCTTTATTTCCTCGCCGCCATTTATAGCTATGCCGGCAGAATCGTAGCCTCTGTATTCGAGTCTGTCAAGCCCCTCCAAAAGTATCGGAGCCGCCTGCCTGAAACCGGTATATCCGACTATTCCGCACATGATGCAACCTCCTGTTATTATAAAAACTGACGCCGTATCCTCAATATTAACGGCGTCAGTTTAAATTTGCTATAAAATTCCGTTAACGCGTTGAACCGCCAGCTTAGTCAGCTCCGCGTCTCCAAAGCCTGTTAAGCGTATGAAGCCCTCGCCCTCAGGTCCGAAGCCCGCTCCCGGAGTCGTGACAACATTGGCCTCTTTTAGGAGTCTATCGAAAAAGCTCCACGAATCTGCGCCGTTCGGTGTCTTTACCCAAATATACGGAGAGTTTACTCCGCCGTATACCGTAAGACCGGCGTTTTTCAACCCGTCTCTTATCACGCGGGCATTATTCATATAGTAATCTATGATTTCAAGAGCTTCTTTCATCCCCTGCTCCGTATAGACAGCCTCGGCGGCGCGCTGAATAACGTAGGCAACTCCGTTGAATTTTGTGCTTTGACGGCGGCTCCAGAGCTTGTTAAGAGAAGCACCGCCGAGCTTCAAGGCCTGCGGAACAATTGTATAGGCGCAGCGGTTGCCTGTAAAACCTGCTGTTTTCGAGAAGCTTCGGAACTCGATTGCACATTCCTTTGCGCTCTCAATCTCATAAATTGAGTGCGGAATCCCCTCTTCTGAAATATAGGCCTCATAGGCCGCGTCAAAAAGAATAAGCGCCCCATTTTTAATGGCGTAATCGACCCAGAGCTTAAGCTGCGGCTTTGTCATTGAAGCGCCTGTGGGGTTGTTGGGGAAGCAAAGATAAATGATATCCGGTGTTCTGACGGGAAGTTCCGGCAAAAATCCATTTGCCTCGTTGCAGGGCATATACAAAATATCCGTCCAACGCGTGCCGTCAAAGTCCCCTGCTCTGCCCGACATTACATTGGTGTCGACATAGACGGGATAAACAGGGTCGCAAACCGCAACGACGTTGTTTGAGCCAAAAATGTCTCCGATATTGCCGCAGTCGCTTTTTGCTCCGTCGCTTACGAAAATTTCATCTACTGACAGTTCAACGCCCAGAGGAAGATAGGCTTTGTCCCTGATTGCCTCGCGCAGAAAAGCATAGCCGTAATCGGGTCCGTATCCGTGATAGCTTTCCTTTACGCCCATCTCGTCAACCGCCTTGTGCATCGCGGAAATGACGGCAGGCGAAAGCGGACGCGTGGTATCGCCGATTCCGAGCGGAATCAGGCTCTTTTCGGGCTGCTCCGCCTTGAAGGCAGCGACGCGCTTTGCTATCTCGGCAAAAAGATAATTCCCGGGAAGCTTTGAATAGTTTTCGTTAACATTAAGCATTTTGGTTCTCCTTGCAAAAGCTCGCTTATAGCATTTTTCATTTCTTACCGGTGCAAAGTGACCTGTCTTGACAAATCACTTTGTTTTTTCGTTAAATGTAAAGCTCTCCGTCAAAAACCGTGACCGCGGGTCCCGTCATATAGAGCTTATTTGCCTGCCTATCCCATTGTATGAAAAGCTCTCCGCCTTTAAGACGGACTTCGGCGCTGTTGCCTGTGTGCCCGTTTAGGGCGGAGGCGACAAGTGTCGCCGTTGCACCGGTGCCGCAGGCAAGCGTTTCGCCGCTGCCGCGCTCCCAAACCCGCATTTTGAGGGTATTTTTGTCAATTACCTCAACAAATTCCGTGTTAACGCGCTCGGGAAAAAGCGGATGATTTTCAAATTTCGGTCCGAGAGTTTCAAGGTCGAGCGAGTCGACATCCTTAACGAAAACCACGGCGTGAGGATTGCCAACCGAAACGGCGGTAACAAAGTATTCCTCGTCCCCGACGATTACGGAGCGGTTTATGAAGCTGCGTCCGTGCTCCGCAATCGGGATAAACTGCGGGCGAAGCTCAGGCGAGCCCATGTCAACGCGGACGGTTTCTATTACTCCGTTCTCCACGTTGAGCTCGAGCGTTTTAATGCCCGCAAGCGTTTCGATTGTGAGCTTCTTTTTGTCGGTCAGTCCCTTGTCAAAGACGAACTTACCGACACAGCGGATTCCGT
Organism: uncultured Oscillospiraceae bacterium; assembly: GCA_964459785.1. Taxonomy (GTDB): domain Bacteria; phylum Bacillota; class Clostridia; order Oscillospirales; family Oscillospiraceae; genus UBA2658. The sequence continues at coordinate 76,106 of CAYWNW010000005.1, read as the reverse complement.
TGCCGCACATTTGGGCGCTTGAACCGTCCGCGTTGTAAAAATCCATTTTAAAGTCAGCCTTATCGGAGGGGCAGATACATATTAGCCCGTCGCTGCCGATTCCGAAATTGCGGTTTGAAACTGTTCTGGCAAGCTCGGGCCTGTCGGAAATCTCGTTTTCAAAACAGTTTACATACACATAGTCGTTTCCGCAGCCCTGCATTTTCGTAAATTTCAAAGTAACTACCTCCTGCCTATGGTTACAGAAAATAAACAAGATATCTTCATAATTATCATCCTATCGGGAACTCTAATGTGAGGTGATAGAAAGATGGGCATTATTTTTTTCAGAACTCTTATAATTTATATCGCGCTTTTAATTGCCATGCGTCTTATGGGGAAAAGACAGCTCGGAGAGCTTGAGCTTTCGGAGCTTGTAATTACCGTTCTCATATCCGATATTGCGGCGCATCCGCTTCAGGATATCGGAATACCGCTGATGAACGGACTGCTGCCTATTATCATTCTTCTTTGCTGCGAGCTTATAATCGCAGGCGTAATAGTAAAAAGTCAGCGTGCCAAAGAGCTTCTTTGCGGAAAACCGAGCTTTCTGATTGTCAATGGAGTGATAAATCAAAAGGAGATGAAGAAAAACCGCTTTACTCCCGATGAGCTTGCAGAGGAACTGCGCACTCAAAGTATTTTGGATATAAGCCTAATAAAGTTCGCAATACTTGAAACGGACGGAAGATTGAACATAGTTCTCTTTCCGTCCGAGCGTCCTGTTACTGCGGGGCAAATGAGCATAAAAGCGGATGACAGCGGCTACCCCGTTATACTGATTAACAACGGAAAAGTTATTGATAAAAACCTGCGCCTTTGCGGGAGGGATAACAATTGGCTCGACAAAGAGCTTTCGGCTCGAAAAGTTAAGAATGTTAAAGAGGTATATCTGATGTCGCTAAACGAGGCGGGACAGATATATTTCACGAAAGCGGAGGGCAAACAATGAAGCGGGAATTCTTTGCCGTCGCACTGCTTTTGGGGTTGTTGGCATTGTCAATATATAATATCCGGTATATTGATAACAAATCCCAAACCCTCGAAAACTATATTGAAGAAGCCGAAACCCACTATATAAACGGTGACAGAAAAAGCGCTGCCGAGGACATTGAAACTTCGCTTGATATATGGCTCGGCTGGGATTCCTATTCACATGTTATGCTTCGCCACAGCGAGGTCGATGTCATCACGGAGGCCTACTATGAGCTTTTAAAGGAGCTTGAGGGAGAGGACAAAGTTACGCAGTCCTCCTTTGGTAAGCTGAAAGAGGATATTGACAGTATAATTACCAAAGAACGTATAAACGTGCGTTCGATACTATGATTATTTCTTGTCGATAAGCTTCTGAAGCTCGTCAAAGAAAGTGTTGACGTCCTTAAACTGGCGGTAAACCGAAGCAAAACGAACGTAGGCAACCTCGTCCACATGCTTGAGCTTTGACATGACCATCTCGCCGATTTCGGTGGTGGAAACCTCGCGCTCGAGTGAATTCTGGAGCTCCTGCTCGATTTCGTCCGCAATTTTCTCAAGCGACTGGAGCGAAACAGGGCGCTTTTCACAGGCCCTGAGCATGCCGTTCATAACCTTGATTTTATCGAAGGTCTGACGGCTGCCGTCTCTCTTAACAACAACAAGCGGCAGACGTTCCATTATTTCATAGGTGGTGAACCTTTTTTGGCAGGCAAGGCACTCTCTGCGGCGGCGAATTGTTGCTCCCTCTTCCGCGGGACGTGAATCAATGACTTTGCTTTCTGCATAACCACAAAACGGACATCTCATGACAGTTCTCCTCAAAATCAGTTTTTTCTTCATCCTGTTGCGCTTTGCTTTGGTTCTTCAATGTGATATTCTAGCACATTTCTGCTTTAAGCGCTACATATATTTGTGTCCAAACCCCAATTTATAAGTATTTTTCACTATATATGGATTATTCAACAAATATAGAATTTGATTTTTGCGGCTCTTGTGCGTTTAGACGGGTTCGTTTTCAAAAAGTTCAAAGAACTCTTCCCGTGTCATCAGCGCGTTGAGCACCTCAAGCATAGCGTTTGGCGAAAGTCTTGAAGGCAGCGCCAGCCGCCTTAAAAGCTCCTGTCTTTTGTCATTGCTGCCCTTTTTGCCGGAAAGCCCCGTCTCGAATAAATCAGACTTCGTGATAGGCTCAAAATGGCTTCCGCAGTCGCCTTCGCTAACCGAGACTCCTGCTTTTTGGAGCGCGGAGATCAGGACTTCGCGGCTCATGCCCTCAACACCGAGCATGCCCTCCTTTGAGGGCGAGTTTTTTCGTTTTTCCTTGCCTTGAATATCGGGTATGTATGCGTGCTTAATATACTTCGGGTCAATTGAACTCTTGAGGAAATTTCTGATTACAAAGCCCGCGCCGTCGCTGTCTGTGAGCACTACCAGACCGCGTGTTTCCGCAAGTTTGCGAAACAGATTCAGCTTTTCCTTGTCGGAGAAAATTCCGAAGCCCTCGGTTTCGATTATTGTGCCGTCTATGATTTGACTGAGCGTATTCTTGTCATAGCGCCCCTCAACGATGACGACTTCACTTACCTTAATCATTCCCTTTCCCCCACGGCTATACGAAGCAGGAGTTCCTTCAAGATATCCTCATCGTCCTCGGAGGAACTTTTCATGCGATAATCGCTCTCGGCACATAGTTCAACCGCTCTTTTAAGCTGTTTTGTCGAAAAGCCCGAAGCCGATTTAAGGAGCTTATCCGCTAAAAACGGAAATGATATGCCGCAGCTTTCCATAACGAACTTCTGCCCCAAACCCTCGTCCAGAGCGACACGCGCGGTGTAAAGTCTTCTCATCTGAAAGCCTATCATCGCAAGAATTTTTATCGGGTGCTCGCCCGACTGCAAAAGCTCCGCCATTAAGAGCGCTGCCTTATCGAAGTTCTTTTCAGCAAGTGCGTCTGTCATTTCAAAGACACTTGCCTCCGGAATCCTCTGTGCTGTTCGCTCTATGTCCTCAGCGGTAACCGCTTCAGACTTCGAATAGCCCGCTATTTTCTCAATTTCGGGTATCAGCCTTGTCATAAGTTCGCCCGAAATAAATATAAGTTTTTCGCACTCGCCTCTGCCGATGGTTTTCCCGAGCGCCGCGAAACGGCGGGTTATCCAACCGACTAAAAGGCCTTGAGGCTGTGCGGTAAATTCAATCGCGCTGCCGAGCTTCTTAAGAGTTTTCATAGCCGTAAGTCTGCCGTCCGGCTCATAGCCCGTGGGTAGGGAAAATACGACGGTTGAGTATTCGGGAATGTCGGAAACTATGCCCTTAAGGCGCTCCGTATCCTCGTCCTTTACGGCGTTTATGTCAAAATCGTGCACCTCGACCAGAGTCCTCTCGCCCATGAAAGGAACAGCGTCCACGGCTTCACTTAATTTTTGCAGATTGAGCGGCGAGCCGCCCAGCCTGTGATAATTAAACTCGGTTCCTCCGCCCTCAAGACAAAGCTTCTTTATTTCTACCAAAAAGCTGTCGCGAAGATAGTCCTCAGGACCCCAAAGCAGGTAAAGCCTCTGCGCTCCCGCTTCCCTAAGTTCCCGAAGAAGGGCGGTGTAATCCGTCTTTTTTTCGTTTTTATCGTATTTTGCCAAATTACTCCCCTCCTTCGCTTCCGATGGTGAAGCAAATATTGCCCAGCTCGTCCGTTCTGAAAACTTCCATTCCCGCCGCCGCAAGACGCCCCAGCGCCTCCTCTGTCGGATGTCCGTAGCTGTTATATCCGCAGGAAACCACCGCGTATTCGGCGCTCAGCGCGTCCAAAAGCTCCGCCGAGCTTGAAGTCTTTGAGCCGTGGTGTCCCGCCACAAAAAGCTCCGCGTCGGGAAGCTCGTGAGCGGCGATAAACTCCTGCTCCTCTTTAGTTCCCGCGTCACCGCTGACAAGCGCTTCGAAGCTGCCTAAACACCCCAGAAAAATCAGCGAAGGCTCCTCCTGGCTGAAGGTGGTGTATGCTTTTATTTTAAGCTCATCGGCTTCAATATTGCTGTCCTCAGTAATTATGTAAACCTGTGCGCCCAGTTTTTCCGCAAGCTGAAGTATCTCCTGCCTGTCAGCCTTGTCATAAGACCCGTCGGGAATGACAAGCCTTTTTACCTCCACCCTGCTCATTAACCTTGTTACACCGTTTACATGGTCGTCATCAAAATGAGTAAGCAGCAGCACATCCACGCTCTGCCTTCCGCTTCCCAGTAAAACGCCTGCCACGGTATCTCCGGCATTCGTATTTTTCCCCTTGCCTCCGCAGTCTATAACGGCGGTCGCCTCTCCGTAAGTGAGAATCAGGCTTTGTCCCTGCCCGACGTCCACAGCCGTGAAGCTGCCTATTTGGCGCTCGCTGTCGAAACCCGTTGCGAGGATGACACAGCACAGCGAAATTACCGAGAGGCAAATCGGAATCGTGGGGCGGAAGCCCTCTTTTTTCCTGCGGAATACATAGCAGAGAATGAAAACAGCATAGACAAGAACGAGCCAGAGCCCGAAGAGGTTGTTCTTGGTATAAATAGCCCCGTAGGGCACTTCGGCGGCAAGTCTTACCACCGCAATAATATACCTAAGCAGCAGGCTTGTCAAAGACCCGAGCATGCCCCCGAGTGGAAGCCAAATCAGCCCCAGCACGCAGGAAATGTAGCCCAGAATAAAGCACACCGATATCGCCCAGAAGATGAGCACATTGACAAGTATGCCGATTAGCGAAACATAACCGAAATATATGACGGAAACAGGCGTTGTGAAAACCAGAGCTCCGATTGTCGCGGCAAAGGCGGCGCTAATGCCAAAAAGCGTGCTCTTAAGAGCCCTTTTTCCGAGCGAGCTGTTTTTCTGTTTATCGCCAAAAGCACTCTTAACCCGCTCAAAAAGGCTCTTATATATTTTCGGTGTGACAAGTATCATGCCGAGCATAGCCGCAAAGGAGAGCTGGAGGCTCACTGAGGCACAGGCGGCGGGGTTAATGAGCAGAAGTGCAGCGAGTATTGCGGAAAGCGAGGTCAAGCCGTCGTTTTCCCGTTTGAATGTGGGAGCTGCAAGCACAGTGCTTTGCATAAAAGCCGCCCTGACTACGGAGGGCGTTGCTCCCGCAAAGGGAACAAATACCCAAATAATCGGGAGGGCCACAAAGATAGCGAGCTTTTTCCGCCTTATAATTAGCATTACAAAGCCCACGAGAAACGCGACATTCATGCCAGAAACAGCTACGACATGTAAAATGCCGGCCGACGACATTGCGGTATAGAGGGCGGTATCCTTACTAAGCAGGGTCGAGTCCCCGGTCAGAAGCGCAACAGCGAACGGCTCGGTATCCTTCGGAAAAACTGCTGCCGCAGTTTCCTTCAGTCCTTTTGCCAACGCCTTAGGAAAATATAAAAACGACAGGCGGCTCTTGCCCGTTACCTCAAGCTCACCGTTAAGGTAACATAGAAGATATACGTCATCGGCGTTATTTGCGCTGAAAGCCTCGCCGTAACGCTCGTCGGCGGCTTTAAGCCTGACATTCGCCGTTATGAGGTCACCGGGCATAAGCCCATTCACTTCGTCTCCAAAAGAATAGAGCTCGGCGCGCAGCTTCGGAGCGTTATCACCTGTCAGCTTTACGGCTATCTTGGCATAGTCATCATAGATCTCGGGATAGTCCGTCACCCTTGCCGTCACAACAATCTCTTTATCCGAAATCTCGCGGGCGGGCAGAGTTTTATTTTGATAGGAAACAAAGCTTGTTAGAAAGCCCACTGCCGCCGCAAGGAGAATCAGAAGCGCACGCGTGCGCGCCTCATTTTTGAGTATTATTGCAATGAATGAAAGCAGGGCGCAGATTGCGGCGCAAAGTAAAAAGTATTCGGGCGCAACGAGATAATGCGAAATAAAAACGGTCGCGGAAAAAGCTATCGCCGCCGTTGCCAGTTTTCGCATAACCGCACATCCCTTTCTCAGTTTTATAAAATGACGGCGGGCATTTCTGCCCGCCGTCAGGCGTTTATCTTTTTTTCAGAAAATGTTTGTCCGCTATCTGCGGTAGTCGTTACACCAGAGTTTCACCCAGAAGCTTCCCCGCAAGGACGTGGAAATGGATGTGGGGAACGGTCTGTCCCGCAGCCTCGCCGCAGTTATTGATAACGCGGAAGCCGTCATCGAGCTTTTCCTGTACGGCGAGCTTTGCTATCACCTCAAAGCAATGGGCGACAATTCCTGAATTTTCGGAAGTAATCTCCGCCGCCGATTTGATGTGCTCCTTCGGAACGACAAGAAAATGCACGGGTGCCTGCGGATGAATGTCGCGGAAGGCGATTACCTTTTCGTCCTCATAAATCCTGTCGGAGGGAATTTCACCAGCAATTATTTTACAAAAAATGCAGTCAGCCATTGCAATACTCCTTTTGTTAAGGTCTAATCCTTAGCCTTTTCGCTAACATAGTTATCAATTGTGGCAAGAGCGTTATCGAGCATGAGCTCGTCCTTCGCCCCGCCCATTGCGCGCTCGGGCTTTCCGCCGCCGCTGCCCCCCGCAATAGCGGTGACATGCTTAATGAGGTCGCCGGCGCGAATTCCTTTTTTAATTGCCGCATCGCCGCAGACGGAGAGAAGGCTGATCTTTTCGCCGACGACAGAGGAAAGCACCGCAACGATGTTCTCGTCCTTGTCGCGGAGCATATCGCCCATAATGCGAAGATCGTCCGCCGAAAGCTCGGGGAAGATACCCGTGATTACTTTTAGTCCCTTCACGGTTTTGGCGCCGAACATTACTCTGTCGGCCTCGGCCTTGAGCTGCTGCGCCTGCATTTTTTCAATTAGCTTGCGGGAGTTTTTGAAGTCCTGCATAAGCTGGGCAAATTTTTCCTCAAGCTCGCTCGGATTTGTCTTGAGAGTTTCGGAAATGCGGCGCAGCACTTCGCTGCCAAAGCGCATTTCGTCCATTACAAGCTCGCCTACAACAGCCTCAATGCGTCTTACGCCCGAAGCCACGGAGAACTCGCTCTTAATACGGAAGGGTCCGATTTTTGCGGTGTTGTCAAGATGGGTTCCGCCGCAAAGCTCAATTGAATAACCGCCCATATTGACAACGCGTACAACATCGCCGTACTTCTCGGAAAACAGGGCCATGGCGCCCAGTTTCTTCGCCTCGGCTATCGCCATTTCGTTGATGTCAACAGTATACCCCTCTAATATAGCGCGATTCACATATTTCTCGATGAGCTTAATTTCCTCGTCCTCAATGGCGGAAAAATGTGTGAAGTCAAAGCGGAGCTTATCCGGCTCAACCAGAGAACCAGCCTGTTCAACATGGTCGCCCAGAACTGTTTTTAGTGCCTTGTGAAGCAAATGGGTAGCCGAGTGGGCGCGCATAATGGCGCGGCGGCGGTCAATATCCACAGTTGCCGTGGCGGTATCGTCAACGGCAAGCTGTCCGCTTCTCATAACGCCGTGGTGCAGATATTTCCCCGCTTTGTTCTTTTGAACATCGGTGACCTCAAAATCGCCGTAAGGTGTTTTAATTGAGCCGTGGTCGGCGGTCTGGCCGCCCATTTCGGCGTACATCGGGGTTTTGTCGAGAACAATTATAGCCTCGTCGCCCTCGCCTGTCTTAGCCGCAAGCTCCCCGCCGACGACGATTGCAAGAACCTTGCACTCGTCCGATAGCTTGTCGTAGCCGACAAACTTCGTGGGAGTGCTGTCAAGTCCGAGGTCGATTCCCGCCCAGGCAAGGTCGCCGAGCGCGGCTCTCGCCTCGCGTGCTCTGACTCTCTGCTCCTGCATGCACTCGTCAAAGACCTTGCGGTCAACGGAAAGCCCCTGTTCCTCGGCGATTTCCGCCGTGAGATCAACAGGGAAGCCGTAGGTGTCGTAAAGCTTGAAGGCGTCGGCACCGTCAAAGCTTGTTTTGCCGCTCTTTTTGTGTTCGTCTAGCATGTCGGACACGATTTTCATGCCCGCATCGATAGTTTTTGCGAAGTTTTCCTCTTCGATTTTGATAACGCGGATTATATAGTCCTGCTTCTGTAAAAGCTCGGGATAGGCGATTTTATTCTCCGCGATAACCGTGGAGCAGACTTCAAAAAGGAAAGGCTCGTTAACGCCGAGAAGCTTGCCGTGACGGGCGGCGCGGCGCAGAAGTCTGCGCAGAACGTAGCCTCTACCCTCGTTTGAGGGCAGAACGCCGTCGCAAATCATCATGGTTCCGCTGCGGATATGGTCGGTTATAACGCGAAGCGAGGTGTCAACCTTCTTCGACTGGCCATAGCTCGCGCCGGTGATCTCACTGACCTTGTTTGTAATGCTCATCAGGGTATCGACATCGAAAAGCGAGTCAACCTCCTGACAGACAACGGCAAGGCGCTCAAGTCCCATGCCGGTGTCGATATTCTTCTGCGTGAGCTCTGTATAGTGACCCTGTCCGTCGTTATTAAACTGACTGAACACGTTGTTCCAAATCTCAATAAAGCGGTCGCAGTCGCAGCCCACCTTGCAGTCAGGCTTGCCGCAGCCGTGGCTATCGCCGCGGTCAAAGTAGATTTCCGAGCAGGGACCGCAGGGACCTGAGCCGTGCTCCCAGAAGTTATCCGCCTTGCCAAGCCTGGTTATTCTGTCCTCGGGAATACCGATTTCATCGCGCCAGATGGCAAAGGCTTCGTCATCCTCAAGATAGACGGATGGATAGAGCTTGTTCGGGTCGATCCCCAGCCAATTGGGGGAGGTCAAAAACTCCCAGCTCCAGGCAATGGCTTCGTGCTTAAAATAGTCGCCGAAGGAAAAGTTTCCGAGCATTTCAAAATAAGTACCGTGTCGCGCCGTGTGACCGATGTTCTCGATGTCGCCCGTGCGAATGCACTTCTGGCAGGTGCAGACGCGCTTACGCGGGGGCTCCTGCTCGCCTGTAAACCACGGCTTCATCGGCGCCATGCCTGAATTTATGAGCAGAAGCGACGCGTCGTTCTGCGGAATAAGAGAAAAGCTCGGCAGGCGCAAATGCCCCTTGCTTTCAAAAAATGAAAGGAATTTCTCTCTTAAATCGTTAAGTCCAAACTTTTCCATGCTGTTTTCCTCCAAATATTGCTCTCATCCCCTGTGATTCGGGTGTGAAATAGCCTAAAAATATTATCAGTTTCAAGGGTTCTTGTCAACATTATGCGTTAGTTACTTTCCAAATTTTCGTCAGCCGTATCTAACGCGGAACCGAACTCATAAGCGGCGCTGATGACAAGACAATTCACAAACGCAATTAATATTCTTAATATAAAAATCTTCGCGTTTAAAGCTCGTGCAGGGTAAGCCGTCTTTTGCGGACAAAAATGTAGTATGAAACGCACATGAGTATGCTCGCGACTGTGGAAAGCGGAACGGCAAGACCGATAGTGAATAAGTCTGTGTTTGGCAGGCGGCTTAAGAAATAGCACAGAGGAATTCGAACCGCAAAAGAGGCTATTATGCCCTCAAGCATGACAAAGGTAGTCTTTCCGATTCCGTTAAAATAGCCCAGAAAACAAAACACAAAGGGAACAACCATATATTCCGCGGCGGTGCCGCGCATATAGCTCCACGCTGAGGCTATCACAATCGGGTCGTCCTCAAAAAAGCTCGCCAGCAAATCTCCTGCGAATACGCTCAGAGCCGCCGTGAAAGCTCCGAAAACAAAGGACGTTATCATTCCGGCCCGCAAGCCCTTTATCGCCCGAGCCTCCTGCTTTGCCCCGACGTTCTGGGCGACAAAGGCGGAGAGCGCATACATGAACGAAATCGGCACCAGCGCAAGAAAAATGAACAGTCTTTCCGAAATTCCCACACTGGCGGAGGCAACCAGCCCGATTTTATTTATAATCGCCATTACTATTAGAAACGAAACGCTAGTGAGAAAATCCTGCATTGCAACCGGTGTCCCGATTTTTATTATGCTTTTTTGCGCCTGTTTTGTGTTTTTAAGATGTCTTTTTTCAACCTTAAAGGGAAGTCCGTCCCTTTTTATTTTATATATCGAAAAAGCAACGCTGACAGCCTGTGCAAAAACCGTTGCAATGGCCGCGCCCGTCGTGTCCATTTTGAAAACACCGCAGAGCAGCAGATCGCCGAAAATGTTGACGGAGCAGGCAATGGTTATAAAGAGCAGTGGCGATTTTGAGTTGCCCAAGCCCCTGAATAATCCGCTTATTACGTTGAACGCAGTTATGAAAATCATGCCCAAGCCGCAGATTCGCACGTAAGCAACTGTTTTTTCGACTGCCTCTGCTGGAACCTTCATCAACAAGACAACAGTATCCGCGAAAAGCGCCGTGAAAACCGAAATGACAAGCCCGACGACGGCAAAAAGTTTAATCATCCCACCGACAGTTTCTGCCGCGCTCTCATCGTCCTTTGCTCCCACAAAGCGCCCGATGAGCACCGTGACCCCCATTGAAAGGCCGACAACTATCTCCGTTATCGTTATCATAATCTGGCTGCCGTTTGAGACCGCAGAAACGCTCGAAGTGTCGCCGAATTTGCCGACAACTATCATATCCACCGCGCCGTAAAGCGCCTGCAATAAAATCGCAAGCATTAGCGGTATCGCAAATTTCAGAAGCGGCGCGAATATTTTTCCATGTAAAATTGTGTCCTTGCCGTCCGGCATTTTTAACTCCTTGAGAAGCGGCTGCTTCTATTTTTCGTAGTAGCTTTCGTCGCTAAGCTTTTCCTCGACGGCGCGCATGGCCTCAAGGGTTTTTGAAAGCAGAGTTTCGAGCTCCCAGCCGAGAAGCTCGGCGCCTTTTTCTATAATTTCGCGGTCACAGCCCGCGGCGAATTTCCTGTCCTTAAACTTCTTTTTAAGAGAACTGAGCTCCATATCCTGCACGCTTTTGGAGGGGCGCATAAGAGCGGCGGCGCCGATTAGCCCCGTCAGTTCGTCGGAGGCAAAAAGTATCTTTTCCATTTGGTGCTCGGGGATAATATCAACGCAAATCCCCCAGCCGTGGCTTGCCACAGCGTGAATAAGCCTCTCGTCAAGTCCCTTTTCGCGCATTATCTCCTCCACCTTGACGCAGTGCTCCTCGGGGTAAAGCTCAAAATCCAAGTCGTGGAGCAGACCGACTGTTTCCCAGAAATCGGCTTCGTCTGCATAGCCCTCGGTTTCGGCAAAATATCGCATACAAAGTGCGACGGTCTGCGAGTGCTTAAGGTGAAAAGCTTCCTTGTTGTACTCCTTCAGAAGTTCCCACGCCTCTTTGATATTAAGCTGCGCCATAAAATAATCCCCCTTGCCCTGCTTTTATATACTTTGCGATTATAACACAGGTGCCTCTCACATTCAATCCAAGAAAAAGGCGGCAGACCAAAAGGTCAGCCGCTTCTTATTATTCATTGGTTTAATTGTCGCCGAAGAAGATTCCGATATCCCTTGCCGTTTCGATAAGCGGGTGGTCAGTCGGCAAAAACTTCGTTCTGCTCGCCGCGTCCACAAGCGGAACTGCGACAATCTCGCCGCCCTGAATTCCCACCATGTACCCGTACTTTTTTTCCATGATGAGGCGGGCCGCCGTTGTACCGAACTGCGTTGCGAGCACCCTGTCATAAGGACAGGGAGGTCCGCCTCTCTGATAATGCCCGGGAACGGTTACGCGCGTTTCCTGCCCCGTAATGCTCTCGAGCTCGCTTGCTATGTGATAGGAGATGGTTGAGTGCTTCATGGATTCCTTGATACGCCTGCGCTCGTCCTCTGTCAGAACAGCATCGTTAACGGAAACAGCGCCCTCCGCGACAGCGATTATCGTGTAGTTGCTACCGCGCCTTCTGCGTGTTTCGATTGCCTCGGCGATCTTTGCCATGTCATAAGGAATTTCGGGGATAAGCACAACGTCCGCGCCGCTTGCAAGCCCCGCGTTTAGCGTAAGCCAGCCCGCGTCGCGCCCCATCAGCTCAACGAGAAAAACGCGGCTGTGGGAGCTTGCGGTTGAATGGATATAGTCGATGACATTCGTTGCTATGTCAACGGCGCTCTGGAAGCCAAAGGTCGTATCCGTTCCCCAAATATCATTATCGATGGTCTTCGGCAAAGTGATGATATTCATACCAGCGTCCTGCATGAGCTTGGCGCTTTTCTGCGTCCCGTTACCGCCCATGACGACCAAACAGTCGAGGTTGAGGCGGTTATATGTATCCAGCATCTTGGGCATAACGTCGTTTCCTTCGTCATCCACTATTGCTTTGCCGGGAATGAATTTCTGGCGAGAGGTTCCGAGCACGGTTCCGCCCTGGGTAAGTATACCGGAAAAATCCTTTGCCTGCATGAACTTGTAGTCGCCCTCGATAAGACCCCTGTACCCGTCATACATGCCGTAAATCTCAACACTGTCAATGTGCTGATAAAGCGCTTTTCCAACGCCGCGAATTGCTGCGTTCAGTCCCTGACAGTCGCCGCCGCTGGTTACAATGCCGACTTTTGTGCAGCGTTTCATTTGTATTTCTCCCCCCGTATGTTTGTGCCACTCATTACAAATGTATCATACAACGCGAATTGTGGAATGTCAATAAAATCGTACAGCGGCAGACATCAAGCCCGCCGCTGTAATTTATGGATTATCTAGTTTAATAGTCCCTGCTCCATGAGTGCTTTAACCTTGATTGGCAGCCCGTAGAGATTGATGAAGCCCTCCGCGTCCTTTTGGTTATAGTCGCTCGCGCCGAAAGTGGCAATGTTCTCGGAATAGAGCGAATAGGGCGAGGTGACCGAGGAGTTTATCATGTTGCCCTTGTAGAGCTTCAGCTTAACCTTGCCTGTCACATTTTCCTGCGTTACGTCCACGAAGGCGTCAAGCGCCTTTTTGAGCGGCGTGAACCACTGGCCGTTGTAGACAAGCTCCGCGTAGGTAACGGAAAGCTGCTCCTTGAGGTGCGCCGTCGCCTTATCAAGGCAGAGAGTTTCGAGCACCTGATGAGCGTAATAAAGTATCGTGCCGCCCGGTGTTTCGTAAATTCCGCGGCATTTCATGCCGACAAGCCTGTTTTCAACGATGTCAATGATTCCGATTCCGTTTTCTCCGCCAATTTTGTTGAGCTTCCAGATAATGTCCGCAACCTTGAGCTTCTCGCCGTCAAGGGCAACGGGGGTGCCCTTGACAAACTCAAGCTCCACATAAGCGGGCTTGTCGGGAGCCATCTCGGGAGAGACACCCATCTCCAGGAAGCCGGGCTTGTTATACTGCGGCTCGTTAGCGGGGTCCTCAAGGTCAAGTCCCTCATGGCTTAAATGCCACATGTTCTTGTCCTTGGAATAGTTCGTTTCGCGGTTTATCTTGAGGGGGATATTGTGAGCCTCGGCGTAGTCGATTTCCTCCTCACGGCTCTTAATGTCCCACTCCCTCCACGGGGCGATAATCTTCATCTGCGGGGCGAGGGCCTTAACGGCAAGCTCGAAACGCACCTGATCATTTCCTTTTCCCGTGCAGCCGTGGCAAATGGCGTCCGCGCCCTCCTTAAGGGCTATTTCGACTAAGCCCTTGGCGATGCAAGGGCGGGCTGTTGAGGTTCCGAGAAGATAGGTTTCGTATTTTGCTCCCGCCTTCATTGTGGGAATGAGGTAGTTTTCCGCATAATCGTCGATAAGGTCGAGTATGTACAGTTTGCTCGCGCCTGTTTTGAGAGCCTTTTCCTCAAGTCCGTCCAGCTCATCTGTCTGCCCGACGTTACCGGATACGGCGATTACCTCGCAGCCGTAATTTTCCTTCAGCCAAGGGATTATAATGGATGTATCAAGACCGCCCGAATAGGCAAGTACACATTTTTTAATATCGCTCATGGTTATTCCTCCGAATAATTATTTGATTTTATTGAATTATAACATTTAGTTTCAGCAAAATCAATAGGCATAATGCAATAATATTAACAATATTCTGCATATTATTTGGAATCATCGCCATAATATGCACTATTTATGAATATTGTGAATATTTGCATTTTTGATAAGAACGTGCTAATATATGCGCGTATTGATAATTTTCAAGGAGAAATATAAGATGTCCATCGAGAAGGGGCGCGCTTTTTTCCGCGCGCAGGGAATAGAAGACAGAGTTCAGGAATTTGAAGTTTCGAGCGCAACCGTTGAACTTGCCGCCGAAGCTCTGGGCGTTGAACCGGCGCGGATTGCTAAAACGCTTTCTTTCAAAACCAACGACGGCTGCCTTCTTGTCGTCGCTGCGGGTGACGCAAGAATAAACAACCAGAAATTCAAGGAAAAATTCGGTATGAAGGCAAAGATGCTCACAGCGGACGAGGTTTTGGAGCTTGTCGGTCACGCAGTCGGCGGAGTCTGCCCCTTTGGTATAGATGACGGCGTTCCTGTTTATATTGATAAGTCCGTTCTGCGCTTCACCACGGTTTTTCCCGCTGTGGGAAGCTCATCCAGCGCAATTGAGCTAACGCCTGACGAGCTTTATAGGTTTTCCTCCGCCCTTGAGTGGGTGGACGTCTGTAAGCTCCCCGAGGACGAGCAATGAGCTCGAAGTGCTTCCTCTGTCCGCGGAACTGCGGAGTAAACCGCGGTGGCGGTGAGCTTGGCTTTTGCCGCTGCGGTGAAAATCCCGTTGTCGCCCGCGCCGCGCCACACTTCGGCGAAGAGCCGTGCATAAGCGGAGATATGGGCAGCGGAACAGTATTTTTCTCGGGCTGCAACATGCACTGTGTATTCTGTCAAAATCGTGAAATCAGCCTTATGGGGCAAGGCAGACAGGTTTCCGTTTCGCGCCTTGCGGAAATTTTTTCCGAGCTTGAGCAAAGCGGGGTTCACAACCTGAATCTCGTCACTCCGACACATTTTACAAACAAGATTATTGAGGCGCTTAAAATCGCTAAGCCCCAAATCCCCGTTGTTTGGAACAGCTCCGCTTATGAGAGCGTTGAAACGCTTAAAACGCTGGAAGGCCTCGTTCAAATCTATATGCCCGACCTAAAGTACACTTCGGCGGAGACCGCCTTTCGTTATTCCGTCGCCAATGACTATCCGAGTATTGCCAAGGCTGCAATAATGGAGATGTACCGCCAGACGGGGCGCATTGTAACGGACAGCGACGGACTTTTGAAAAGCGGTGTTTTAATTCGTCATCTTGTTTTGCCCAAAAGGCTTGACGACGCCTTTGACGTAATAGACTGGATTGCGGACAGCTTTCCGAAAAACGTAGTGCTTTTCAGCCTGATGAGCCAGTTTGTTCCGCTTGCCGATAAAGTTAAATTTCCCGAGCTGGCCCGCTCAATTTCCCGAGAAGAATTTGACAGGGTACAAAGCTACCTCTCGCTGTCCCGCATTGAAAGCGGCTATTTTCAGGAGCTGTCCTCCGCAACGGATGAGCTTATCCCCAGCTTTGATCTGACCGGAGTTTGAATACTAACATTTTATGGAGGTAATTTTATGGCACTTGAAATCGGACAGAAATGCACACGCGAAATGCTTGTAACTGAGAAAAATGTTGTTTCCTCAATGTCGGACACTATAAAATTTGACGTTCTTGCAACTCCCTATCTGGTTGCGCTCATGGAAGAATCCTGCGCCTTTAATATCCAACCCTGCCTCGACGAGGGTTATGTCAGCGTCGGCTTCCATGTGGACATGTATCACACGGGCGCAACCCCTATCGGAATGAAGGTTTTTGTCGACAGCGAGCTTACCGAAATTGACGGTCGCAAGGTCACCTTCAGCGTGAGCGCACGCGATGAAAACGGCGACGTCGGCTTCGGCACACACGAGCGTTTCATTGTCAATCTCGAGCGTTTTGCCAAGAAACAAGCTGAAAAAGCCTGATGCAATTCCGAAATATAGACATTATTATTTGCTGATCGGAATAAAATGTTAGTAAAATTAGCTGTTGACAAGTACCTTTTGTGTGTTTATAATGAGCAACAATAAGGAAAAAGCTGTGAAAAGGATTAGTAAGCGCCGAGCGAAATTCAGAGAGAAGCCGTTAGCTGCGAGGCTTCATGAACGGAGCGCCCAAGCCGCCTTTGAGCTGTGGACGGAAAGCAATTTATTTGCGAGTACACTCCAACGGAACTCCGCCGTTATTTGGAGCTCGGTATACGAAGAAATTCAAGTACCGGATGAGTGCGGGATAAATTCCCGAATTTAGGTGGTAACACGGACAGAAGTTCGCCCTAAGCATATTTATTTATATGCTTAGGGCTTTATTTTTTGTTGTGCAAAGAAAGGAACGGTAAAATCATGAAGGAAATTTCGAAATCAAAAAAGCTCAACAATGTCGCCTACGACGTGCGCGGTCCTGTTCTGGACGCAGCTAACGCAATGGAAGCGGCAGGAGCAAAAATTCTGAAACTCAACATCGGAAACCCCGGTGCCTTCAGATTTGAAGCTCCGGATTGTATACTTTCGGCGATGAGCAGCTCACTTCCCGAATCCGAGGGCTACTGCGACTCGAAGGGTATTTGGGAGGCGCGCGAAGCCATTGCCGCCTATGACAGGAAAAAAGGCATTGAGGGCGTCGGCGTTGACGATATTTACACAGGCAACGGCGTTTCCGAGCTTATTGTCATGTGCATGCAGGGACTGCTCGATAACGGCGACGAGATACTTATTCCCTCGCCCGATTATCCGCTTTGGACGGGGGCGGCAACGCTTGCTGGCGGCAATGTCGTCCACTATGTATGCGACGAAAAAAGCGACTGGATACCCGACATTGCCGATATTAAACGCAAAATTACTCAGCGGACGAAGGCTCTTGTCGTGATAAATCCGAATAACCCCACTGGTGCTCTTTACGGGGTCGATGTGCTGGAACAGCTCGCGCAGATTGCCCGTGAAAATAATCTCATCATCTTCGCGGACGAGATTTACGACAGACTGCTGATGGACGGCGGCAGCCACACCTCGATTGCCGCTCTCGCTCCCGACCTTTGTGTAGTGACCCTGAACGGACTTTCAAAGTCACACCTCATCGCCGGCTATCGCTGCGGCTGGATGAGCATTTCCGGCAATAAAGAGAGTGCGAAGAGCTACATCGAGGGACTTAATATGCTCTCTTCCATGCGCCTTTGCTCAAACGTCCCCGCGCAGCGCGCAATAAAACCCGCGCTCGAAAACCTCGACTCCTCGGACTATCTGCTTAAGCCGGGCGGAAGAATTTACGAGCAGAGGGAAGCGATATGCCGCGCGCTCGACAAAATTGACGGAATTACCTATGTAAGGCCGAAATCCGCCTTCTATGTTTTCCCGAAAATTGACGCCAAGCGCTTTAACATCACAAGCGACGAGCAGTTTGTTCTGGACTTTCTGCGCGAAAAGCAGGTGCTTTTAGTGCACGGCGGCGGTTTCCACTGGGAGGCCCCCGACCATTTCAGAATAGTATATCTGCCCGAGCCGAGCATTTTGGAGGAGTCGATGGAAAAGCTGGGCGACTTCCTTAAAACTTACAGACAGGCTTGAACATTACGCCCTGAAATTAAAAAAGTATGAGCCTGAATCAAATTCAGGCTCATTTTTATATGTTAATGTTTCAGCCGTGCTTTTTTATTCCAGGTTGAGCTTGTTCTTCAGCAGATAATTACTCAGCACGAAGAATCCCGCGGTCAGTGCTGCCGTAAACACGAGGTAGAACCAGTAGTATGGCTGCGCTGCCCCGACAACCAGATTGTAACCCTCTAAAACACTCTTTCCGGCAAAGGTACTGCTGTCAAAGCTCATCATTGTACCGAAAAGCTGGCCGCTGAGGAAGAACTGTGATACGGACGCAAGTATACTTACACCGATGCTGATTACAAAGTAGAACCCTATGCTTGCCAGTATCTTATGCTTTTGCGACACAACGCCGCCGATTATTATAGCCAGATATACCTGTAATATCTTGTTTACGGTGCTCACCAGCATAAGCAGTGCGAACTCGAGTATCGGCCAGATTACTCTGGCGCCGATTGTTTCGTTTACAGCTTGGAGCGCCTTGCCGAATTGTCTGTAAACTTCAAGATTCAGAAAACCGCTGTCAGCTGTACCGAAAAGCATGAAAATGTTCACACAGATTAGTATTACCACGGTGCTGATGATAGTCCAAAGCGTTGCGGTTATGAGCTTTGACCAAAGAATTTCCGAGCTTGTCACAGGCAGTGTGAAGGTAAGGTAACCCTCGTCGCACATAAGGTTCTTATAAAAGCGCTGAAAAATCATAAACGCAACGAGAACGGACGCCGCGATTATCGCAAGCAGCATCATCACGCTTAGGAAGCCTGCGATAATCCTTATGAGATTCATAAAGCCGAAGGTTTCCGCCTGGGTAAAGCCTGATCTTAAGTTGAACGCAAAACCCACTGTGGCGATTATTGTCGCTCCCACAACAGCTATCTGTGTTGGGAACAGAACCTTAGACAACGATTCAAAATCGTGCTTTATAAGTTTTCCTAGCATCTGAACACCTCCCTGAAGTACTGGTCAATGGATTTACCGAGATCCTCGCGGAGAGAGTCCGTTGAGGCATAGGAAACCAGCTGTCCGTTTTGAATAAAGATAAATTCGTCCAAAATCTTTTCAACATCTCCGATAAGATGGGTCGAAATCAGAACGGTTGAGTCCTCGCAATAGTTTTTGAGAATCGTTCCGAGAATGTAGTCACGCGCCGCGGGATCTACTCCGCCGATGGGCTCGTCGAGCAGATAAAGTCTTGCGCGGCGGGACATGACGAGTACAAGCTGAACTTTTTCCTTTGTGCCCTTTGAAAGTGTCTTCATCCTCACATGCGCCGAAATCTGAAGGCTCTGGAGCATTGCCGTAGCTCTCTCCATATCGAAATCCGCGTAAAAATCTTTGAAATACTCCATGCACTCGATAACTGTCATCCAGTCCGGCAGATAGGTGCGCTCGGGAAGATATGAAACGCGAGCCTTGCTTTCAATCCCCGGCTTAAATCCGCAAACCGTTATTTCGCCTTCGGTCGGTGTGAGAAGTCCGCAAGCAAGTTTTATAAGAGTTGTCTTTCCGCTGCCGTTCGGTCCGAGAAGTCCGATAATTTTCCCCGCGGGCAGGCTGATGTTCATGTCATGCAATGCCGGAAACTGTCCGAAATACTTAGATAGTCCCCTGCATTCAAGTATTGCTTCACTCATCGCCTTTTGCCTCCCCCTTCTCAGCTTCCTGCAGCAGATTGATTATCTGCTCGTTCGTATAGCCTAAAGCCGCCATGTTTTTCAAGAATTCGCACGCCAGCAGTTCACCGCGCTTCTTTCTTGCCATCTCAATAATGCTCCCCTCTTGTGTTACATATTTGCCCGTATTTCGTTGAGTTTCAATCAGTCCGACGCTCTCAAGCTCCGACAGCGCTTTCTGCACCGTATTCGGATTAACAGCGGCTAAAATCGCAAACTCGCGTACACTGGGCAGTTTTTCGCCCATTTTGAATGTTCCGGTAAGAATTCCGGAAACTATCTGATCGGAAACCTGAACAAATATGGGTTTATCGTTGGAAAACTCCCAAGCCAAGTCATCACTGCCTTTCATTATGTTGTGTGTGTTAGTTTACTAGTACACTACGGCAATAATACACCGGGTTTTTGTGTTTGTCAATAGCAAATAAAAAAATAGTTTTCAAAACGATAAACAATATATTATGTTAACTATTTGGCCTGTATCACCTTAAATACCAGGGCATCGCTATGCTTTTCTTGAATTATGTATACCATTGCTTCTTTGGAGAACGCAAAAAACAGCACGCCGGATAAATCCGACGTGCTGCCAAAAAACGAAATTAAGCTTTCGTTATAGCCAGCTTCATCTCCTGACGGTGAGATACACTGACAAGAAAACTTACTACGTAATTATTGCTTAGCCAATGCCCTTTGCAGCGCAAGCATCGAGGAACTCCTGGATCTTTGCTTCGGGGATCTTAGCAGCGGGGGTCTTTGCAATCTTTGCAAGTGTGAAGCCCTTAGCCATCTTCATCATGGGGTTCTTTGTTGTGCCGGGGATGATTTCATCCATAACTGCACATGCATCGGGATTTGCGAGGATGTCAGCAACTACTGTATCCATTGTAAATGCCATAATAATGACCTCCAAAATAAAATAAAAATTAAGTCGCTCAATCGCAAAAATAGCTGCAAGTAGTGCCGTCAGGATCACCGGAAATGCAGCCTAAGCGATCTTGCTGACCGCCGGACATATTTGTGACCAGCTGTAGCCAAGATACTTCTCGACCTAATGAGAGGTTATCACGCAAGCCTTTAAGTGTCAATTGTGCAAAAGCACAAAATAAATCCAGATTAAGGGTAATCTTGCACAATCTGAAAATTATGGCACGGTTTAGCTACAATTTGCTACACATATCTGCAAGAGCTCATACACAATTGGTGCAAATATGGAACTATACGCAAAAATAATATTTCACGACTTTAGCGTGTTACAGTTTTCTCCCCCTCCGCTCCCCTCTTGAGGTGTTTTCATTTTCGTCTTTACCTTTTGAGAAAAAACTGTTATTATGATGAAAACGGTCAGAACTAAAAATTTATGACCCCCTAGGGGGCTTGCGCCCAAATCCATGTGTGGTATATTTCTATTCGAGGGCCGAAAAACATTGGTTTTAACTCGGTTAGACTTGAATTATGGGGGAAAATACTATGCATATGGCAGATGCTCTTTTATCACCTGCGGTTGGCGCAACAATGTATGCAGCAACCGCGGCAGCGGCTGTGTATTCAGTTAAAAAGGTTAAAGAAGACTTTAATCCGAAAAAGGTTCCCGTTATGGGAGTTATGGGTGCTTTTGTTTTTGCGGCTCAAATGCTCAATTTTACTATACCCGGAACCGGCTCAAGCGGTCATTTCTGCGGCGGTTTACTGCTGGCAGCCCTGCTCGGGCCTTACGCCGCGTTTTTAACAATGATATCCATTTTGCTCATTCAATGCCTGCTCTTTGCGGACGGCGGCATTCTTGCCCTCGGCTGCAATATATGGAACATGGCGTTTTACGCCTGCTTTTTCGGATATTTCTGCATCTACAAGCCTATTATGAAAAACGGAATGTCCAAGGTTAAACTCATTGTTGCTTGTATCGTGGGAAGTATTTTAAGCTTGCAGCTCGGCGCCTTCAGCGTTGTGCTCGAGACCTCTCTTTCCGGCATTACCGAACTTCCTTTCAGCGTATTTGTCGCCGCAATGCAGCCTATCCATCTTGCGATTGGCACTGTTGAGGGTCTTATCACCGCTGTTGTTTTGCTCTTTGTCTTCCAAACAAGGCCTGAGCTTCTTAACACCGAGGTCAGCGAGAACAAATTCTCTCTGAAAAAAGTCCTTGTTATTCTGGGTATTGTTGTTGTTATTATGGGCGGCGCAATTTCGCTGTTTGCTTCCGCAAATCCCGACGGTCTTGAATGGTCAATGGAGCAGGTCGCGGGTTCAACCGAGCTTGAGGCAGACGGCGGAGTCCATGATGCACTTGCAAGCGTTCAGGAAAAAACAGCGGTTCTGCCCGATTATTCCTTCGGCAACGAAAATGCCGCCGGCACGAGCTTTTCCGGCATCGTCGGTTCCGCGATTGTGGCGGGTCTGTGCATACTGCTGAGTGTGATTTTCGGCATAAACAAAAAGAAAAAAGCAAAATCGGAGAAATCGTAAAATGGGAAAACTTTCGGACGCAATATATGAAGTTCACTTCATGGATACAATAGCAAGCAAGGATTCGTTTATCCACCGTGTTCATCCGCTTGTTAAAATTATCGTTACTATTGCGTACGTTTGGTTTACGGTATCCTTCAATAAGTATAACGTAGCGGGACTGGCCACCATGGTGGTTTATCCCGCTGCGATTTTTTCTCTTTCGGGGGTTTCCTTCGGTCACAGCATCAAAAAGCTCCGGGTCATCTTGCCCTTTGTTATTTTAATGGGCATATTGAATCCTTTTTTTGACCGTGAGCCGCGCTTTTTGCTTTACGGCTTAACCGTAACGAACGGCATGGTTTCGGGACTGACTCTTATTATTAAGGGAATTCTCAGTGTTCTCGCCTCTTACCTTTTGATTGCGACAACGAGAATCGAATCAATCTGTTATGCGCTCAATCTTTTGCACGTTCCGGATATTCTGGTAACTCAGATACTGCTGACCTATCGCTATATCACGGTTCTTTTAAGCGAGGCAAACCATATTTTCGAGGCCTATTCGCTCAGAGCTCCAAAACAGACGGGCGTTCATTACAAAGTTTGGGGCTCACTCATCGGCCAGCTTCTGTTCCGCAGTATTGACCGCGCGACAGCGCTTTATGACAGCATGGTGCTTCGCGGTTACAACGGCAATTTCAGGCACAGCCAGCTTAAGCGCGCCGAATGGCAGGACTTTGCCTATCTCGCCGCTTGCGGCGGAGTGTTCGTTCTGCTTCGCTACACGAGCCTGACAGCGCTCATCGGCAGTTTGTTTGTCTGATTCTCAAATATTTTTAAATAGCAGCGCAATAATCAAAGGAGCATATAATATGAGCCATCATCACATAATTTGTAAGAACGTATCCTTTTCCTATGAGAAAAATTCCGAGATATTGCACGAGATAAGCTTCACCGCGGGTCACGACGACGCCATTGGTCTTATCGGGGCAAACGGCGTGGGTAAATCCACCCTGCTTCGCATTTTGGTCGGGCTGGAAATGGGCTTCTCCGGTGAGGTAACTGTCGGAGAGATTAAGCTGACCAAGAAAACACTCCCCCGTATCCGTGAAAAAATCGGTTATGTTTTTCAGGATTCCGAAAACCAACTTTTTACCCCCACTGTCTATGAGGATATTGCATTCGCGCCAAGAAATTACGGACTTGACGCTCAGCAGGTCGACGAGCGCGTTCAGCACGCGCTTGACCTAATCGGAATCGACTATCTTCGCAACAAACAGCCTTACAAAATGTCGGGAGGCGAGAAAAAGCTCGCTGCAATAGCCACCATACTCGCCATGACTCCCGACGTAATCATGATGGACGAGCCGACAATCGCTCTTGACCCCAGAAACAGGCGCAGACTAATAAATATACTCAACAGCCTCGACCATATAAAGCTCATCGCTTCCCATGACTTGGACATGGTTCTGGAAACCTGCAATCGCGTAATCCTTATGTCAGAGGGAAAAATAATCGCCGACGGCGAAACGCGTGAAATTTTGACCGACAAGGCACTGCTGGAGGCAAACGGTCTTGAGCTTCCCTTCTGCCTTCAGGGCGACAGCCATGTGTCCTTTAAATCAGGCGTTGCTCCTCACGAGCACATTCACCTTTAATACAAAAAGAAAAACCCGTCGAAAGAATTTGGGGTTTTTCTTTTGTATGAAATCAGTATTATGTAAACCTTTCTGCCTATACCTCTGATTCTTCGGTGCGATAAGAATTCGGGAATATTAAAAAGTCTGAAAGCGGCTCCTTTCTTGCAATTTTCTTCGATTCATGTTAGCATTGTCAATGAGATTATATTGCGTTGAATGTAACGCAGCCCGTCAATTTCCGCCCAGGAGGTTATTATATGTCCTTTACCGAAATGTCTGCCCGCGCCTTTACGAAATTACTGGCTTCATCCGAACCCGTACCCGGCGGAGGCGGAGCTTCCGCGCTGGTCGGCGCAGTCGGAACAGCGCTCGCTTCAATGGTCGGTAACCTCACAACGGGCAAGAAAAAATACGCCGAATTTGAGCAGGATATTCAGCAAATTCTGGAAAAGGCGGAAAAGCTTCGTGAGACACTTCTAACACTGATTGACGAGGACGCAAAATGCTTCGAGCCGCTCTCAAGAGCCTATGGTTTGCCGAAGGACGACCCAAAACGCGACGAAATAATGGAAAACGCGCTTCATTATGCCTGCTCCGCGCCACTTGCCATAATGAAACGAGCCGCCGAAGCGATTGAGCTTCACGCCGAGCTTGCCGTTAAGGGCAGCACCCTCATGATTTCCGATGTTGGAGTTGGCGTTCTTTGCTGTAAAACCGCGCTAATGGGCGCAAGCCTGAATGTTTTTATCAATGTCCGCCTCATGAAGGATGAATTGTACGCAAATGCACTAAAATCCGAAACCGAAGCGCTGCTTCAAAAGTACTGTGAGCTCGCGGACAGTATTTATGCGGACGTTTATGCAAAACTGACTTGAACGGAGAAACAGCGAATGGCAATCGAACTTAAAGGCGCCCCCGTTGCGGAGGCAATAAATACGCGAACACAGGCGCTGCTGACAGAGCTTTCGGAGCGCGGAGTGACACCAACACTCGCTGTCGTCCGGGTGGGAGAGCGGGCGGATGACATTGCTTATGAAAACGGTGCCGTTAAGCGCTGCGAAAAGGTCGGCGTTGCGGTGCTTCGTGTTTCTCTGCCCGAAAACATTTCTCAGCGCGAATTTTTGGATAAAATCGACGAGCTTAACAATGAGCGCACCGTAAACGGCGTGCTCGTGCTCATGCCTCTGCCGAAGCATCTTGACGGAGAGGCCGTAAGGCGTGCGCTTTCTCCCGAGAAGGATGTTGACGGCATTACGGACGGCTCGCTTGCAGGAGTTTTTACAGGAAACGGAAACGGCTTCTCGCCCTGCACGGCGCAGGCCTGCATAGAAATTCTTGACCATTACGGCTTCGACTGCAAGGGTAAATCCGCCGTTATAGTGGGGCGCAGCCTTGTCGTCGGAAAACCTGTTTCCATGCTTCTCCTCGCGAAAAACGCAACAGTTACCGTCTGCCATACAAGGACCGTCAACATGTCCTCAGTTACAAAAACCGCCGAAATTTTAATTGTCGCGGCGGGAAAGGCAAGGGCTGTCGGCGCAGATTTTCTTTCGGCCAATCAGGTGGTAATCGATGTGGGAATTAACTTTTCCGATGGAGTGATGTGCGGCGATGTTGATTTTGAAGCGGCTTTGCCGATAGTATCCGCCATTACCCCCGTACCAGGAGGCGTCGGAACCGTAACCACTTCCGTACTTGTCAGCCATGTTGTTGAAGCCGCTAAGCGTCAGAGCTGCACAGCATTCAGAGGCTGAGAAATGTCCAAAGACGAGGAAACGCCGCCTGTAGGCGTATATGAATACGCTAAGGCGGCACTGACGAAGTAAGCAAAAAGCATTAAATATTAACGGCTTAAGCCGTTACATTACAAGAGGCTCAAGCATCTGCGTGCTTGAACCTCTTGTTATTTTATTTGTTTTGTCTTACGCTTTTTGCGATTTGGACATTTATCAGCCTCTTAGTATTTTTTCTTTTTTATTACCTTAAGCCTTACAAACTCCTCGCGTTCCTTCTCCTCAAGCGCCTCGCCAATGCGAACAATGTCCGAATCAAGATTCGGTATTACGATGTTGTGCAGAGCGTTTGCACGCTTCTGTGCTTTTTTTATATAATATGCGAGCCTGTAAATGCCGTTTTCAAGTTCTGCAAGCTCAAGTGTCAGCTCTTTAACCTTGATAAATTTCTTGTATGCGTCGTCCAGCGCGGAGGTTGTACCCAAAAAGCCGTAAGGCAGCACGCTCGTGTCCGCGGGAGTTGCCGTAACCGTCGGCAGTTCCACGCCCATAACGCTGCGATATCTGACTTTAACCGAGTTGTCAATCGGCATTGCGGCGGCAACATCCTCGAATCCGCCCATGGAGATGCTCGCAAGGCGCATAGCGTGGTATGCCTCGGTGAAGGTTTCGTCAATGCGGTTCTGAAGCTCGGCGGCGCTGTCAATGAGCGTCATGAGTTCGTGGATTAAGATGTTGCGTTTCTTATCCATAAGGTCAAAACCGGTTTCGGCAAGATCGCGCGAGCGCTTAACCGCAATCAGATTGCCCTTCGTGGGCGGCAGATTAGCCATTTTCAGTCACCTCCTCAAACCGCTTCAGTTAACCCTCAGCTATTTTGAGCCCTGATAGTATTTGTCAAGCATTTTGTCGGAAACTCTGCCGAGCTCCGCTCTGGGTAGCATGGATAAAAGCTTCCAGCCCAAATCAAGAGTTTGCTCGAGAGTTCTGTTTTCTCTGATTCCCTGTGTGATAAACTCCGCTTCCAGACGTTTGCCAAACTCCACATAGAGCTTGTCGATTTCCGAAAGCTCATCCTCGCCAATAACTGAGGCGAGACTTCTCGCGTCTGTCACTGCACTGTAGGAGGCGAAAAGCTGGTTGGATAAATCAGCATGGTCTTCTCTCGTATAGCCCTCGCCCGTGCCGTCCTTCATAAGACGCGAAAGGGAAGGCAAAATCGCCACGGGCGGATAAATTCCCTTCTGCTCCAAATCACGTGAAAGAACAATCTGTCCCTCCGTGATATAGCCGGTAAGATCGGGAATCGGGTGGGAAATATCGTCGTTCGGCATGGTCAGAATCGGCACCTGCGTAACGCTGCCCTTTTCTCCGTAAATCATGCCCGCACGTTCATAAAGCGAGGCAAGGTCGGAGTACATATAGCTCGGAAAGCCCTTTCTTGACGGGATTTCACCCTTGGAGGACGAAAATTCACGCAGAGCCTCGCAGTAGCTTGACATATCCGTGAGGATAACGAGAACGTGATAGCCGTGGTAGAAAGCCAGATATTCGGCTGCCGTCAGAGCGCAGCGCGGGGCAAGAATACGTTCAATGATGGGGTCGGACGCCATATTGAGGTACATTACGACTCTCCCCAGCGCTCCCGACTCCTGAAAGTCCTTCTTAAAGAACTCCGCAGTATCGTTTTTAACGCCCATAGCGCAAAACACGATTGCGAATTCCTCACTCTGATCCATAGTATGAGCCTGTCGGACAATCTGTGCCGCCAGCTCGTTGTGGCTCATGCCCGCGCCGGAGAATATAGGAAGCTTTTGTCCTCTTATGAGGGTGGAGGTCGCGTCAATTGAGGAAATTCCCGTCAAAATACAGCTTCGCGGGTATTTACGTGAAACGGGGTTGATTGCCGAGCCGTTAATGTCGCGACTTTCGTCGGGAAAAAACTCGCGCAGTCCGTCAAGCGGTTTGCCCGAGCCATCAAAAATTCGCCCCAGAATTTCCTTTGAAAGCGGCAGGGTTATAGGCTTTCCCGTAAAGTGGGTGTTAACGTGCTCCATGTCGAGCCCGACAGTGCCCTCAAAGACCTGCAAAACAACCTTTTCACCATCAATTTTAATTACACGCCCGTAGCGGCGCTCTCCGCCGTCAAGCGTAATTTCCGCCAGTTCGTCGTATGATACGCCCGTAACTCCCTCAAGCGCAATGATAGAGCCCTGCATTTCCGATAGGCCGGTATATTCAATTCTCAAGGCAAATCACCTTCTTCTATTCGTTTCTCGCAATAACCTTGCTGATTGAGTCATCCACAAGCTTAATGAAATAGTCCTTAGTCTGTCCCTCGCCCAAGTCAAATTTCATGCGGTACATGGCGCTGAATATGCCGGTATCAACAAGCTGGTTTAGGGGGATGCTCTTCGCGGTAAGCTTCTTTGCCTCGTCGTAAAGGTAAAGGATTACCTCAAGCATAACCATCTGGTTTGCGGGGGACATATATGTGTCGGTCTTGTGGAAGGCATTCTGCTGAAGATAGCCCTGCCGCAGGACCTTTGCTGTTTCTATTATAAGCTTCTGGTCGTCCGGCAGAACGTCGGAGCCGATGAGCTTAACTATCTCCATCAGCGAGCTTTCTTTTCCGAGAATGTCGATTACCTGCTGGCGCATTCTCGTAAAACCGCTTCCGAAATTGTCCTCATACCAACCCTTTATATCCGCAAAATACTCCGAATAGGAAGTGGTCCAGTTGATGGACGGAAAGTGTCTGGCGTATGCAAGGCTTCTGTCAAGCGCCCAGAAGGTTCTGATAAAGCGTTTTGTATTCTGGGTTACAGGTTCGGAAAAATCGCCGCCTTGCGGTGAAACGGCGCCGATAACCGTGACGGAGCCTTCCAAACCCGAAAGTGTTTTCATGTAGCCAGCGCGTTCATAAAAGCCTGCAAGTCTTGAGGGCAGATAGGCCGGGAAGCTCTCCTCCGCCGGCATTTCCTCAAGTCGTCCCGAAATCTCGCGCAGAGCCTCCGCCCAGCGTGAGGTGGAGTCCGCCATAAGCGCAACATGGTAGCCCATGTCACGGTAATACTCTGCGATCGTCATACCCGTATAAATTGAGGCCTCACGAGCCGCAACGGGCATATTAGAGGTGTTTGCAATTAAGATGGTGCGTTCCATAAGCGGATGCCCCGTAAGCGGGTCTTTAAGCTCCGCAAATTCGTCCAGCACCTGCGTCATCTCATTGCCGCGCTCGCCGCAACCGAGATAAACGATGATATCGGCGTCGGACCACTTTGCCAACTGGTGCTGAACCATCGTTTTTCCCGCTCCGAAGGGACCGGGGATGGCGGCGCAGCCGCCCTTTCCGACAGGGAAAAGTGTATCGATTACACGCTGGCCCGTGACCAGCGGCCTTGTTATCGGAAGTCTTTTCGCGCAGGGACGCGAGCGCCTTATCGGCCATTCCTGCGCCAGAGTGAGGGGATATTTTTTTCCGCGTTCGTCCACGATATAAGCTAAAACGTCGGTCACCTTATACTGTCCGTCGGGCTTAACCTCGGTAAATTTTCCCTGAAGGTCAGGAGGAACCATGCTGCGATGTTCAATCGCGTCGGACTCCTGAGTTCTCGCGAAAATCATGCCGCCTGAAGCGTCCATACCCTCTTTAGCGTCAAGCTTAACGTCCCAAAGCTTTTCCATGTCTAGCGCCGGAAGGGTAATTCCCTTGGCGATAAAGCTGCCCGCCATTTCCGCAATCCTGCGCAGCGGACGTGCAATTCCGTCATAAATATTCGAGAGCATGCCCGGTCCCAAAAGCACGGACATCGGCTTATCGGTCGGAAAAACAGGCTGATCCTTGCTTAGCCCCGCGCTGTCCTCATAAACCTGAACAATGGTCGTATTGCCGCTCGCGCTGACGACCTCGCCCGGAATCCTGACGTTTCCGACATAGACGAGGCTCATCATAGGCAGGCTTCTGCCGCCGCGCACGGTTATAACCGGACCGTTCACTCCGTATATATAGTAATTGTTCGTTTCCATTCGTGGAACCCTCCGTTCAGGGTATATTCATAGGCTGCAAAAGCCGAAAACGCCTTGGCAGTTCTTCGCTACAGACCCATTTTTAGGCCTGAAAGCTCTGAAAAATGACCTACCATGTCATTAAGAGCCGTGTCAAAGCTCATATCTATGCGCTGCCCCTTAGAGGGACAAAAAACCCGCAGTCCGCCGAGAGAAAAATCCCCCTGCGAAATTGCGATACTGACGCCTGTTACGCAGCATATAAGCTCTTTGTCGAAGCGCATATCCTCCGCGCGCAGGTAAACGATCACCGAGATTCCGTAGCCCAGAGATTCAATTGCTTCCTTAAGAAGCTTTTTCAGATGCTCGAGATAGGCGTCGGTTGCCGTGAAGTCATGAATCTTGCTCTGCACCCTTTTATAAATATCGACGGCGCAGCTTTCGCGGTACTGCAAAAGCGCGTGCTTGTCGGCATTTCGCTTGGCACTGATTCTTCTCTCCTCGGCGGCGCTTATTTCCGCTATCGACGAAGTTTTATATCGCTCGGCCTCGGCGGCTATCGAATTTTCAGCATCTTTTATTAAAGCGTCCTGCTTGCTCTTCAGCTCGAGGGTGATTTTATGCGCCTCCTCGATTGCTTCGGCAATTATAGTATCTGTAAACTCTTCGAGCTTTTTGTCGGTATCCTGTATTGGCATAATATAGCCCTCCATGTGCTTAACGATGTCGCCGCGATCATAAAATCAAATCTTTATTCCTATGGCGTCTTTAATCAGACCCGTTATGGAGTCCTTTCGGCGCGTCGAGCCGCGGCTCCCCGGTATTACCACCAGAAGGGGGTTTGAAGAGCTGAGCTTGAGCTTTGTTACCGTTTCCGGAATCATCGCGGCACAGCGCTCGGTTATAAGAAGCACGGCAATCTGGGGATTTGACTGAACCTCGTTAACGAGCGCCTCCGCCTCCCTGCGGTTTAAGGCAAGGGAGCCTTCGATCCCCGAAAGACGCAGTCCGGTCAGCACATCGGCTTCGTCGGACACGGCGAACATACGCATGGCGAATTCCTCCCGTCAGCGGTCTAAAGCTGAATATAGATAAGAAACGCGATAAGCAGGCCGTAAAGCGCAACGCCTTCCGCAAGACCGACAAAGAGCAGGGTCTTTCCGAACATTTTTTCGTCTTCTGAGATTGCGCCGAGTGCCGCGGATGAGGCTGCGCCGACGGCAATTCCGCCGCCGATTCCGGACAAGCCGACAGCCAGAGCAGCGCCGATATAGCCAAGTCCCTTAGTTAAAGCGTCAGCCGTTGTGGTGACAGTTGTAGCCGTTGTGGCAGTTGCAGCCGCTTCCGCCGACTGTGTGAAGAAGAAAACTGTGCCGAAAACAAGAAGTCCGAAAAAGCAGACAAGATTGGTGACAAAGGGGGTTTTGCTTCTCTTTCCGTGCTTAACGCGATAGTAAATAAGAAGAAGGGGAAGCACAATTGCAAGAAGCATTGCGAAAGCGGCCAGAACGATTTCCATAAAGATGACCTCCAGATTTTTGTTTCTATTTCCTTGTAAGCCGCCTGCTACTGCGCGACTTTGTAGTTGATTGTTTTGGGACTGAATTTAACGCCGCCTCCGTTATAGAAGCGTCCGAACATCTCGTAGTACTCAAGACGCATAACCTGGATACAGACGAGCACGGTTTCAAGACCGGTTACAAGAATATTGCCAAAAATTATGCCCGCGATATTCGTGTTGTTTGAGAGCAGATATACCACCAGCATCATACCCGCGTGGGAGATTGCGTAGGCGCCGATACGAAGGAAGGAAATTGTGTTCGAAACATAGGACAGAAGTGTTTCAAACATCTCAAAAAACCCTTCGACAAAAAACATTCCCACAGACTCGGGCTTCCAGTCCTTTTGACCTGTTAAAAGCTTCGAGAGCGGCGTCGCCGCAAATATCAGGAGAAGCGGAACGACAACGACTCCAATTATAAAGGGCAGCGTGAAAATGTTTTTTTTCAGAACCGCCATGAAAATCACCGCTACCGCAAGCCCCATATAGAACACGAAACCCGCAACCCCGTTGGGAGAAAAGAAAATCTTTTTAACATCTCTCTGCCTAATGCCGGTTATTATATTCATCACCATGCAGATAATAATGAGAGCTACACCGATTCCCACGGCAACAAGCAGTATTTTCATCGTGTTGCCGTCCTCGAGCACCTTGAAGCCCCAGGGAAGCAGCTTCTCGCTTCCGAACACGCTGCCGTAAACAAAGCCGAAGCAAACAGCCGAAACTCCGCACAGAGCGACGATCCTGCCGAGCCAGACACCTTTCTTCTTCCAAAGCAGGAAGCCTATCAGAGCTATTGAAAGCCCCTGACCCACATCGCCGAACATAATACCGAAAATAATCGTATAGGTAATCGCCATGAACAAACGCGGGTCAAGCTCTCCCGAGGCAGGAAGACCGTACATTTCGAGAAAGGGCTGGTAGATGTCGGATAAAATGCCCTTTTTGAATTTCACCGGCGGAGGATTTTCCTTCATTTCCTTCGGCGCGGTTAAAAAACAGGAAAAACCGTCAAAAGCTTCGCACTCTTTGACAAACGCCTCCGAAAGCTCCTTCGGAATCCAGCCGATTATATAAAATCGCCCGTGACGGCGGCCAGCAAAGCTGAGCACATCGAACGAATCGCTCTGATAACGAAGCCACGAGTAATACAGAAGCAGTTTTTCGCGCTGCGTATCCTTAAGGCTGTCAAGCTGCTTGTCAAGCTGCTTAATGCGCTCCTCGGCGTCGTCTTTTTCCTTATCCAGCCGTTTCATAACTTCGTTAGCCGGCTCCTCAACGTTTCCGGAAACATCTATGCGTATGCGTTCAAAGCCGAGCGAAAGAAAAATTGCTTCAATCTGACCGTAAGCCGCCGGAAGTGCGAAATAGGCGCCGTAAACCCAGCGTTCATCCCGTCCGGAGCTCACAAAGTAAACATCAGGCCGCTCGTCGATAATTTTCAGGCAGTCCCGATAGGTTTCCTGCGGCAGTCTGCCGAAGCGGAACTTGAGATATTTCATAGTGAAAAGGTCGCGCAGTTCCACATTAAAGCTCGAAAAGTGGCTGAGCTGCTCGTTTACCACCTGATTGTTTTTTATGAGAAGAATCTTCTCCTCTTTTTCGTCCCGAATTTTCGAAACCTCTGAGGAAAACTCGTCAAAAAACTTTTCAAGTTCCTTAAGGGAGGGCTCCTCCTGAGAAAAGTCTCTGTAATCAAGCTCCAGTCCCAATGTCTTTGCGATATCGCGGGATTTGGCAAGCGAATCGGCGTACGGATTGGGAGCGTCAAAGGGGACAAGCTCCTTGGCGCCGGACAGAATCTTTATTGCGCTTTCAGGGTGGAATTCCCTGTTTATAACGAGGCTTTTTATTGCGGTGTCGACCATTTTTTCGGGTCCCGAAATTGTAACCATGGTCATAGCTTCAACCGACATTTCACCGCTCCTCCTTTTCACTGTTTTGCGAATATTTTTTATTAAATAACGCTTTTAGGGTCAACTCCGAGACTGACAGCCTCGATTACCCTGTTTAGTTTCCTGCACTCAAGTTCCTTTAAAGTAAGGTATGCAAGCGGAACTCCGATATCGGGTTCAGCCGCCTTGACGAGCTTTCTGCAAAACTTCTCCATTGATGTGTAATAAAAACTCTCGATATTTGAGGGAGCGATGCCCTCAAAATACTTGCCGAAAGGCGATCTGCGAAGCAGCTCGAAGGCCTCGTTTTCACCCTTTGCGCTTTTAAGCGCGGATAAAAGCTCCGGCTTGAGTCTCGCCGTAATGGGGATGAGCAGTTCGTCCGCCCGCTCCAGTGAGGAGGGAAAGCTCTTAAGAAGCCTGATTACACTGACAATATTCAATAGATCAGCTTCGAGTCCGACGGATTCTTCAAGCTTTTTTCTTCCAAGGCCCTTGTATTTATGAGAAATATATGAAAACATCTCTCTGTAATAGGCGTTTTCCAGAGCAACTCCGACTTCCCAATAGTTGGGCTTTCCTGTTTCCGGATTTACCTTCAGCTCCGAGAGCGGCTTTTCAAAAATACTGCCCCGAACGGCATTTTGCACCGCCGACAAGCTCTTGCTCTGCTCAAGCGCGTCTAAATCGATTGTACTGTTTGCTCTGATGAAATCCGTCAGCTCAAGCGACTTCGGAAACAGCTCAAAGGGGCTCTTTCCTCTTAAGGTGTCGAGTATTAAATCGTACTCGGCTCGGCAGAGGGAAAAGCGGAGGAATTTTTTATCTTCAATATGCAGAAATTTATAGAGCTTCTCATGCTCAATATAAACCCTCTTGCTGACTGCCGTTTGGAGCACCTTTGCAGATACAGAGGGCGGAAGCGAAGCCATCGTTTCGCTCCAAGCTCTGTAATTGCGGAGCTGCGCGCAAAGCTCGGTCAGGTTCTTGCACTCGCAGAGTCTTTGCCATTCGCTCTGTTTAAGGAGCTTTCCGTACATAGCCATAACCTTGGCATAGACTGCGCCGTATTCCATCCGTGCCTTAAGCATCGGCAGCCACCGCCAGTCCGAATATTTTCTCGACTACTGCTTCGCGCTCGTTTTCAAACAGGGTTTTAAGAGCGCTCAGCTCCTTCTGGAATTTTTCGTCAAGCTCGGAAATCTCCGTGTCTGCGCGAGCTTTTTCTCTCTTCGCCGCTTCGGCAATCTCCTTTTCCGCGCTGTCAAAATACTGCTTGCGCAGCGTTTCAATCTGCTCGTTTACATAGTTGTCAAAGCCGTCCTTAAGTGTGACAGCTTCTTCAAAAACCGCCTTGGCATTGACCTCGGCCTCAACTATTTTGCTCAGTATTTCCATGGGGGTCATGTAAATCCCTCTTTCCTGCTATGCCTGCACTAATATTAACATTTGGATAGGAATATTCAAATGGCAAAATAAACGAAGATTCCGTCGAATTGAGTTATATTTTTCCCTATTTTTCAAAAAAATCGATAATAGAGTCAAAATGGTGAAAATCCGGCGTTTGCCGCTTTGCAAGTTTGACGATATGGTTTATAATGAGTTCTGTATTTTTATATTTATACTATGAACATTGTTTTCTTGTGAAAGGGAGTAGCTATGAAATATATTCTGGTAATCGGCGACGGAATGGCGGATAATCCCGTAAGCGAGCTTGACGGACTCACACCGCTTGAAGCCGCAAAAAAGCCTTACATAGATATGCTTGCCGCCGAGGGAATACTGGGCAGCGTTCTCACCGTTCCGGAGGGCTTTCCTCCCGGGAGCGACACCGCAATAATGTCCATTTTCGGCTGCGATCCCCACTACTGCTATTCGGGCAGAGCGCCGCTTGAGGTTGCCGCGCAGGGCATTTCGCTTTCTCTCGGTGACGCGGCTTACCGCTGCAACAACGTGACTCTGACTGATGACGAAACCGTCCCCTTTGAGGAGAAAAAGATCGTGTCACATTCCGGCGGAGGTCTTTGCGAAAAGCAGGGGGTCGAGCTGGTCGAATATCTGTTTAACCATCCCGAATTCAAGGCGCTCGCCGATGAGGCGGGAATGAGCGTTTACCCCACCGATTCTTACCGCCATATTGCGGTACAAAAGCAGGCTGATATCAAGGGATTGGTGCTCGCGCCTCCGCATGACCATATCGGCGAAACGGTTGTCGATAACCTTCCTAAAGGCTGCGAAAACGCCGCGGTTTTGACGAAGCTTATGAAAAAGGCAAACGAGCTGCTTTTTAACCACCCCTTCAATGTAAGGCGCAGAAGCGAGGGTAAGCTGCCCGGAAACGCAATCTGGTTCTGGGCAGAGGGTACCGCCGCCAAACTTCCGAATTTCTTCGAGCAGTATGGCAAAACCGGAGCCGTTGTTTCCGCCGTTCCCCTCTGCCACGGCATCGCGAGGCTGATAGGCCTCGAAGTAATCATGGTGGACGGGGCGACGGGCGAAGTCGACACAAACTATGAGGGCAAGGTCAAAGCTTCGCTTGACGCTCTTAAAACCCGTGACTTTGTTGCCGTTCACCTCGAAGGTCCCGACGAGTGCACTCACTGCGGTGATTTGAAGGGTAAGCTTCAGGCTATCGAATGGCTGGACAGCCGAGTCGTGGAGCCCTTGTGCAGCGCACTTGCGGAAAAGGGTGAGGACTTCCGCATGCTTATTTTAAGCGATCATAAAACACTGACGAGTAATCGTCAGCACGACGGAGACCCCGTTCCATACATTATATACGACAGTAACAATAATACGCAAGCAGGACTTTCATATTCTGAGGCAAACGGACTAAAAGGACCTTATCTTTCCGCGGGAATCGACCTTATGCCCTCACTATTTGGATTGAAATAGACCGTATTAACGCACTTTTACAATAAATAATTTGCCGAAGGGAGTAATGAAATTTGAGCACACAGTCTCTTGGTTCCGAACCAAGCGCAATATCAGTCAAGGCCTATGCAAAACTAAATATTTCACTCGATGTGCTCTCAAAGCGTCCCGACGGCTACCATGACATGCGCATGATTATGCAGAGTGTTTCGCTCTGCGATGAGCTTAGCGTCAGACTTCGTTACGACGGAACGGTAAATGTTGTCACGAACCTTCACTTTCTCCCCTGTGACGACCGCAATATTGCGGCCAAGGCAGCAAAAGCCTTTTTCGTCAGAATCGGCAAAACGGAGCTTGGAGCGGATATTGACATTCATAAGCGCATTCCTGTCTGTGCGGGAATGGGCGGCGGTTCGACAGACGGCGCGGCAGTTCTCCGTGCGCTGAACACTCTGACGGGAAAACTCCTTTCCAAAAGCGAGCTTGAGGCGCTTGGCGCTTCGCTTGGTTCCGATATCCCCTTCTGCGTTTCGGGCGGAACCGCTTTAGCGGAGGGGCGGGGCGAAATTCTTACAGGCCTTTCGCCTTTCCCCGACTGTTGTTTTGTCATCGCAAAGCCGAAATTTTCCGTTTCGACTCCCGAGCTTTTTACTAAGCTCGATTTGGTGACCGTTAAATTACACCCCGATACCCAGGGAATCATATCATCAATCGAAAGCGGCAATTTAAAGGGCGCCTGTCAACGAATGTACAACGTCTTTGAGCCCGTTTTGCCCTCCAAGCCCAACGATGTTCAAATTATCAAGCACAGCCTTCTGGACTGCGGGGCGCTCGGAGCGGTTATGACCGGCACCGGCTCCGCTGTGTTTGGTATTTTCGATGATAAAGCAAAAGCTGAATATGCTAAATACCTGCTTTCCCAGCGTTTTAAGGACGTCTTTTTAGCCGAGCCTCAAGCCGCTTTGGACATTTAGAGCCTTTTTCTTGAATTTGTATAAGAGTGAAAAAAACCGCCGATAATATGTACAAATAAGTACATAAGGCGGTTTTTTTATGAAAAAGCATTTAAAAATTTGGGAGATTTCGCTTCTCTTCGCGCTCTGCGTAACTCTTTGCACGGGACTTTTTGCAAAGGCTGAGCAGCAGAAGCTGTCCGATGAGCTAATACGTCTTCACGTCATAGCAAATTCGGACAGTCAAAGCGACCAGAGCGCAAAGCTTGCTGTGCGCGACAGCGTGCTTGAAGTTCTGACCCCTGCTCTGGAGGACGCCGCGAATATAGACGAAGCGGAAAAGCTTATAAACAGCGAGCTTGCAAAGCTATGCGGTGTGGCGGAACGCAGCCTTCTCCAAAACGGAAAATTCTACAATGTCCGAGCCGAGCTGTGCCGGGAGAACTACCCCACGCGGGAATACGACGGCTTCGCTCTTCCCGCCGGCTCCTATCTCTCGCTCAAAATAACTCTCGGCGAGGGGCGAGGGCATAACTGGTGGTGCGTTGTATTCCCTCCGCTCTGCATGACCTCGGCGGAGAATGAGGACGCATTTTCCTCCCTTACGGAGGAAAGTTCAAAGCTCATCAGCTCCGATTCGGGCGAATACAGACTTAAGTTCCGTATCATTGAAATTTACGAGCAGTTTAGGAAGGTCATCGGCTGACGAAAACTTGACAATAACGTCAATTTGTGCTAGAATGTCCCTAATCTCCGTGGGGGAGTAGTCAGCGCTTTTAAAAAGCGGTTCAAGTCAACACGCATGGCAGCTCATCTGCCTGGCTTGCATTAAATGACCAGACTCATGGATAGGCGCTGCCTGTCCATGGGTCTTTTTTGTAAGTTTAAAGGCCGCGCTAAGGTTTTAACTTTTATTTTGGAGGAGTAACAATGAAGTATTATTGCAGCGAGATTGACGATGTTTTAATCGAAACAAAGAGCTCGCGCGAAGGTTTATCCTCGGAGGAAGCCCAAAAGCGGCTTGAGGAAAACGGCAAAAACAAGCTTGACGAAGGCAAAAAGGACTCTCTTGTCAAGCGTTTCTTTAAGCAGATGGCAGACCCCATGATTATCATTCTGATAGTTGCCGCTGTGATTTCCGCTATTACCTCCTCCGTAAGCGGCGAGGGACTGGCTGATGTTTTCATCATCATGTTCGTTGTTGTCGTCAACGCTTTTTTAGGCGTATATCAGGAGAATAAGGCAGAAAAAGCCCTTGAAGCCCTTCAGGAAATGGCCTCGGCGACAAGCAAGGTGCTGCGCAGCGGAAAAATCACATCAGTTAAGAGCGAGAACCTTGTAGTCGGCGATGTGGTAATTCTTGAAGCGGGTGACGCTGTTCCCGCGGACGGACGTATTATCGAATCCAACAGCATGAAAATTGAGGAGGCCGCGCTGACAGGCGAAAGCGTCCCCGTTGATAAATATATCGACCTTCTCAATCTCACCGACAGCAAGGACATTCCGCTCGGTGACCGTAAGAACATGGTATATATGGGCTCGACCGTGGTTTACGGACGCGGCGCAGCCGTTATCACCGACACAGGCATGAATACCGAAATGGGCAAAATTGCAACTGCTCTGAGCAACGCCGAGGCAGGTCTTACCCCCCTTCAGAAGAAGCTTGCGCAGCTCAGTAAAATTCTCACCTACCTTGTGCTCGGAATCTGCGCTGTCATCTTCGCCGTAAGCCTTATCGAGGCAGGCGGAGTGACGGGCAAGGTTGTTCTTGACAGCTTTATGGTTGCCGTCAGTCTTGCCGTTGCCGCAATCCCCGAGGGACTTGTCGCCGTTGTGACCATCGTTCTATCCATCGGCGTTACTAACATGAGTAAAAAGAACGCGATTATCCGCAAGCTGACCGCTGTTGAAACTCTCGGCTGTGCTCAGATAATCTGTTCCGATAAAACGGGTACCCTGACCCAGAATAAAATGACCGTGGTGGAATACTACGGTGAAAACCAGAAGCTGCTCGCCACCGCGATGGCGCTTTGCTGCGACGCGGTGCTGGATACGGACGGCACGGTTACGGGAGAACCGACTGAAAACGCTCTCGTATATTGGGCAAAGTCCATAGGGCTTATGAAATACGACCTTACAGAGGATGAACCCAGAATCGGCGAAGCTCCTTTTGACAGTGTCCGCAAAATGATGAGCACCGTCCATAGGACTGAAAACGCCATTATCCAGTATACCAAGGGCGCGCCCGACGAGGTGCTTCGCGCCTGCACCACCTATCTTAAAGACGGCAAGGCCGTTCCGATGACGGACTCGGCAAGAGCCGAAATCCTCGCGGAAAATAAAAAGCTTGCCGATAAGGCGCTCCGCGTTCTCGGTGCCGCGCTTAAACCCCACAAAACAGAGCCTTCGAGCTTCGCTCCGGAGGATTTGGAAAAAGAACTTTGCTTTATCGGGCTTGCAGGTATGATTGACCCCGTCCGTCCCGAGGTGAAGGACGCTATCGAGCAGTGCCGCTCGGCCGGCATACGTCCGATTATGATTACGGGCGACCATATTGACACCGCAAGCGCAATCGCCAGAGAGCTGGGCATCCTGACCGAAGGCGCGGTTGCCGTTTCCGGCTCTCAGATTTCAGAGATGGACGACGCCGAGTTTGAACGCCGCTTCCGCGATATTTCCGTTTATGCGCGTGTTCAGCCCGAGCACAAGGTTCGCATAGTAAACGCATGGAAAAAGGCGGGTTACATCACCGCCATGACCGGCGACGGCGTCAATGACGCGCCGAGCATAAAATCCGCGGACATCGGAGTCGGAATGGGCATAACCGGAACCGACGTCACCAAAAACGTCGCGGACATGGTTCTTGCCGATGACAACTTTGCAACCATAGTCGGCGCCGTTAAGGAAGGCCGCAGAATTTACGATAACATCCGCAAGGCCATACAGTTCCTTTTAAGCTCCAACATGAGTGAGGTTATGGGAATCTTTATCGCCACGCTGCTCGGCTTTACCATTTTGAAACCTGTTCACCTTCTCTGGATTAACCTTGTAACAGACTGCTTCCCCGCTCTGGCTCTCGGCCTTGAGAACGAAGAGCCAAACATAATGCGCCGCAAGCCCCGCCCCTCCAGCGACGGTGTTTTCGCGGGCGGAGTCGGAGTTGATGTAGCTTATCAGGGCTTTGTCGTAACAGTCCTCACACTCGCCGCTTACTTCCTCGGTCACATAATGGAGGGCGGAAGCTGGGCCTCCCTGCAGAGTGCGGACGGCATTACAATGGCTTTCCTCACAATGAGCATGGCGGAGATTTTCCACAGCTTCAATATGCGCTCTCAGCGTGAAAGCCTCTTCTCTCTTAAGTCCCAGAATATAGCGCTGCTCCTCGCGGGGCTTGCAAGCTTAGTTCTCACAACCGCAGTGCTTTACATCCCCTTCCTTTCCAACGCTTTCGGCTTTGAGCACATAAGCCTTTCCGAGTACGCCGTTGCTCTCGGTCTTGCTTTCTGCGTTATCCCCATTGTCGAGCTTGTCAAGCTCTGCCAGCGCAGATTTGCGCTTCGCAGGAAAGCCTAAAATCATTATTATTCACGTTTAAATTCTGTCCCCGAGCTTTTCAGAAAGCTCGGGGGCTTTTTACGTCGGTATTGACAATTGAAAAAATAGTGATATTATTATGATATCACTTCAATATGTGGTTAACGAAATAATATTGTATAAATCGGAGGTCTATAAATGAGTAATGCGGAACTGTTTTCCGAACAGAAAAAGATTAACGCGCCTAACGGCATGGCTATGCTCATACTAAATACGCTTGTAATCATCGCCTGCATTTTCGGCGTAATATTCGGCGCGGCGAAGATCGATGAGGGCAGCGCTTTCGGCGGGGTGCTTGTCGCGGTGTGCAGCCTTCTGGGCTTCATTGTCTGCCCCATTATGTATGGAGGCTTAAAAGTCCTAAAGCCGAATGAGGCGCTTGTTCTGACGCTTTTCGGCAAATACCACGGAACCCTTGAGGGCGCGGGCTTCTATTTTGTCAATCCCTTTGTTTCTGCGGTGAATCCCACGAAAACCGTCACGGCGGAGGGCACTCAGAAGCAGAAGCAGCGCACAGACAAAGCCGAAAAAACCGACACAGCGGCAGGAAAAGCCGTTTCCCTGAAGGTCATGACTCTAAACAATGACCGTCAGAAGGTAAACGACAAGCTCGGCAATCCCATCGAAATCGGCGTTGTCGTTATTTGGCGCGTCGTAAACGCCGCCAAAGCAGTATTCAATGTCGACAACTACATAGAGTTTCTCTCCATTCAGGCGGACAGCTCCCTTCGCAACATTGTCCGCATGTACCCCTACGACATTTGGAATGAGGACGATTCCGCCGATGAAATGTCGCTTCGCGGCAGCAGTCAGGAGGTCGCGCAGAAGCTCAAGGAGGCTCTCCAGACAAAGGTTGAGGACGCAGGTCTTGAAATCGTTGAAACCCGCATTACTCATCTCGCCTACTCGCCCGAAATCGCCGCCGCAATGCTCCAGCGCCAGCAGGCAAGCGCCATAATTGACGCGCGCAAGCTGATAGTTGAGGGCGCGGTGGGAATGGTTCAGATGGCGCTTAACAAGCTCAGTGACAATGATATCGTTGAGCTTGATGACGAGCGCAAGGCTCAAATGGTATCAAATTTGCTCGTCGTGCTATGCGGCAACAAGGAAGCTCAGCCGATAGTAAACAGCGGCTCAATCTATTGATTTTATGGAGAAGCAAGATAAATCGAAAAAACAGGTTCCGCTGCGGCTTTCGCCGAGCCTTTATGAAAAGCTCGCCGCCTGGGCAGAGGATGATTTTCGCTCAGTCAACGGGCAGATTGAGTATCTTTTGACTGAGAGCGTCAATAAGCGCTATGGCGAAGCTTCTCTGCACGAGCACGCCAAAAAGAGCAAAGAATAAGCCTGCTTTCTCCTTACAGAACATAAAAGCGCCGCACTCCCAATCGGGGTGCGGCGCTTTGAATTTAAATGTTTTGTTATTTATTTTGTGTGTCCAAAACCGCCTGAGCCTTTGTGTAATCAGCGGAAACTATGTAGAACACATAAAGGCCGTTTTGCGTGACAATCGCGTTGTCGAGCTTCGGCATTTCGAGCGGCGCATAGGATTCATAAATAGCTCTCTGAGTTTCGACTCTGGCCTTGGCATTGGCGAGAATCTTCGCCGCCGCTTCTTCGCCGGCGCACTTTAAAAGTCCGATTTCCTCTGTTGTCGCTCCCGTTGAGCAAAGCACCGAATAATCCGTTACATCGGCATCCTCAAAACCGTAAAATGAGGCCGCGATTTCCTTGCTTACAGGACTGAGAAAATCTGAAAATGCTCCGCTTTCCATTAGCTGAGAGGATAACGCCGCCAAATCAAATTCGACAGGTTCGGCTTTCTGCCCGCAACCCGAAAAAGCTCCAATAACAACGCAAGCTGCAAGCATAACCAAACTAATTCTCTTCATACAAACCCCTCTAAGCATAATGTGTTCTTACATAATTAAGCCATTTTTGGTACATGTTCACCGAGAGATGAACTCCGTCCGTTGTTTCGCTTGCCGGCAGGTAACCGTCGGGTCCGGCGAGTGCCGCAACCAAATCCATGTAGTAGCAGCCCTTGTCAGCGGCGAGCTGACGAAGCGCTGTGTTATATTCGGTTATGCGTGTCATATTAAAGACTTCTCCGCTTGACGATTTCGCCGCGCTTACCGGAGTAATGCCCATAATATAGATATCGCAATCAGGCTGAGCGGCAATAATTGTGTCGAGCATTGCGCTGTAATAGTCGATAAAGGTCTGAACCTCAAAACCGATTTCGTTGATACCGAGAAGTATGTATATTTTTCCGTAGGGCTTCTGGATCAGCCCGTCCACAAGCGTTCCCTGCGCACCGTTATCAAGCGTTGTGCAGACCTTGGTGGTCGCGCCGACTACCGTCATGCTCGTAGCGGCATAATAATCGCAGGTGGTAAGCCCTGAGAAGAGCCGAAAACCGTCCATCAGCGAATTTCCCATAAACGCCGCGTCCGAGAAAAATTCATCATCCACAGGCTCGCGTTCCGCTAAATCCGGTGCCGCAACCACCTCCTCCGAAGGAGAAACGGAAGGTGTTGCCGTTTGAGCAGCGGCAGCGGGATCATCGGCGACAGACGGGGGAACGGGGCTCTCCTGCAAATCTGTTGCCGAAGGCTGTCCGGACTGAGAGGCTGTGGGTAAATCCGAATCATTCGGCATTCGCCCATAATACACCAGCAAAAAAACAAGAGCTATCACAAGGATAACAAATGCGGCTTTTATTCCTTTGTTTTTTATGTTAAAAAGGGTCATAACCCGCACATGCTCCTTTAAGTGGAAGTCACATTATGTCTACCGCTGGCGGCTGATTTTATTATAGATAAACACTTTTCAATATGCAAGGATTTTTTTGCATTTTTCGACTTTTATTTTAGCTTTTTTAGAACCTTTTTTCTGTATAATTGTAATGCTCCTTTAATAGCCGAATTTCGGCAAAACGGTATCTAACGGTTCATGAGCACGGAAACTCAGGTAAGTGCGGAAACGATTGACCCCTTTGTCGTTTTATGATACAATTTCCTGAATAACTAATTTACCGATGTATGTCATAAAAACGAGGGTTTTCTATGTGGATTTGCGACAACTGGAAAGACTATGAACTGATAGACTGCTCAAACGGGCAGAAGCTTGAGCGCTGGGGCAGCCATATACTGGTCCGTCCCGACCCCCAGGCGATTTGGAATACAAGCAAAACCAATCCCGCCTGGAACAAACCCTCCGCAAAATACAGCCGCAGCTCCGAAGGCGGCGGTCACTGGGAGAAAAGCAACCTTCCCGAGAGCTGGAGGATAGCTTACGGGGAACTTACCTTCAATGTGAAGCCCATGAACTTTAAGCACACGGGAATCTTCCCCGAGCAGGCGACAAACTGGGACTTCGCAATGAACAAAATCAGGAGTGCGCAGCGCCCCATCAGCGTGCTTAACCTTTTCGCTTATACGGGCGCGGCAACACTTGCCTGTGCAAAGGCAGGCGCCTCCGTCTGTCATGTTGACGCGGCAAAGGGCATGGTATCCTGGGCAAAGGAAAACGCCGCGGCTTCGGGGCTTGAAAACGCGCCCATACGCTGGATTGTCGATGACTGCATCAAATTTGTCGAACGCGAGATTCGCCGAGGTAAAAGATACGACGCGATAATAATGGACCCTCCCTCCTACGGTCGCGGTCCGAGCGGCGAAACCTGGAAGCTCGAGGAAAACCTTTGGGATTTTG
Source organism: uncultured Oscillospiraceae bacterium (assembly GCA_964459785.1). GTDB lineage: Bacteria > Bacillota > Clostridia > Oscillospirales > Oscillospiraceae > UBA2658. The sequence continues at coordinate 32,543 of CAYWNW010000005.1, read as the reverse complement.
TTTGTCTTTGCGCCGGAGCGCTTTCGGATAATCCGCTGTTTGTTATCATCAACTCGTACACAACGGGTCTGTCACCCTCCGTGCTGACCTATATCTCTGAGAGCGTTTTTACAAAAAAATTCGGCGGACAGAGCGAAAGTCATGAACTGGGACTTCCCGTTACGGAGACCGGTCTCATTTTGCCCTGCGGCGCGAGCTGCCGCTGGCAGTCAAAATAAAGGAAAAATAAATGAAACCAATAATTCAAGTTAAGGATGTATACTTTTGCTACGAGGGCGACGACCCACTTTCTTCCGCGCTTAACGGAACAACTCTCGACATTGAGCAGGGACAATTTGTCGTAATTCTCGGGCATAACGGCTCGGGAAAGTCCACTCTGGCAAAGCACTTTAACGGCATTTTACTCCCCGATAAGGGATGTATAATCGTTGACGGAATGGACACGCGCGACGAAACAAAGCTTCTGGATATAAGGCGAACCGTCGGAATGGTCTTTCAAAACCCCGACAATCAGATGGTAGCCTCCGTTGTTGAGGATGACGTCGCCTTTGCCCCCGAGAATCTCGGCTATCCCCCCGAGGAAATCCGTCTTCGAGTTGACGAGGCGCTTAAGCTCGTCGACATGTACGAATACCGCCTGCACTCGCCGCACCTTCTCTCCGGCGGGCAAAAACAGCGGGTTGCAATAGCCGGCGTTATCGCAATGCGCCCGCGCTGCATAGTGCTTGACGAGCCGACGGCAATGCTTGACCCTGCGGGGCGGCATGAAGTTATCGACACAATAAAGCGCCTTTGCCGTGAACACGGAATTACCATAATCCTCATTACCCATCACATGAACGAGGCGATTGACGCTGATCGTGTTTTTGTAATGTCAAACGGAAAAGTTGTAAGTGAAGGCACTCCGAAAGAGGTTTTTTCAAATGTTGAGGCGCTCAAAGCCGAGGGGCTGACTGTCCCTGATTCGGTGGAACTAATATATCAGCTCAGGCTCGCAGGTCTTAACATTCCCAAGGAAGCCCTGACTGTTGAGGAAACGGCGCAGGCAATAGCCGCAGCTCTAAAATGAATACTCATGGAAAGATGGCTCCCGCCCTCTTTCCGAAGCAGAGGAATAGATAATAATGCCAACCATAAAGACGCAAGCGCTGACGCACATTTACAGCCAGGGAAGCCCCTTTGAAAGCATCGCTCTCGAAAACATAAATATCGAAATATCTCAGGGAGAGTTTGTAGGCCTAATCGGGCATACAGGCTCAGGGAAGTCCACCTTCGTCCAGCATCTGAACGGACTTCTGCTTCCGACAGGCGGGAGAGTTCTTTTGGACGGAGTTGACCTCAATTCCTCCAAAAAGCTGCGGCACGAAATGCGCTTCAAGGTGGGGCTCGTGTTTCAGTACCCTGAATATCAGCTTTTTGAGGACACTGTTTACAAGGATATTTCCTTCGGCCCGCGCAACATGAAGCTTTCAAAAGCGGAAATAGACGAGCGCGTTCGCGAGGCTGCGGGTTTTGTCGGCGTCCCCGAGGAAATATTCGAAAAATCTCCGCTTGAGCTCTCCGGCGGACAAAAGCGCAGGGTAGCCATCGCAGGAGTCATTGCCATGCGTCCGAGCGTTCTTGTGCTCGACGAGCCTACCGCGGGCCTTGACCCCGAGGGCTGCGAAAGCATTCTAAAAAACATCTGCGATTATCATGAGGCAACGGGAGCTACCATAATTCTTGTTTCCCACAGCATGGAGGACATTGCCCGCTATGCCTCAAGACTCATTGTATTCGTTGACGGGCACGCCGTTATGGACGGCAGTCCCGAGGAGATTTTTTCGCAGGCGGACAGGCTGCGTACAATCGGGCTCGACGTTCCTGTCGCAACAGATATTGCGTCGAGACTCAAGCAGCTAAATATTGATGTGCCCGACTGCTGCTATACCATTCCCCAGCTCAAAAACGCCATACTCTCCTTAAAAAAGGAGGGAACGCCATGCTGAAGGACATAACTCTGGGCCAGTATTTTCCCGGAAACAGCTTTATCCACAGGCTTGACCCCCGCACAAAGCTAATTTGCACTATAATATACATTGCGGCGCTTTTTGTGGCAAAATCCTATATCACCTACGGTATATTGCTCTTAACTTTGGTGCTCAGTATTGCGGTTTCAAAAATTAAACCTTCGGCCATGCTCAAGGGAATGAAGCCGCTGGTGTTTATAATCACATTTACGGCAATTTTAAACCTGTTTTATATCAAGGGAGGCACCGAGCTTTTCTCCTTTTGGGTGCTGACCGTGACAACTGAGGGCATAAAAACAGCCTGCTTTATGGTTCTTCGCATAATGATGCTAATATCGGGAACCTTCCTTTTGACCTATACGACGACGCCGATGTCGCTTACGGACGGTCTGGAGCTGCTGTTAAATCCGCTTAAAAAAATCCGCGTTCCCGTGCACGAATTTTCAATGATGATGAGCATTGCTCTCCGCTTTATCCCCACGCTCATTGAAGAAGCGGACAAAATTTCAAACGCGCAGAAAGCGCGCGGAGCGGATTTTGAAACAGGAAAGCTTACGGATAGAGCAAAAGCTCTGCTTCCCCTTCTCGTTCCGCTTTTTGTGAGCGCTATCCGCAGAGCGGACGAGCTTGCAATCGCGATGGAATCGCGCTGCTACCACGGCGGCGAGGGGCGTACACGCATGAAAAAGCTCAGTCTTCAGCTGTCTGACCTGATGACCATGTTCTTTTCCCTGCTGTTTTTGGTGGGTATAATCGTTCTTGCGGGATTTGGATTTTAGAACTTAAGAGGACAAAGGCTATGAGAAATATTGCCCTGCGCCTTACGTATGACGGAACGCGTTACCACGGCTGGCAGGTTCAGAAAAAAGACATCACTGTGGCGGAAACTTTGGAAACGGCGCTGTCCAAAATCTGTGAGCATCCAGTCAAAGTCGTCGGCTGCGGCAGAACGGACGCCGGCGTTCACGCCCTGCGTTACTGCGCGAATTTCAAGACCGACAGCACCATACCCACAGACCGTATTCCCCTCGCAGCGAACGCGCTGCTCCCTTTTGATATCGCGGTTACGAACGCCGTCGATGCTCCCGAGGATTTTAATTCAATTTTGTCCTGTATAAAAAAAGAGTATATTTATAAGCTGTATAACCGCCGAATCCGCGATCCGTTTCTCAATGACCGTGCCTGCTTCTACCCCTCCGTTCTGGACCTTGAGCGAATGAAGGAGGCTGCAAAATTCTTTGAAGGCACTCATGATTTCCGCGCAGTAAGAAGTGTCGGAACTGAAACGTCGACCACCGTGCGAACCGTTTACTGGTGTCAGCTTGAGCAGGAAGGCGATTTGATTTCCATGCGAATTTGCGCCGACGGCTTTCTTTACAACATGGTTCGCGCTATAATGGGAACCGTGGTTTATGCGGGGCTCGGAAAACTTGAACCGGAAAATATTCCCCTCCTTCTGAAAAACGGCGACCGCCGCCTGACCGGGCCTACAATGCCCCCTCAGGGGCTTTATATGTCCCGAGTTTGGTACGAGGGAGCAGTCGGCGAAATGATGATGAAGTGAATACAACTGATTTAATTAACAAATAATCTACATATTTTTCAGAGAATATGCTATAATGTGAGCGTATTTGGAACCGATTCGAGGTCATTTCAATATGCCTGTTATAGCGCGGAGTATGATTTATGGGTCGTGCCAAACACGCAAAACAGAATAAATCCCAAAGTGCGCTTGCCATAGTCGCCACAATTGTTATTGTTGCTCTGGCTGTTCTCGCCTTTTTATACAGAGATAAGCTGACGTTTTTTAAAGCCGAAAACTCGGATGAAATGGCAGACATCATTTCTGAAAGCGAGCCTTTTACATACGAAACCGGAGCTGAACAATTTTTTTCTCTCATGGGCAGCAACCTTACAGTTGCCTCCTCAACCGGTCTGCAGTTGCTTGACAGCGACGGGAAAACGGTGTCCCGAGAGGTATTTTCAATGACCAATCCCTCCGTTCGCGCAAACGACAGCACCTGCGCCGTATTTGACGTCGGCGGGTACAGCCTTCGCATATACAAAAACGGACAATTTGAGGACTTAGACTGTGACAACGAGATAATCTCAGTATCCGTAAGCAAGGACTCCCATTACACCGTTGCCGCATGCGAGCCCGGTTACAAGGGCAGCGTCACCGTTTACAACGCGGATTTAGAGCCGATTTATAAATGGTATTCGGGTACGGGCTACATTCTTGACGCGGCGGTTTCGCCTGACGGTGAGACACTTGCCGTACTTTGCGTTGAAGAGTCCGGCAGTTTGGTTCACCTTTTTCATTTTGACAGCGAGACTGAATTTGCCTCCGCTTCCCTTCCGGAAGAACTTGCTTTCAGACTCAGCTTCAGTCAGGACGGCAATTTCTGTCTTCTTTCGGAGGATGCTGTTCATTTCTTCAGTCCAAAGGGTCAGGAACTCTCCTCTTACGGCTTTGACGGCAATTATCTTGCCGACTATGAGCTCGGAAGCGAATATATTGCGATTGTTCTCAGTAAATACGTTTCCGGCAGCGAGGTTTCCCTTTTAAGCTTCGGCAGCGGCGGCAAAGAGCTCGGGGAAGTTTCTCTTTCCGCAGAGCCGCTTTCCGTTTTTTCGCAGGGTCAAAAGCTGCTTGTTTTGGGCTCCTCCGATCTTACTCTTTACTCAAAAAATCTTGATACGCTAAAACAAAATCATATCTCAGCCGGGTTTTCGTCCGCGGTTCTGTTGCCCAAAGGGAGCGTTCTCCTTCTCTCCTCTCATTACGGAGAAAAGTGCTCTATGAGCTGACAAGGCCGTCATCGCCTTTGTCGAAACCGGTTTTCGGCAGAAAAATAAAAAGCGGTCAGAATCCAGCCGCTAAAACGTGAGGTTAGGTATGAAATTTGCTATTGAAGCGCTGCTTATATTCATTATAGCGTTCTGTGCATGGAGCGGTTATAAAAAGGGCCTTATTATGTGCATAGGAAGCATACTTGCAATAATAATATCTTTGTATGTGGGAGATTTGCTTGCCGATACCTTTTCACCCGAAATACAGCCCGTGCTGCGGCCCTTTGTAAGCGGATATATGGACGGCTCGGAAGGAATAATAACCGAGAACATGAACGAGCTGTTGGGAGCTGGCAGTTCCTCCCTTTCAATTGACGACGCTTTGGCGCAAAACCCCGAAGTGCGGCTTTCGCTTTGTGTAAACAGTTATAAAAATGCCGGAATTTACAGTTCCGCCGCAGAAAAAATGGCACGTGAAGCCATAGACATTTCCGAGCAGAGCAACATCTCCCTTTCCGTTGCGATTGTGGACATCATGTGCCAAAATGTCGCTTATGCTCTGGTTTTCAGTCTGTTTTTCCTGCTCACGCTTGTTATTATTACCGTTTTGGGCAATCTTTTTAACCTGAGCTTCAAAATCCCGGACAGGGAGAAGCTTAACAACGTCGGCGGAGCCATTGCAGGCGCTGTGACGGGCATTCTGATTTGCATGGTGATAACCTGGGTTCTTCGGTTCTGCGGAGCGGTGCTTGACGAAGAATATATGCGCAAATCGATTTTCACCGCAATATTTTTGAAAATTAACATCTTGCCCCTGTTCCTGTCAATCTGACCGGATACAGCGACGCGACTAACTAACTCAAGGAGAATATATTTATGCAGCCAACAATTTGCTCGCGTTGTAATAAAAACATGGCCGTCATCTTCATTTCAAAGCTTGAAAACGGAGAAACGAAGAATGAAGGTCTTTGCCTGAAGTGCGCCCGCGAGCTTCACATTAAGCCTGTGGACGATATTATGGCAAAGATGGGTATTTCTGATGAAGATCTTGACACCATCACTAACGAAATGTCCGCCGTAATAGGTCAGTCAGACCTATTAAATGATCCTGAGCCACCTGATTCCACCGATGATGAAGCAGGCAAAACGGCAACTTTCCCCTATCTCAACCGCCTTTTCGGCGCTGACAGTATGTTTAACCCTATGAACAGCGCATATTCCCAACCGCCTGCGCCCTATGAGCAAAACGACAATCGTTCCGCCAAGGGGGATACCAAGGAGCCGTTTGTACGAAACGGCGCAAAGCTCAAATTTTTAAATATTTACTGCATAAATCTCTCGGAGCGGGCTCTTGAAGGCAAGCTTGACAACATGATAGGCAGAGAGGAAGAACTTGAGCGCGTTATCCAGATATTGAACCGCCGCCAAAAGAATAACCCCTGCCTCATAGGTGAGCCCGGTGTCGGTAAAACCGCCATTGCCGAGGGTCTGGCCCAGCGAATTGCCGACGGCAGAGTGCCATATAAACTGCGCGACAAGGAAGTTTTACTCCTCGACCTGACCGCTCTGGTTGCCGGAACGCAGTTCCGCGGTCAGTTTGAAAGCCGCATGAAAGGTCTTATTGAGGAAGTCCGCAAGCAGGGCAATATTATTCTGGTTATCGACGAAGTCCATAACATAGTCGGCGCCGGCGACGCCGAGGGCAGCATGAACGCCGCAAACATCCTAAAGCCTGCCCTTTCAAGAGGCGAAATTCAGGTAATCGGCGCAACCACCTTTACGGAATATCGCAAGCACATCGAAAAGGACTCCGCTCTCGAGCGCCGCTTCCAGCCCGTTACAGTCAACGAGCCTTCAATCGAGGACAGCATACAGATAATGAAGGGCATCGCCCACTATTATGAGGATTATCACGGCGTTGCAATCTCAGAGGAGATGTGCCGCAAGGCTGTTCTCATGTCAGAGCGCTATATCACCGACCGCTTTTTGCCCGACAAGGCCATTGACCTTATTGACGAGGCCTGTTCGGACGTTAACCTTAAAAGCCCCGAAATTGAGCGTATGTCATCCATAAGCAAGGAGCTTGCCGACCTTGACAAGGAGCGCGAGCTGCTTTTAACGGACAGCGGAAATGACGGCAATTTTGCCCGACTTGCCGAGATTCGCAGCCATTGCCTGCAGCTGACAGACGAGCAGCTTCGTCTGCGCGCAAAAGGCAAACCTGCGCTAACCGAGGAAAACCTTGCCAGAGTTATCGAGCTTTGGACAAAGATTCCTGCGGCAAGCATACGCGAGGACGAGTTTGCAAAGCTCTCGGAACTCCACAATCGCCTCAAAAGGCACATTGTCGGTCAGGACGAGGCTGTTGAAACAGTTTGTGCCGCGATTAAGCGCAACCGCGTCGGCCTCGCCGCAAAGCATAAGCCCGTCAGCTTCATTTTCGTCGGCAACACGGGCGTCGGAAAAACCGAGCTTGTCAAGCGTCTGGCAGACGACCTGTTCAATTCCCCCGAATCGCTCATTCGGCTCGATATGTCAGAATTTATGGAGAAGCATTCCGTTTCACGCATTATCGGCTCGCCCCCGGGCTATGTCGGCTATGACGAGGCTGGGCAGCTGACAGAGAAAATTCGCCGTAAGCCCTATTCCGTAGTTCTTTTTGACGAAATAGAAAAGGCACACCCCGATGTCATGAATGTACTTCTGCAAATTCTCGACGACGGCAGAGTGACTGACGCTCAGGGCAGAACGGTTAATTTTGAAAACACCGTTATTATAATGACAACGAACGCCGGAAGCGACAGAAAAGAAGGCACCGTCGGCTTTGGCGGCACCGTTTCCAATTTGGGCAAGGATAAGGCTGTTAAGGCGCTCAAGGAGTTCCTGCGCCCTGAATTTATCAACCGAATCGACGAAGTGGTTTACTTCAACAGTCTCAGCGAGGAGAATTTCCGCGGTATTGCGGCTCTCATGCTTTCCGAGCTTCGCACGGCTATGCTTGAGAAGAACATCTCTCTTTCCTATGACGATGCCCTGCTGGATTATCTTGCTAAAAAGAGCTATTCTCTAACTTACGGCGCCCGCAATCTTCGCCGTTTGATTCAGAAAGAAATCGAGGATGCCATTGCAACCGAGATTATCGACCATTGCCAAGGCAATGTTTCCAAAATATCGATATCAGTTGAGGACGACAAGCCGAAAATTTCAGCGTTATAAGCATAAACTTAAAACTGAGCGCGCCCGACTTTGAAAAAGAGTCAGGCGCGCAATCATTTGTATTCGTCTTTTTATGAGCCTGCCATATTGACGAAAAGGTAAGCTTTATCTGTAATAGTCGAGCGCGGCAAGATCGGTTATTATCGCGTTGCAGGCGCCGTTATTGAGCGCCTCAAAACATTCGTCCGTTCCTCCCGGAACTCTCACTATGTATTCGGGCTTGTTTTTTAGAGTCGTGTTTCCCTCAAGAACTGCGCTGTAATAGGCGTTTTCGCTTAGTGTCAGCGTTTTTCCGGAAAGCGACCTCACACTTCTGACATTCGAACTTGTCAGGGAAGCGAGTATTATGGTGTTTTCCAGATATACAGGTGACTGCACTATGTCGGTATTGCTTTCATCGTATGCAAATCCGCCCCAGACACAGTCAACATTGCCGGAGTTAAGCTCCACCGTGGCCTGAGAAACGTCAATCGGCAAAAATTTTGCCTTCCACCCGAGCAAGCTGCACACTTCCTTTGCAAGTTCGACGTCAAAGCCGATTGCGGTACTGCCTTTTTTACCCGAAAACGGCAGGCGTCCCGCGTCATAGCCGACAATAAATGTGCGTTTCTCGGCGTCCTTGGTATAATCCGCAAGAGCCTCAGAGTCGCCTTTGAGAAGGGATACATCCTCGCCGAACCACTTTAAGGAGAGCTTAGTAACTTCGCCCGAAGCCTGAAGCACCTTCATCGCGGCGATTACAGACTCACCCGCCTTATCGTCAAGTCTGAAAGCGACGCAGAATTTCTGCGTTTCCAATTTGTCGGCCACGCGATACTTATCGTTGCCGCCGATGCCACAGCCGGCCAAGGATATTAAAAGTAACAGCGAAAGTAAAAATGCCGTTACGCGTATGTTCTTTTTCATATTCACCCACCGATTATATGTGATGTTTATCTCTTAACACATTAGGTATAATATTATAGCTTTTTGTTTAATTCAAGCTTTAATTATGAACTTTCGCAGTAAATAAATGGAGGAACTTCTTAAAGCTCCTCCATAAAAACGATTTTCCGCTGTTTATTCCGCCTTGAATCAGGCTTTGCCAAAGCCTTTCATTCCGCCGAATAGCGTGCCAGAAACTGTTTTGTACGCTCCTCGCGAGGGTTTCCCAGAACGTCCTCAGGCGCTCCCTGTTCAATGATTACGCCGCCGTCCATGAAGATTACCCTGTCGGCAACCGCTCGGGCAAACGCCATCTCATGAGTTACTATCACCATCGTCATGTGCTCCTCGGCGAGCTTTCGGATAACCTTAAGCACTTCGCCCGTAAGCTCGGGGTCAAGGGCGCTTGTCGGCTCGTCAAAAAACAAAATCTGCGGCTCGGTTGCAAGGGCTCTGACAATGGAAACTCTTTGCTGCTGTCCGCCTGAGAGCTGAAAGGGATAAGCGTTTTCCTTGTCCTCAAGCCCCATTTTCATTAAAAGCTCTCTTGCCTTCTCCACAGCCTCTTTCTTGCTTCGCTTTTGAACGCTGATGGGCGCGTCAATCACATTTTTGAGAACCGTAAAGTGCGGAAAGAGATTGAAGTTTTGAAATACAAGCCCGAAATAGCCGCGGATTTTCTTAAGTTCCGCCTTGGAGGCATAAAGCGCCCTGCCGTCCTCAGCCGTGCTGGCGGCGACATTTCCGAGATAGCTGATATAACCCGAGTCGACGCTTTCAAGAAGTGTCGCACAGCGCAGAAGCGTTGATTTTCCGCTTCCCGAAGGCCCGATGATTGCCAGCACCTGTCCCTTGCTCACAGAGAGAGAAATGTCCCTTAGAACTTCCAAATCATCAAATTTCTTTGTTATATTCCGCATTTCCAGAATCGTGTTTCCGTCCATTTTCCCCCTCCTTCACTGGTAATACGCAAGGCTTTTTTCAGCCTTCTCCATTGCCACCGCAACAATGAGGTTGAAAAGATAATAAAAAATGGCGGCACCCACAAAGGGCATTACAGAGCTTTCCTTTGCCGCTATCTGCTTTGCCACCGTAAACATTTCCGCGTAAGCGATGACGAAGGCAAGGGAGGTATCCTTGACGAGAGTGATTACCTCGTTGGTGACAGGCGGGATTATCCGCTTAATCACCTGAGGCAGTATTATTTTGAAAAATGTTTGGGCTTTGCTGTAACCTAAAACCTCCGCCGCCTCATACTGACCCTTTGGCATGGATTCGATTCCGCTGCGATAAATCTCCGCGAAGTATGCCGCGTAGTTAATCGCAAATGCAATGATGACAGCATAAAACTGATACTCGCTCGAAATCTTAACGCCGAAAATATAATAGGGTCCGAAATATACGACCATAAGCTGAAGCATTAACGGGGTTCCGCGCATAATTGAAATATATACTTTAATTAAAAATGAAACAGGTTTAAACCCCGCTATTTTGCGCAAAAACGCGTTTTTAGATTCCTCAAGTCGGTTAAAAGGCGCCCACTTTGACATCCGCCCAAAGGACACCAGAAGCCCGAGCGGCAGTGAAAACAGCAATGTTAAGCCGAAAATTAGAACGCTGCGAAGCATTCCCTCGCTGAGCCTTAGAATTATTGCGATAAAGCTCAATTCTCCACCCCCCATAATTTTACAAAATTTGCGTAAAAACAGGTAAAGCGGGCGGAAAATACTCTCCGCCCACGCTTTAACCTAATATATATGCCTTAGCTTCTAGACTCTTATTTGCCTAAGCAAACAGCATCCTGAAGTTCCCACTTTGTTGCGATTTCCATAAATGTGCCATCTGCAACCATTTCATCAAGTGTTTTCTGGACAGCATCGCGAAGCTCTGTGTTGCCGAGCTTGAAGCCCACGCCGTATTGCTCGGAGGCAATCGTCTCATCGAGCATTATGTATTTGCCCTCATTCTGAGCAATTTGATACTGCGCAACGCCGATATCCATTGCAACTGCGTCCGCAGCGCCGGAATCAAGCGACATGAAGGCGGTCAGATAATCGGGAACCTCAGTCAGCGCCGCAAAGCTTGCCGCAAGGTCCAGATTCTTCTGATTTTCCTCGTCCGTAAGTGCCGCAAGCGCGGAGGAGTCTGCCTGAACGAGAACAGTTTTTCCGGCAAGACCCGCAAGGTCGCTTATTCCTGAATCTGCTGCAACAACAATAACCTGAGAGTTATCGACATAAGCCTCGGTCCACTCATAGTCATTTTCACGGCCGTTAATTGTAAAGCCGTTCCAAATGCAGTCAATCGTTCCGCTGTCAAGCTCCATGTCCTTGCTGTCCCAGTCGATGGGCTTCTTTATAAGCTCCCAGCCGTTTCGCTCGCAAACTTCCGCGGCAAGGTCAAGATCGAAGCCGACATATTCGCCGCTGTCGTCAGTATAGCCGTAGGGCGGGAAGCTCGCGTCAAAGCCGACTGTGAGCGTTGTGCGCGCAGCGGGAGCGGAAACTTCGGCACTGGGCGTATCGGTTTCGGAGCTTGCCGTTTTTGCTCCGCAGCCGGCTAAAAGGCCGAAGCAAAGCGCAGCGGCCAGAAGCAGGACTATAGCAGTTTTAAAATTCTTCATTTCATTTCCTCCATAATTTGTGCTGATTTAATGTCGCGGAGCTATTGTATCACATTAGCGAAATAAAGCAAGTGCTAGCGTAAAAACAGTCTGTGCGTTTTTTGCACAGCCCCTTTTTGTACCTTTTCTTCGTAAAACCAAACAATTCCGCCGTGTTTTTTACATTTTGTTAATGTATTTGCTCTCTATACTGGTATAATGAACTATATAATACTATAATAGAAATGAACTAATTCGGAAGGACGTGTTTTCATGTCTAAGAAAGCGCTTATTGTTGAAGACGATAAAAATATTGCGGAGCTTTTGCGCCTTTATCTTGAGAAGGACGGCTTTAGTGTTATCATTGCGTCAGATGGCGGCACGGGAGTCCGTCTGGCTGTGGGTGAGAATCCCGATGTTATACTTCTTGATATCATGCTGCCCATTTTGGACGGCTGGCAGGTCTGCCGCAAGGTGCGCGAAACTTCGCGAGTTCCCATAATTATGCTCACAGCCAAGGGCGAAATCTTTGACAAGGTTAACGGTCTTGAGATGGGCGCGGACGACTACATAGTTAAGCCCTTTGAGGTTAAGGAGCTTCTTGCTCGCGTTCACGCCGTAATGCGCAGAACCGAGCCCGAAGATAAATCCGGAGATAAGAAGCTCAGCTTTGATAAGCTTATAATAAATCTCGACAGCTATGAGCTGATTGTTAACGGAAAAAAGGTTGAAACCCCGCCAAAAGAGATGGAGCTTTTGTTTCATCTGGCCACAACCCCTAACAGGGTTTACACTCGCAACCAGCTGCTCGACGAGGTTTGGGGCTTTGACTATTTCGGAGATTCGCGCACAGTTGACGTGCACGTTAAGCGCCTTCGCGAGAAGCTTGAGGGCGTTTCCGACCAGTGGACTCTTAAAACCGTGTGGGGAGTAGGCTACAAGTTTGAGCTTAACGAAACAAGATGAAAAGCATCTACTTTAAGAACTTCATGATGACGGCGATGCTCGTCGTCATCAGCTTCTTTATTCTCGGAACCTCAATAGTAATACTCGGGCGCAATTTCGCTCTTAACCAGAAGCGCGACAGCATTGCGCTTGAAGCAACCGAGATTTCAAAAGCCGCTTCGGCCTTCAGCGAGGAAAACGGCGATCTTAACGCCTGGTATCTTCGGCTGATTATAAGCTCGCTTGCCAAAAGCACGGGCAATCATATCTTTATAACCGATTTACACGGCGTTGTTGTGTCAAGCTCCGATATGGATGTTGTTTCTCCTTATATCGGCAAGCAGATAAGCAGCAGCATTATGGAGCAGCTTTACAGATACGGAAAGTTTCAGAAGCTCACAACACTGGACAGTTTTTATAATGAGCGCCCTTACTATGTGGTTGCGCTGCCGATAGCTCTGGAAGAGAGCAATACCCTGATTGGTTATATTTTTGTCGGCTCCGACTGCACGGAGATAATCGACGCCTGGGCGAGCGCCTCCTCATTTTTCATTGCGACGGCTTTACTGGTCATGTTTATGGCTATTCTTTTGTCATATTACACCTCGAAGCGTCAGTCCGAGCCTCTTTTGGAGATAGCGGCTGCCGCACGGCGATTTGCCCACGGCGATTTTGCCGCGCGTGTTGCCGACGAAGGCAGAGAGGATGAAATCGGTGAGCTGACAGAGTCCTTCAACATGATGGCGGAATCCCTTGAAAAATCGGAGCAGAACCGCAGTGAGTTTATCGCCAACCTCTCGCACGAGCTCAAAACCCCGATGACGACAATTTCCGGTTTTGCGGACGGTATACTCGACGGCACGATTCCGAAAAGCGAACAGGATAAATACCTTGCCACAATTTCCAGCGAAACCAAGCGTCTTTCCCGTCTGGTTCGGCAAATGCTCCAAATGAGCAGAATCCAGTCGGTTGACACTCCTGCTCTTCTCAGCCGCAGCTTTGACCTTTCCGAGGTTATCATGCGAACGCTGCTCACCTTTGAGGGCAAGATTACCCAGCACGGGCTGGATGTGGACGCTCAGCTTCCCGAGGAGCGCATTATAGTTCGCGGGGATGAGGATTCTATTACTCAGGTGGTCTATAATCTTCTTGACAATGCCATAAAGTTTTCCGAAAGCGGCACCGCAATCGGTATAAGCCTTTGGAAGCAAAGCGGCAAGGCTTATGTGTCGATAAAAAATCACGGGGAAACCATTTCCCCGCAGGAGCTGCCCTTTATATTCGACCGTTTCCACAAGACAGATAAGTCCAGAGGCCTTGACCGCGACGGAGTAGGTCTGGGTCTTTCGATAGTTAAAACTATTCTAAACAACCACAACGAGGACATTTCCGTCACCAGCCGCGAAGGTGTGACCGAGTTTATTTTTACTGTGAAGCTGAAAACAGGAAAAAACGAGTCCGCATAGTTGAAGTATTAGTTTAGAAGTTCATAAACTTTTCACATTATATTCATAAGGAGTACAAAAGTACGATTTATTATAAAGTCAAGCTTTAGGAGAAAACAATTTGACCGCCAACTCAGATTGTTCTCCGCAGAAGTTTGATTTTCTCCCCTCTATAATATAATCCTCTCTCTCAAAACAGCGAAGCTCCGGGTAATACCGGAGCTTTCTGCTTTTATTAAGAGCTGCATAACTGAGCCCCTCAAATACATCTAATCCTCAAAAAAAGAAAAAGGACAGGATGAACCTGTCCTTCTGTTGGAGCGGGCGACGAGATTCGAACTCGCTACCTCCACCTTGGCAAGGTGGCGCTCTGCCAAATGAGCTACGCCCGCACGGCGTGTTTTGTGAACAAGCATGATTATACCAAAAATATCGAAGATGTCAAGTGCAAGACTTCCGTTTATTTGAAGTTCTGCGGCTAATCCATTTCACATTCATAAAAATGGCGGGAGGCACCGTGTTCTTTTTAATACCGCCGCCATAATCATTACTTTGATACCGGCATAAATATAGTCGTACCGAGAAGTCGCACCAAGTCTTTTAACGTGTTGCTTTTTTTATGCGTTTATGCTATTGTTTCTTTTAATATCATTGAGTAAAAGGGGGATTTGTTATGGATTTTGAACTGAGGGAGTGGGCAATGCAGGACATCCCGAGCCTTGCACAATATGCCAACAACGAAAATATCGCACGCTGGCTCCGCGACGCCTACCCTTATCCTTATACTCAAAAAGACGCCGAAAACTACATCTCGAGCTGCTTAAACGCGCCGAAAGACAAACAGCTCTGTCGGGCAATAGCTGTTGACGGTACTGCAGTCGGCAGTATTGGAGTTTTTCGCGGCGGGGATATATACAGGAGATCAGCGGAGCTTGGCTACTGGCTTGCAGAAGAGTTTTGGGGCAAGGGTATTATGACCGCGGCGGCAAAGCTTATATGCGCCGAGGCTTTCCTGAAGCTCGACCTTGTGCGTATCCACGCCGAACCCTTCTTTGACAATGCAGGCTCAAGAAAGGTGCTCGAAAACGCGGGCTTTGTACTTGAGGGCGTTATGAAAAACGGAGTTTTCAAACGGGGTCAGCTTCAGGACTGCTGCATGTATGCCCTGCTGAGGAGTTGAGGAAAAAATGATATACAATGAAAAAACAATACTGCTCAAAAACGGGCAGCTCTGCACGCTACGAAGCGCAGACGGCGGCGACGCGCAGGAGATGTTAGACTTCATTAGACAGGTTTCGGGCGAAACCGCTTTTCTTACTCGTTATGAGGACGAAGTGACTATGACAGTTAACGATGAAGCGGAATTTCTCGCATTCAGACTTGTCAGCCCCAGAGAAATTATGATTTCCGCCTATATCGACGGGAAGCTCGCGGCAAATGCCGGAATTGACTCTCTTCCCCCTCGCGACAGGCTCAGGCACCGTGCCGAGATGGGGATTTCGGTTTTGAAGGAATTCTGGGGGCTCGGCTTGGGCTCAATACTGATGGAAGCCATAATCGAATCAGCAAAAGCCGCGGGATATGAGCAGCTTGAGCTCGAGGTTGTCGCCGAAAATGAGCGCGGCTTGACCCTATACAGAAAGTTTGGCTTCGAGCTTTACGGCACGCGGGAAAACACTTTCAAATATAGGGACGGCACAAGCAGCGCATGTCATCTCATGCTGAAAAAACTATATTAAAAAGCCCCGATTTTTAATCGGGGCTTTTTAATATCAAACCATTTTTTCCTGTTTTACCTTCTTATCGATAACGTGTCTTGACGCAAGCTCATTAAGTATTGCCAAATTATCAATTTCCAGTTCCACCATCATCACCATAACATGGTAGACAAGGTCAGAAATTTCGTAAATTGTTTCGGTCTTGTCCCCGCCTTTGGCCGCGATGATAACTTCTGTGCTCTCCTCACCGATTTTCTTGAGTATCTTATCAAGACCTTTTTCAAAAAGGTAGCTCGTGTAACTGCCTTCTTTACCATCGATTTTTCGCCCCTTAATCAGCTCGTAAAGACTCTCGAGACTAAAATCGTTAACAGAGTCGCTCTCGAAAACCTTGTCGACAAAACAGCTGTCGTTTCCGAGGTGGCAGGCGGGCCCCGCTTTTTTGACCTGTATCACAAGCGCATCACGGTCACAGTCGGCTGTAATGTCAACTATCTCCTGGATGTTGCCGCTGGTTTCGCCCTTTCTCCAAAGCTCGCCGCGTGATCGCGACCAAAAGCAAGTTTTGTCTTCGCGCATGGAAATTTCAAGACTTTGCTTGTTCATATAGGCCACGGTCAGCACTTTTTTAGTGAGATAATCCGTAACGACGGCGGGTATAAGTCCCTTTTCGTCAAATTTAAGCTCCTCAACACTAAGCATATAAGTTCTCCTAATTATAATCTAACGGGAATCCCGTTTGCCCTAAGCTCCGTCTTTAAATCCCGTATTGTAAGCTCGCCAAAGTGAAAAATTGAAGCGGCAAGCCCTGCGTCCACTCTCGGAAGCGCCTTGAACAGCGTGATAAAGTCCTTTGCGCTGCCTGCCCCGCCCGAGGCGATGACTGGAACTGATACGGCGTTACACACCGCCTCAAGCATTTCGAGGTCAAAACCGCCCTTAACTCCGTCAGTATCAATGCTGTTGAGCACAATTTCCCCCGCGCCGTGCTCCACGCCGCGCTTTATCCACTCAATTGCGTCAAGCCCCGTATTCTCGCGGCCGCCCTTGGCAAAAACCGTAAAGCGCCCGTTAACCCGCTTAACATCCGCTGATAACACCACGCACTGGTCGCCGTATTTTTTCGCGGCATTATAAATGAGGCTCGGGTCACGGATTGCCCCCGAGTTTACACTCACCTTGTCCGCCCCGCATTTTAAGACTCTATCGAAGTCCTCAACCGTATTTATTGCCCCGCCCACGGTCAGCGGAATAAAAATCTGCTCGGCAACCTTCCGAAGAATGTCCGAAAAAAGGCTTCTGTCCTCACTGGACGCCGTGATGTCGTAAAAGACAAGCTCGTCCGCGCCGTTTTCGCTGTAATATCTGCCGAGCTCGACGGGCGAGGATACGTCGCTGAGCCCTTCAAAATTTACACCCTTGACAACACGTCCGTCACGAACGTCAAGGCAAGGTATAATTCTTTTCGTTATCATCTCTGCGCCGCCCTTCCCACTGCCGCAACTGCTTCGGCAAGGTCAATTCGTCCTGTGTACAGGGCCTTTCCCAAAATCACTCCGCGCACACCGGTTTTCGAGAGGGTTATAAGGTCGTCAATCTCGGTCACACCGCCGGAGGCGATAATGTCCACAGAAAAATTCCTCGTAAGGCTCTCGTAAAGCTCGGTATTAACGCCCTGCAAAGCTCCGTCCTTTGAAATATCTGTGCAAATAAGGGTTTTAACCCCAAGATTTTGAAGCTTTCCGCAAAAATCGAGGAAGCCCTCGCCGCTGGTCTGTGTCCACCCGTGAGTTGCTACGAAGCCGTCCTTTATGTCCACTGCCACGGCGATTCGCTCGCCGAAGCGCGAAACAGCTTCAGCCAGAAATTGCGGATCCGTGACTGCGGCTGTGCCGATAATAACGCGCATTACGCCCAAGCCCAGGTACTTTTCAGCAGCAGTCATTCCGCGGATTCCACCGCCCACTTCAACCTTGAGTCCGCTTTCTGCGACTATTTTCGCAATCAGTTCCGAGTTCGGGGTTTCTCCGTCCTTTGCCCCGTCCAAATCGACAAGGTGTAAATAATTCGCGCCGGCCCTCCTGAACTCTAAAGCGAGCTCGAAGGGCGTGTCGCTGTAAACAGTCATTTTATTGTAATCGCCTTTCAAAAGGCGGACAGCCTTACCTTCAAATAAGTCGATAGCGGGTAATAAATCCATAGCTGCCTCCAAACGGCAAATTCTTTATTAAATTTCGCAGAAAGCCTTTAATATTTTTAGTCCCGACTCGCCGCTTTTTTCGGGGTGAAACTGCATTCCGAATACATTGTCGCGGGCGACAGCGGCTGTTAAAAAAGTTCCGTACTCTGTGGCGGCAATAAGACTGTCCTCACAGTCCATCCCCGCAAAGGAGTGCACAAAATAAACATAATCTCCCTCCGAGGTATACTTGAAGACCCCAGATTTTCGTCCATATTCGCTCAATCGAAGACTGTTCCAGCCAATATGTGGTATTTTGTATCCTTTAGGGATAACATCAGAAATCGACCTCACTTCGCCTTTAATCAAGCCCAGGCCTTCGGTCAAGCCGTATTCATAGCTTCTGTCAAAAAGCAACTGCATGCCGAGGCATATCCCCATCAGCGGCGTCCCAAACTTGGCACGGGCAATCACAAGCTCGTCAAGCCCGTTAACTTTGAGTTTTGCCCTTGCGTCGGCAAAAGCCCCTACCCCGGGCAGTATAATCCTGTCTGCATTGGCAATCATTTCTGGCTCGCCGCTAATTATTGAATCTACTCCAATATACTTTAGCGAGCTTTTTAGGGAAAACAGATTACCGACGCCGTAGTCCACTATAACCGTCATCACAGAACCCCTTTAGTCGATGGAATTTCACCGCTCAGCTTCGGGTCAACAGCACAGGCTTTTTTCAGCGCTCTGCCCAAGGCTTTGAAAACGCCTTCAAGAATGTGATGAGAATTTTCGCCAGCCAGTTCCTGCAAATGGAGAGTTATTCCCGAAGTGCGGACAAAGCCCAGAAGAAACTCTTTAACAAGCTCCGTGTCAAACTCACCGACCTTTTCCGTGGGCGGATAGACCTCATAATTGAGGTAAGCACGTCCCGAAATATCAACCGCACAGAGTATGAGAGCCTCGTCCATTGGCAGTATAATATCTCCGTATCGGATAATACCCGCTTTATCGCCAAGAGCATTTGCAAACGCTGTTCCGAGGCAAATCCCGATATCTTCAGTTATGTGGTGAAAGTCAACATTCTTGTCCCCGACGCAGGATATATTCAGTCCGAAGCGTCCGTGATTTGAAAAGAGTGTCAGCATGTGGTCAAGGAACCCGCAGCTCGTTTCGATTGAGCCTAACCCGCCGTCAAGGTTCAAATATAGAGAAATATCCGTTTCCTTTGTCTTTCTTTTGAGCTCATACTCACGCATATTCCGTTATCTCCTTCAATGTACTGAGCAGCGATTCCATCTGCTGCTCTGAGCCGACTGTAATCCGCAGATAATCACATATTCTCGGTTTCGCGAAGTACCTAACAAGTATTCCACGGCTTTTTAATATCAGGTATAAGTCCTCGCCCTTAAATTTTGGGTGTTTTGCAAAGATGAAATTTGCTTTGGAATCCGTAAGGAAAAAGCCCATCTTTTTAAATTCACTCGCAGTATTTTCTCTTATTCGGATAATTTCATTATTGTTTCTATCGTAATATGCTTGTCCCTTAAGAGCTGCCTCCCCCGCGAGCAAAGTCAATCGATTGAGATTATACGGATTTGTTGAGTAGCGCAGCTTTTCCAAATCGGCAATAAGTTCCTTATTGCCGATTGCGTAGCCCAGACGCGCTCCGGCCATAGAACGTGACTTTGAGTAGGTTTGAACCACGAGCAGGTTGTCGTATTTTGCTGTCAGAGGTACGCAGCTTTCACCGCCGAAATCAATATATGCCTCGTCGATTACAACGACGTTATTTGCGTTTGATTTCACAATTTCTTCAATACCCGAAACTGAAAGACATATTCCCGTGGGCGCGTTTGGGTTCGCCAGAACCACAGTTGTACCTGCATTTATATAATCAGAAGTGTTGATTGTAAGGTCAGAACGAAGCGGTATCTCACTCTTTTTTATTCCGTTGAGCTCCGCATAGACAGGATAGAAGCCGTAAGAAATATCCGGATAGGATGCTCCAATTGTTTTATCACAGAAAGCCATAAAGATAAACGCGAGTACCTCATCAGAGCCGTTTCCAATCATTAGGTTATCTGGTTTTACTCCGTAATGCTCCGCCAGCGCCTCACGAAGCTTTTTACACTCCGGGTCACTGTAAAGCTTTAGATCGTTAATTTCGTTTGCACTTAACACCTCAATAACCTGTGGTGCCGGAGGATAGGGCGACTCGTTTGTATTGAGCTTGATATAACTTTTATCCTGCGGCTGTTCACCGGGAACATAGGCCACCAGCTTTTCAAAACGCGCACTCAAAAACCTACTCATACCAAGCCCCTTTCATTATCTTTTATCTCTTATTGTCGCACTTACCGCGTGGGCGTGCAGCCCCTCTTTTTCAGCGAAATATGCAATTTTTTCGCCAACATTGCTGAGCGCCTCGCTTGAATAGTACATATAGGATGACTTCTTAACAAAATCATCAACTGACAGAGCGCTTGAAAATTTTGCGGTTCCGCTCGTCGGCAGGGTATGGTTTGTGCCTGCGAAATAATCACCGAGCGGCTCGGGGCAATTTCGTCCGAGGAATATTGATCCCGCGTTAATTATCTTATTAAGATAATTAAAAGGCTCGTTTACGCATAATTCGAGATGTTCCGGAGCAATTTCGTTGGATATTTCAATTGCCTGCTCTATGCTGCGCACAACTATTATCTTACCGTTGTTCTCGACGGACGCCCTTGCAATCTCCTCACGTGGCAATTTACTGAGCTGAACTTCAATTTCTTCCGCAACCTTTTGGGCAAGCTCTTCAGAGTCAGTAATCATAACTGCCGTTGCCAGCTTGTCATGCTCTGCCTGAGATAACAAATCGGCGGCAAGGAAAACGGGATTGCTAAAGCTGTCTGCAATTACTAAAACCTCGCTTGGGCCTGCAATCATGTCGATTCCAACTATTCCGAAAACCTGCCGTTTTGCCTCGGCGACATAGGCGTTTCCCGGTCCGACGATTTTATCGACCTTTGGCACGCTCTGCGTTCCGAAGGCCAGAGCCGCGACAGCCTGAGCGCCCCCGCACTTGAATATTCTGTCCACTCCCGCGATTTCGGCGGCAGCGATTATGTTCGGGTTAAGGTTTCCGTCCTTATCGGGCGGCGTTGTCATAATAATATTTTGAACCCCCGCAATTTTCGCGGGTATGCAGTTCATCAGTACCGAGGAGGGGTAGCTCGCCGTGCCGCCCGGTATATAAAGTCCGACAGAGGCAATCGGTGTAATCTTTTGTCCGAGCACTATGCCTTCTTTTTCTTTTATTTCATAACCGCTTTTCAGCTGAAGGCTGTGGTACTTTTTAATGTTCTCAGCAGCTTCTTTCATAATCTCGATGAACTGCGGCTCCACTTGGGAAAGCGCTGTTTCGCGCTCTTCCGACGAAACCTCGAGCGACTTGGGACTTACTCCGCCAAACTTGAGCTCATATTCCGCAAGAGCCTTGTCCCCGTTTTCTCTGACGTTTGCAATGATGTCGGAAACAACAGCTGCTATATCAGTGCTTTCATTATCGCGCGATAATATATCTTTGTATGACATCTCATCCGCATTTATTATCTTAATCATAGATTTATGTCCTTTTTTGTGCCATCTATTTGTCGGCGCATTTTTTCACACATTTCTTCAATTTGCTCGTTTTTGAACCTGAAGGAGGCTTTGTTAACTATCAGTCTCGCGCTGATTTGAGTTATTTCCTCGAGCACCTCAAGCTCGTTCTCCTTGAGGGTTTTGCCCGTTTCAACCAAATCTACAATAACGTCCGAGAGGTTTACTATCGGCGCAAGCTCGATTGAGCCGTTTAGCTTTATTATCTCGATTTCGCGGCTTTGCTCAGTGTAGTGGTTTTTTGCAATGTTCGGAAATTTTGTGGCGACACGGAGGGTTCTTCCGGTCCTCGAGAGCGCGTCCTTTTTCCCGGCGACCGCCATCCTGCACTTGCCCAGCCCCAAATCCAGAAGTTCAAACACGTCCGGCTCCTGCTCAAGCAGAATGTCAAGACCTGCGACTCCGACATCCGCAGCACCGTGCTCCACATAAATCGCTACATCCGAGGGCTTAGCCCAGAAGTAGCAGATACCGCTCTCTTCATTTTCAAAAATCAGTTTCCTGCTATCCTCAAGTATTTCGGGGCAGCCGTAACCGATTTCGCTGAATATTTTATAAACACTCTCGCCCAGACGTCCTTTCGGGAGAGCAACTTTAATCATTTGTTTCAAGTATCTCAAGCCCTCCGTCGCCTAATTTGAGAAGCTGGCGGTATCTCAGTTTCTCGGATTTTGTCGTCTGAACACGGACTCTCCTGCCGTTTGCGGTCAGCATTTTCACTGCGGCATTGAGCTTATTCATATCAGCTCCCCTGTCGTAAACCAGCAGGACGTCAACATCAAATCGGTCGGTTTCGGGGTCGCAGCGTTCAAGCTGATCAGCATAAACCGCAAAGCCAATCGCCTTTGTATTCTTGCCGAGCTTTTCCATCAAATTATCGTAACGGCCGCCTGCGATAATCGCGTTTGGTACGCCGTCTATAAAGCCCTGAAATATAAGGCCGTTATAGTATGACAGGTCATTGATTACCGAGAAGTCCAGCTTAACTCCCGCACTTTCCGGCTCCCCGCACAAGACGCTGAAAAGCTCGCGCAGCTCTGTAAGCGATGCTGCCATCTTCTCATTTCTGACCAGTTTTTCAGCCTTTGAGAGGGTTTCGGCAAAACTGCCGTAAAGCGACGTGAGCGCAATCAAGCTTTCCCTTTTCTGCTGCGGAACATTTGAAGCCTCGCACAGTTTGAAAATTTCGTGAGCGTTCTTGTGGCCGATACAATTTAAAATCTTTTCTTCGAGTGAACGGCTGAGGGCGCAGCTTTCCAAAAGACCTGAAACGAAGCCCATGTGCGACACGACCATGAGGCTTTCTTCGCTGAGTGTAATAAGACTCTTGCAGGCAAGAAGAACAACCTCGCATTGGGTATAAAGGTCAATATCTCCAAGACATTCAAGTCCGAGCTGCATTATTTCCTTGTACTCATTCGAGCCGCGCGGCGTACGGTAGACATTTTCATTGTAATATAGCTTTTCCGGCTCTGACGGCTGTAAGGGCGCATTCTTTGCTATCGAAAGCGTTACATCAGGCTTTAGCGCCATGAGCTTTCCTCTCAGGTCTGTAAAGGTTATGACCTGCTGGCTCGGTAAAAAGCTCTTATTTTCAAGATAAAGCTCGTATTCCTCAAACTTGCTCATCTTATATTTTTTATATCCGTACTGCTCATAAAGCTTGCGGAGGTCAAAAATTGCCCTCTCCTCGCGCCTTACGGCCGCGTCACTTATGTTCACTTTGACCAGTCTCCTCTCGGAAATTTGCATAACTACTCATACCGACAGTATACATGAGAGATGTTCTTACGTCAATACTTTAATTCGCTAATTTATTACCGTATTGATGTATCTATATTCCGTTTTTATTGTTCATTTTGCCAAAAAGCGGTTATGGAATCTGCCCATGCCTTTAAACCTTATTATTGGCGGTGCCCATCGCCGATTATTGGTTTACATAATTATTATCTGACAATGCCTTTAATGAACTTCGGAAGTTCTACAGGCGCTTTTACAAACCCGTAGCTTCCCAAAAGTATTGCCTCCGCCTCTTTTGCGCTTTGCAAATCCCTTGCGTGGATTGCCAAAAGACTGTCGCCACGGTTTACATAATCTCCGACTTTTTTGTGCAGCACCACTCCTACCGACAAGTCAATCTCGCTGTCCTTCGTTTGGCGGCCTCCGCCGAGAACTATGCACGCTCTGCCTACCGCCTCGGCCTCAAGCGACTTGATATACCCGCTTTTCTGCGACGGCAGTTCAAAAACAAACGGAGCTTGCGGCAAGAGTGAGCTGTCATAAACGGCTTTTTCGTCCCCGTCCTGCGCTTTAACAAATTCCGCCAGCTTGCGAAGGGCAGAGCCATCCTCAATACAGTTCTCCAGTATTTTTCTTGCCTCCTGCTCACTGTTTGCAAGCTTTGCCTCTACAAGAACGCAACTGCCCAAAGTAAGACAAAGCTCGCGCAGATTTCCCGCCGCCTCGCCCTTCAAAACGGCAATCGCCTCTTTGACCTCCAGAGCATTGCCGACGGCATAGCCCAAAGGCTCGTCCATGTCCGAAACAACGGCGACAGTCTTCTTTCCCGCGTTTCTGCCAAGGGCGACCATCTGGCGCGCCAACTCAAAGGAGTCCTCCTCCCTCTTCATAAAGGCTCCGCTGCCGGTCTTAACATCAAGAACAATGATGTCCGAGCCGCAGGCGAGTTTTTTACTCATAATACTGCTTACAATCAGCGGAAGTATATCAACCGTACCCGTAACGTCGCGCAGGGCGTAAAGCTTTTTATCCGCAGGAACGAGCTGCGCGGTCTGTCCGGCAATTACAAAGCCCACTTCGTTTGCCTGTCTGATAAATCGATCCCCGTCAATTGCGGTTGTAAGCCCGGGAAAGCTCTCGAGCTTGTCTATCGTTCCTCCCGTGTGTCCAAGACCGCGCCCTGACATTTTTGCGACCTTTATCCCGACAGCGGCAAGCATCGGACAAAGCGCGAGCGAGGTTTTGTCCCCGACGCCGCCTGTGGAATGTTTGTCGGCTTTTATACCCTCGATAGCGCTGAGGTCAAGAGTGTCGCCGCTGTTTATCATCTCATTTGTGAGATAAAGGGTTTCCATCTCAGTCATGCCTCGAAAGTAGACCGCCATAAGGAAAGCGGACATCTGGTAATCAGGAATCGCGCCATCAACATAGTTTTTTATGAGGAACTTTAGCTCCGCCTGTGTAAGCTCCCCACCGCTTCTTTTTTTTATAATGAGATCGTAAGTATTCATGTTCTATTCCCCACGTTTCCTGCAGTTTCCTTTTCGCAGTATCGTAATCTCCTGCCCCAAAATCATTTCATCGATGCCTTATTTATAATTTTATCACTACCCTGTGTGATTGAAAAGTGAATTTCTATCATAAGTGAACTTAAGGCTCATATAATCAAACAGGTACAGATTTCATTATTCCGGGAGGTTTTATGGATATTGATATATTAGGGAGCTATCCCATTATTCTCGACGGCGAAACCGTCGGCGAACTGACAGTAAGCCGCGAGGGTCTGTTCTGGGGTTTTGACGCAAAATGCGAAATGCGCGGTGAAATAGTTCGACTTTCCGTTTATGGTAACGGCACGGAGGCCTACCTTGGTATAATGGAGCCCATCGGCGATATGTTGCGTTTAACAAAAAAGTTGAGCCGTTCGGCGCTCGCTGCTTTTCCTTCAAAAATCAGTCACGCAGGGCAAAAGGGCGACACAGATAATTTTGAATTTGATATTGCCGCAGCTTCAAAGCCGTCGGGCAAAAACGGGGAATGCCACGGAGAATTCCCACTTTCTCATTTCATTAGTGACAATTTGCCCGCACCAGCTCCACCCGATGATGATTTATCGGCTTGTGAAACGGTTTACCACCCACTTTCCGAGCTTGACTGGCGTCCTTGTCCTCTGCCTTGTTCACTCTTCTCGGGGCTTGAGGCGAAGAAGCTTTGCAGTTCCATAACAGGTGCATATTTATCGCAGGACGGGGATGTCTACTATCTTGCCGTACCTGAGAAGCTGGCCAAAACACTTCCCGAATCGGGCGCAGTCCGATTTGTCGATAAAATTTATTTCGCGGAAAATGCTTATCTCATTTGCATCGTCATGAACGGAAAATCCGTTTCGGAGCTCTGACATTTTGTCAAAGCTCCGAATATTTTTTCCCTATCGCGCAATACTATACACGCACCGAAAACAAGCGAAAAATACAGCTTAAATGTTCAGAAACGCAAAAAATTCGGTTTCGTTTAAGCAGCTTTGAGGAAAATATCACCTGTATTCACGAATGAATTTT
Organism: uncultured Oscillospiraceae bacterium; assembly: GCA_964459785.1. Taxonomy (GTDB): domain Bacteria; phylum Bacillota; class Clostridia; order Oscillospirales; family Oscillospiraceae; genus UBA2658. Next base: position 6,778 of record CAYWNW010000005.1, on the reverse strand, counting down.
CGGTGCCGACAGTTTTTTATTTTAAAGGAGGTACACCGATGGCAAACCTGACATCAAAGGAACTTACGGCTCTTGAGGAACAAATCGGCAGCGAACAGGTTCTTGTAAAGAAGTATGAAGCTATGGCGAGCATGTGCAGCGATACAAAAATCCAGCAGGACCTTAACAATTTTGCTTCAAAGCACAGGGCTCACTATAATACTCTGATAACGTTCTTACAGTAGAAAGGGAGGAAAAACGAATGCAGGGTCAAAATACGAAAATGCTGACTGAAAAGGAGATCCTTCAGGACTGCCTCTCAAGTCAAAAATTCACTACTTCAAGTCTCAACACCTGGGCGGGTGAATGTGTTTGTGAGCAGCTTCGCAGCGCATTTCTGAATATTCTCGATGATGAGCACCGTATTCAGGCAGACATTTTTAATGACATGAGTTCAAAGGGTTGGTATCCCACGCAGCCAGCCGACCAGCAGCAGCTTCAGCAGGTCAAACAAAAATTCAGCGCCCAGATGTAAGCGAAAAAAGATAAGAGTACACCGCGGAATTTTCATTCCGCGGTGTCGCTGTTTTTTATGAAATTGTGTAGCTGCCGCGAACCAAAAGCGTAACCGAGGAACTCGCCTTAACTCCGTCCCCCTGAGCGCTCACCATACAAAGGTGATTTGCCGTAAGCGCCGTGCCGACGGCAACGAGCTTTCCGTCAGTTACATCGGAGAGCCCCGCCGAGCCGCTGCTTGCAGCGCTCCCCGAGCGCAGAATAATCTCGCAGCCTATGCTGCCCTTTAATGTTTGTCCGTTTGTAAGGCTCACCGACGAGAAGTTCAGACCGCTCGATTGTGACGATATCTGCTGTTCCATCAGCTGGACCTGAGCGTCAAGCTTCGCCTGAAATTCTGCCTGAAGCTTTGGAGTAACCGTCTGGTCAAGATAACTCTTGGCAACAAGCGGATCCGCCTGCGTTCCGAAATTTGAGGCCGCGTAGGCTCCGACTCCTATTCCTACCGCCAGAATCAGAACAGCAGCCAAAGCCGTAAAAATTTTTTTGTGTCTCATCATCATCTTATGTATATCCTCCCAGATTTCGTAAAAAGCGGGCCGCACAAGAGCCGACCCGCTTTCCAATGCGGTAATAGCCCTATCCCTCCAGACCGAAACTAACCGCGATGGCATTGTCAACCTCGTTCATCAGCGGCTCATCCAGCCTGCCCATTCGCTCCCGCAAACGGGATTTGTCGATTGTTCTTATTTGTTCCAACAATATAACGCTGTCACGGCTAAGTCCGCAACTTTGTCCCGAAAGCTCGATGTGAGTCGGAAGCCTTGCTTTCCCCACCTGCGAGGTTATGGCGGCAGCTATAACCGTCGGGCTATGTTTATTGCCCGTATCATTCTGAACGATAAGCACGGGGCGCATGCCACCCTGCTCGCTGCCGACGACGGGACTGAGGTCGGCATAGTAAATATCTCCGCGTCTGACTGTGCTCAAAACGTTTCACACTCCGATGATAGATTGCCCTACACATTCTATGTAGCAGCACAGTATCATTGTTTCACTTCGGAGTAAGAATTATACATTACAGGAAAATGATTTTACGGAATATATACCCGCGGCACCCTTTTTGTGAGCGCGCAGAATATTTCATAGGAGATGGTTCCCGCTTTTTGCGCAAGCTCGTCCGCGGAAATGCTCTCGTGCCCGTCGAAGCCGAAAATGGTAGCTACGTCGCCCGCTTTAACATCCGGGAGCTCCGTTACGTCCACCATGCACATATCCATGCAAATACGACCGATTTGCCTGCACCTGACGCCATGAATCAAAACGTCAATTTTTCCCGATAGCACTCTGTGAAGTCCGTCCGCATAGCCAATCGGCAAAACGGCAACCTTCATCTTTTTCGGTGCCGTGAAGGTGCAGCCGTAGCTTATGCAGTCGCCCGCCTCGTGCACTGAAACCGCGGCGATGCGCGACTTTAGCTGCATTACAGGCGAGAGCTTGGTATCCCCCTTGTCCGGTCCCGGGTACATTCCGTAAAGCGCAATGCCGGGGCGAATCATGTCCATGTACATCTCGTGATAGTTTACCACAGCGCCGCTGTTTGCGCAATGCCTGATGGCAAAGTGCACTCCCGAAGCCTTTTCGATTTCGGTTACGGCAGCCGTAAAGGCCTTGAATTGCATTTGCGTATAGGCGTCCTTTTCAAGCTCGTCCGGTACGGCAAAATGAGTAAAAATGCCTTCCGGCTCAAGATTCGGCAGTTTCAGCGCCGCAAGGACTTCGCTGATATCACCGTTTTTAACGTCAAAGCCCAAGCGCCCCATCCCTGTTTCAAGCTTCAGATGTATCTTCAGCGTTTCGCCCAGCTTTGAAAGGGCTTCGGAAAGCCGCCGAGCCGAGGAAAGGCTCCCGACAGTCTGCGTTACCTTCAGCTCGGTCAGTTTTGAGGCGAACTCGGAAGATGTTTCCCCGAGAATGAGGATGGGCAGCTCATTGCCCGCATTTCTAAGCTCCTCAGCTTCGTCAATGCACGCCACCGCAAGATAGTCGCAATGCATAATTTCTAGATATCTCGCCACCCTGACGGCACCGTGGCCGTAAGCATCCGCCTTGACTATCCCCATAAACCTGCAGCCCTCGGGCATGGCTTCTCGCATGGAGTGGTAGTTGTCCCCAATTGCCGAAAGCCTGATCTCTGCCCAAGTTCTTTTTTTATCATCCATTGTTTTACCTCTGTCTATTCCACTTTTGTAAACTTAATTTTTATCTCAACCCGCTCCGCGCTTCGAATATCCGCGTAGACTGGACTCATATCGCTTTGATTCTGCCAAAGTGTCAGAATTGTGCCGTCCGGCATTTCAAGCTCGGTTACTACAAGCTCCGCGCCGTCCTTTTTTTCCTGCCATGAGTTTTCGGGATGTCCCTCGGCAAGGATATCCATGAAGGTTGCCAGCGACATGAGCGGTGAGAGCTGCTCAGAGAGAGAGCTGCCTGTTTCGAGAATCACACCGTCGTAGGATAGCCCCGTCTTGCCGTTTTCAATCCGTGCTTTAACTTTTGCAATCATTTCGGGTGCCAGAACTTCAACAGTTTCCCCCTCCGAACTAAGCGTGTATAGAAGCGTGAATTCGCCGGCTTTTTTCTCGTCCTGCGCCGTAACCACGGCTTCTATTCTGTGCTCTGGAATAGCAAGAAAACTGTCGCGCCAGTCTGTGTACATTTCCTCATATTTCGCGGACTTCGAACATCCGCAGAGTATTATAAGGCATATCGTGAGTGCAAGCATTTTCGCCTGCTTCATCCTTCACCTCATTGATTTCATAATTTCGGGTATTGCCTCGATTATATCAGTCGGCAGCAGGGAATATTCGCCGAAGCGTTCGGCACAATAATCACCCGCGGCGGCGTGAACGGCACAGGCCGTGGTGACCGCCTGCTTTATAGGAAGCTGGCACAAGAGGGCGCCTATTATCCCTGCAAGCACATCTCCGCTGCCGCCCTTCGCCATTCCCGGATTTCCGCCTGACATTATATATACCTCTCCGTCGGGAAAAGCGCAAATCGTGTGGTGACCCTTGAGCACCAAAACACAGTTTCGGCTTTTCGCAAAGGCTCTCGCGTCGCTGACTCTGTCCCCCGTCAGTATTCCGCCCAGGCGCTTAAACTCGCCCTCGTGCGGCGTAAGTACAGGCGGAACGTGTACCGAGCTTATGACCTGCGGGTCGTCTCCCAGAGCATATAGACCGTCCGCGTCGATAACAAGCTGTTTTTCGCTCTTGCGCAGTATCGTTCGGGCCAGCTCCGTCAGGTCCTCGGAGCGTGACATTCCGCAGCCGATAACGCAGACGTCGCTCATACTGTGCTTTTCCCTGATTTGTGGTAGTGCCGACATGCTGAGCCTTCCATAGCTGTCGTCTGAGAGCGGAAAAGGCATAGGTTCGATTAACCTTCCCGCTGTTATATCGTATATTTTTTTCGGGACTCCGAGCGAAATCAGTCCCGCTCCGCTTCTCGCAGCGGCCTTTGCGCAAAGAATCGGAGCACCCGTGTAACCAACGCTTCCGCCGATTATCAGAAGCTTTCCGTAGTCGCCTTTATGACTGATTTTCGGTCTTAAAGGCAATGACAGCTCTTTTGCCCCAAGCGCGAAAACATCCGTTTTAATGCCTTTTAAGGCTTCTTCGGGTATTCCGATATCCGCCACCCGAAGCTCACCGCAAAAGGTACAGCCGGGTTCCGCGAAATGTCCGATTTTCGCCATCGTGAAGGTCACGGTGATGTCGGCGCGAACCGCGTCGCCTAGAATACGCCCCGTGTCCGCCTCCACTCCGCTCGGAATATCGGCCGACACAACGGGAATTTTGGCTTCATTTATAAGCTTTACGGCAGCAAGAGCGTCTCCCCGAAGTTCGCCTCTCAGCCCGATTCCGAAGAGCGCGTCGATAATTACTCCCGCTCCGTTCAAGAGCCTTGTTATTCTCTCACTCTCAAGGCTGAAAATTTCAAGCTTTCCGCCCAGTTCCAAAAGCCTGCGCTCCATTTCGGCGCAGTCCTCGGTCATTTTTGAGCGCTCACCGACAAGTATACAGCGAATCATAACTCCGCGCCGCAGAAGATACACCGCAGCTCCGATTCCGTCTCCGCCGTTGTTACCGCAGCCGCAGAAAATGACGGCGCTTCTATTTTCGCCCATCAGTTCCAGAGCGGAAAGCGCCAGCGCCCTTGCGGCATTTGTCATTAGTAAGGTTGAGGGTACGCCCAGAACATGAATGGCGTACTCATCCGCGTCGCGCATGGCTTTTGAGCCTGTCAGCCTCATCAAAGTCCCCTCCGCCCTTAATCTCACTATCATGTTATTATAGCTTTCCCAAAATAATTAGTCAAATTTATTCTTGCCTAATGCGTCGCTTTGTGATATAAGTACCTTGTAATATAAATGCTTTGATGGGGAAAATAATGTCATCGTTTTGCTAAAGAGAGGGGTCGCCGCCGGCTGAAAGCGCCCTGCCAGACAGACATTTGGTTCGCCCCTGAGCTTCCGGTCAATCACCGGCGCAGCCGCCACGTTAAAGGCGGAAGAAGTGCGGCGCTTTTTGTGCCGAATTCGGGTGGTACCGCGGAAGGATTCCTTTCGTCCCTGTTTTTTGGGGACGGAGGGCTTTTTTATTTTCAAAACCAATTGCAAAACAATTCTTATATAAGGAGCAAATTCAATGAGAAAACTATTACAGGAACTCAGGGACGCGTCGCTGTCCGCAATTTCCGCTGCAGCAGGCATAGATGAGCTCGAGAATCTGAGAGTTAAATATCTCGGAAAAAAGGGCGAGTTAACCGCCATTCTTAAGCAGATGGGCGGGCTTTCGGAAGCGGAGCGCCCGATTATCGGTCAGCTCGCAAACGAAGTTCGCGAGCTTCTGTCGGGTTCCATCGACTCAAGGCGAGAAGAGCTTGCGGCAAAGCAGCTTGAAGCTCGCCTCGGTGCCGAAAAAATCGATGTAACTCTGCCCGGCAAGACCGTCACCATCGGGAAAAGGCACCCCCTCAACACCGTTTTGGATGAGGCGAAGGATATCTTCATCGGCATGGGCTTCACAATTGCCGAAGGCCCCGAAATTGAATATGAGAACTATAACTTCACAAAGCTCAACACGCCCGAGGGTCATCCGGCACGTGACAGGCAGGACACCTTTTATTTCACGGATGACGACAGCCTTCTTCTGCGCACTCAGACCTCTCCCGTGCAGGTTCGCGTAATGGAAACCCAGAGCCTTCCCATTCGCGTAATTTCTCCCGGCAGAGTTTACCGCAAGGACGAGGTGGATGCCACACACAGCCCCATGTTCCACCAAATCGAGGGCTTGGTCGTTGACAAGGGCATCACCTTGGGCGACCTCAAGGGTACTCTGAACACTCTCGTAAAAAGACTTTACGGCGAAAATACCGTTACGCGCTTCCGCCCCCACCACTTCCCGTTTACCGAGCCGAGCTGCGAGGTTGACGTTCAGTGCTTCGAGTGCGGCGGCAAGGGCTGCCGAGTCTGCAAGGGCGAGGGCTGGATTGAACTTCTCGGCGCAGGCATGGTTCACCCAAAGGTGCTCGAGGGCTGCGGAATCGATAGCTCCGTCTATTCGGGCTTTGCCTTCGGTATAGGTCTTGAGCGCATGGCTATGCGCCGCTTTAACATCAGCGACCTGCGTCTGATTTATGAAAACGATGTCAGATTCTTGAATCAATTTTAGGGGGGAGAAAAGCAATGAAACTATCACGCGAATGGCTCGGCGAATTCACCGACATTAAAGCCACAGACAAACAGTTCAGCGACGCTCTCACCCTTTCAGGCTCAAAGGTTGAGGGCTGGGAAGTCACCGGTGAAGAGATAACGGGAGTTGTCGTCGGAAAGGTCACTGAAATAGTCCGTCATGAAAACTCGGATCACATGTGGGTATGCACGGTAGACGTCGGTAAGGACGCACCGATAACCATCGTAACGGGCGCTCAGAATGTCAGCAAGGGCGACCTTGTTCCTACAGCGGTGGACGGAGCGACATTGCCCGGCGGCATTACGATTCACACCGGAGCGCTGCGCGGCGTCGAATCGCAGGGCATGCTCTGCTCCTTAAAAGAGCTTGGACTTGACATTCATGACTACCCATACGCTATTGAAAACGGCATTTTCATTCTTCAGGAGCCGTGCAGGGCGGGCGACGATATTAAGGCCGTTCTCGGTCTTAACGACAGCGTTATCGAGTTTGAAATCACGAGCAACCGCCCCGATTGTCTTTCC
>CAYWNW010000004.1:0-204174 GCA_964459785.1 uncultured Oscillospiraceae bacterium | reverse complement strand
TGAAAATCGTTTCTTCTTTTCGGTAAAGAAGAAATGATTTTCTACCTTAACAAGCTGCGATTGTCGAAATAGTAAAAATGATTCTCGAATTTGCGACTATTCGTTTCTGCCGCAGCACTCCTTATATTTAAGGCGCCTTGAGCCGTCTTCTTTCATCTTACCGCAGGGACAGGGGTCGTTGCGTCCGGGCTTTGCCGCCGCCTTAACGGGCTGCTTTTTGAGAGTTTCGTCACCGCCGACATTGCTGACCGGGCCCTTAACAACGCTCTTTCTCTCAAGAGGCTGCTCTTTTTTTACCTGAACGATAAAGATGCGGCGCACAACCTCGGTGCGAATACCGTTAATCATCTCCTCGAACATATCAAAGCCCTCGCTCTTGTATGCATCAACGGGCTTAATGTTGCCGTAAGCGCGAAGACCGATTCCTCGGCGCAGTTCCTGCATCGCGTCAAGGTGCTCCATCCAATATTCGTCGACGACGCGGAGCATGATAACCCGCTCAAGCTCGCGCATAAGCGGCGTTCCGTTTGGCAAAAGCCCGAAGTCGCGCTCGCGGGCTTCATAGACAGCCATTGCCTTTTCAAACACCATATCAATAAGCGAGTGCGGCGTAATTTTTTCAAGTTCCTTTTTGGAGGGAGAAATGTCGCCCTTGCGCAGGAAGAGAGCCTCAAAGGGGGCAAGTGCCTCCTCAAACTGAGCCATGTCCTCGAAATAATCGTGACCCGAACTTGCAGAGTTAACCGTATCTTTGATAAAGCCCTCTATCATCGAATGAATATTGCTGTTGACGTCGTCACCGTCCAGCACCCTGCGGCGCTGCTCGTATATGGTGTTGCGCTGAACGTTCATGACATCGTCGTATTCAAGAACGCTCTTGCGGCTCTGGAAGTTGCGACTTTCAACTGTTTTCTGTGCCTGTTCAATGGCGTTTGAGAGAATTTTATAGTCGAGCGGGGTGTCCTCGTCAACACCCATTCGTTCCATCATGCCCAAAACTCTTTCTGAGCCGAAAAGACGCATGAGGTCATCGGTCATCGAAAGGTAAAAACGGCTTTCGCCCGGGTCGCCCTGACGGCCCGCGCGTCCGCGCAGCTGATTATCGATACGGCGGGCGTCATGCCGCTCTGTGCCGATAATGAAAAGCCCTCCCGTTTCGCGTACCTTGTCCGCCTCGCCCGAGATTTCCTTCTTGTGGAATTCAAGTCTTTCGGAATAAAGCTGTCTTGCCGCAAGGATATTCTCGTCCTGCGTTTCCGCAAAACCCGTAACCTCTGCAATGGTTTCATCGCTGCAGCCGTGCTTTTTAAGGTCGTGCTTTGCCAGATATTCCGCGTTTCCGCCAAGCATAATATCGGTTCCGCGTCCCGCCATGTTGGTTGCAATGGTGACAGCTCCGAGCTTGCCCGCCTGGGCGATTATTTCCGCTTCCTTTTCGTGGTTCTTTGCGTTTAAAACATTGTGCTGTATCCCCGTTTTCTTCAGCAGGGACGATACAAGCTCACTTTTTTCTATCGAAACCGTACCTACAAGAATGGGCTGTCCTTTTTTGTGGCACTCAACAATCTGCTCTATAATAGCTTTAAATTTGCCGTTTTCGTTTTTATAGACGGAATCGGGATTGTCTATCCTTACAAGGGGGCGGTTAGTGGGTATTTCGATGATGTCAAGATTGTAAATGGAAATGAACTCTTCCTGTTCGGTAATTGCCGTACCCGTCATACCGGATAGTTTATCGAAGAGTCTGAAATAGTTCTGGAAGGTAATGGTCGCAAGCGTTTTGCTCTCACTTGCCACTTCAACATGCTCTTTGGCCTCAATTGCCTGATGAAGCCCCTCGCTGTATCTTCTGCCGAGCATAATGCGTCCGGTAAACTCATCGACTATGAGAACCTCTCCGTCCTTGACGACGTAGTCAATATCACGTTTCATTATGCCGTGCGCCTTAATAGCCTGATTGAGATGGTGGGAAAGTGTCGAGTTTTCAAGTTCCGAGAGGTTTTCAATGCCGAAAGCCATTTCCGCCTTTTTAACGCCGCGGGCAGTAAGCGTAACGGTTTTCGCCTTCTCATCGACGACATAATCGGCGTCGAGGTCAACGTCTTCCTCGCTCTTTTCGTCAACGCTCGTGTAAACAATGGGTTTAAGGCGCGAAACAAAGCTCTCCACCTGAACGTAAAGCTCGTTGCTCTTGTCGCCCATTCCAGAAATAATAAGCGGAGTTCTGGCCTCGTCTATAAGAATCGAGTCAACTTCGTCAACGATTGCAAAGTGGTGACCGCGCTGAACGGTGCCGCTCTTGTAAAGCGCCATATTATCTCTCAGATAATCGAAGCCCATTTCATTATTCGTGCCATAGGTAATGTCCGCTTCATAAGCCGCTTTTCTCTGCTCGTTTGTCAGTCCGTGGATTATAAGTCCGACGGAAAGCCCGAGAAAACGATAAACCTTCCCCATCCATTCACTGTCGCGCTTTGCAAGGTAATCGTTTACGGTTACAATGTGCACGCCCTTGCCCTCAAGCGCGTTGAGATAGGCCGGAAGCGTGGCGACCAGCGTTTTTCCTTCACCGGTTTTCATTTCGGCTATGCGCCCCTGGTGCAGAACTATGCCGCCGATAAGCTGCACTCTGAAGGGGTACATTCCCAGAACTCTTTTTGAGGCTTCGCGGACGGCCGCAAAAGCCTCCGGCAGTATGTCGTCCAAGGTTTCGCCCTTTTCAAGGCGCTTTTTAAACTCGTCGGTTTTATCACGAAGCTGAGCATCCGTCAGCTTTCCGTAGCTTTCCGCCAGTGCTTCGATTTTGTCCGCAATAGGTTTTATCTTTTTCAGTTCCCTTTCGCTGTGGGAGCCAAATATCGTTGTAAGAATACTCATAGGTAAAAATGCCTTCTTTCGCGCTTACTGGTAATCTACATACCTAACTACGCATTGTAGCACATAATTGTGAATAAAAAAAGAGGTAAACTGTGTGTTTGCTTGTTTTATACTGTCTTAGTAATATTTTTACAAATATATTTGAAGAATACCAAATTATGAGGTATAATGAAAAAAAAGTTCAGTTTAGCGCTTTTATATTTTAAGCAGAGGTTTTTTCCGCTGCTTTTTTATGTATTCTTATTCTCGCCTTTTTATCTCACCGGAGCATAAAACGAAGGGAGCGGGTCATAACCCGCATGGAACGTATATGGAAGCACCCCGCTTGTGGACAAAAAACTTTACAATTATCACCATCGGCAGCGCTGTGTCCATACTCGGCAATGCTGTAAGTGCCTTTGCGATGGGGCTTTTAACTCTTGATAAAACCGGCTCCGTCTTTCTTTACGCCTTGTTTCTTGCCGCCAACAATCTGCCGAAAATTATTCTTCCCCTTGTTGCGGGGACTTTTCTTGACAAGCGCTCAAGACGGAAGACGGTCTACACGCTCGACTTTATTTCGGCGGCACTCTTTATAATAATGTTCGCCGTCACGCAAAGCGGGTTTTTCAATTACGGCTTTTTCCTTTTGCTCTGTATTATAATGGGCAGCATAGACAGTATTTACCTTGTAGCCTTCGACAGCTTTTTCCCGATGCTCATAACGGAGGGCAATTTTTCAAAGGCATATTCCGTTTCGAGTCTTCTTTATCCTCTGGCCCTTATGATGACCCCGGTTGCCGCATACATATATGAAAAAATCGGTCTGCCCACACTTTTCTTATTTAACGCCTTTTCTTTTCTGATAGCGGCAATTTTTGAAACAAGAATAAAACTGACCGAAAGTCATCTGCAAACAGAATCGGCACAGTTCTCTCTGCGAGTTTTCAAAGAAGAGTTTGGTAAAGGTATTTCTTACCTACGGGCAGAAAAAGGCCTGATGATTATAACCGTATACTTTTTCCTGAACACCCTTACAAGTATCGGCATGGACACGCTCTGGATTCCATATTTCAAATCTGTTTCCACGCTGGGTATAATGGCTTATTCCTTCGCCACCTCAATCAATGTTGCGGGAAGGCTTGCCGGCGGCGGAATACAATACAAGGTTAAGTTCCCTGTAAAAAGGAAGTTCTTTATTGCAATGGCGGTATATGTTGCCACCTGCTTTATTGACGGCTCGGTGCTTTTCATGCCCTATGCGCTTATGCTGGTATTCTTCTTCATGGACGGGCTTCTGTCCGTCACCTCCTACAACATTCGTCTTTCTACAACACAGAGCTACGTTCCCGAGGTGTATCGCGGGCGCTTCAACGGAGTTTATCAAATGGCCTGCAACACAGGTATCATCGTGGGGCAGCTTATCGCGGGAGCACTTGCGGAATATTTCTCCTGCCGTCTGATTATTATCGGCCTAATGGGCGTAAACCTAATCGCAACTTTCGCGATAATGTACAGAGGCCGCCGTCATGTAGCGCCAATTTACAATCGCGACGTATAACAGAAAGCAAATTGGCGCCGAGATTCTCCTTATCGGGGGTATTTCGGCGCCATACAAGTATCGCTTCACTCTTGACTGGATTTTGTTTTAAGCGTATCATGGTTGCAAACTGTCACCGCTTTAATTTGGAAAAGCTATATCTCGGAAAGGATAATTCTATATGAAAACGCTGCTTTTAGGCAACGAGGCTGTCGCCCGCGGACTTTATGAAGCCGGCTGCCGCTTCGTTTCCGCTTATCCCGGCACTCCCTCAACAGAAATTGCCGAATCTGTTGCAAAGTATGACGAAATTTATGCCGAATGGGCACCCAACGAAAAGGTCGCGGCGGAAGCGGCCATCGGTGCATCCATCGGCGGAGCACGCTCCTTCTGCGCTATGAAGCACGTCGGCTTAAATGTTGCGGCGGACCCCCTGTTCACTGTGTCCTACACAGGTGTGAACGGCGGACTTGTCATAGCTGTGGCCGATGACCAGGGCATGCACTCCTCTCAGAATGAGCAGGACTCCCGCCATTACGCCATCTTCTCAAAGGTACCGATGCTTGAGCCTTCGGACAGCGCCGAGTGCCTTGAATATACGAAGCTTGCCTTTGAGCTCTCCGAAGAGTATGACACTCCGGTTATTTTCCGAACAAGCACGAGAGTTGCTCACTCCCAGAGTATTGTCGAGTTATCCGACCGTGTCGAGCATGAGCTGAAGCCCTACCAGAAAAATCCGGCAAAGTATGTCATGATGCCGGGCAACGCAAAAAACCGTCACCCGGTTGTCGAGGCCCGCACTCAAAGGCTCATTGAATACGCGGAAAAAAGCGGTATTAACCGCGTCGAAATGGGCGATACCAGCGTTGGTTTTGTAACCGCCGGAATCTGCTACCAGTATCTTCGCGAGTGCTATCCGAACGCCAGCGTTCTCAAGCTCGGAATGGTAAACCCGCTCCCCGTTGAGCTCATCCGAAGCTTTGCTTCGTCCGTCGATAAGCTCATCGTTATCGAGGAGCTTGATCCGATAATTGAAACCCATCTCCGCGCAAACGGAATCCGTGTCGACGGCGTAAAAGAGCTTTTCGGTCTGTGCGGCGAGCTCAGCCAGAACAAAATCAGAGCGGCGCTCGGAGACGGCACAGCACCCTTCATCGACTTCGGTGAAACTGTCCCTCCTCGCCCGCCAACGCTGTGCCCCGGCTGTCCGCACAGAGGCACCTTCTACACGCTTGGAAAACTCGGACTTATGGTTTCGGGCGATATAGGCTGCTACACTCTCGGCTCCCTGCCGCCGCTGCAGGCTGTGGACACAACCGTCTGCATGGGCGCCTCCGTTTCCGGTTTGCACGGCTTTAATACCGTCCGCGGCGCTGAAAGCGCGAAAAAGTCCGTTGCCGTCATCGGCGACAGCACCTTTATGCACAGCGGAATCACGGGGCTTATTGATATAGTTTACAACAAGGGAATCAGCACCGTTTTAATTCTGGACAACTCGATAACCGGTATGACCGGTCACCAGAATAACCCCACCACAGGAAAAACCCTTAAGGGCGAGCCCGCCCCGGCGGTTTCTATTGAGAAGCTCTGCGAGGCGGTCGGCGTTAAGCGCGTTCGCGTAGTTGACCCATACGCTCTGGACGATTTAAAGGCAGCGCTCCTTGTGGAGCTCGAAGCCGAGGAACCCTCAGTAATCATATTAAGGCGCCCCTGCATACTGCTTCCCGAGGTTAAAATCGCTCCCGCGCTTTATGTGGACCACGAAAAGTGCAAGGGCTGCCGCCAGTGCATGACTATCGGCTGTCCGTCCATCAGCTTCGGTGACAAGAAGGCGACTATTGACCCGACCTTATGCGTCGGCTGCGAGCTTTGCACCCAGATGTGCAAATTTGAAGCAATCCTCAAAAAGGAGGACAAATAAGATGGCTGAAACTAAAGGAATTATGATTGTCGGCGTGGGCGGTCAGGGAACCCTTCTGGCCTCCAGAATTCTCGGACACGTCCTTATCGGGCAGGGCTATGACGTCAAGATGTCCGAGGTTCACGGCATGAGCCAGCGCGGTGGCAGCGTCGTTACCTATGTCAAATTCGGGGAAAAGGTCTATTCTCCTCTCGTCGATCAGGGCGAGGCGGACTATATCATCGCTTTTGAGCGCCTTGAAGCAGCGCGCTGGATTTCCTATCTCAAGGACGGCGGCACTATGATGATTAACGACCGCAGAATTAGCCCAATGCCCGTTATAACAGGCGCAATGGAATACCCCGCCGACATAGTTGATAAGCTCCGCGCCAAAGGCGCAAAGGTCATCGCCTGCGATGCTCTCTCAATGGCAAATGAGGCCGGAAACGCAAAGTCCGTCAACGTCGTTATGATCGGCATTCTGTCCGCGCTGACCGAGTTTAGCGAGGATGTCTGGCAGGAAGCGCTTACAGAATGTGTTAAGCCGAAGTTTCTCGAGCTTAACAAAAAGGCTTTTTCGCTGGGACGCGATTACGCCAAGAAAAGCCTTTAGGTTTTTTCTTCACAGAACAGTTATAATAAGCGCAGGATACCGCGAAAAACGGCATCCTGCGCTCAAAAAAACAGACGCTGCCCGTTAAGGAGTATTTATGCCCGGATGTGTGAGAGAAGTTAATATCAAAGAGGATTTGCCTACCGCTTCGGATGCAATTAAGCGAGTAACTTACAATCTTCACAGTGCGAAAAGTCTGGGCTTTTCAGCCTTAAAAATCATCCACGGCTACGGTTCAACGGGAAAGGGCGGCAAAATTCGAACTGAAACCCGCCGTTATCTTCAGCAGCAGAAGGAAAAGCATACTATAAAAGATTATATTACGGGTGAGGATTTCTCCATCTTTTGTGAAGCAACCAGAAACGCATTTCTGGTCTGCGATGAACTTCGCCGCGACCGCGACTTGGATCGCAGCAATAACGGCGTAACCATAGTCATACTTTAGTATGGGGGAGCATTTTATCGCCGCTTTGACAATCAACAAAAAATATTGACATTCATATCCTAAGATGTTATTATTCTAAAGCTGAACTTAATGCGCGGGCGTAGTTCAATGGTAGAACACCAGCCTTCCAAGCTGGATACGTGGGTTCGATTCCCATCGCCCGCTCCATCGTCGAAGCACGACCTATGCGCACGAGCTTCCGCAAGCGAAAGCTCATAGCTTGTCGGTCGGCTTCTCCTCTCCCAACAAAGTCCTGCGGACTTCGTTGGGTTTCAGAAGGAAAAAGGCGTAGCAACTTTATATGCGCCAGTAGCTCAGGTGGATAGAGCAACTGCCTTCTAAGCAGTAGGTCAGGGGTTCGAATCCCTTCTGGCGTACCAGTTTTCTTATAAAGCATCATTTCGGCAAGGGTTTTTGGCACAATATATGGTGGGTATAGCTCAGTTGGTTAGAGCATCGGATTGTGGTTCCGAGGGTCGAGGGTTCGAATCCCTTTACCCACCCCATAAAACCTTTTCCGTAATTTAGCTTGAATCTGCGATGGGATATAGTGTAATGGTAACACACTAGACTTTGACTCTGGTATTGTAGGTTCGAGCCCTGCTATCCCAGCCATTTTTTATTTTGTTTATGATTCAGTAGCTCAGTCGGCAGAGCATTTGCCTTTTAAGCAAAGGGTCCGGGGTTCGAATCCCCGCTGAGTCACCAAATTGGGCAAATCCCGCAGTCGTCAAGATTGCGGGATTTTTTATTTTCAAAACAACAAAAACCCGTCAGCGGCATTATTATTGAAATAAGGCTTTCGCGCTTTTTACCTAAATACCGGGATTGTGACGCAAAACAAGTGCAGAGGAAAGCAGCCCCTCCGAGGCAGAGGGGCTAATAATAAAATTATTTTACTTCCGGTAAACCCGCTATGCTGGTTAGCACCGATAGTACCGCCGCAATTACCGAAGCGCTGACAACGGTTACCCAGTTGATATTACTCAGCACCGCGCTCGTGCCGATTGTTGCAAGCGCAGTTTGCGCAAAGGTTTTCAGGGCGCGGATTCCCGCCGCTTTCCACCACGCTTTCGTCATCTCGCTTCCCTCCAAAGCATAGTTACCGCCTGTTCTCTGGTTACGGTATCGTGGGGTTTTGTGCCGTCGGTAATGCCTTTTTTCATTGCCCAATCCCATGCCTCAATAGCCCATTGCGACGGTGTGTCCTCGTCATCATTTATTTCGTCTTCAGGTGTACCCGTCACGGGATTTGCGATATAGGTAAACGGGAAATTCGTCCCCGGGCAAGCTGTGGTGTTGTAATCCTTATGCTTGCCGACATGAATGGACGGATAACGCTTAACTATATCTGCAACAAGTGCCTTACCGGCTTCAAGCTGCGCGTCGCACATATATTCGTTTTCGAAGTTTCCTTCAAAACAAATACCGATTGAGCAGTAATTATAATTTGCCGTGTGGCCGCCGCACATGGTTTCCGGTCTGCCGCGATAAATCGTTCCGTCTTGGCGCACAAAGTAGTGATAGGCAATTCCTGCCCAGCCCTTGGACAAATGGTAGGCGTGAATTTGCTGTGCCGTTGTGCCTTTTGCCGCCTCATGGTGCAGTATCAGGTCCGTTGTCACCGACCGCGGCGTCAAGGCATAAGCCCACGTGTAAACTTCTTCTATGATTTTCATATTTTCACCTCATTGTTTTAAAATCCGCTTAACGCCGGCGTCTCAAACAACAACAGCTTTTTGCTATTTGATTTAATTGAGAGCCAGCCGAGTTACATTCAATATTCAGTTCGGGAACAGTTTTGCCACTAAACCACCTATTCCAATTGTATTCAGGGTATACACCGTCAGATACCCGCAAACTATTACGCTTGCGCTTCGCGTTCTCTCTAAATATCGAATAAGCTCGATTTCACCGTTCTTCCCCTTGCCAAAACCCTAAATTGGTATTACAATACAACTACAAAAAAATATTCGGTGCATGGGTGCGGCTTTGTAATGAAGCCGCCTAAAAGGGAAGCGGGGTGAAAATCCCCCACGAGCCCGTCGCTGTGCAGGAGGAGTTCGCCGACAATTTACCACTGAGCTTTTGCTTGGGAAGGTGTCGGCCTATGATGATACCAAGTCAGAAGACCTGCCCAAGCATCCGTATGAAGAGCCGCGAGCACCGGCGCTTGTACAGTTTCCCGCCAGGGTATAGCTGCGCCTTCTTTGTACGGATTTTGCCGTTCAAAGGAGGATTTTTCATGTCACAAAACAAAAAAGCAGGTCTTATCGCCCTGCTCGTCCTTGTGGTTCTGGCCGCGGGCGCTTATGCCGCCTACCATTTCCTTGCTCCCAAGGCAGTGGAGGGTGATAAAACTATAACCATATCCATTGACCACAAAGTCGGCGAGGATAAAACTCTGACAATTAAAACTGACGCCGATTATCTGCGCGGCGCACTGGAGCAGGAAGGGCTTGTCGAGGGAACCGACAGCGAGTTCGGGCTTTGGATAACGGCGATTGACGGCGAAAAAGCGGACGAAGCCAAACAGCAGTGTTGGGGCTACACAAAGTCCGGCGCGTTTGTTGAAACCGGCGTTGACCAAACACCTGTTGAGGACGGTGACAGCTTTGAATTTACGCTCAATGAAGGCTATTAAACCGTCTTTATCCTTAAGGGATCTCGTTGATCTTTCCCTTATGGCTGCGCTAATGGTCGGAACGCAAGTTGCAATGTCGTCCTTGCCCAACGTCAATCTTGTTTCAGTTCTGATAATACTTACTGTGATTATCTACGGAGCAAAGGCTTTTTACTCCGTGGCTGTATTCGTTGTGCTCGAAGGGCTAATCTACGGCTTCGGTCTTTGGTTTATAAACTACCTTTATGTCTGGGCGGTATTAACTTTGGTCGCGCTGTTTTTCAGAAAATATGAAAGCCGCCTTATTTGGGCGGCAATAGCAGGACTGTTTGGGCTTTCCTTCGGACTTCTGTGTGCAATTCCTTACATTTTCATAGGCGGGCCGGCCTTTGCCCTGAGCTATTGGGTGAGCGGAATACCCTTTGACATCACCCACTGCATTTCGAATTTTGTGCTCACACTGCTCTTACTGAATCCGCTGCGCAGCCTTCTTACAAGGCTCCGTCCGCCCGTTTAGGCAAATCTGACGAATTTGATTATTTTGCAGAACACCTGAATTCGGAGCATCTGGAAGTTTTTGTCTTGACTTAGGGATGATATCATATTATTATACATGATTAAAAGGATAACGGTTATCATCCGTTCACAGGGGCATTATGAAAGACAAAAAAACAGTTTCGGGTCATATAGCGGCGCTTATCACAATTCTTATCTGGGGCTTAACCTTCATTTCAACCAAAATTCTGCTCGTCGATTTCTCGCCCGAAGAGATAATGTTCTTCCGTTTCGTTCTGGGCTTTGTTGCCCTGCTCTGCATTTACCCCCACAGGCTTAAGCTCACTGCAAGAAGGCAGGAATGGCTCTTTGTCTTCGCGGGGCTTTGCGGCGTAACTCTTTGCTACATGCTTCAAAACTATGCCCTCACATATTCCCTCGCTTCAAACATCGGGGTAGCCGTCTCTGTTTCCCCCTTCTTCACGGCTATCTTCGCGCGCCTCATCTCGAAGGAAGAAAAGCTCAGACCCAGCTTTTTCATCGGCTTTGGCGCCGCAATAACGGGCATAGCGTTTATGAGCTTTTCGGGAAGCGACGGATTTGAGTTTCATCCGCTGGGGGATATTCTGGCAATCGGAGAGGCTGCGGTATGGGCAATTTACTCTCTGCTTACAAAAAAAATCAGCGGCTACGGATATAATCCAATCGCGGTCACAAGGCGCGTTTTCTTTTACGGACTTCTGTTTATGACACCCTTGATTTTCTTAACCGATTTCAGCTTCGGGCTTGAGCGCTTTTTTGAGCTCGACAATCTTCTGAACTTCCTGTTTTTGGGGCTCGCCGCCTCCGCAGTTTGCTTCCTCTCCTGGAACTATGCCGTCAAGCTGCTTGGCGCGGTAAAAACGAGCGTCTACATTTATCTAGTGCCCGTTGTCACGATAATCAGCTCGGTGCTGATTCTCCACGAGAAGATTACATGGCTTTCCGCTATCGGTATGCTTCTGGCACTTTTTGGCTTGTTCATATCGGAAATGAAGAGCTTTCGCATAAAAAAGCCGAAAGAAATCTGCTCCGACAATCTTGAATAAAAAAAGGTATCCCGAAAGAACTTTCGGGATACTTTTTTTACTTCATTTAACACGATAAAACTGTCCAGTTGTCAAGCATTATATGGTACAATATGAATGCAACCAAATTAATCTATATGTCGGGAGGAAACGCTATGCAAAAGAGAGCCTTAGTAATAATTGATATTCAAAATGATATAACAAAGAACTACAAGGAGATTATTGGAAATATTAATAAAGCCATCGATTGGGCAGTCAGTGATGAGATTCCGGTTGTCTATATAAGGCATGAAAATCTATCAGCCGGTACTAGAAATTTTAAACCCAACACTAAGGGGTCTGAACTTGCCTCAGACTTGAAAATTGTATCAAATAGTGTATTTACAAAATACAAAGGAAACGCATTAAGCAGTGAAGAATTTGCAGACTTCATCAGTAAAAATGAAATCTGCGATTTCTACATAACAGGCGCAGATGCTGCTGTCTGTGTTAAATCAACCTGTTACAACCTATGCAAAGCAAATTATAACGTTAATGTCCTGTCAGATTGCATTACCAGTTATGATAAAAAGAAAATTGCCGAAATGCTGCGCTATTATGAAAGTCAAGGCTGTAAAATCATTAGTTTAAGCGACCTATCGCAAATCTCAACAAATTAATTAAAATAAAACACACAAGCAGCTCAAAATATACTGCTTGTGTGTTTTATATTTAATCCGATGTTTCGTTAATTTAAAAAGTCCCTGAGCTTTTTTGACCTTGAGGGGTGGCGGAGCTTGCGCAAAGCCTTTGCCTCAATCTGCCTGATGCGCTCACGGGTGACGTTAAACTCCTTGCCGACTTCCTCAAGAGTGCGTGTTCTGCCGTCCTCAATGCCGAAGCGCAGGCGCAAAACCTTTTCCTCGCGCGGTGTGAGGGTGGAAAGCACCGTCATAAGCTGTTCCTTCAGAAGCGTAAAGGAAGCTGCCTCGCTAGGTTCGGAGGCATCCTCATCGGGGATAAAGTCGCCTAAATGGCTGTCCTCCTCCTCGCCTATCGGGGTTTCGAGAGAAACCGGCTCCTGAGCGATTTTAAGGATGTCGCGCACCTTTTCAACCGGCATGCCCATTTCCTCTGCGATTTCTTCGGGAGAGGGATCGTGACCCAGCTCCTGAAGAAGCTGACGGGAAACTCTGATAACCTTGTTTATTGTTTCAACCATGTGGACAGGTATGCGGATTGTCCGCGCCTGGTCGGCAATCGCTCTCGTAATCGCCTGACGAATCCACCATGTCGCATAAGTCGAAAACTTGTAGCCTTTCGTGTAGTCGAATTTCTCAACAGCCTTGATAAGTCCTAAATTGCCCTCCTGAATCAGATCCAAAAAGAGCATTCCACGACCGACATAGCGCTTTGCAATGCTGACGACAAGACGAAGGTTTGCCTCCGACATACGGCGCTTGGCGTCCTCGTCGCCGTCCGCCATGCGAATTGCAAGCTCAACCTCCTCATCGGGACTAAGAAGCGGTATTTTGCCGATTTCCTTGAGGTACATACGAACGGGGTCGTCGGTTGAGAAGGAATCCACCATGGCCTCGGTGCTGGCAATTTCGTCCTCGGTTACTTCCTCAAGCTCCTCAAGCTCTTCAAGCTCCGGAAGTGCTTCTTCGTCAATGGGACGAAGATAGTCCTCCCCCGCGGTTTCGATACCGAGATTTTCAAGCGTGTCGTAAAACTTGTCGATCTGCTCTGCGTCAAGATTGAGGTTTTCAAGCACGTCCATGAGTTCCTTGGAGGTGAGCTTTCCTGCTTTCTTGCCCTTTTCAATCAGTTCACGCAGCCAGTCCTCGTTGGTCTTTTCGGGAACCGTGCCGGTTTCCTCGGCAACTTCCGCAATGGTTTCGGTAGTTGTGCCAAGCTTTTTCTTTGATTCGTCTTTTTCTTTAGCAGCCATTTTCTTTATCCTCCGTAACCCTTGCTCTCACGCATTTTACTGGCGATTTCGTTAAGGTTCGGGCCATCCCCATCGTTGCCATGCCTTTTGAGCTTTTCAGTTTTCATTATTTTTATGTAATCATCCAGAGCTTTTTCGCTTTGGGAGAGCTCCGTGGGTTCATTAAGTATTTCTGTTAAAATTGAAATTTCATCACTCGTAAAGTATTCTGCGAGTAAGGCAAGCGAGGGCTGTGCGCCGAAGCTTATGCGTTCTTTAAGCTGTGTATAGAACTTAGCGAGCAGCGGTGAGGAAAAATCCTCCTCGTCAAGCCGAGCCTTTTCGCCAAACAGCGCCGGCTCATAATACAGAAGTCTGATAACGCCTTTCTCCGCGGCCGCGCTCTTAATATTGTCGAAGCGCAGATTTTTGCCGCGAGGCTGCGTCAAATGCGCTGGTCGGGAGCTTTCATTATCCTGTTTTTTCTTTGCCTGCCCCAGAATTCTCTTTCGGATTCGTTCCACCTCGGTGATAACCGTATCTCCCGAGAGCTTTGCCATTTCTGCGGTCTTGCGCGAATAAACCTCGCGTTCAACGGTACTCAGAAGGCTTGCAATTAGTCCTGTAGCCTCCTTTATGAAGGCTACCCTGCTCTCATCCGAACTCAGCTCGTATTTCGACGCTATGTCCGCAAGGCGGTACTCGATGTGGCTTTCCGAACGCTTGAGCAGGTTTTCAAAGGCCGCCGCGCCGAACTTCTTAATATATTCATCAGGGTCCTTGGCACCGCTCATACGAAGCACTCGCACCTTAATATCAAGCTGCTGTAAAATTGAAATCGCTCTCTGTGAAGCTTTTTGCCCCGCCGCATCACCGTCGTAGGCGATGACGACCTCACCGACATAGCGTGAAATGAGCCGTGCCTGCTCCGGCGTAAGTGAGGTTCCGAGCGAAGCCACGGCGCAGTCAATGCCCGCCTGATGCATTGCCACAACGTCTATGTTTCCCTCTGACAGGATTATATATCCCATTTTTGACTTTTTAGCCAAATTCATGGCAAAAAGATTGTGGCTCTTACTGAAAACAAGGGTTTCGGGGCTGTTCATATACTTCGGCTCTCCGTCGCCGAGTATACGCCCCGAAAAGCCGATAACGCTGCCGCGAATGTCGATAACCGGAAACATAAGTCGATTGCGAAAGGTATCGTAAATTCCTCCGTTTCCCTTTTTCGAGGCTTTGGCAAGCCCCGCGTCCAAAAGCTCGGGCTTTGTATAGCCCTTCTGCTGCATGGCAAAAACCAAACTGTCCCATGAGTCGGGCGCAAATCCGAGACCGAAGCGTGTCACCATTGCGGGGGAAATATCGCGTTTGACTATGTATTGTCTTGCAGCTTCGGCGTTCGGCGCTGAAAGCTGCTCGTAGAAATAGCGCGCGGCGTCGCGGTTGAGCTGAAGCATTCGTTCCCGACGGGAAAAATTTAAATCCTTCTCATCCTCGGGAACAGCCATGCCCACCCGCCTCGCAAGAAAACGCACGGCGTCGGGATATGAAAGATTTTCGATTTCCATTATGAAGTTAATTACCGAGCCACCCTTGCCGCAGCCGAAGCAATGATAAATCTGCTTATCGTTTGAAACCGAAAACGAAGGGGACTTCTCACTGTGAAAGGGGCAGAGTCCGAACATATTGTTCCCGCTTTTTTTGGTAAGCCTGACGTATGAGGACACGACTTCGTTTATATCGTTGCGCTCTGTGAGCTCTTTGATAAAGCTCTCCGGAAAAGCCATTTTGTCGCCTCCGTTTCTGAAAAGACTTGCCTATTCGTCATTATTCGAGTTTAAAACAACAACATCGGGAATAACTGTCCTGCAAATTGAGAAGGCGAAAAAGCTATTTTACCTGCCATGCCGCCGGAATATAGATGCTGCTGAACTTAAACACCGCATAGTCATCCGTCATACCCGAAACGTAGTCGCAAACGGCACGCTGGGTACCTTCAACGGACGCTATTCGCTTAAAGTCCTCAGGCAACTTCTCGGGATTTTTTGTATAGTACTCCCAAATACCGCCAAGGATGTTTGAGACCTTTGTTTCTTCGCCCTTTGCCTTTTGGTTGCTGTAAACCTTTTCGTAAAGAAAATCATAAAAAACATCAACAGCCTGTAACATATCGGGGGACATTTTTATATCCCCGTTTGAGCTGTTTTCTATTATGTCTTTAATAATTGTGTCAATTCTTGTGCTGTGGCGCTGTCCCATGCGTTTGAGGACAAGCTCAGGAATTTCCTCTCCCGTAATAATGCCGGCGCGAATTGCGTCGTCGCTGTCGTGGTTAATATAAGCGATCTTGTCCGACAGCCTGACAACGGTGGCCTCCGCCGTGTCGTCGGGAGCTCCTGTTGTATGGTTTAAAATACCCATGCGCGTTTCGTGGCAGAGATTTAGCCCCGCCCCGGATTTTTCGAGCTTGTCAACCACGCGCAAACTTTGCTCGTAGTGCTTGAAACCGCCCGAATAAATATCATCCAGCGCGCGCTCGCCGGCGTGACCGAAGGGTGTATGTCCCAAATCGTGGCCAAGTCCGATTGCCTCGGTCAAATCCTCGTTCAGCAGAAGCGCACGGGAAATTGTCCTCGCGATTCGTGCAACCTCCAACGTGTGCGTAAGCCGAGTGCGGTAATGGTCACCCTCGGGCTGGAGAAAAACCTGGGTCTTGTGTTTCAGGCGGCGAAACGACTTTGAATGCGTAATCCTGTCAATGTCGCGCTGAAAGCAGGTGCGAACCTCATCCTGCTCCTCGAAAACTGCGCGCCCTTTCGAATTTTCGGCTCTCACACCGCTCTCACAAATCATAAGGCGTTCAAGCGCTTCGCGTTTTTCCCGGGGATTCGGCAACAGAGCTCACCTCCGATAGCATGGAATGTTTGAAACAACCTACTGTCTTATACGACATTGCCTCCCATTTCCCTCTTTTTTAAGTATTATTTTTATATATATTCAGAAAGAAATCGGTATGGGTGTTACAGTTCGGAAGCATAATCACAAACCCCCTGCCGTACACAAAGAAAGAAATGCGGGTTTTTCTGAAAACCCGCATTTCTTTTATAGTTCAATCAAATTATCTATTTGACCTTATCTTATTCGCACACCCAAGAACTGACTGCCCGTATCTTCAAAAACGGCTTTGCCGTTAGATAGGTCTGTAAGCTTTTCCGAAAAAGCCTGCGCCCTGTCCTCGCGAATCAGCGCTTTAAGCGTGACCTCCGCTCCGAAATCAGTTTCCTCGGTAACAGCTTCAAAGTCCTCCAAAATGCGTTTCGCTCTTTCAAAAAAACCGTAATCGCTGCTTACCGAGAACGAGCGCCACTGAGCCATCCGTGAAACTCCGGCCGCGTCAAGCGCAAGCTTTGCCGCTTTCGAATAAGCCCTTGCAAGTCCTCCCGTTCCGAGAAGCGTTCCGCCGAAATAGCGCGTTACCACGCAGCACACATTTTTGATTTCCTCAGAAGAAAAAACATTCAGCGTGGGCATGCCCGAAGTGCCGCTCGGCTCTCCGTCATCCGAATACCGCGTAATATTGTTTTCGCGAATAATATATGCATAGACGTTGTGCGTGGCGTCGCGGTGCTTTTCCCGCATTTGGCGCAGGCACTCAAGAGCCTGCTCCTCAGTATCCGTCCTCCACACTCTGCCGATAAAGCGGGAGTGCTTTTCAATAAACTCAGCCTCCCCGAAACCCGCGGGCACAAGATAGCTTATCATCGGCTCCTCCCCTAGTACAGAAATATTTAAAGCTCGTCCGCGGCGTTTATTAAGAGTCTGTCTTGTCGGGAGCATTAACGACAAAATTGCGCACTCTGCCCCAGAGCTCGGGTCTGATGACGGCCTTCACTCTTATTCCGTCCTCCCCGTATTCGCTTCCGAGAACCGAGCCCTCCCTGTGCAGAAATTCCAGAACTCCCGCCTCCGTATAGGGCAGCAGAAGCTCAACTGTTTTCTTTCCGCTTTCCAAAAGCGCGGAGAGTACCGAAAGCAGCTCAGAGGTTCCCTCGCCTGTTTTTGCTGAAATGCAAACTATGTTTTCACCGTGCGGCAGTTCACCGAAAAAGGCGTCACACTTGTTGAATACCCGTATGCAGGGTGTATGTGACGCTCCGAGCTGAGCAATCAGCTCATCGACAATCTCCGCCTGATTTTCCCATGTAGGGCTTGAAATGTCGATTACATGCAAAAGAACATCCGCGTATGAGAGCTCCTCCAGCGTTGCCTTGAAGGCGGCAACCAGATGGTGCGGCAGCTTTCGGATAAAGCCGACTGTATCGGATAGAAGGATCTCCTGCGTTTCGCTGATGTGTGTGCGTCTTGTCGTTGTGTCCAGCGTATCAAAAAGCCTGTCGTTAGCGGGGATTCCCGCCCCTGTCAGGCAGTTTAAAAGAGTCGATTTCCCGGCATTTGTGTAGCCAACAAGGGCAACCACAGGCATGGAATTTTTCTCGCGCATACGGCGCTGAGTTCCGCGAACGCGACGGACTTCCTCAAGTTCCTCGCGCAGCTTGTCAATTTTGCGCCTTATATGGCGGCGGTCGGTTTCAAGCTGAGTTTCACCCGGTCCGCGCGTTCCGATTGGTGAAGGTCCGCCCGAGGCCGTCTGACGGACAAGGTGCCTCCACATACCCGTAAGGCGCGGAAGCAAATATTCGTACTGAGCAAGCTCCACCTGAAGCTGCCCCTCTTTTGTCTGTGCGCGCTGGGCAAAAATATCAAGAATAAGTCCGCTTCTGTCGAGAACCTTAACTCCGAGCTCCTCTGAAAGCACTCTCATCTGCGAGGGCGAAAGCTCGTTATCGAAAACAGCAAGGTCGCAGCCCAGGTTATGGACAAGCTCCTTCATCTCCTGAACCTTGCCCTCGCCGATGAAGGTGCGGGCTTCAGGCGTTGCCTTGTTCTGCAGCAGGTATGCCGCAACCTCTCCACCGGCGGTTTCGACAAGTGCGGCAAGCTCCTCCATGCTGATTTCGGTGGATCGCTCGTCCTCCTTCATTGAGAACGCGGAGAGTCCTGCCAACACCGCTTTTTCTTTTTTTATCTCCACTTTTTCTTTCCTCCGCCTAAATTCCGCGTTTATCGGTCACAGCCGCCCTTATAAACCACTGCGCCGTAAAGAGGCCTAATCTATACTGCCCCTTTACGACGGTCAAAATTACAAAATTATTGGTTTTCCTTCTCTGAAGCAGCTCTGTTCCGTTTGCTGCCGCTGTCCCGCTGCGACAGTATTATGTAATATCACGGCTGCACAAAAGATAGCTCCCTCCTGTAATGGAAACCATGTATGCCGAATTCAGTCTTATCTGTCCGTCCTTGACAGTCCTGTACTCGGCAGTAAACGGAAGCTCAATCTCATTTGCTCTCGCCAGTGCAACAAGCTTTTCAAGCCTTTCTCTATCGTCAGGATGTACAATGTTCTCAAGCCAATTCTTTTCGGCTATACTCAGATTTTTGACTTTATTCTTAATTTTTTTCCGTTCCCTGCTGAGCAGCCGCAAAGAGTCTTTATCGTAGCTGAACTCGAATATTTCATCAAACATTCCGTGCAAAGCATCGCAGTATTTGCTCAGCTCGGCCTCCCGTTCGGCGCTCAGTCTTTCTGAGGCGTCCACAAAAGTAATGCAAATAAGAGCGCTTTCCGCGGAACCTCCAAGGTGCTTTAGAAGGCAATCAAATTGTCCGAGGCTTCCGTCATATTTGTATCGGCGTGTCGTTACCTTTTGCACATTTCCGGTGTTAATAGCTGCCTGGCATGCATTAAGAAGCTTTTTCGTATCCGGAACATAAACCTGTTTGACAACGTCGAGCGAATGCTTGCTGAACGCCGAAGCATCCGGATATCCCATAATATCATAGTAAGTATGATTAACTCTGATGGCTTCAAGAGAAGTCCCCGAAAACTCATATATTCCAAAGCCGCCCAGAATCCCGTCCAAAATTGAGGTTACAAGACTGTCTGCGCCAAGAACAGCATCTATCCCGACAATATTGAAATCGGGGTTCGCGTTTCTTTTCTGCCCGTTGCTTTTTTCCGATTTAAGCAGCGCCTCGTATTCTTCGCGCGGTAAAGGTCTGGCAAAATAGAAACCCTGTATCATTTCGCAGCCTATAGTCCGAAGAAAATCCACCTGTTCCTTTGTTTCAACACCTTCGGCAACAACGGGGATTCCGAGCCATTTCGCCATTCGGATAACAGAAGTAACCACCGTTCCGACCTTGCCGCCGTGTTCAAAACCCTCGAGGAACTTTGTGTCAATTTTTAAAGTGTCAAAATCAAAGTCCTTCAGCATATTCAGAGCTGAATATCCGCTTCCGAAATCATCGATAGCAACAGAAAAACCGTAGTCCTGAAGTTTCTTTACAGTTTTTTTGGTAACCTTTGTATCGGAATCAAAGAACGATTCCGTTAGTTCAATTTCAAAGTTCTCGGGAGAAAGTCCGTATTTTTGTGTCAGGTCAAAAAGCTTTTTGGGGAAACTCTCCTCGTGCAGGTGAATACGCGAAAAATTTACCGATACGGGCAGCATGCGTATATTTTTTTGCTTAGCCTCGGAAAGGAAAGCGCAGGCGTTCTCGAATAAATAAAAGTCCAGCTTGCGAATATACCCGCTTTTTTCAAAAAATTCTATAAACTGATTTGGAGCAAGAATCTCCCCGTCCGGTTTTTTCCAACGCACCAACACCTCCGCTCCGACAATCTCTTCGGTGTCTGTGTTGTATTTTGGCTGGTAATAATCGATGAACTCGCAGTTTTGCAAACCGCGGACAATATTCCCGACCAGCTTTAGATCCGTAAGCTGGCCCTCCATCATGGAGCTGTCGAAGACAGCCAGTCCCGCGCCATAGTTCTTCTTAATGGTATCTCTGGCTACTATAGCCCTATCAATCATATCCGAAACCGAAAGTTTTCGGTCATCAATTAAAAATAATCCGCCGCACAAATAAAACGGCAGACCTGTGGCTCTTGCCTCTTTCAGTGTGTCCTTCAGTGTATTAAAAATTTCTTCGTCGTCTTCTCCGTTAACGAGCCAAATAAAGTGGTGGGAGTACGCCCGCGCCAGCACGTCATCTGTTTTTGCGTGCTTTTTAGCAATGGCCGCAATCGTCTTAATAAGGGCGTCTCCGGCCTCAAAACCATATATCTCGTTATAGTTGCGAAATGAAACCACCTCAAACGCAACTATAGCCTGTCGGCGCTCCTCCGGCGAAGTCGAAATAATCTTCATTGCCACCGCCCCGAAACCCCTGCTGTTAAACAAGCCCGTGAGTGAATCAATGGAATTTATCTTAGCCAATTGCACGAGCACCCTTTTGCGCTCGTTTATAAAAGACCATAATGACACTATCAGGCTGATAACAAAGCAGCACATTATCAGAACGACAATAAGTCTGACGTAATTTCCGCTGTCAGTCGCAAACATCGGCGATTTGGCAAGGACACCATAAAGCCATGCACACATAGCAAAACCGGCAACAATTCCGCCGTTCAGTAATAAAAATCTAATGATGCGAATTGCTAAAATATGTTTTGCGTCATTCTCCACTGCTCGTATCACCTTTCTTCAAAAACACTGTGAATTTGATGAGTACAGATAATCAGCGTCGGCCCTGTCATAACGTTTAGTGTTATCCTTTTTTTGTATAACCCCTTATGAATTATTATACACATCCAGCAATATTTGGTCAACGTGTTTTTGCTGCGCTTATTACAAAATTTGACAACATTTTCCTTTCCGCGGTCGATTTAAAAGCCTTGGTAACTTAATGTGCAAACCGCTGTTGACATCTTTATCTTTGTGTGTTATTGTTGCTTCAATCATTTAAAGGAGTGCGCGATGAATAATACGTTTTTTGCAGCAGCATATTATTACGTTTACCTTATCTATACTCGGATAAGGTCTGTTTTGCTGCATAAAATGCAATATTCATACAGTTAATCATAAATTTGTATGCATAGAGCCTCGCAGTGAAACAAGCTGCGGGGCTCTGTTTTTTATTATTGGAGGTATTTGAAATGGTGGCAGTAGTAAAACAAGGAACAGAACAAAAGCAAATAGACAATCTTTGTGCTTGGTTTAAAAGCCGCGGGCTTGATGTTCACATCTCGAACGGCAAAACCTGTACTGTGCTCGGGCTTGTCGGCGACACAGGCAAAATCGACATTGAGCTTCTGGAATCGATGGATATTATTGATTCCGTGAAAAGAATCAGCGACCCGTTTAAGGGTGTAAACCGCAAGTTTCATCCCGATGACAGCGTTGCGAGCGTAAGCGGAATTGAAATCGGAGGCGGCAATTTCCAGTTCATCGCGGGGCCCTGCTCGGTGGAATCGTCCGAACAGATACTCGAAATTGCAAAACGCGTAAAGGCATCCGGAGCGGCCCTTCTTCGCGGGGGAGCTTTTAAGCCCCGCACCTCGCCTTATGATTTTCAGGGGCTTGCGGCGGACGGACTGAAGTTTCTTTTGGAGGCGAAAGCCGAAACAGGGATGCCCGTTGTTTCCGAAATCATGAACTTAAATCATCTGCCGCTTTTCGAGGAAGTCGACATCATTCAGGTGGGCGCCAGAAATATGCAGAACTTCGAGCTTTTAAAGGAGCTGGGTCGAACAAAAAAGACGGTGCTTATAAAGCGCGGTCTGGCAAACACCCTTACCGAGCTTCTGATGAGTGCCGAGTATGTTATGGCCGGAGGAAACTCGAACATTATTTTGTGTGAGCGCGGCATAAGAACCTTTGAAACCCGCACAAGAAACACCCTCGATTTATCGGCAGTTCCGATGCTCAAGGAACTGACACATCTGCCTGTTATTGTTGACCCCAGTCACGCAACGGGTCTTTCCAGACTCGTTAAGCCGATGGCTCTGGCTGCCGCCGCCGCTGGAGCGGACGGTCTTATGATAGAGGTTCACAACGACCCTGCAAACGCACTTTGCGACGGGGCGCAGTCGCTGACGCCCGAGCAGTTTGACGATGTCGCAAAGCGTGTGCGGGCGATACGCGAGGTGCTTGCATGAACATCGGAATCGCGGGTCTCGGACTTATCGGCGGCTCTCTTGCAAAGGCGTACAAACTTGACGGAAAAAACACAGTGCTTGGATATGACACGGGAGACGGCGTTTGCGCAATCGCTCAGATTGCGGGAGCGATAGACGGAGAACTGACGGCGCAGAACATAGGCTCGTGTGATTTGATCCTTATCGCGCTTTACCCCGAAGCGGCAATCGAATATCTTGAGAGTATCGCACCCTTCATTTCTTTGAAAGCCTTTGTAATTGACTGCTGCGGAACTAAGCGCTCGATTTGCGCCCGAGGCTTCGAGCTGGCCGAAAAATTTGGCTTTACCTTCGCCGGCGGTCATCCGATGGCGGGTACCCAGTTCTCGGGCTTTAAAAACAGCAAGGCAACATTATTCAGAGGCGCCTCCATGATTATCGTCCCTCCCACTTACGACGACATGGCGCTGTTTGAAAAAATCAGGGAGCTTCTTGAGCCTGCGGGTTTTGGGAATATCACCATTTCCACTCCCGAAAAGCACGACAAAATGATTGCGTTCACCTCGCAGCTCGCGCATATCGTGTCAAACGCTTATATTAAAAGCCCGACTGCTCTTGCCCACAAAGGTTTTTCGGCAGGCAGCTACAAGGATTTAACAAGAGTTGCGCGCCTCAACGAGAAAATGTGGACTCAACTTTTTTTGGAAAACAGCGACAACCTCATTAACGAGCTGGACTGCCTCTTGGCTTCCCTCGCCCAATACCGCAAAGCTCTGGAAATCGGCGATTTTGATGGGCTTTGCGAGCTTCTCGCCGAGGGTCGAAAATGCAAGGAGGCTGCCGAAGAGCAAGGCAAGCGCTGAAATGGGCAGACTATTGCATCGGTTTAATCCAAAAGAGCGTAAATCGTCCCGAAATCGCATTTTAAACTTCTTGATATTCTCCTTTATCTGCATTAAACTGAAAGCACGAAAACTGTTGGTTTTATAGCCATAAAGGCAGGTGAACAGATATGCGGACAAAAGCGGAAAGCTTCATTCAGGCTTTAAAGTCGTTTTTTTCAAACATCACCCGCACGCCTCAAGGCAGGGGCGCAGCAAATGCGGTCAATACTATTAAGCTTGTTGTCGTAATGGCACTCTGCACCGCTGTTTCAATAATGCTTCGGCATTTCGGCGCTCACGAAACAAACATCGTTCTGGTATATCTGCTTGGAATCCTTCTGTTTTCCTATATGGCCAGCAGCTATTTATTCAGCTTTTTTGCTTCACTCTTCGGAGTTCTTGCTTACAATTTCTTTTTTACGGAACCTTATTATACCTTTCGCGCATACAGCCCCGATTACCCGATGACCTTTATCATTTTGTTTTGCGTCGGTCTTTTTACCAGTATGCTGACAATTCGAATAAAGCGCGAAACCTTTTTGGCTGAGGAGAGAGAGAAGCGTATCCAGGCTCTTTACCACATCGGTAGACTTCTGCTCGGGGTTAAAAGCAGCAATAATCTTGCGGAAGTCATAGCTGCTGAACTGGCATCGCAATTTTCCGCTGACGTTTTGGTACAATTTTACGATACTTCGGGAGTCGTCCGTGTGCGCTCAGTCGCAGGAAACGACTGCTTTTCCGACGACAAAGAGCGCCTTGTCTGCCGTGAAGTATACTTTTCAGGCAGCGCCTGCGGTCGCGGCACAAAGCTTTTTAAAGCATCAAACGCGTATTATCTCCCCGTTATCGGACAAAGCGCCGTTATCGGAGTAATCGGTGTTGCACTAGGCGAAGATGAGGAGCTTTCCGCTTCGCAGACCGAGTTTCTTGATACAATTGCCCCGCAGGTGGCTGTAGTACTCGAACGCGAAACGCTGTTTCAAAAGCAGGAGGAAACTCAAATTCAAATTCAGCGCGAGCGCCTCCGTTCCGATATGCTGAGAACCATTTCGCACGATTTGCGCACTCCGCTGACCGGCATAATGGGCTCCGCAAGTACAATGACGGATAATTACAATTCCATCAGCGATGACGTTAAAAAGGGTCTTCTTAAAAACATTTACGATGACGCCAGCTGGCTTTGTGAACTGGTGGAGAATATTCTCAGCATGACGCGCTTCGAAGAGGGAAAGCTCAAGCTCAATATCGGTCAGGAAGCCGCCGAAGAGATAGTCGCCCAAGCTATCGGCCATGTTAAGGAACGCGCTTCCGGCCATACGATTTTGACGAATATGCCCTCGGACAACATCCTTCTCGAGGTAGACGGGGTACTGATTACCCAAGTTCTCGTAAACCTAATCGGCAACGCGATTAACTATACTCCCGAAGGAAGTGAAATAACCGTTTCACTGTTAAAACAGCAAAACGGAATTTGCTTCGAGGTGTGCGACAACGGACCGGGTGTTTCTGAGGATATTCTGCCGCACGTGTTTGAACGCTTTTATACACGGCAGGAAAACGCCTTTGGCTCGCGGCGCGGCGCGGGTCTGGGCTTATCTCTTTGCAAATCAATTGTAGAGGCGCACGGAGGGAATATTGCCATCAGCAATGTTAAACCGCACGGCACCTCCGTGAAGTTCTGTATTCCGGAAAAAGGAGAGGATTTAAGTGCAGCCTTTGATACTGATCGCGGATGACGAAAAGACCATTCGCAACTTCATTCGGGTTTCTCTTGAAACGCAGGGCTACAAATGCATTGAGGCGGACAGCGGCGCAGGCGCTCTCATGCTTGCCGCCTCTCACAATCCGGACATTCTGGTGCTCGACCTCGGACTGCCGGATATCGACGGAATTGACGTCATTAAGAAGCTGCGGAGCCTATCCAGAATTCCCATAATAATTGTCTCCGCCCGCGGACGCGACCGCGAAAAGGTAGAGGCGCTGGACGCCGGCGCCGATGATTACCTCACGAAGCCTTTCAGTGTTTCGGAGCTGCTCGCGCGCATTCGTGTTATTTTGCGGCATAACTCGTTTAATTTCAGCTCAGGCGGCACGCAAAATCAGCATTTTAAAATCGGCGGGCTGACCGTTGAAGAGGACAAGCGCAGGGTCTGGCTTGACGACGAGGAGATACATCTCACTCCGAACGAATATAAGGTGCTGGCTTTGCTGATTGCCCATCAGGGCAAGGTTTTGACACACAAATTCATTATTGAAAATGTTTGGGGGGGAGCCATTTGCGAAGATACGCAATCCCTTCGTGTGTGCATGGGCAACTTAAGGAGAAAGCTGAAAGAGGACACGGCTCAGCCGAGATACATTATCACAGAAATCGGAGTAGGCTATCGTCTTGCCGACGAATAGTATTAACCTGATGAAAAAGAGGAACCCGCTTTGGGTTCCTCTTTTTTGTCTTGAGCTGAACTGAAATCCTCACAAAATCTTAACTTCACAAAGGCAAAGCCTCACACTAAAATTATTTTTCAACGCTTATGATGTATACAGATAGGGAGGCGAGATAATTGAAAAATTACGCAAATGCAAATGATAACTTTGCCGAAACAATCGCGCAGGCGGTTTGTCACCTTCGCAGAGAGGACTTTGAAGAGGCATATTCGCTTATTACCGCGGCAATGCAAATAGATCCTGACGCGCCCCAGCCGCACAACCTTCTCGGGATATGGTTTGAGCTCAATGGGAATGGGGACAAAGCGCGCCGTCATTACAGGGCGGCATATTCGCTTGACCCAACCTTCGGTCCTGCCTGCAAGAATCTTGAAACCATCAGTTCCATTTCTGACGAATCAAAGCTTCGAAGCTTTGACTATGGCGATGAAGCAAGCGAGATTCCCGGTATCAGGCACACCCACCAATACGGGGCCTGAAAACAACCTTAGAGAGGAATTATTATGAATATAATCATTATCGGCTGCGGACGGCTGGGCAGCACACTTGCTCTGGAGCTTGCAGACGCCGGATATAATATTGCGGTCATCGACAGCGACGCGAAAAGGCTTTCGGCCTTGGGCAGCGGCTTCAACGGGCTGGCAATTAAGGGTATCGAATACGACAACAACATTCTTAAGCAGGCAGGTATCAGCCGCGCCTCCTTTGTTATTTCGGTGACACCTGACGA
Source organism: uncultured Oscillospiraceae bacterium (assembly GCA_964459785.1). Taxonomy (GTDB): domain Bacteria; phylum Bacillota; class Clostridia; order Oscillospirales; family Oscillospiraceae; genus UBA2658. The sequence continues at coordinate 177,624 of CAYWNW010000004.1, read as the reverse complement.
CAACCTCAACATCACCGCATCCCTAATAGCAAAGAACATCTTCAAAGTACCCAGAGTTATCGCGAAAATAAACAATCCAAACAAAAAAGATGTCTTTAAAGTTCTCGACATTGAAACAATCAACCCGACGGAACTCATCTCTTACATGATTAAAAGTAAAATTGAGGGGGATCCAAAATGAAATCGATTATTATAGGCGGAGGAAAAATCGGCTTCAACCTGTTAAAAACACTGAAGGACCGCGGCTACAATGTTACCCTGATCGAAATCGATGAAAACATCTGCAGGGCAATCGCCGAGGACATTGATTCGGACATTATCTGCGGCGACGGCACAAGCCTTGACGTTTTAAAGGACGCGGGGATTAACGGCGCCGATATTATAGCGGCAGTTACAGGCAAGGATGAGGAAAATCTCGTTATCTGCCAGATTGCTAAACGCGGCTTTAACATCGGAAAGTCTATCGCCAGAATAAATAACCCGAAAAACATCCCGATGTTCAAAGCTCTCGGGGTTGACCAGACTGTGTGCAGCACCGAGGTCATCGCAGACTTAATTGAATATGAATTCGACAGAGATGTCTGCAAAATCGTACAGACCTTCGATCGTGGCGCCATGATACTTGTTGAGGTCGCCGTTAAGGACGGAAACAAATGGATAAATCAATATGTCAAAGACTTGTCTCTGCCCTCCGAATGTGTAATCGTATCTATTTTAAGAGATGAGAAAGCCCTGTTTGTAAGAGGCGACACACAAATTAAAAACGGCGACAACATACACATTATCACGAATCGTGCGACAGTACCCGAAATTAAAAAACAGCTTCACAGCGGAGGAGCACAAAATGCAAAGCAGAAAAAATGAAATTGCCGGACTATTGAGCGAAATTCTCAGCGCGGTGCTTTACTGCGCGGTAGTTTTCGGCTTTGTGCTCATTGTAGCAAGGTGACTGTATGGGAAGTTTAAAAACACACTCACCGGGGGTATATATAGTTTCCTTTTACACCGGCTATATAATTGTCGGCACGGCGTTTTTGATGCTGCTTCCGCTTTTTATATCGCTAATTATGGGTGAATGGAATCCGGCACTCGATTTTGTAATCAGTATGTCGATATCCCTTATCACGGGTCTGTCCCTGATGAACTTTGGGAGAAGCAGAAAAACCGACAGCAGTCAGGTAGATTGGAGATACGGCTTTATAATCGCTGCGCTCTCTTGGATAATGCTCATGTTTCTGTGCAGCGTTCCTTATCTTCTGAGCGGACACACAAATAGCCTCCTCGACGGCTGCTTTGATGTCATGAGCGGCTTCACAACTACCGGTCTGGTTCTGACGCAGGACCTTGACCATCTTTCCACCGGTCTTAATATCTGGCGACACATGCTCACCTTCATCGGCGGTCAGGGAATGGTTGTTCTCGCGCTCAGCTTCCTCGTAAAAAACACAAACGGCGCTTATAAGATTTACTGCGGCGAGGGTAAGGATATAAAACTTGTGCCGAACGTAAAGGGCACGGCAAGAATTATCTGGAAAATCAGCCTCATTTACCTTCTTGTCGGAACTCTTGCGCTCTGGATTTGCGGAATGTTCATCGGTCTTTCTCCTCTTTCCGCCTTTTACCACGGTCTTAATATCTTTGAGTCCGCGTGGAGCACAGGCGGCTTTGCCCCGAATACGCAGAACATCATGTATTACCACAGTTTTGCTTACGAAAACATTACCATAATTTTCTTCATTCTCGGCTCAATGAATTTTGGACTGCACTATGCAATATGGCAAGGCAAAAAAAAGGAAATGTTCAAAAACATCGAAATACAGAGCTTCTTTATCACCTCCTTCGTTGCCTGCGCGTTAGCCGCCGTGAAGCTTAATCAGCTCGGTATCTACAATGATGCGGTTTCAATCTTCAGGCGCGTAGTTTACAATGTTCTGTCCGCGCACACCACCACCGGTTTCGGCAACGTTTATGCCAGACAGTTTGCGCATGAGTGGGGAGATTTCGGTATACTCATAATGGTCATCGCCATGATGATAGGCGGTTCGGCCTGCTCCACGGCAGGCGGATTCAAGGGACTTAGAGTCGGTATTGTTTTTAAGGGACTGGTTTCCGACATTAAAAAAGTCCTCTCTCCCGAGAGGAGCGTCAGAGTAGCAAAGTACCATCACATAAAAGACTATGTTCTGGACGATCCGACCGTGAAGGCCGCAGGACTCATCATTATTTGCTATATGGTGCTATTCGCCATTACCACCCTTATGGGGACGTTTTTCGGCTATTCTCTCGCAGATTCTGCGTTTGAGGCGGCATCTGTTTCGGGCAATGTCGGACTGTCCATCGGTGTGACCTCCGCTTCAATGCCGGCACTTATGAAAATTCAGTATATACTTGCAATGTATCTCGGAAGGCTTGAATTTATTTCCGTATTCGCGCTGTTCGGATTTGTAATCGGAGGAATAAAAAGGTTATGTGTAAGACATTAAAAACACTTTCATTTGTGCTTGTGCTCTCCGCTTGCCTTATTACGAGCGCGGTGGCAAAGGAGGAAATAATATCTATTAACGACCTTGTAGATGATACTCTAAGCTATAACGGGCAGACTGTCACAGTTGAGGGCGAGGCCATCGGCGAGGCGCTTGAGCGCGGTGAATACTCCTGGGTCAATATTAGCGACGGCACGAACGCCATCGGAATCTGGATGAAAAAAGCGGACGAGGACAGTATAAAGTATTACGGCGACTATAAAAACCTCGGTGACACCATAAAGGTTACGGGAGTTTTTTCCCGCGACTGTACCGAGCACGGCGGAGATGTTGATATTCACTGCTCCTCGCTTACAATCGTCAAGTCCGGTCATTCCGTTATCAGCGCTGTTACGCAGATAAAGTTAATAAGCGCCGCCATTCTCGCGTTTGTCGCGGCTCTTCTCGCGTTTTTCTACCGTAGGGAGAGCAAAAAACGTAAAAGCACCGATTGAGTGAGAAGTCATAAAGAAACCCCCTGCAGCCTCATGGTTACAGGGGGTTTTCTATGGTGGACGATACAAGACTCGAACTTGTGACCTCCCGCACGTCAAGCGGATGCGCTACCAGCTGCGCCAATCGTCCAGATTGTCGGCGAGTGTTATTTTACACCACACGCGACAAGTTTGTCAACAGTAAATAATCGTGTTTTATGCCGTATCTTTATTAAAGGCCGCGGCAAATTCACCTTGATTTATTTAAGCAATAAACGGGGTTATAAGCTGCCAGAGGACTCCAACGACGCCGCACAGCAAGATGGTCGCCATCGCCCCGATTTTTTTGAACCGAAGCGCAATAAAAGCCAAAAGCGCCAGACCTGCCGCAAAAAAATCCGTTGAAGCCAATAAAACCGCTCCCTCTCCCCAGAGCGCTTCAACCATAACATTGACCGCCGCTACGGTTATAAGTCCCACAACCGCGGGCTTAAGACCGCTGAGAAAATCCTGCATAACGGGCAGTTCCCCGTACCTTTTGAATAACCAAAAGAGAAGAGAAACTATGATAAACGGCGGCAGTGTAAAACCGAGTGTGGCAACGACTGCTCCCGCAAAGCCGGCAACCTTCATTCCAACAAAGGAAGCCGAGTTAATTGCAATCGGCCCCGGGGTAATTTGGGAAATCGTGAGAAGATCGGAAAATTCCGACATTGTAAGCCAATGGTTCAGTTCAACACATTGCTCCTGAATCAGCGGAAGCGCCGCATAGCCGCCGCCGAAGGCAAGGGCTCCGATAGTGCAAAAGCTTAAAAAGAGTTTGAGAAGTATCACAGGTTCTTCCCCCTTTTTTTCTTAAGTACACCGAGGAGGACACCCAAAATACCGCAGGCGAGAATAACAAAAGCTACATTTACGTTAAAAAACCATGCGGCAACGAAGGCTCCGACCATGATTGCAATGTAAGGGACGGATTCCTTCTTCATGTAAGGCGCAGCCATACTAACGACTATATCCGCGATCACGGCAGTTATGCCGGCCTGCATCCCGCGAAATGCCGCCGAAACAAAGCGATTATCCCGAATCATCTCATAAAAAACGCTGACAACCGAAAGTATGATGAGCGGTGGCAGCACAGTTCCGAAAAGAGTACACAAAGCTCCCCAAAATCCCATCAGACGATAGCCCATCAAAACAGCGGAGTTGATAATCATCGCCCCCGGTGAGGACTGCCCGAGCGCAATAAGCTCAGTCAGTTCGTCAGTTGTAATCCATTTGAGCTTGTCGACAAAGCGCTCCTTCATGAGCGAAATCATAACATAACCGCCGCCGATAGTAAGCGCGGATAGCATGAATGTGCTGGCAAAAAGCTTAAAATATGTCGGTTTTCCCTTGTTGCTTTCCAACAAAGCACATCCTTCCTTAATATCAAACGGCGGACAGGCGACTTTCGGGATTAGCCCAAAGCAACCGTCCGCCGGAAAATTACTGTTTTTTGTTACCTTACCAGAACCTTGCACTGCGCCGCCGCACCGTAACAGCGTGCAATTACGCTTGCCCACCCGGCTCCGACTGCCGTAACAACGCCGTTTTCGTCAACTGTCAGTATGCTCTCGTCCGAGCTCGACCATTCGATTGCACCCTCAACATCAAGCGGGTAAACAGTCGCAGCAAGTGCTGTGGTGTTTCCTATACTTGTTGCAAACTCCGTTTTTTCCTGTCCGAGGAAGGTAATTGTTACCGATTCAACCGTTGGCGTGGGCGTGGGAGTTGCGGTTGGGGACGGAGAAGGAGTAAGAGTTTCCACCGCCGAGGGAGAAGGCGCAGCGGTTTCATAGTCACCGTTAATAGTGCTCGTAATCAGGATAATCACCGCGATTATAACAGCTGCGACAAGACAGAGCCCGAGAATGAACTGCCATTGTGTATTTATCTCGGCTCTGGCGGCCGCCGTGGTTCCCTTTCGCACTGAATCACTTGACGAAGCTGTGCGAGCACTCTGTTTTTGCTGTCTTGCTCCGCAGTACGGGCAGTCAGCCCTTAAAACCGAGTATTCCTGACCGCATTTGGGGCATATAGTCTTTTTTATCAGTCCCATTGCATGCTCACCCTTTCTGTCAATCGAAAAACAACGCTAATCGCGTCGAATTTATGAGGATATGATACTACGTTTCCCAATAACAGTCAAGCTTATTACCCTTTGCGAAAATACGGTTTCAATATTCCCCCTCTTTCATCCTACGCCTCGAAATAGAAAATATGTGCAATATTACTTGCGCTTTTTTGTGAGGAATGCTATAATACATTTTTGTGAATAATTAGAGAACAATTTGATGAAAAGTGGAGATACAGTGAATAATATCAGAAACGTCGCAATAATTGCCCACGTCGATCACGGCAAAACAACTCTTGTGGATGAGCTTTTATCCCAAAGCGGAACATTCAGAGAAAATCAGGCCGTGCAGGAGCGCGTTATGGACTCCGGCGACCTCGAGCGTGAGCGCGGAATTACAATACTTGCAAAAAATACGGCAGTCCACTACAAGGGCTGCAAAATAAATATCGTCGACACCCCGGGTCACGCGGACTTCGGCGGTGAGGTTGAGCGTATTCTCAAAATGGTCAACGGCGTCATCCTTCTTGTGGACGCGGCGGAGGGTCCCATGCCCCAGACGCGCTTTGTTCTCGGAAGAGCTCTCGAGCTGGGTCACAAGGTCATCGTCGTCATCAATAAAATTGACCGCCCCGACCAGAGAATTTACGAGGTTATCGACGAGTGCCTTGAGCTTCTAATGGATCTCGACGCAACCGACGAACAGCTTGATTCTCCCACTCTGTTTTGCTCGGCAAGACAGGGAATCTGCTCCTTAACTCCCGACAATCTCGGAACGGACTTAAGCCCGCTTTTCGACACGATAATCGACTATATTCCCGCTCCCGAGCAGGACACCGAGGCTCCGCTTCAAATGCTTGTTTCGGCCATCGATTACAACGAATATGTCGGACGTATCGCAATCGGGCGTATAGAGCGGGGCGTAATCACGCAGAATCAGGAGATTACGGTCTGCGATTATCACGGGGAGAGAGCCCCGAAAAAAGCAAAAGCGGTTAATCTTTACGAATTTGAGGGTCTTTCGAAAGTTGCGGTCGAGTCCGCCTCGGCGGGCAGCATAATCGCTCTTTCCGGTATCGGCGACATTACTATCGGCGATACTATCTGTGCTTCAAGCTGCGTTGAGCCGCTGCCCTTTGGAAAAATCACCGCTCCGACAATTGAAATGACCTTTGCCGTCAACGACAGTCCTTTTGCAGGAAAAGAGGGTCAGTTTGTCACCACCCGCCAAATTCGCGACAGACTTATGCGTGAAACGCTTAAGGATGTTTCGCTTCATGTGAACCCCATTGAAAACAGCGATGCCTTCAATGTCGCGGGACGCGGCGAAATGCACCTTTCAATCCTCATCGAAACCATGCGCCGCGAGGGCTATGAGTTTCAGGTTTCCCCTCCCCGCGTTCTCATGGAAGAGCAGGGCGGCGTGCTCTGCGAGCCGATGGAGCGCGTTATCGCCGATGTTCCCGAAAACGCCGTCGGCGCAGTTATTGACAAGCTCTCCTCACGCCGCGGCGACTTCATTCAGATGAACCCTGTCGGCAACCGCATGAAGCTTGAGTTTCTAGTGCCCTCAAGAGGTCTTTTCGGCTACCGCAACGAATTTTTAACCGACACCCGCGGTGAGGGTATCCTCGCCTCCGTTTTCGACAGCTATGCCCCCATGAAGGGCGAGGTCACAAGGCGAAGCACAGGCTCGCTTATCTCCTTTGAAACAGGCGAATCTGTGGGTTACGGTCTTTTTAACGCGCAGGACCGCGGCGCGCTGTTTATCGGCGCGGGCGTCCCCGTCTACGCGGGCATGGTAGTCGGCAGTTGTCCCAAGGCCGAGGACATTGTCGTCAATGTTTGCAGGAAAAAGCAGCTCACAAACACCCGTGCCTCCGGCAGCGATGAGGCTCTGCGCCTTATCCCTCCACGTCTTATGAGCCTTGAGCAGTGCATGGAATTTCTTGCCGACGACGAGCTTCTGGAGGTCACTCCCAAGAGCCTGCGCATAAGAAAGAGGATTCTTGACCACGGAATGCGCATGAAAACCGTCATGAAAAACAAATAGGGGCTCTATTTGACAAGGAAAACCAAACTTCTTCTTTACAAACCACATCTCGTGTGATAGACTTTTATAGCTTTAGCCCCTTTGCTTAGTTTTGGGATTCAGCCGAGAAACGGCACCTTTCCCGCCCATCACTCAGCCTGCGGGCATGTGTAAAAAGAAAGGAGATCATTATTATGATCACAAAAGTACAGAAAACCTCAGTTATCGAATCAAACCGCACTCACGAAACCGACACAGGCTCGCCCGAGGTTCAGATTGCAATTCTGACAGAGCGTATCAGCCAGCTCACAGAGCACCTGAAGGTTCACAAGAAGGACAACCACAGCCGTCAGGGTCTTTTCCTTATGATTGGTCAGCGCCGCCGCCTTCTGGACTATCTCATGCGCAAGGACATTGAGCGTTACCGTGCCTGCATTGCAAAGCTCGGAATCAGAAAATAACACGAACACAATACAGGGGCTGTTTCGCGTACTATCGAAACAGCCCCCTTATGCGGTTTTACGCATAAATCCTCAGAGCTCGGTAAAGCCCTGCATTTTAATATTAAAGGTCGTTTTGACCATAATATAAAGACAGACAAAATTTGAAGTTAAACCGCGGAGTGCCGCCTTTAGCAGTTGAAAATGCGCTTATCCCCTTCATCGGAAACGGAGATAAACCTGTTTTCAAATGTTAAAGGATTTGGCTCCGCACACTGGGATTTTTCCCGAAAGGAGCAAACAAATGATTATACAGAAAAAAGAGTTCTCAAATGTCCGCCGCTATGAAACCACTTTTGCAGGCCGCCCTCTCTCCTTTGAAACAGGAAAGCTCTGCGAGCTGTGCAACTCCTCCGTTCTCACAAAGTACGGCGAAACCACAGTTCTCGTCAACGTAACCGCTTCCGCAAAGCCCCGCGACGGAATCGACTTTTTCCCGCTCTCCGTCGACTTTGAAGAAAAGCTTTACGCGGTCGGCCGTATTCCCGGCAGCTTCATGCGCCGTGAGTCCCGCCCCTCTCTCCCCGCTGTTCTCGCCTCCCGCATGATTGACCGTCCCATGCGCCCGCTCTTCCCCTATGACCTGCGCAACGACGTTGTCATTTCCTGCACAGTGCTCTCCGTTGACCACGACTGCTCGCCCGAAATCACAGCGATGATAGGCGCAGGCGCGGCAGTTGCAATTTCCGACGTTCCCTTTAACGGACCCGTTGCGGGCATTGCCCTCGGCTGGGACGGCGAGAATTTCCTGTTTAACCCCACAAAGGCCGAGCGTGAGCGCAGCAAGATGAACGTAACCGTAACCGCAACTCACGCCAAGGTCGTTATGATTGAAGCCGGCGGCGACGAAATTCCCGACGATGTAATGTATAACGGCATTGTCGCGGCGCACAAGGAAATTCAGCCCGTGCTCGACCTCATCGACAAGATGACTGCCGAAATCGGCAAGGACAAGTTCACTTACGAGCACGCCGACTTTGACACCGAGCTTTTTGACACTCTCTGCGCCAACGAGATGGAAGGCATGAGATACTGCATGGACACGGACGACAAGAATGTCCGCGAGGTGCGCGTCAACGAGTGGGTCGACAAGGTAACCGAGAAATACGGCGAGCAGTTCCCCGACATGGGAAAATATATGGAGGAAATCCTCTATCGCATTCAGAAGAAGGTTGTCAAGGCCTGGCTTCTGGCAGGCAAGCGTGTTGACGGACGTGCGATGAACGAAATCCGCCCGCTCGCAGCGGAAGTCGGAGTTCTGCCCAAGGTTCACGGCTCGGGTCTTTTCACCAGAGGCCAGACACAGGTTCTCACCGTTGCAACCCTCGCCACCATCGATATGGAGCAGAAGCTTGACACCATCTGGGAAGAGGAGTCCAAGCGCTTCATGCACCACTACAACTTCCCCTCCTATTCTGTCGGAGAAGCCAGAGGAAGCCGCTCGACCAACCGCCGCGAATTCGGTCACGGCGCTCTTGCCGAAAAGGCTCTTGAGCCCGTTATCCCCTCTCTTGACGATTTCCCGTATGCCATCCGCCTTGTATCCGAGGTTTTATCCTCAAACGGCAGCACCTCGCAGGGCAGTATCTGCGGCAGCACCCTCGCTCTTATGGACGCGGGCGTTCCCATCAAAGCTCCCGTTGCCGGCATCTCCTGCGGTCTCATTCAGGACGATAACGGCGGCTTCACCACCTTCATCGACATTCAGGGTGTTGAGGACTTCCACGGCGAGATGGACTTTAAGGTCGCCGGCACGAAAAAGGGTATAACCGCCATCCAGATGGACCTTAAAAACGACGGTCTTTCCCATGAGATTATCAAAAACGCTCTCGACATCACCAAGGAAGCGCGTTACCAGATTCTTGACGAGATTATGCTCCCCTGCATCGCCGAGCCTCGCGCGGAGGTTGCCGAAACCGCTCCCAAGATGCTCACGATGAAGGTCGCCATTGATAAAATCCGCGAGGTCATCGGCTCAGGCGGCAAGGTCATCCAGAAGATTACCGCCGACACAGGCTGCAAAATCGACATTGAGGACGACGGCACAATCTATATCGCAAGCCCCGACATCAATGCCTGCAAGCAGGCGAAGGCGATTATCGATAATATCGTGTTCGTCCCCGAGGTCGGCAAGATTTATTACGGCAAGGTCGTACGCATTATACCCATCGGCGCCTTCATTGAAATGGTTCCCGGCAAGGACGGAATGTGCCACATAAAGGATTTGGAAAACAAGCGCACCGAAAAGGTTGAAGACGTTCTCAATATCGGCGACATGACCTGGGTTAAGGTCATCGAGATTGACGAGCGCGGCAGAATCAATCTGTCCCGCAAGGAAGCTTTGAAGGACCGCGAGGCTCTGGGTCTTACAGACTAGTAACAATAAAACTTTAATAATCGGGGCGGGACCATCCCCGCTCCGATATTTTTTGGGAGAATTCCTTATGCATGAAATAATTAAGCTATCGAACGGTGTTCGCATAATATGCGAAAAGATCCCCTATGTGCGCTCCGCCGCTGTGGGTATTTTTATCGACGTCGGCTCGAGAGATGAGGCCCCCCTGCAAAGCGGAAGCGCCCACTTCATCGAGCACATGCTCTTTAAGCGCACGTCAAAACACTCCGCCGCGGAGCTTGCCTTTGCAATGGACGCTATCGGCGGGCAGATAAACGCCTACACAACTCGCGAAAACACCTGTTTTTACGCGAGAGTGCTTGATACTCATCTCAACACCGCCATTGACCTTCTCACGGAGATGTTTTTCGACTGCGCTTTTGACGAAGCGGAGACGGACAGCGAGCGCGGCGTAATTCTCGAAGAAATCGGCATGTATGAGGACACTCCCGATGACGCCTGCTACGAAAAACTGATGAGCGGCTGCTATAAGGGCGCTCTGGGACGTCCCGTGCTGGGAAAACCGAAAACCCTCGCGAAAATGTCCGGTCAGAGTCTCCGTTCCTTCAAGGAGAGCCACTACACCGCAGGCAATATTATAATCTCGCTTTGCGGCAATTATGAAAACGCCCACCTTGAGCATATTAAGGAACTGTTTTCCGGCATGGAGAAGTCAAGGCATAAGAGCACCCGCCGCGCCGAATACGGCACGCACATCTCCGTGCGCCGTAAAAAAACCGAGCAAAATCAGTTCTGTCTCGCCTTCCCCTCAAGCGGCATCGCAAGCGACGAGCGCTTCGCACTTAATCTTTTGACAACTGTTCTGGGCGGCGGCGTCTCCTCACGGCTTTTCCAGAATATACGCGAAAAATACGGACTGTGCTATTCCATTTTCGCCTTCCAGTCCAGCTTTAAGGACACGGGGCTTTTATCCGTTGCAACCGCCGTGAGCAGGGAAACGGAGCTTAAAACTCTCGGTCTTATCGGAGATGAGCTCAGGCTTTTCGCCGACAAGGGGGTAACGGAGGAGGAGCTCGGCAGGGCGAGAGAACAGGCGAAGTCCTCCCTTGTCATGAGTCTTGAATCCACGAATTCCCGTATGCTGAAAATGGGAAATTCCTTAATGGCGCTGGGAAAATGCCTGACGGCGGACGAGCTTATCGCGCAGTACGACAGCGTGACGAGCGCACAGATAAACGAGCTTGCTAGGGAGCGTTTTGACTTTTCTCAAATGTCGCTCTCGGCTCTCGGCAAGACCGCGGACGCGGAAATTTATACAAAGGCTCTCGGCTTTTAATAGCAGAGTGCAAAGAAGTCCCGCACCGCAAAAAGCAGAGAATAGGTTTATTTGCTTAATATGCCGATAAGGTCACTTCGTTAGCTTAATAGTTGTGTAACGGCTAAAGCCGTTAATATATAAATCTTTTTGCTTGCTTCGTCAGCACCGCCTTACCGTATTTATATACGCCGACAGGCGGTGCTTCCTCGTCTGCGGGTCTTCTTGGCACTCTGTCAGTCTGTTAAAAAACTGGGTCTTTAAAAAGCAAAGCGGCATCCGAAATCGGATGCCGCTTTTTTATTATCATTTTATTCGTCGAGCGCCTGCTTCATGAAAAAGTTGTACCTGCGTTCTCTTTCGAGCGAGGTTGCCTCCATGTGTCCGGGATAAACCTCGTAATCGCCGCTTAGTTCATAGAGCTTTTTAAGCGATTTCAACATGTCCTTCCCGCTGCAGCCGGGAAAATCCGTGCGTCCGCAGGAATCCTTGAAAAGCGTGTCGCCCGTAAAAAGCGCCTCACCGCAGCGGAATGTAACGCTTCCCTCGGAGTGTCCCGGTGTCTCGATTACTTCAAATACGAGCGAGCCGACTGAAAACTGATCACCCTCGCCGAAAAACACCGTACCCTTTGGCGGCGCATATTTGAATCCCATCTCGGTTATGTTTTTTCGAACGTCCTTGCGGCTCATGCAGACGGTGGCTCCCGTCTGCTTTGCCACATCCTCAACTGCTCCCGTATGGTCGAAGTGTCCGTGAGTGAGAAGAATGTAGCGGCACTTGAGCTTGTTGTTCTCGAGATAGTGCATAATCGTGTTCGTCTCCGCGCCCGGGTCAATTACGGCGCACTCAAGCGTATTTTCGTCCGTAACTATATAACAATTTGTCTGAACATGACCTAATGTAAAGGATTTTATAAGCATTGTGTGCCTCCTATTTAATCGTAAAATACGTTAATTTCATTGTTATTCCGCTGTTTTCTTTTAAAGCTCGTCGGTATCCAGAAGGAGCGTAACGGGTCCGTCGTTTACGGAGGAAACCTTCATCTCCGCACCGAAAACGCCGCACTCCACAGTGAAGCCTCTTTCCCGCACCTTTGCCACGCAGCGTTCGTACAGCGGCTGCGCCACAGCGCCGCCCGCCGCTTTTGTAAAGCCCGGCCTGCGTGAGGAGCAATCGGCGTAAAGCGTGAACTGCGAAACAATCAGAAAACTGCCGCCGACCTTGTCGATTGAAAGGTTCATCTTGCCGTTTTCATCTTCAAAAACACGAAGACCGCAAAGTCTGTCCGCAATCTTATCCGCCTCAGCCTCTGTGTCATCGACGGAAATACCCAGAAGCACCAGAAAGCCCTTGTCGATTTGTCCGACGGTTGCGCCGTCAACCGTAACTGAAGCGCCGCATACTCTTGTGACAACCGCTCGCATAAAACAGTCTCCTCGCTTGTGATCTTGAATATTGCCGAAATGACCTGTAAAGGCTCGCTCATTCGCCTGCGCGCGTTATTTCGGATACGCCTGCCACCGTTTTAAGGCGGCTTATAATAAGTTCCAGCTCAGCTGCATTTTTAACCTCAAGGGAAACTATGGCGGTGGATTTTGCCCCGTCAAGGTCCCTTGCCGAAAGGCTGAGCACCTTCGCGCTCATTGAATTGAGCACTGTCGCAATGTCCATAACAAAGCCGCTGCGCTCGCGGGCGAGAATCTTTATTGTGGTGACATAGTTTTCGCTCGGAGCGTCTACCCAGCTCACGCTTATCCAGCGCCCGCCGTCCTTTGGGTCATCCTTGCTTGAAAGGTAGTTTTTGCAGTCCGCCCTGTGAACGGAAACGCCGTAGCCTCTCGTAATGAAGCCCACTATATCGTCCCCCGGGACGGGGGTACAGCAGCGCGAGAATTTAACGAGGCAGTTGTCAAGTCCCTCGACCAGAACTCCGTGAACAGAGCTGTTTTCGTTCTGCTGCGCCTTGCGGATTTCTGCCCTTTCCGTCATTTTTTCAAGAGAAGTTTTTGACGGGAGCTTCTGGCTTTTTATAATCTCGTCTTTTATCTTGTTTGCGGTTTTTGTGGCGGTCATTCCGCCGTAGCCGATGGAGGCGTAAAGGTCGTCAAGCGAGAAAACCGCGAGCCTTTTTAGAATATTCGGCAGCATTTCATCATCCGTGACTGCCGCCATGGAGATATTCGCGAGACGCAGCTCGCTCTCGAGCGCCGCTTTGCCGTTAATGATATTTTCCTCGCGCTTTTCCTTTTTAAACCACTGCTTGATTTTGGATCTGGCGGCGCCGCTTTTGGCAATCTTCATCCAGTCGCGGCTCGGTCCGGGAGCGGAGTTTGAGGTTAAAACCTCGACTATATCGCCGTTTTGCAGAACCCTTTCAAAGGGCACTATACGGCTGTTGACCTTCGCGCCTATCATCCTATTGCCGATAGCGGAGTGAATACCGTAAGCAAAGTCGATAGGTGTCGCGCCTGCGGGAAGGTTAATCACGTCGCCCTGCGGCGTAAAGACGAAAACCTCGTCCGAGAACATGTCTATTTTCAGGTCGTGAATAAAATCCTGAGCCTCGCTGTCCGCCTGCGTTTCAAGAAGTCTGCGCACCCATGCGAACTTCTCTTCGTCGCCTTGCTTAACCCCCTGCTCTCCTGACTTGTATTTCCAGTGAGCGGCGATGCCGTATTCGGCTGTGCGGTGCATTTCCCAGGTACGAATCTGCACCTCGAAGGGTATACCTTCGGAGCCGATAACGGTGGTGTGTATGCTCTGGTACATGTTTGGCTTCGGGGTCGAGATATAGTCCTTGAATTTACCCGGAAGGGGCTTAAACATATCGTGGATATGCCCCAGAACATTGTAGCAGTCGGCAATGCTGTCAACAATCACGCGGAAGGCGCAAAGGTCGAAAATCTCGTTTATCTGCTTGTTCTGTGAGTACATTTTGCGGTAAATACTATATATATGCTTAATTCTGCTGGAAATCGTTCCGCTTATTCCCCAGTCGTCGAGCCTCGATTTTATCTTGCCCTGCACGCTGTCTATAAAGGTTTCAAGCGTCGCCATGCGAGAGTTGAGAGCCTCGGTTATTTCCTTGTAGCCGATGGGGTCGAGGTATAAAAGCGAAAGGTCTTCAAGCTCCCATTTAACCCTCTGCATACCCAGACGGTGCGCTATCGGAGCATAAATTTCCATGGTTTCGAGAGACTTGGAGCGCTGCTTTTCCGGTGTCTGATATTCCATTGTGCGCATATTGTGAAGGCGGTCGGCAATTTTAATGAGAATAACCCTGATGTCCTTCGCCATCGCCATCAGCATTTTGCGCATATTTTCCATTTGCTCGTCTTCTTTGCTGGTGTACTGAACACGAGTCAGTTTGGTAACGCCCTCAACTATGTCTCCGACGGTGGTTCCGAAGCGTTTTGCAATGTCGGCATGTGTAAGCTTGGTGTCCTCAATGCAGTCGTGAAGAAGCGCGGCGATGATTGAATCCTCGTCGAGCCCCATTTCAACGCATATCTGCGCCGAAGCTATGGTATGAGTAACATAATCGGAGCCTTCTCTGCGCTTCTGTCCCTCATGTGCCGCAACTGCAAATTCAAAGGCGGCACGAACCCTCGCCGTGTCCGCGGCGGGATTCATTTCGAGAAGGCTTTTCTCCAGTTGCTCATACATTTTTTCGGGACACAGATACTCTTTTTTTGCTTCTTCCTGCATAGATATACCTCAAAAATGTGTTCTTTATCTCACGCCGCGCTGCGGCGTTGTTTCACATCCGATTAGCGCCGCGCAGAGCGGCGGATAATCAAATAATTAACAAAATTACGGGTGCTTCACCAAGATTTCTTACTCGGAAGCAGAGGGCCGCAACCCGTCATTTCCCCACAGCTGACTGTAGAGCGGCGATTGATTAAGCTCAGTCTTTTCGTTTGTTTTCACGGAGGTGCAAATTAGTCCGCCGTTTTCTCTTTTTAGCTCAACAAGACCCAATTCGTGAAATATTCTCAGGCAAAGGCACAGTCTTTCGGGTTCGTCAAACCCAAAACAGCCCTCACATAAGCGCTCGCTCTGCATTACAAAGCGTCCACCCGAAGCAATAATCCTTCGCCAAAGGCTGCCCAGTTCCTCCCTGTCAGGTCGGAACCGCATTATTTTGTCCTGCTTAAGCTCCGCGTTTTCTAAAATCCTTTGGCAATTATCAGGTGTTTCCGAGCTGTGAAGGTCACAAATTAAAAGCTGAACGCTTTGCCGAGAGTGAAATTCGTTTATCTGCGGAGTAAAGCAAATATCAACCAGGTCTTTCTCGTTCGCGCCGAGGTTCTCAGCGGAGCGGGAAAAGAAAACGCAGTCAAAAACCGTTCCCTTTTTGGAAATTCGTATCTTAAGGTGCTTGCCGTTACCGATTGGGCTGACGCTCTCAAGCACGGCTCCGTACATGCACATACGCGGATGCTCGTTTCCGCTTCCGCAGGGCTCAAGTTCACTCAAAGAGCGCACGCCCTCCATACTTAATAACGAAGGGTCGCATATCAAAACTTCCGGCTTTAAGTCCGCATGTTCCGTCGGGAGGTTTGAAAGGTAATATTCTCCGAGTGCTTTTCTGAAACCTTCTATTTTTTCAGGTTTAATATTCAGTCCCGCCGCCATTGCGTGACCGCCGAAGCTCTCCAAATGCTCCGAACAGGCGGTTAAGGCCTCAAAAAGGTTGAAGTCGCCGTAGCTTCGGCAGGAGCCCTTTCCGATTCCGTTATCGAAACAAATCATTATCGTCGGAAGCCTATACTCCTCTGAAAGGCGTGAGGCTGCAATTCCCACAACACCCGGATGCCAGGAGTCGCTGCCCAGCACTATCGGTCCTTCAGGCTCATCGGCGCTCAAAACGGACATTGCCTCTTCCCAAACCTCGGTTTCCAGCTCCTGTCGGCGGCGATTGAGTGCGCAAAGCTCCTTTGCAGGGGCTTCCGCCTCCGTCCGATTTTTGGACAGCAGAAGTTTTATCGAGGCTTCGGTTTTACAAAGACGCCCCGCGGCGTTTATTCTGGGCGCAAGAGTGAAGCCGACAGTGTTCGCGGAAATAGCTTTATTGGCGGCGCCTGCCTCCTCTAAAAGTGCGGCAAGACCCGGCAGCGGGTCAGTTTTCAGCTTTTCCAAGCCTCTGTATACAAGCGCGCGGTTTTCTCCGATAAGAGGCATAACGTCCGCGATTGTCCCGAGTGCCACGAGATCGGCATATCTCTCAAGCGGAGAAGCTGAATTGCCCTCCAGCGCGCAGACGAGCTTAAACGCAACGCTCACCCCCGCAAGCTCCGGGAAGGGATATTTTGAATCGGGACGCTTAGGATTTATTACCGCTTCGGCACAGGGCAGGGCCTGGGGACATTCGTGGTGGTCCGTAATAATAATATCCAAGCCAAGGCTCTTGGCAAACTCCGTTTCGGCAGTTGCGGTGATTCCGCAGTCAACCGTAATAACAAGGTCAACGCCCCTGTCGCGCAGGACCTTAAGCGCCTTAGAGTTCACTCCGTAGCCCTCGTCCAAACGGTCAGGTATATAAGCCTCACATTCAAGCCCCCGTCCGCTGAAATAGTCCAGCAGCAGGCAGACCGATGTTATCCCGTCCACGTCATAGTCGCCGTAAACGGCGAGCTTCTGTTTTTTTTCGAGAGCAATCCCAATGCGAGTAACCGCCTTGTCCATATCGGTAAGCAGCAACGGGTCACAAAGGAGGGATTCGTCGCGGGTTAGATATTTTCTTGCCTTTTCGGGCGTATCTGCCCCTCTTGCCTGTAATACGGCAGCCAAGAGCGGCGTAAATTCCGAATTTAAAAACGCTTCCGATATTTCAGGCGCGGAGTACGGTATTTTCCATTCCATTTGTCCCAAAGCCATCCTTCGCTTGCGTTTCTCACGGTTTTATATGAGCTAATAACACGACATTTTACATCGCAGAAAATATTAAATTCACTTCTGCTCTTTCGTTAGAATTGTATTATAACAGATTAAGCCGATGTGAGCAATACGGTAGCGAAAAAAGCCGTTATTCGGAGAAAAGACAGCTATATTTCTTTCCAACCCGTCAGTTAGATTTGATGAAAATGCATAAGAGCTGTCTGCGCCTTGTTTCGAGCCTCCACACTTGACACGAAACCTCAGCCGTGCTAACATACGTATTGTCCGTTTCCTTCTTTACACCTGCCGGTGTGGCGGAACTGGCAGACGCCCAGGACTTAAAATCCTGTGAGGGTAATTCCTCGTACCGGTTCGATCCCGGTCACCGGCACCAAAAATAAAAACCATGTGTTGGGTTCAGCCTGACACATGGTTTTTTTGCGGTATATTCTGTTTTGTTACCGATTCGTGCGATTTATTGATTATCGATGCTTTTTGATTACTCGCATTAAGCAAAAGAAAGCCCACAGGGATTATCTTCTCCTGTGGGCTTTCCCTGCTGAGATATATCGGTAAGGAAGTTTATATCGTTCTTATTATGTTATAAGGCGACCAGTCCCCTTCGGAAACCTCGCCAAAAGGAAAATCAAACGGGAAAAGCTCCGCTGTAATGTCCTTATCGTTCATGCCGCCTTCTCGCAGCTCGCTCACCTGAAGCTGGAGATTTTTTAGATAGTCCAGTTTTTTCTGAAGGCGGATCTTTCCGTTTTCAACGAAGCCCGCATGAGCGCAGAAAACAGTATCAAAATCCAGCTCCAGCATCTTTTCGAGTGTTACCAGAAGCTGCTTAATATTCTCGTCTTTGTAGCAGAAAAACATCTTTGTCCCTAAGTACAAATCCCCGGTAAAAAGCCATTTCTGATTTCTTTCATACAAGGCAATGTGACATGGATGATGTCCCGGGCTGTCTATCGTTTCAAAGCTGTACTTCCCTGAAGCCGTGCTGATGGTTTTAGGCATCGGCAGCGCTGTGTACGGCTGCAAAACTCCCCAAATTTCGTTACCGTATTTCGGATGGACGACGACGGAGCCTGCTTCCTCAATTGAATCGGGATGCAGATAAATCGGAATGTTTAAATTATCCTGTATCCAGCGGCAACCACCCGCATGGTCGTCATGATTATGGGTGATGACGACTTGGCTTATATTGCTCTCTTTCCAGAAGTCCCCGCTGGGCTCGGCCATCTTTGTGGCGCCCGCATCGATAAGCAGACCGTCCACAACAAACATGCCTACGCTGATTCCCTCAGGAAACCCGTCTGACGAGCAGACATCTTTAGCCAATATTACGTCTCCGCGCTGTGTTATTTCGAGTGCCATAAAGGGTCCTCCGTTAATCGTTTATCGTTTTTCTTTATCCGCAAATATTCCGTTTGAAATATCGTGGCGGGCGGGGTATAATGTGGTGGTGATGAATCACAGTCACATTATACCCCTCAATTTCGATTATTGCAAGCATTAAATTCTTCTTTTTAAAGGTATGGTATTGGCAACCATTTTAATAAATGGTAAAATCATTTGAGATCAATACGATTGGGGATAAGGAAATGGTATTAGATCCTATTCGTGTGCAAAGTGCCACACAGATTTTTGAGCAGAAAATCGAAGCGATGATACTTTCAGGCCAGCTGAAAATCGGTGACAGGCTCCCGACAGAGGCCGAGCTTGCCGAGGCATTGGAGATAACCAAAAATATAGTACATAAAGGGCTGACAAATCTTGCGGCGAGAGGATTTCTTCGAATAATACCCAGACACGGCGTTTATGTCGCTGACTATGTGGAAAACGGGACCTCGGAAACGCTGCTTGCATTTATGCGCATTTACGATAACAACGGAAAGATGGACAACAAACTCATCATTTCAACGGTTCGTGTGCGCGTAATAATTGAAAGCGCCGTGCTTCGCGAGCTTGCGGCTGCGCACTCCGACGCAAGGCTTACGCGCCCGCTCGGTTTACTTGCCGAAATGCGTGAAAAGCTGGACAGTGCGAATCCACCCGACAGCAAGTGGTTCGGAAATAAGTTTGCCGAGGAATTTCACGCACTCTGCATGGCATCCGATAATATCTCCATACCCATAATGATGAATCCGTTTACCAGCAGCTGCGCGGAATTCTCCCGTATTTGGGTGGAGCAGATAGGCGCCCAAAATGCCGTCACCGCAAGAGAAAAGCTTTACGACTATGTAAAATATGGTGACGGCGAGGCCGCCGTAAAGTTTCTGGAGCGCTATTGTGAGGAGTTTTACGGTAATCTCTAGTTTTATCGAAAGCTCCGCCCGCCTGCCCCTCTTGGTTAATTTGCGCACTAAGTTTTGGAAATCATTTTTCCATTCATTAACAAAGAATTAAGGTGCTCAGAGGATAATCATAATCCGCTGAACACCTTTAATTATTTTAAACTTGAATCGCGCCGTCCTATACTATTTGCGGTTGCCGCGAACTCCGAAGCCGCCGGAAAACGTTCCGATACCGGAACTGACAACAAAAGCATGCGGAGCCATTTTGTGAATATCCCTTTTAATCTTGTTCTCCGCTTTGCGAGGGATAACGGTGTTTATTTTGAACTTCCTGCCTTCGTAGCCGAAGCCCTCAAAAGCGGTGAAGCCTCTGCCGTTATTGGTCAGATATTCAATTATTTTATTTCCGTCATCCTCGTCAACCATCAGCTGAAGATTTGTTTCGCCTAGCGCCAGCTTGTTCTCTAAAACGGAGCCGAAATATATTCCGGCGGCAAAGCCAACGCAGTATGCAAAAAGCCAATACATATTATCCGCAAGCGTTGTTATTACGGCAGAGGTGACAAGTCCCCAGATTAAACATTCGAGAAAGGCAAGCAGCGTTGACTCAAGCCTCTGCCCCTTAACCTGCATAATTACCCTTATTGACTGCACCGACATCTCGATTATCTTAACCCCGCAAATGAGGAGCATGGTAAGTATTTGGGGCAGACTGTTTAGCAGTTGTGTCATTGTTAAAAAGGCCTCCTTAGGGCTTTTTATTTTCGTCTTTAATTGTTTAAATCTCGGCTTTCGCTGCGAGAGCCTGAAATTCACTTCTTTGCCATTATATATGATTTTTGTCTGTGCCGCAAGCGGAAAGCGCTTGCGAAACAAGAGCCTTAGCTATATTATAGTAATTGAGCTAAAATACGCAATATGAAACGAGTGAAGGTCTTAAGCTATGTATGATGAACTGACAGAGGTTGACATTAAAAAGATGCAGGAGGAGCTCGACTACCGCTTCAAGGTTCTGCGTCCTGAAATGATTGAGGAGGTAAAGGTGGCCAGAGCCTTTGGCGACCTGAGCGAAAACTTTGAGTATAAGGCGGCAAAGCGAGAAAAAAACAGAAACGACAGCCGAATCAGATACCTTGAAAACATGATTAAAACCGCAAAAGTAATCACTCTTGCGGCAAAAGACGGAGTAATCGGACTATTCGACATAGTTGAAGTATTTTTTGAAGATGAAAACGAAACCCAAAAAATCCAAATTGTTACCACACTCAGGCAGAACGCCCTGAAAGGACTTATCAGCAAGGAATCCCCCGTCGGTAAAGCGGTTATGGGGCATAAGGTCGGAGATAGAGTTAAGGTCGAAGTCAGCGCGGATTTCTCCTATTATATTGTCATCCGCTCAGTTGAAAAAGGGCAGGACGACGAGACTCTCCCGATAAGCTCTTACTAAACTGCTTTAAACGCGGAATAAAAGCTTAATCCTTCCGGCTTCTTTTAAAACCAAGCGCCGCTTTGCATTAAGCGGCGCTTTTAATAACAATTACTATAAATTCACAAATAAGCTTATCACATTTTGTCATTGAAGTTCTGCTTTAAATAAGTATATAATTATGTATGTTAGACGCAGGATAATCATAGCGCCATTCCTGAATGATAATTACGCGGCTTGCATATGCGCGTACCGCCGCTTGCAATGATTGGGTATAGGTGAAATTAATTGACAGAATTTAACATTGAGAAATCCGAAAACTCTTCGGCTGTCGGACGTTCGGAATACTACAACTATAAGTTAAGCGTTTCAAAAAAATACATCCGCATTCTGCTCTTTGCGGCAGCTTTTTTTAATATAATGCTTCTTCTTCCCGATCTGGCACTTATAGGAAACACCTCGGCGAGAATCAGCATTATCATTATTCGTTTGGTATATTCGGTTATTCTTTCTATAGTCGGCTTTAGCTCCAAACGGATTAGCTCATTCAGAACATTTTCTGTTATAGTCTCATTTCTTGAGATATTAGCTCTTTGGATATTTCTTTTTGTTTTCAGCCGTTACGTCCAGCCTAACCTTCTTATCCAGGCGATGGGGCTGATGGTTTTAATAATAGTCTTCTTCCTAATCCCCAATCAGTGGAAATACCTGCTTTTCATCTCGGTATTAGGGACTGTCATGTTTCTTACCTGCGCATATATCTACGTTAATCTGTTTGTATTATCGGATTTTGTTGCAACTGCTGTTTACCTCGCGGTAACCGTTTTTCTGTGCGCGCTCTCCGCAAAAAATTCTGAGACACATCAGTTAAACGAATTCACATCGAAGCTGGAGCTGGAGCGTTTAAGCACAACCGATTTTTTAACACACGCGGCCAACCGTTATAAGCTGGAAGAAACAGCCGCCAGATGGATGGCTTTTTGCCGTCGGCAGGGCTTGCCGCTTACACTGGTCTTTATTGACGTTGATGATTTAAAGATTGTTAACGACAGGTTCGGACACTCAATAGGTGACTGCGTTCTGTCCGATTTGGCAAAACTGTTCCAAGCCCAGCTTCGCAGCACGGACATTCTGGCTCGCTGGGGCGGGGATGAGTTTGTTCTGCTTTTGCCCAACATCAACCTTGACGACGCAATGGCCTTAACAGAGCGAATTGACGCTTCCATGAAAGAGCAGACTTTTATTGACGGTTTCAACGTTACATGCAGTTTCGGAGTTGTTGAAATGAAAGGCAGCTCCGACTTCGAGTCCTTAATATGTCAGGCTGACAAGCTGATGTACGAAAGGAAAATGCAGAGCAAAAACAAAGGACAGTATGAATTGAATATGCCTTAAAGTAAAAAGAAACGCCTCTCGAATCGGAGGCGTTTCTTTTATTGTGTTTATTTCGGCACTGGGCTCAGTATTAAAACCGCCGTGTAAATATTTCGGTATGTTCAAGAAGACTTTCCACCGAATCTATTCCGATGCGGTGGAGAAGCTCTGCAACATAGGGGTTTTCCGGCGGAGTCTGATAAGGCGACGCTTCTCCGTAAACATCCACAAGCCGCTTGCCCTCATCTGCTCCGGTAACCGACCTGGGTCCTCCCACACAGCCGCCCACACAGCCCATACCCTCATAAAAGTTTGCCTGCTGTCCACCCGCTAAAAGGCCGTTTATCATTTCCTTGCAGGCCGGAACTCCATGCGCGTGCATAGTGCGAATAGAAATCGGTCGCTGCGGATTCAGCCGATTAACAGTGTTTTCAACCGCTTGGCTGACACCGCCCGCGCGGGCGTAAATCCGCCCCGCTTTTGAAGAATGGTCTTTTTCACTTTCCTCCATTTCGGAAGGGTCGATGCTAAGCGCGTCGAAAATGTCCTGCACCTCTCTGAAGGTAAGTACATAATCAACGGCTCCCGCCAAATCCTTTTCTCTCGCCTCAGCTTTTTTTGCAAGGCAGGGTCCTATAAAAACAGTGACTGCATCCGGGTGCAGAAGCTTTACAGTTCTCCCGCAGGCTATCATCGGCGAAACAGAGCCCGGAACATGCGGCATCAGCTCATTGTAAACCTTTCTTATCATCGCAATCCACATGGGACAGCAACAGCTTGTAAGCTGAAAATCCGATTCCGTTCGAATATTCTTATCAAATTCAAGCGCCTCCTTAAGCGTCAGAATATCCGCAAAAAGGGCGACCTCCAGCATTCCGTCAAAGCCGACTTTTTTCAATGCGGTACGCAGCTGGCCCGGGGTAACCCCATTTTTGAACTGCCCCAAAAAAGCGGGGGCAATGAGCGCGTAGGCCGGTCCCTTTGCCGAGCGAACCGCTTTGAGTGCAGGCAAAATATCTGTTGATTCAATCAGCTTTTTGCTGTCGCATCCGTCAATGCACATAGCGCAGCCGATGCACTGCTCCGAATCAATTGCTATTCCGCCCTCCTCGCTTTCACGGATAGCACCGAACGGGCAGCGGCCTGCGCAGACCTTCGCCTTTTCCCCGTCGCAGTCACATTTACCCGTTTGAAGAACCAGCGGGTGCTTCCGGGGATTAAGAAGGCAATCCAACTGCAAAGGGTCACACTCTATCTCCTCCGTTTTGTAAAAATTACCTTCGAGAGCAGAGGAAAACAGTTCTTCATATAATTCTTTAAAGGTTTTCATTTGTTCCTCCCGCCGTTAATCTTAATTTTGTACACAGAAATAAGCACATTCCTGTGTACAGTTTAACATATTTTAGCCGGTGTTCAAAGCGCTGTTAATTAAGTTGGCGACAAAAAATGCAATAAAATATTTGAATTTACTAAAATTATACCTTATGATATTGTATATATAAGTATATAATCTTCCTCGCATCGGATAACACAATACCATAACAAAAAGTATGTAACATAAGGATGTGGCTTTATGATTGCTATGGCGTTTGTCTCCCTCATTATCGCTTACAGTTTTGTGGTCATAGGAGTCTACGTAATCAGGCTCAATCCCAGAGAAAATCTTCACAGGCTTGCCGGTCTTGTCTATTTCAGCTTTGCTGTATGGTCACTTTGCTATTCATTCATTTTTGTCGCCCCAACTGCGGAGGCCGCTATGCTATGGCACAGGCTCGGCTCATTCGGCTGGGCATTGTTTTGCCCCTTCGCAACACATTTTTATCTGATTCTTTCAGAAAAAACCAAAAATATTAAGGGAATCTGGATTTATATCCTTATATATACTCTTCCGGCAGCTATTGTTATTAACGCACTCTTCAATCCGAACGGTACGTCTGTCGCATCGGGCTTTTCCCAAAGAGCTTCCGGCGAAGGTTGGTCGTATATAACCAATATCGGTTCTGTTTGGTATTGGATTTATCTTGGACATCTCATTTTATTTTTTTCGGTTGCTTTGAAAAGCATGCACTCTTGGGCAAAGAAAAGCAAACGGCGCAGATTTATAAACCAAGCAAAATACGTCCTGCTTCTCAATACCGTTGTGCTGTGTGTCGGCAGCTTTTTGGATCTCGGCTTGCCTTTACTGGCTCCTAACGTGCCTCCCTTATGCCATTTTGTAGCGTTTATCTGGGGTATGGGATATCTCTACATAATTAGGAAGCTGAAGCTGCTAAGTCCGATTGACGCGGCGACGCCGGATGTTATCCTTGAAACAGTTTTGGACCCTATTCTTGTGCTTAACGGAGAAGGAATTATATTTCAGTGCAATCAGGCAACCGAGCTTACGCTCAAACTCAGCAACGATAAAATAATCAACAGACCTCTGTCGGACTTCTTTAAAGCAAAGGCATATAATCAGGAACGTCTGCATCGGCTTCTTACCAACAAAATGCTCCGAAATGTAGTGCTCGACTTGGTTGATTCCGAAGGAAATACAATAAATACCAGGGCGTCCTTCTCGGTGGCCGAAAGCAAGCTTGACGGAATCGTAGGCATCGTTGTTAACATGCACGACGTAACCCCGCTAAAAAAGGCCGAGCAAAGGCTGAACGAAAGCAACAAAAAATATCTCGAGCTTTCAAGGCAGCTTGAAAAGCTTGTTAACTACGATGCACTTACAGGCTTGCCGAACAGACGGCTTTTGATTGAAAAGATAGATTCGGCAATTATCGACTACGAAGTTAGCGGCAAAACCTTTGCGCTGGTTTTTGCGGATATTGACCGATTCAAGGGTGTTAATGACATTTACGGGCACGATATCGGGGACAAGCTCCTGCAGAGGGTTGCGGAGATTTTTAAGTCATGCGTAAGATCAAAAGACTTGGTCACAAGAGTCGGCGGCGATGAATTTATTTTGTTCCTTTACACAAACGATGAGTTTAATCCCGATGAGCTTGGCGATCGAATCAGAACTGCCTTTGGCGAGCCAATCATTGTTGATAACTGCTTATGCGATATCGGTATATCTCTGGGTATCAGCAAATGTCCGCAGGACGGCAATAATCGCGATGACCTCATGCGCATTGCCGATAACCGCATGTACCTCGAAAAAGCCACCCGCACCAGCCACAGGTAATGCTCAGGCGCATACTCCCACCGCTTTTTTTGATTTCATGCACACCCTGAAATTTATAAAACAGAAAGAAAAAACCGCCCTTCAAAGGCGGTTTTTTCTTTCTATCTCTTTGCTCTGTGTGAGCCGTCGCAAAAGGGAGGGTTCTGCGTGCAGCCGCAGGAGCAAAGCGCAATCCTTGAACCCTCGTATATCGGAGTTCCGTCCGTGCAGACAAGAAGCGTTGCCCCCTCGACAAGATAGGGTCCGTTTTTTATGACTTTAACTTTGACAGCGCTCGGAACATTTTTCATATTGTCGATTGAGCCGACGCCGGCCGCCATATCCGGGTTAACACTTGAGCCCTCGGGCAAGGAATATCGTAGCGCGCCTGAAGGGCATTGGTCTATGCAGCGTATAATCTCCTCCGGTGCCGCCGCGTTGACATCGACCCATGGGCGCCTTGTGGCACAGAAAACTTCAGGAAGCAGTCGCAGGCAGGTTCCTGGGTGTGCGCACTGCTCCGGATACCAATAAACAATTATGTCCTCATTTTTATACTCTTTCATAAATTTGCTTTCCGTTCAATTTTTTATCGGTCGCCTAACACCAAAACCGGCTTTTCCGAGTAAAATTTTACCACACGGACTTGAGAATTTCAATTGCTGTCACATAAACGCCTTAAAAAAGCAGAAAAAATCTTCCGCGGCTGTTTAAAATCGCACGGAACAATGTTACACTTTTCTAAATTCAAGCGACAGAGGTGAACGCAGCATGGAAATAAAAACGGTTTCAATCGTCGGCTTGGGCGCTCTCGGAGTTTTGTTCGGACAACGCCTGTCCGAAAATATGCCGAAGGAAAACCTTAGAATTATTGCCGACAGCGACAGAATCGCAAAATATCGCAGAGAGAATATATACTGTAACGGCGTACCGTGCAGTTTTAATTACATTTCGCCAGAGGAACCGGCCTCACCCAGTGATCTAATCATTTTCGCTGTCAAATACAACGATTTGCCTGCGGCGATTAGGGCGGCTGAGAATCATGTCGGCAAAGAGACCACCATTCTTTCTCTTCTCAACGGTATCAGCAGCGAGGAACTTATCGGCAAGGCCTTCGGCAGTGAAAAGGTTCTTTACAGCGTGGCTCAGGGCATGGACGCTGTCAAGGTCGGCAACAGCTTAAACTATAAGAACATGGGGATGATTTGCTTCGGCACGGACCGAGAGGGCAAAAACAAAGCAAGAGCCGACGCGGTTAAGAGTTTTTTTGAAAAGGTCCATATCCCCCACGAGCTGGTTTTCGATATGCACACAAGGCTTTGGGGGAAATTTATGCTTAATGTCGGCGTCAATCAAACCGTAGCCGTTTTTGAGGGTGATTATGGTGACATCCAAAAGCAGGGAGCTGCAAGAGATACTATGATTGCCGCCATGCGTGAGGTTATCATTTTATCAAAAGCAGAAAACGTCAATTTATCACAGACCGACCTTGACTATTGGCTGAGTATTTTGGACGGGCTGAATCCACGCGGCAAGCCCTCCATGCGGCAGGATTTAGAGGCAAGGCGCTTTTCCGAAGTCGAGCTTTTTTCGGGAACTGTTCTGTCTCTGGGCAAGAAACACGGTCTGAATTTCCCCGTTAATCAAATGCTTTACGATAAAATCAAGGCTATCGAAAGCTCATTCTAATGATAAAGACACCGCCCTCTATCGGGCGGTGCCTTTTGTCTTTAAATCGGAATTCTCTGTCAACTTTTCTCCGCGGTTGCGTCGTAAGGGCGTTTACTCTTGTAAAGCAGCAGAACCAGTATCGCCAGTATCGCCGCAACGATAACCGTCAGATAGATTGAACGATAGCCCTCGTTGACCGTGCTCTGGTAAACAGTTTCAATTTCCCCCGACTTTGCGTCGATTTGCGCGAGATAATCCGTTTTAGCGGTCTCAAAAGCGTCGGGAACAGCATCGCTGAGCGCCTGCATTTCGCTTACAAGCGTTTCCATGTCTTTTTTAGCAGCATTCATCCCGTCAAGTGCCGCCGTCATCTGCGTTACCGCCGCGGGAGGCATACCCCCTTGCGCTGCCGAAGCCGGAGGCATCCCCTGTGCCATGCCCATTCCCCCTGCCTGCATGGCCGCAAGGCTCTTATCAAGCTGAGCAAGCCCCGTTGAAATTCCCTCAAACCCCGATGCAAGACCGCCTTGAATTTTCGAAATTATCGGCGGGGTCATAGCTTCAAACATACTGACGGACATTTCCTTTGTTATGCCGACAATCGTTGTTACATCAGAGCTTTGGAGCTTTTCGATAATATCTGCAGGCATCTCATAATCGCTCTCGCCCGAGAAATCAAGCTCCATTGTCTGCATTGAAGAGAAATCCGGAATCTCTGCATTACCGAGCATTTCTCCCATACTCGGGTTATTTTTCAGCTCCGCAAACTTATCGGAAATCTCCTGAACATAGGGAAGCTCCGGCACATTCACCTGCGTAGGCAATATCGCCATCAAATTTGTCTGAAGCGAAGTTCCCGAAAAAGCCAGAAATCCGACCATTATTGCCGGTGCAATCGAGGTTCCGATTGAGCGAACGAGAGAAAGTGTGGCAAGGCCCGAATTTGCTTCCTTTTCCTCGACATTTTCAAGCATCATGTAGTTAACCGGAGCGCCGATGGTAAAGCCCATTCCGAATCCCAGAAGCATAAGGCTGATTATTACGCTGACAAGGCTAGGGTTCACAGCCGCCACCAGAATCAAAAATACGGCGCCGATAATCGTGATCGAAAAGCCGAGCAGCAGTACGAGCTTTGCCCCTATTTTGTCAATAAGACGGCCGGACAGCATTGCCGACACCCCCGAGAGGAGCCCCAAGATTACTGTGAAATAACCTCCGTCACCTGTTGGAATCTTAAGTGAGTTTTCACAGAACTGCGGTATGAAAACTATACCCATCATCACAAAGCCCGAAACAAACGCGACTGCCAGAGTCGTTACAATTCTTCCGCTCGTGAAGTATTTGAGGTTCATTATCGGATCTTCCGCACGCTTTTCCACCATAATAAAAATCGGCAAAAGCACGGCAAAAGCGATTAGAAACGGATAGGCGTTCACGCTGCTTATCGTCGCAGCAAAGTCGAAAAAGTCAATTTGTTTTAATCCGTAAAGCAGAGAAAGAACCATTGCCACGATGAAAAACGTTCCTAAACCGTCGATTTTTTTAACGGTTTTCTCCCTATGATTCGGGAGGAAAAATGCTCCGGCCAATATGATGAATATCGAAATCGGAATGTTTATAAAGAATATGTATTGCCAGTTCTGCGTTCCGAAAATATCCAGAATCGCGCTGCCCGCGAGAGAGCCGAAAATATTCGCAATACCGTATACCCCGCCCACCAGTCCGAGCGCCATTCCGCGCTTCTCCGGAGGAAACGAGGTTCCGAATTCAGCTGTTGCAACCGGAATAATTCCGCCGCCGCCGATTGCCTGAACAGCTCTTGCCGCAATAAGCATACCGAAGCTGCCCGCATAATGGGAAAGCCCGCATAATAACGAGCCAAGTCCGAACAGGCTTATGCTGATGATGTAGATAACTTTTCTGCCGTATCTGTCGGCAAGCTTCCCCATAACAGGTATGCTTGCGGCGTATGCCAGAGTATAAATTGTTATCATCCATATACCTGTTTTCGCGTCTACCATCAAATTGTTCTGAATGATAGTTCTGGCGGGAGTCACGATTCCCGTGTCTATGGCGCCCATGAATATGCCCGCAAGATAGATTACCGAAATCATTGCAAGGCTTCGGGTTTTAGGCTTATTATTATCCACTTAGCTCGCTCCTTCAAATTATTTTCGTTATATTTTCCGCAACTCTGCCAACAGCTTTTTCAAAAGCCGCGACTTCCTCGTCGCTCATTCCGTCAAACATGGCACTTCGCCAATCGACAAGGAGCTCGCTGAGCACCTGCTTCAGATTCAGCGCCTTGTCCGTCAGCGTTATTACCTTTTCGCGCTGGTTGTCGTCGTTGATTTTCCGAACTATGAAACCCTTACTCTCAAGTTTTTGTAAGCTTCGGGCGACCGTTCCCTTGTCAAGCACAAAAAACTTTGCTACTGCCTCCTGATTTGCGTCCTTGTGCCCCATAAGGTACATCAAAATGTATTCCTCAGCAGCATTTATACCATAGTCCGACAGCTTTCTTGAGCAGTAAACCTGACTTCCCCTGACTATGATAGACAAATTGCTCATCAGCATAAAAGCGCCCCGTTTCATTAGTTGTTATCGCAACTGTTGCTGTTGCAACTGTCATTGTAGAGCTCTCCCGCCTAAATGTCAAGTCAATTGTCGCTTATATTTCCGTCTTGACATTTGGGAAATATTTGTATAAGTTGAAAGAGGGACTAAGCACTACCGAAAAAACAAGAAAAGAGGGACCATTATGGCTGACACAAGCTTCAGGAAGCTTAGAAGATTCAACCTCGTCATGGGCTGTCTTCACTTGCTTCAAGGCGTAATCATGCTGATACTCGCAACCACGGTGATTTCCAAAATCACAGAGTTCAAACCCCAGATCACCCAGATTTATCTCAGTTTCAACCAACAGACCCAATCGCTTGAAACCGCGTCACGAGACCTGTTTCAATTGCCCTTCGGAATTCTTGTTGC
Organism: uncultured Oscillospiraceae bacterium; assembly: GCA_964459785.1. Classification (GTDB taxonomy): domain Bacteria; phylum Bacillota; class Clostridia; order Oscillospirales; family Oscillospiraceae; genus UBA2658. The sequence continues at coordinate 147,556 of CAYWNW010000004.1, read as the reverse complement.
CGTATTTTTGCTGATATCGGCAGCGGCACACGCACTGATTTCAATTCCAAAAAAGCTAAACGACAAATACAACTCAGATCTTGAAAAGGGAATCAACAGGTTCAGATGGTTTGAATACGCTTTGAGTTCATCTGTCATGCTGGTTCTTATCTCCACTCTCTTTGGAATTTATGACATCTCTTCGCTGATTCTGATTTTTGTTTTGAACGCCTCTATGAATTTTTTCGGCCTTCTCATGGAGGAACTGAACCCAAAAGACAAGGCAGGCAAAACCAATTGGGCACCCTTTGTTTTAGGCTCAATCGCGGGACTTGCACCTTGGGCGGTCATTTTAATCTATATGCTCGGAACGGGAAATTTCGACCTTGTTCCTTGGTTTGTCTGGGCAATCGTTATAACATACTTTGTTATGTTTAATACCTTCCCGATTAACATGATTCTTCAGTACAAAAAGGTCGGCAAATGGAAAGATTATCTCTACGGGGAAAAGGTCTACATAGTATTAAGTCTGACTGCGAAAACTCTTCTTGCTTGGCTTGTATTCTTCGGCGCGATGCAGCCATAAACCACAAATCGATAACAAACACCCCGTATACTCTTTTGGGTATGCGGGGTATTTACTTTTCAAGGGCTTGCCATTTCACTGAGATGTGTTATTATAGGGTAATTGTATAAATATTACTTATTCAGAGGTAAATCGCTATGGATCCCAAACGCCGCGCAATAATCCAAATGCTCATTTGCGCCACACTGTGGAGCACGGGAGGAATCTTCATCAAGCTCATCCCGTGGAATCCCTTCGTCATCGCCGGCTGGCGCAGCCTTGTCGCCATCGGAACGGTTCTTCTTTTTTTAAAACTCGGAAAAGTCAAATTCAGATTCAATTTCCGCGCTGTGGTGATGGGTGCCTTCATGTGCCTGACTTTTCTCTCGTTTGTAACGGCAAATAAGCTGACGACGGCAGCCAACGCCATAGTTCTTCAGTTTACGGCTCCGCTATTTCTTCTGATTTTCTCCGCGGTTTTTTTCCACGAAAAGTTCCGCCGCGCCGACCTTCTGGCGGTGCTTGTGACAATGGGCGGTATCGCGCTTTTCTTTCTCGACAAGCTTGACGGGGGCTTTCTTCTCGGCAACTGCGTTGCGATCCTCGCAGGCGCCTTCATGGGCGGAATGTATCTCGCCATCGGCAAGGTGGATGAGGAAACGCGCATGGGCGGTATGCTTCTGGGACATCTTTTCACGGCGGCAGTCGGAATACCTGCGACATTTTTCACTCCCACTCCCATCAGCACGAGCGCAATTCTTTGTATTTTGGGTCTGGGTGTTATTCAGCTCGGTCTTCCCTATATTCTTCTCACTCTTTCCAGTAAAAACTGTCCTCCTCTCGCCTGCTCCCTTTTGGGTGCAATCGAACCGCTGCTCAATCCGGTATGGGTCTTCCTCTTTAACGGAGAGGCGCCCGGCTTGTATGCACTTATCGGCGGTGTCATAGTAATTGTTTCGATAACTCTTTGGTGCATTTGGCAGAATAATCATCCTCTGCCGGTTGCGGAAGCCGGGAAAGCGGCTTTGACCGAATAGCTTAAATTTACAAAAAATAAGCCGGTATGCGACAAAAGCGCATACCGGCTTATTTTTGATGAGTTTTTTTAAGTTCGTTAATCGGAGCGGTCGTTTCCGCGCCGCGCTCACGTCAAGGTTAATCCGCTCGCGGCAGTGTGCCGTTTGGAAACCACCTCTTGGTATTATTTGCAATTCTGACAAGCACGAGCATGACCGGCACTTCCGTGAGAACTCCTACTATCGTTGCCAGTGCGACGGGGCTTTGTGCTCCGAATAAGGCAACGGCCACGGCAACAGACAGCTCGAAAAAGTTCGAGGCACCGATCATTCCTGCCGGAGCCGCTATATTATGCGGCAGCTTTAAAAGCTTACTTGCAAAATAAGCGATAAAGAATATCAGGAAGGTCTGGATGACGAGCGGAACGGCAATCAGAACAATATGCAGCGGGTTATTAAGTATTACATTTCCCTGGAACGAGAAAATAATCACAAGCGTCAGTAACAGACCGATTATAGTGACATTGCTAAACTTAGGAATAAACTTGTTGCTGAAATATTCCTCGCCCTTTTTCTTCGTGACAAATATGCGTGTCAGCATTCCCAGAGCGAGGGGAACAACCACAAACAAGACCACGGATAATAACAGTGTTGCCCACGGGATCTTTACCCCACCGATTCCCAGTAAAAAAGCAACCGTCGGAGTGAACGCGACTAAAATAATAAGATCGTTGGTAGCAACCTGCACCACCGTATAGGCAGGATTTCCCTTTGTGAGATGACTCCAAACAAAAACCATCGCCGTGCAGGGTGCCGCTCCCAGAAGCACAGCCCCCGCAAGATAATCCTTGGCAAGGTCGGCGGGGATAAGCGTCTTGAAAATAACATAGAAAAACAGCCAGGCGATACCAAACATCGTAAACGGTTTTATAAGCCAGTTTGTAACCCATGTAACAAATAATCCCTTTGGGTTCTTGCCGACATTTTTAATACTCTGAAAATCAACCTTCAGCATCATCGGATATATCATAAGCCAGATTAAGACAGCTATCGGGATAGACACATTCGCATACTCAAATTTGCCCAGAAACGAAGGGACTTCGGGCAGAAATTTACCGATTAAAACGCCTGCCGCCATACAAAGTAGAACCCAAACCGTCAGATATTTCTCAAAAAAACCGATACCGCTTTCTTTGCTTTTATCCACAGAACTACCCCCTGACTTTTTTCAGAATTTTTACAACCTCGTCCTTCCTTAGCGCCTTGCCGTATGAAACGACCTTACCGTCAACAACAAGTGCAGGAGTGCTCATGACCCCGTAAGCCGCAATTTTGGCAAAATCGGTTACATGGTCAATAGTTTCGTCCATGTTAAGCTCGCGGAGAGCTTCCTTTGCAGCCTTTTCAAGCTCGTTGCATTTTGCGCAGCCACTGCCCAGGACCTTGACGGATGCCCCCTCGGTCTTCTCGGCTTCAGCCTTAACCATTGTCTCAGCACTGCAATTACCGCAGCAGCATCCACCCTCGTGTTCCTCTTTTTTTCTTGCAAAAACCTTCATAATCCACCTCAATATTAAGTATTTAATAATTACTATCTGTTTTCAGCAGCATCCTCCGCCGCACTTGCAGCTTGAAACGTTTTTCTTGCCCTCAAAAAAGGCCCTTAAATTTTCCGGGAGCTCGTATTTGCCGCAGATGGAGCCTCCGTCATTTTTATCAAACACCGCACCGAGAATCGATCTGGCCAGCATGTCTTCCGGAGGCACCTCGTATGTTTCCCCCTTGTGCTCAAACACACGGCAATCGACATTGCTTCCGCTGATTTCGCCGCAGCAGCCGCAATTGTTTTCCTGCACCGAATCACAAATGTCTTTGCCGTTCACCCGAATAGTCGGGGAGGAGAGAAAGCGGTGTTTAACGGCAAGCTCTGCCGACGTCATTTCGGCTTTCCTATACTCGACATCATAGCCGGCAAGCTTCAAGGCCGGTGTCAAAACAAGCATTACCTCGTCTAAAACGCTGTCTGTTCCGATGCAGCGTTCACAGGTGTTGAGGTCAAGATACAAGTATTCCACCAGCACCTTGTCTTCCGACTTCTGAGAGCAGTCACAGCTGCAACAGGGCTCTTCTTTTTTCCTCGCAAACACTTTCATAAATTCCCTTCCTCAGACCAGAATGTTCTGGAACACATTAAACAGATATCCCACAATGATTATTCCGACAGTACAAATCACGATGAACAGCCCCAGCAGCTTTGGCTTGACAGCCTTGCGCAGCATAATCATCGAAGGCAGGCTCAGGGTTGTTACCGCCATCATAAAGGAGAGCACAGTACCAATCTGCGCGCCCTTTGAAAACAGTGCCTCGGCAATTGGAATAGTACCGAAAATGTCGGCATACATGGGCACGCCCACGAGAGTTGCCAGTATAACGGCAAAGGGGTTCTTGCTGCCCAGTATAGTTTGAATCCAGCTCTCGGGAATCCAGTTGTGTATAACGGCGCCCACGCCGACACCGATTAGGATATACGGAAACACCTTCTTGAAGGTTGCCGCCATTTGCTCTTTTGCGTATATCATGCGCTCGCCCTGCGAAAGCTTCGGCGAAGCAATGTCCACACTGCCGGCTGTGGTAATAAATTCCTCCACATACCGCTCCATTCTCAGCTTCTCAATCAGCGTGCCCCCGATGACCGCTATAATCAGTCCCGTAATGACATATACAACGGCGATTTTCCAGCCGAAAATACTCATCAGCACAACCAGCGAACCAAGGTCGACCATCGGAGAGGATATTAAAAATGAAAACGTCACGCCGACCGGCAGTCCCGCGCTTGAAAAACCGATGAAAAGCGGAATCGATGAGCAAGAGCAAAACGGTGTAACCGTTCCCAGAAGCGCCGCAATCATGTTCGCCCAAATTCCGTGGAATCTTCCCAAAATCTTTTTGCTGCGCTCGGGAGGAAAATAGCTCTGTATATATGAAATAATAAAAATCAAGAGACAGAGCAAAAAGCTTATCTTAATAACATCGTAAATGAAAAACCAGATTCCGCCGCCCAAGGCTCCCGTAACGTCAAGTCCGAGTGCGGTAAGTCCTTTTTCTATCAGCGTGCCCAGCCACTTCATGCCGAGCACCTGATTTTGTATGAAGTCCCAAACTCCCATATTATTCTTACCCTTCCAGTCAAATTGTTAATATCAAAATATTTTGATTTAATCTGCCGATAAAAAGCCACCCTCTCAGGATGACCCTCTACCTTTTGCAGCAAATATTATCTTCCGTTTCCGTGTTCGGTGTTGTCAGCTCTTTTAAGAGAACGGCCGCGTAATCTCTTCCGTTTTCGGAAAGGCTGTAATGCGTCCATTTCCCTTCCTGCCTGCTTTTAACGATTCCGGAATCGCAAAGAATTTTCATGTGATAGCTCAGTCCCGACTGGCCGATATCCATCTGCTCCAAAAGCACACAGGCACATTTTTCACCTCCGCGCAGCTTCTCCAATATCTCCAGCCGCTTTTCATCACACAGTGCTTTAAACACCCGCGCATTTTTCTGATGTGTTGTTTCCATGGTACAACCTCATATCAATTATTTTTGATATGACAATCATATATCGCTATTCGCAATTTGTCAATATCAATTTTTGTTTTCCGAAGCAATTAAAATATTGCTGTCTAAATGAATATCTTTTGCGCTAAGACAAATAATATCCATGCAGTCTTTTTCAAAGGAGCAATCAAAAATGAGTAACAGCGAAACGCGCAAAAAACTCAATAATCTTAAAATGGAAGCCGCAGCCGAGATTGGAATGACGCAATTTGTCAAGGAAAACAATAACCACTACAAGGGCGACCTGCCGTCAAAACTGAACGGTGCCGAGGGTGGACCCGTAGGCGGTCAGATGGTTAAAAAAATAATCCGCTCAGAGCAGGACAAAATGTCCGGCGACAATTAGCGCATAATGCGCGGGGGAAGCAGCATGGACAAAAGAAAACCGAACGCCAACTTTGGAATCCGAGGCAAGAATCCTCCTAAAAAGCTCTCAATTTCCGAAACGAACTTAAAACCTATATCCTTTGAAATGCTTCGCGACAGGGCGAAGCCCGAGGCCGATTTCGTAGAGCTGGAGGGCGGCTTCACGATGTATCCGTCAGAAATTCAGGAGTTTTCAAACGGGGACGACAGCACAATATAATATGAAAACCCGCATAGATACATCTATGCGGGTCTTTTTTGTGTTTTTCCCTCGAGGCAAAGCCACTTGCTCTGGGCGCCTATCCACCTTTTATAGATAATCGCGGCAATAAACGAGCGCGGCAGGAGTTTCCCAAAGAGCGAGAGTGTCATGTTAACGGTGCCGGGTATATATATTCTCTTTCCCTTCAAAGCCCTTTCTATTGTACGGGAAGCAACCGTCTCGAGCTTATTGGTCGTCATCTCTCCCCAGAAGCCCTGTGCCGCAATTCCCGAGATTGCCTCTTGCGTCGTCGGAAGTCCACCCGGACAAAGCGTCAGCACCTTGACGTTCTGTGACTTTAATTCCTGCCCCAGCGCCAGTGCGAAGTCCGATAAAAAGCGCTTCGACGCGGCGTAAGTTGCCTTCAGCGGCATCGGATAGAGCGAGGCAAGGCTTGAAACGAAGACCAACGAAAACTGCCTTCCCGCTCTGCGTCGCTTGAGTATTGCGTGAGTTATTCTCAATGTGGCTTCAACATTGAGGGAAACGATTTTAACAACGCTCTCCCGCTCTCTTTCAAGAAAACCACCCTCGAAATCAACGCCCGCTATATTCAGAAGCATATCAAATTCTATGCCGTTCCTGTCTATAACCGAGAGCATTTCATCAACGCTTTCATCATTGGTGAGGTCGCATTTTCTGGCGGTCACGCACACGCCGTACTGGCGCTCAAGTCCGCTTTGCAGGCAGCGAAGCCCCTGCTCGTTAATATCGGTAAGAAAAAGATTATAACCGCGGCCGGCACATTCCGCTGCGAGCGCACGCCCGAGACCTCCGCTCGCTCCGGTTATCATAACATTCATAATTCAGTCACCAAGTCGCTGTATTTGATTCCGCAGAGCTTTTCGCTGAGTTCGAAAAGTCTGTCGGCGTTTTCGCTCGTTACCTCTTTACTGTATCTTTGCTCGCGGCACAGGTAATAGTAAAGTCCCTTGGGCGCGTCCCTGCTCTCGCAGAGAAAGACATAGGTTTCCGCGGGTATCTCGGGTGAAACGCCCTGTTTTTTGCGGAGCGACCAGATAAAATTCACGAGCTTCCCTGTTTGCATGTTACCGATATTTGTCTTCACAAGTCCGGGATCAACCGTGTAGGCGGCGATACCGTTTCTCCTGTATCTGTCGTTTAGCGCCTTTGCGAAAAGTATATTGCAGAGCTTAGACTGTTTATAGGCGGTCAGCGGATTGTAGCCCTTCTTGAGCATGACATCCTTCCACTGCATCTTAATGCCCTTGTGAGAATTACTGCCGGTCATGATTACCCTGCCCAGAGCTTTTTCAATGTACGGAAAAAGTTGATAAGTCAGCATGAAACTTGCCAAATGGTTGAGCGCGAATTGCTGCTCGTAACCCTCCTCGGTGGTTTGATACCAGCTGCGAACTCCTCCGACATTATTGATAAGCGCGTAAAGCTCGCCGTTGCAGTTGTTCGCCAAGTATCTTTCAAGCTCCTGTGCAACTCGTTTAAGTTCACGCTGCTGCATGAGCTCCCCCGAAAAATAGACTGTTTTTGCCTCGGGATTTCTCTTCAGTATCTGCTCAATTGCCCTGTCGCAGTTTTCCCTGCTGTGTCCGACGCCGATGACAAAGTAGCCTTTTCCGGTTAATTTGAGTGCAGTTTCCAAGCCGATGCCGGAAGTGGCACCGGTGATGATAACGGTTTTCATTTTTTTCCTTTCCAAGTTTATTTCATACTCTCATTTGGGCCCTGTTTTAAAATCAAGGCCTCTTATTATACAAACCAGTTCCAGTGATGCCAGAAGCCGAGAGCTCCTGCCTGGAGAGCTAAAACCACGAAGCCCAGAACAAAGAAGACACCGAAAACAGCAAGCGACCCGAGGAGAATTGTTCTCAGCCTTCTTCTGGTTTTTGGTTCAAACTGAGGGTTCCACGGCAGAGGAGGAAGCGGGCTGGAAGAAATCATATTTTTGTGCCATCTTACGCTTGCTTTTATCATCTGCTTCAAGAAGCCGAAGCAGTAAACACTCGCAACGCCGAAAATAACCGCAAGTCCCAAAACACATATTCCGAGTATCAGTGAGCCGAGAAACGGCATATATGGTATCAGCGCTGAAATATTGAGCGCAGTTACAAGGCAGACCCCCAAAACGGCGATGGCTAAGGCAGACGCCGCGAGCACAAGGTCCCACGCAAAAAACAGAATATAAAACAGGGCTTCAAAAAACGCCGCGCATCCGAGCCCGAGCTTTAAAAAGAAACCGCCGCCCGTCATTTTCTTTTCCGTGTCCTTTGCGCTGTCAAACTGCGCCGCTATCGCCTTGGGCTCGCCGAGCTTTGCGGCAATCTCCTCCTCCGAGTAACCGTCAGCCATTTTAAAAGCGAAATGCTGCTCGTATTCCAGAACAATATCGTCCGTTTCCGCAGCGTTATTTTTCTTAAGCTCGTTTTTTAGCTGCGCCAAAAATTCATTCTTTTTCATCTGTATTCTCCTTTAACATTGATTCAACGGTTTTTGCGAACTCGAGATAGTCCGCTCGGTCGTTTTCAAAAGTGCTTTTTCCGAGTTCCGTAAGACTGTAATATTTTCTCGGCGGTCCCCCACTTTCCTCGGAAAGGTATGTGGTGACCAGTCCGTCGCTTTTTAGCTTCCGCAAAATCGGATAAACCGTGCCGTCGGCTATGTCGATACTCTTTGAAAGATTATCGGATATTTCGTATCCGTATCTGTCTTTATTCTTCAACATTGAAAGCACACATAGTTCCAATACTCCCTTTTTGTATTGTGTGTTCACAAAGACCCTCCTTATAGTGCTAATCGCAATAGTATTGTTTATCTACTATTAGATATAATACACTAGTTTCTATTTGTCAATAGTTTTCATAAAATATTTTTCATTCTCGCCGTCCCTTGAAAAATGGGTATCAAGCCACACGTCTTTGCATAACATAGACAGAGCTACCTGCTTAAATCGGAGGAATGAATATGTGCGGAATAACGGGCTTTTGCGGTTTTGAAATAGACCATACCGAAAACACCGAGTTCTGGGCGAGAACGCTTGTTGGCATGAGAAAATCGCTGTCGCACCGCGGAAGTGACAGTTCTGGAGAGTTCTTGGAAGCCCATGTCGGCCTGGGTCACGCAAGGCTCTCCATACGCGACATAAGCGGCGGAGCACAGCCGATAATAAGGGAGCGTGACGGCAGCAAATATGTTATTGTCTATAACGGTGAAATCTACAACGCGGACGAACTGAAAAGCGATTTGACGGAGCTCGGCTGCGTTTTTGAAACAGCTACGGATACCGAAGTTATTCTCTTTGCCTACATGCTCTGGGGTAAAGACTTTGTCTCAAGGCTCAACGGCATTTTTGCCTTCGCAATCTGGGACGAAGCCGAGGAGAGGCTGATACTATACCGCGACCGATTCGGCGTTAAGCCCCTTTTTTACGCTTCTCGAAACGCAACACTGGTTTTCGGCTCTGAGCCGAAGGCGCTGTTCTGCCATCCCTATATTGTCCCCGCGGTGAATACGGACAGCTTCAGGGAAATCTTCGGAATAGGTCCCGCCCGAACGGCGGGAAACGGCGTATTTAAAAACGTATTTGAGATTAAACCCGGGCATTACGCCCTTTTCGGAAGGAGCGGTTTTTCCGAAAATCGGTACTGGGAGCTTGAAAGCCGCGAGCATACCGACAGCTATGAGGAAACAGTTGAAAAGGTATCCTTCCTTGTCAGGGACGCGATTACAAGGCAAATGGTTTCGGATGTGCCCGTTTGCAGTTTTCTCTCGGGAGGGCTTGATTCCAGCATAGTGACTGCGGTTGCTTCAAAAATTCTGAAAGACATGGGCTCGGTTTTAAACACCTTTTCCTTTGACTTCAGGCAAAATGACATTTATTTCAAATCGAATAACTTTCAGCCTGAGCGCGACAGGCCATACGTCGATGAAATGCTAAGTAGCTGTCAAACCAATCACAACTACCTCGAGTGCGACGAAACCGAGCTCGTCGATTTGCTCTGTCCCGCGGTTGACGCGAAGGATTTGCCGGGCATGGCCGACGTTGACGCCTCGCTCCTGTATTTCTGCCGTCTGGTCAAGGAACACAACAAGGTCGTTCTGACGGGCGAGTGCGCCGACGAGATTTTCGGCGGCTACCCTTGGTTTTATAAAAGAGAGCTTTATATGACGCCGGGCTTTCCCTGGTCGCGCGACCTCGAGACCAGAACCGCGCTTCTAAACGACGATTTTATCCGTGAGCTTAGCCTCAAGGAGTACTGCGCTTCGCGTTACAGCGATTCGCTCAAAGCCGTACCCACTCTTGACGGAGAAAGTCCGACAGAGCGCAGACGGCGCGAAATATCATATCTTAACATCAAATGGTTCATGCAGACTCTCCTGGATCGCATGGACAGGACGAGTATGTTTTCGGGGCTTGAAGCTCGAGTGCCCTTTGCCGATCACCGCATAGTCGAATATCTTTTTAATGTGCCGTGGGAAATGAAATACAGAAATAACAGAGAAAAGTCACTGCTTCGCGAGGCCTGCGCAGACCTTCTCCCACCCGAAATACTTAATCGGAAGAAAAGCCCCTACCCCAAAACCTACAACCCGAATTACGAGCGTCTGCTTTCCGAGAGACTTCTGGGAATCGCGGCTGACCCAAGTTCTCCCATAAGGGAGTTCATCGACGAAAAGAAGCTGCGCTCCTTCATAGAAGCGCCTTCGGAATATGGCAAGCCGTGGTTCGGGCAGCTTATGGCGGGACCTCAACTCATGGCATATATGATTCAGACAAACTACTGGCTGAAAAAATACAGGCTGGTTTAATTCAGCGAAGCGGACGGTCATTTCGTCCGCTTTTTCCGTAATATTGTGACTTTTCCCAAAAAACCAAATAATTGTTGACAATTAAAAAGACCCGAGCCTATAATCAAACCATAATCCAAAACCATTGACGAAGAGTAGTAACCGACAAACGTCATTCCAAAGAGAGTCTCCGGTGGTGTGAAAGAGGCGTGTGACAGTTCGGTGAATGGACTTCCGAGGGCGAACCGAAAGGGCGCAAAGCTTGAGTAGGCTTCGACGGGTATCCCTCCCGTTATCAGTCGGGGACACGCATGGTGGTGCGTGAAGCGAGTGGGCGCAAATTTTGCGTCAATTTGGGTGGTATCGCAGGAGCTTGGCTCTTGTCCCATAGTGTGGGGCAAGGGTCTTTTTGTTTGCCCTCACAGGGACGGTCAAGATTCAAATCGGTCGCTGGCATGACCTTCCATCACGCCCTTAAACACTTTTTTGGAGGAAATTATCATGAAAAGCTCAAAGAAAATCGTATGTTCGTTCCTTGCCCTGTCAATGGCAGTCTGCCTAGGCGCCTGCTCAAAATCCGCGGCGCCCGCAGACAGCACCGCTCCTGAAGCTTCATCCACGGCGGCAGCCGATGTTAAAATCGGAATTCTTCAGTACGCAACTCACGCAAGCCTTTTCGACTGCTATACGGGCATAATCGAAGGCCTTAAAAACGAGGGTTACGTAGATGGGGAAACCTGCACTATAGAGTATGTCGACGGCCAGGGCGAGGCCGAAACGAACAGCCTTGCCGCTTCGAACTTCGTGTCAAACGGCTTCGACATCATCATCGCAATCGCAACTCCCTCCGCAACGGCCTCTTATGCAGCAGCCAAGGACGCAGGTATCCCTGTCGTTTTCTCCGCTTGCTCCGACCCGGTCGGCGCCGGACTTGTCGAATCGCTCGAAGCTCCCAACACCGGAGCCACCGGAACAAGCGACAGCTTAAACTTCGACGGTCAGCTCAAGATGATTCGTGCTTTCCTGCCCGAAGCTAAGAAAATCGGTGTCCTGTATACCACCAGCGAAGCAAATTCCGTTTCCCAGCTTGCAACACTCACAGAAATGGCTCCCGATTACGGCTTTGAAATTGTTTCTGTCGGCGTAACGGACGCCTCCGAAGTCGCAACAGGCGCGGCGGCTCTTATCGCCAAGGGCGTTGACTGTATAAATAATCTGACAGACAACAATGTCGTAAACAATCTTTCCGTTGTAGCAAACGCCGCCGATGCGGCAGGTATCCCCATCTTCGGTTCCGAGCAGCAGCAGGTCGCGCAATACGGCTGCGTAGCTTCCGAAACTCTTGACTATGTCGCTCTGGGTGTGACTACAGGCGAGATGGCAGGCCAAATCCTAAAGGGCGCAGATATAAAAACCCTGCCCGTCTCCGTCAACACCGACTCAAAGCCCGTCTACTCTCTCGTTAACTTGGCAAAGTTTAAGCTTGAGCTTCCCACGGACTATGCCTCCGCAACTAACGTAGACGAGAAATAAAAAACAAAGCAGGTGCTTAAGCCATGGTTTTCAGTCTTATAGAAACCGTCTTCCGTGAGGGCTTTATATATGCCCTCATGGCAATGGGCGTCCTAATTACATATAAAATACTGGACTTTCCCGACCTATCGGTGGACGGCACCTTCCCTCTTGGTGCCTGTGTGGCGGCGGCGCTCATAACGCTGGGCATGAACCCCTGGATTGTATGTATCGCGGCATTTTTGGCAGGTGCTTTTATGGGGAGCATCACGGGCTTGCTCCATGTCAAGCTTGGCATAACCGACCTGCTTTCGGGAATTCTCGTAATGACCGCCTCATGGTCGATTAATCTGATTATTACAGGCGGCACGGCTATTTTCCAATTCTTCAAACTGCCCACAATATTTAATTCAGGTCTTGCAAACGCTTTGCCTGCCACGCTTTATGCTCACAGGCAGGTCATAATCGTTTTCCTTCTGGCGGTAATTGTTAAGCTTGCTCTGGACAGCTTTCTTAAAACAAAGTCGGGGCTTCTTCTCCGTGCCGGCGGCGATAACAGCCGCTTTGTCACAAGTCTTGCTCATCACCCGGGTCATGTGAAAATACTCGGTCTTGCCATCGGCAACGGCTGCACGGCGCTTGCCGGCTGCGTTTTGGCTCAGCTCAACGAAAACGCCGACGTAAACGCGGGCAAGGGCATGGTCGTTATGGCTCTTGCCGCCGTAATCATAGGCACAGGCGCGCTCCGACGTGTAAGCTTTTTGAAACTAACAACAATGGCAATCTGCGGTGCTATTCTCTATAAGGCCTGCCTGCAGATTGCCCTGCTGCTCGGTTTGCCGCCCACTTACCTCAAGCTTCTGATGGCAGTTCTGCTTACAATTTCGATTGTATCTCAGAAAATCGGCAAGAAGGGCGGTGCTCTGAATGCCTGAAATTTTTAATCGCCATCTTGTCGAACTAAGTCATATAAATAAAACCTTTAACGCAGGCTCCGTCAACGAAGCACTTCTCTTTGAGGACTTCAATTTTTCCGTCGATAGAGGGCAATTCATTTCCATAGTCGGCTCAAACGGCAGCGGTAAGACAACGCTTTTAAATCTTATCTGCGGCAGTCTTATGCCCGATGGCGGTTCAATACTCATTGACGGGCGCGACATTACCAAACTGCCGGAGTATAAACGCTCGGCCTATATCGGACGCGTTTTTCAGGACCCCTCCATGGGTGCCTGCCCGAGCCTTACTATACTTGAAAACATGGCTCTTGCCGATAACAAGGGACGGCACTACAACCTCACACCCGGGGTATCAAAAAAGCGTATCGACTATTATAAGCAGCAGCTTGAAATGCTCCATCTCGGTCTGGAGGATAAGATTAGTATGCCCGTGGGTCTGCTTTCTGGTGGACAGCGTCAGGCGCTAGCCCTGCTCATTTCCACCTTAACCCCCATCGACCTTTTGATTTTGGACGAGCACACGGCGGCGCTTGACCCCAAATCCTCCGAAAATGTTATGGAGCTCACGGATAAATTCGTCCGCGAAAAAAATCTCACCGCCGTTATGGTAACGCATAACCTCCGCTACGCCGTCGAATACGGGGACAGGCTTGTTATGATGCATAAAGGCACCGCCGTCAAGGATGTCGCCTATCACGAAAAGGATGCCTGTACCGTTGACGACCTGTTGAAGGTGTTTAACCAAATCTCCGTTGAGTGCGGCAACTGACCAAAATTGACAGGGCTTCCCCACTCATTGGGGAAGCCTTTTTGTTGACGATATGTCCTAAACTCTGTTACAATAGTCGAAATCATCAGACTTATAAGAGTCTAGCGGGAGAAAACGCTTATGAGCATAATAAACGATATTCTGCAATTTAACAAAGCCTTCGTGGAAAAGGAAGAATATAAGCATTACGAGGCCTCCAAATTCCCCAGCAAAAAAGTTGCCGTTCTCACTTGCATGGATACTCGCCTTACTCTTCTGCTTCCCGCCGCGCTCGGCTTTAAAAACGGCGATGTGAAAATCATAAAAAACGCGGGCGGAGTAATCTCCCACCCCTACGGAAGCGTTATACGAAGTCTTTTGGTCTGCATTTATGAGCTTGGAATTAAGGAAATTTTAGTTATCGGTCATTACGACTGCGGCATGCAAAACCTGCAAAGCGACAAAATCACGGATAAAATGTTAAAAGCGGGAATTGACCCTCAGGCAATCGAAAAAGCAAAGTCGGAAATTGACTATGACAATTGGCTGAAAGGCTTTGACTGCGTCGAAAAATCCGTTCGGGATACAGCCGCGCTCATAATGAACCACCCTCTCATCCCATCGGACATACAGGTTCATGCTCTTCTTATGGACCCCGAGACCGGCAGGCTGGACAGGGTTGCGCTCTAATAAGATTATAAGCCCCCGTTCTGCAAAGCACAGGACGGGGGCTTATTTATAACATTTCGTTTAATACTCCGAGAAATTGTACTGGTATCCGATCGAAAGATTGGGACCGTCGAAGCTGCCGTCAATTTTTGAAAGTGTGCGTTTATAGGCCTCGCTGTCAACTTCGTATGGGATTGGCTGATAGTTGTTGCCGCCGACAACGCCCGTGCAGGCGCAGGGTATGTGCTCGCGGCTTTCAATGCTTATTGTGCCGTCGATATCGCGCTTAAGCTTAAGCTTGAGAATAATAGTGTCAGGGTCCCGAGGGGCGGTGTTGCCGCCGAAAGACCAGTTTCCCATGCTGTAATATATGTACTTGCCGTTATACTCCTCGCAGGGCTGGAGCGTGTGCGGGTGGCTGCCATAAACAAGGTCGGCGCCTGCGTCCACCGCCGCGTGCCCCTGTTCCCTCTGCAGCTCGTTTACATCATAGCTGCCCTCGTCACCCCAGTGAAGCGCGGCGATTATAAACTCCGCTCCCGCAGCCTTGAGCGCCGCTACGCCCGCTTTAATCTGCTCGGTTTTTCCGAAGCTCACCGCGTAGACGCCGATTTTGAGTCCCGAAGCCGTTTCGTAAATATTCCATTCGTCCCGCCCCGCGTAGGCTATTCCTGCGGCGTCCAGAGCCGCCTTTGTGTCCGCATAACCCTGCTCTCCGTAATCGAGAACGTGGTTGTTGCCGAGGCTCACGAAATCCACGCCGCCGGAGGTCAGAATCTGTGTATAGCTCGGGTCGGCTCTGAAGCAAAAATTCTTTGTGTCAGAAGCAGAGGAGGTCGTAAGCGCACATTCAAGATTTGCAAAGGTAAAATCGTCGTCTTTGAAGTACTGCGCGGTTTTCTCAAACGGATAAGCGTAATTATCGCCGACCACGCTCTCATAAGAGATTGAGAGGTTTTTATTGCTGACCGTGCTTGCAAGAGTGCAGTCGCCCACAAAGCTCAGCTCGAAATATTGCGGTGTCGGCTCAGGCGTTGGGGTCGGGGTAGGCAGAGCAGATTCCGAGGGAGGAGCTGTTTCCAGAGCCTCAGCGCTTATTACATGAGGAAGTCTGGATGTTGTGCTCAAAAGCAGGCACATAGAAATCATAGCCGCCGCCGCGATAAGCCTTGATACGACATTCAAGGCTCTGTTTTGTTTGTTCTTCATATAAGCCCCTGCATAAGTTTTGTAATGATAAAAACCTGATATTCAGCAAAAATCTCTGATAAATCTCAAGTTTTATGAAGTCTCGAGCAGTATTATACATGGGAAAACTCTCTTTTGCAATCCGTATATCGTCAAACAGAGCTTTGTTCCGTCTATTCTTCAGATAAAAACCTTCTTTTGCGATTATCATGAGCTAAAACTCTTGACGGTTTACATAAAAACGAATATAATATGTTGAACTATAATTTGGCAAAATACTATTCATGAAAGGGATTGAAGATGAACAGACAGCAGTTCCTCGCGGAGCTCAGCCAGTATCTTACGTTTTTCTCTCCCGAGGAGAAGGCGCAGATAATTTCCGCCTACAACGAAAAGTTTAATTCCGTGGGGTCCGAAAACGAAGCGGCACTGTTAGCCGAGCTCGGCACTCCCATGATGACGGCCATTGACCTGAAGCGACGTGTTGAAGCGGGCGAGCAAATTTCTTTTGCTCCCGAGAACGAAATAGCGGAAACCGAAGCTGCACCTGAAAACAGCGTCGGTACCGAGGCAGTATCTGCCGAAAATGATGAGCCAGTAGCTGAAGAAGCCCCTTCTGCGATTGAAGACGAAGCTTCCGCCGGGCTAAGCGAAGAGGCTCCCGCGGAAGAAAACCTGCAGGCTGCTCAGGGAGAGCTTATCGAGGAACCCTCCGCAGAGGCTTACGAAGCTGCGCCCCTCGCTGAAAGCCGGCAGGAAGCTCCCGTGCCTGTCGAAGAACTCCCGGCCGTGGATATCCCGCAGGAAAAGCCCGTCGTCCTTTATCCTGATGAAATTCCCGAGGCTCCTTATGAATACCCGCTTGCGCCGCCCGCCCCCTTTGTTGTTGACGCAGAGCCAAAAAAACTTAAACGAAAGATATCAGTCGCAAAGTTAATCGGAGCTTCTCTTTTGAGTATTATCATAACCGCCTTTTTCCTTGCTGTCGCAGCAGTCGGAGTTGTTCTTTTGGTCGCGATGAGCTACCTTCTGCTTGCAGGTTTAAAAAACCTTGTCTATGTCACCGATTGCCTTCTTCTTTTCGGCGGCGGTCTTGTATGCGCGGGTCTGGGACTTCTGGTTGTCTGGTTCGCCCTCTGGTCCGCAGGCAGTATGATTTTTGGCCTGTTTCGAAATGCGCTCGGCTACGGCTCTGTTAAGGAGGGTGCGGCATTATGAAAAAAATTTGGAAGATTGTTCTTCTCGTTTCGCTTATTCTCTGTGTCGCGGGCGCCATCTGCGTTGCCGTTTCGTATTTCATGGGCGGCAGTCTGGAAGGCCTCATGCAAAACAAAAACGCTCTTCCCACACTGGAGACCCTTTCCCCCAATAACCTTTTAAACATCCTTATGACTCTTTTCGGATTTTAAATCTCGGCAAATTTACTTTGCTTTGCGCGAAATATAGCGCCGAACATACCCGCGGCCCCGCGGGAAGTTCGGCGCTATGCATATTTTCCGCAAAATAACCATTGTTTCCCCAAAATAATGCGTCAATTATGTATCATTTTTTGCAAACTAAAGGTTGCGAATTTCCACCCCACGTGTTATTATTCATTACACAACTGATGTACATTTGACTTCCGGAGGGGGACACTTAAAGTGGCGGCAGAATACGAGCACAAATATTTCCTCATTGAGGCCGATATGTTGCCCGAGATTTTTATAAAGGTTTCCAAAGCAAAAGAGCTTATTGAAACAGGAGAGGCCCTTACTGTCGCCGAAGCGGCAAGCACAGTCGGAATCAGCCGAAGTGCTTTTTATAAGTATAAGGACTCGATCACACCGTTTCAGGATCTTAAGCGCGGGCGCATTATCACCTTCCACATAACCCTGCGTGACAAAATGGGCGTTTTATCCTCGGTGCTTGCTGTTTTTGCAAACACCGGAGCAAACATTCTTACCATCAATCAGAGCATTCCGATAAACGGCACGGCGCTTGTGACAATCTCCGCCGAAACGACGGGTATGCTGATTTCCAGTGAGCAGCTTCTCAACGATCTCCATGACACGGGCGGTGTAAAAAAGGTCGAAGTAATCGCAGGCTGAGAAAACTTGGCTTTCGTTATTATATTCTCGCGTTACTGCGCAATAACGCACAAGATCAGGAGGTACCATCGTGGCAAAAATTGCAATATGCGGCTACGGAATTGTCGGCAGCGGCGTTGCCGAGGTCATTACCGAAAACGCTGACAGCATAGCAAGAAACGCAGCCGAGGACGTTTCTATTAAATATATTCTGGACAGCAGGGATTTCCCCGGAGATCCTTTCGAAAAATATATTATTCACGACTTTTCAATCATCGAAAACGATCCGGAGATTTCCGTGGTTATTGAAACCATCGGAGGAATCGGTATAGCTTACGAGTTTACGAAGCGCGCTCTGAAGGCAGGCAAAAGCGTTGTAAGCTCAAACAAGGAGCTTGTTGCCACAAAGGGTCACGAGCTGATAGCAATTGCTAAGGAAAAAAATCTCAACTATCTGTTTGAGGCAAGTGTAGGCGGTGGTATTCCCATAATCCGTCCCATTACCCAGTGCCTTGCCGCCAATAAAATTGACGAGGTATATGGAATACTCAACGGCACCACAAACTATATTCTTACAGAGATGATTCAAAACGGCGCAAGCTTTGAGGATGCACTGCTTGAAGCACAGGCAAAAGGTTTTGCCGAAAAAGACCCGACAGCGGATATTGAGGGGCATGACGCAGCGAGAAAAATCTGCATACTCGCCGACTTGTGCTTTGGCAAGCACGTAAATCCCGCCGAGGTAAAGGCTCAGGGCATCAAGGGCGTTTCCTCCGCCGATGTCGAATACGCCAAGCGGTTAAACTGTAAGATTAAGCTTCTCGGCCGCGCAATACGTACCGGACGCGATACGGCAACGGCCTATGTGTCGCCGCACCTTGTCAGTAAATCAAGCCTTCTTTCCAATGTAGACGGCGTTATGAACGGAATCGTCGTTCACGGCAACGCTCTGGGCGACACGATGTTTTACGGTGCCGGAGCGGGCAAGCGTCCCACCGCAAGCGCGGTAGTGGCGGATGTTATTGATGCCGTTAAGCATGTCAAGGCAAGGAAATACCTCGACTGGGATGACGCTCCCGACGGCTATTTCACCGACAGCAGCTACCTTGCTTCGCGTTGGTATGTCAGAGCGGCAACCTCGCTTCAGCAAATCGGCTGGGCTTTCGGCAAGGTAAATTTCGTCAGCTACACGGGTGCCGCTGCGGATGAATACGCCTTTGCCACCGAAGTAAACGACGAAAATACAATGCGCAAGCTGACAAGCGGCATGACAGTTCGCTCAATGTTCAGAATTCTGGATTGACCTCGCTCATAATGAGGTATAAACTGCAATAACAGGCTGCGCTTTTAAGCCTTATAACCGGAGGAATAATCTTTATGCTAATTGTTCAGAAATTCGGCGGAAGCTCCGTTGCCGATGCCGCGAAAATTACGCGGGTCGCCGGAATAATCGCCGACGCTTTTTGTGAGGGAAACGACTTGGTCGTTATCCTCTCCGCACAGGGCGACACCACCGACGACCTTCTCGAAAAAGCCGCGGAAATCAATCCGCACCCTTCAAAGCGTGAGCTTGATGTTCTCTTATCAACGGGAGAGCAAATATCTGTGGCGCTCATGAGCATGGCTCTGGAAAAGATGGGGCTGCCCGTCGTTTCCCTTACAGGATGGCAGGTTCAGGTCAGCACCAATTTTGAATACGGGAACGCGCGAATCCGCTCCGTTTCAACGGAAAGAATCCGACAGGAGCTTGATAAACGCCGTATAGTTATAGTAACGGGCTTTCAGGGCGTTAACGGTACCGGCGATATTACAACGCTTGGCAGAGGCGGATCGGACACCTCCGCCGTTGCAATCGCCGCGGCGCTTCACGCCGACAAATGTCAGATTTTCACTGACGTCGAGGGCGTTTTCACCGCTGACCCGCGCAAGGTTCAGGGCGCCAGAAAGCTTGACGAAATCACATACGACGAGATGATGGAGCTTGCTTCGCTGGGAGCACAGGTTCTGCATAACCGCAGCGTTGAGATGGCAAAACGTTACGGCGTCAATCTGGAGGTCCTCTCCAGCTATGAAAGAAAACCCGGCACAAAAGTTAAGGAGGTCGTGAAAAACGTGGAACAGATGAAAATCAGCGGTATCGCTAAAGATAATAATGTGGCGCGCATTGCCGTCGTCGGAGTGCCCGACGAGCCCGGCGTTGCCTACAAGCTTTTCAGAACGCTCGCAAATTCCAACATCAATGTTGACGTCATCCTTCAGTCGATTGACAGAAACGGAACAAACGACATCAGCTTCACCGTTTCCGAGAGCGACTATGTAAGAGCGATGGAGCTTGTTGAGGAACGCAAGGAAAACCTAAAATACAAGGACCTTTACGGCGACAAAAAGGTCGCGAAGGTCAGCATTGTCGGCGCCGGCATGCTCTCGTCCTCCGGCGTTGCAGCGACTATGTTCGAAGCGCTTTCCGACGCAAAAATCAACATCCAGATGATTTCCACCAGCGAAATCAAAGTTTCTGTCCTCATTGACGAGGCAAGTGCCGACAAGGCGGTTCAGGTAATCCACAACAAGTTCTTCAGCTGAGCCTGAAAATTCGCTTATCTGCTGTAGCGCGCACATATAGAAATACCGCGCCCTGTATGGGCGCGGTATTTCTAATTTATCCCTTAAATCAGAACTGCGGTATTGTGGGCATATTATTCTGAGCGTTATCTGTGCTTTCGTTACTGCTGTCCGCAGTGCTATTTTCGTCCGATGCACTTGTGGGAACATTCTCGTCAAGCGTGACCTTGATTTCAATGTACTCGCCCTGACGGAATACCTTAAGGGTAACCGTATCGCCCGCTTTGAAGTTCTTCTTTTCGTTCGTAAGTTCGGAGGAGCTCTTGACCTCGGTACCGTTTATTGCGGTAATGATGTCGCCGACCTTCAGTCCGGCTTTGTCGCTGCAGCTGCCGGAGGTGACCGAATAGACGTATGCGCCCTCTACCATGTTATAGTACTTGGCAACAGTGCTGTCAACGGTTGTCACCGTTATGCCGAAATTCGCCTTGCCGCTGACGTACCCGTTTTTAATCAGCTCATCAACTATGTTGGAAACGTCGTTGATTGGTATTGCAAATCCGAGCCCTTCAATGCCCGTGTCGGAATATTTTGCGGTTACAATTCCTATTACTTCGCCGTACTCGTTATAAACCGGTCCTCCGGAATTGCCTTCGTTAACAGCGGCGTCAATCTGAAACATGTTGTTTGTGGTTGTCTGTCCGGTGGTTTGATCCTGGGTGGTAATGTCCCTGTCGAGAGCGCTGACCATGCCGCTTGACATGGAGAAACTGAGTTCACCCAAGGGGTTGCCTATTGCGTAGACCGTTTCACCGACCTGCATATTGTCACTGTTGCCGAGGGTAGCCGCCGAAAGCCCTGTCGCGTCAATTTTCAAAACCGCAATATCACTTGACTCTTCAACGCCGACTATCTTCGCGTCAAACTTATCGCCGTTATAGAGCATAACGGTAACCTTGTAGTTGCCCGTATAAGCATCCGCAATGACGTGATAATTTGTCACAATATAACCGTCGCTCGTTACGATGAAGCCCGAGCCGGTGACAGCCGCGGTTGACTGTGCCCCAAAATAGTTGGTGTAGGTAATGTCGGTGGAAATACCGACCGCCTGCGCACAGCCCAAGCTGTAAATCTCGGCGCCTGTCATCTTCTCGCCGTTTGAAACCGGACTCGCGGTCTGATTCGAGGTATTACCCGAGCCTGAGACGGTTAGTTGGCTTCCGCTGTAATCAACAGTAGTCGATTCCGGAATTTGCGTTGCAACCAGCGCTCCGCCACCGATTCCGCCGAGAAGCGCACAAATAAGGCAGGCGACAATCAGCCTTGCCATAGAACCCTTCTTTTTCTCCTTTACCCTCTTTGGCGGTTTTACCGGAGGTGTATAATAGTTTCTCGGCGCCGCAGGGCCTTCGCTTTGCGGCACAAAATTAGCGTCCATGTATGCGGGATGGGGTATGTTCTCCCTTGAAAAGCTATACTCCGTGTTTTGTACGTCCGACGGTGGAGCTCCGTTAACCCCGCCAATATTTTCATTGTCTTGCTCGTACATTTCTTGAACCTCCTTAGTTGCTTCAGGTTTCAAAGTTGGGATAGTCTTAACTGTGCCAATACTAGTATTGATTTGTTACATACAGATGAACAAAAGTAGAAGAATTTTTAAACATTTAGAAGAAATCGTCTTTGACCTTCGGTCTTAGATTTATATTTACAAATTGAGGCCGTCACTTTATAATACAGGAAGTAATCAGAGCTGCGGAGGGATAGCATGGAACGCACTTTTGGAATGGCTTTATCCGAGCTTCGGCACTCCCGCGATTTAAGCCAGAGAACGCTCGCCAATGACCTCAACATAAGTCAGGCGCTGCTCTCGCATTATGAAAACGGAACGCGTGAGCCGGGGCTCCCCTTTGTCTGTCGTGTCTGCGACTATTTTGGCGTTTCAGCGGACTATATGCTCGGCAGAAGCTTTGACGAACATGCTGGCATAAACGCAACCGGCGGCATAGCGGAGCTGACCCGCGCGCTCAATGAGATTGATGACAACGCCTTGCGGAAGGCGGCTCTCGATTTCGTCGACTGCGCGGCGAAAAAAATGACCCTTCATCTAACCTTTCACGAGGATTTGAGCCTTGCGGAGCAGTCGGCTGCTATGGCACATTCGGAGCTTTCAGTGGTTCGCCTGCGAAAAAAATAAATTTAGCGCCCCTACAGCATACAACGTATTTTTAACCGTGTAAACAGGTTTCAAACATAAATTTCCGTCCTTGGAGGGACCTATGACTTCTCAGAACAAAATCAGAAACTTCTCGATAATCGCCCACATCGATCACGGCAAATCAACTCTTGCGGATCGTCTTTTGGAAAAGTGTCACGCCGTGGACAGCCGCGATGTCACACCCCAGATGCTCGACAACATGGAGCTTGAGCGTGAGCGCGGAATAACCATTAAGGCGAGAGCCGTGGGCTTAAGCTACAAGGCCGCGGACGGGGAAACCTATACTCTCAACTTAATCGACACGCCGGGCCACGTGGACTTCAACTACGAGGTTTCGCGCTCTCTCGCCGCCTGCGAGGGCGCGCTTTTAGTCGTGGACGCATCACAGGGCATAGAGGCGCAGACCCTTGCAAACACTTATCTTGCCATTGAGCACAACCTTGAGGTTCTGCCCGTTATAAACAAAATTGACCTGCCGAGTGCCGACCCCCTTCGCACAAAAAACGAAATTGAGGACATCATCGGCATTCCCGCTCTTGACGCTCCCGAGATAAGCGCGAAAAACGGCATAAACATTGACGCCGTGCTGGAGCTAATCGTAAATAAAGTTCCGCCTCCAAAGGGTGATCCGAATGCGCCTTTGCGCGCTCTGGTTTTTGACAGTCAATATGACAGCTACCGCGGTGTAATTGTCCTCATGCGTATAATGGACGGCGAAATCCGCAAGGATATGAATATTCAGATGATGGCTTCCGGCGCGAAATACAAGGTTGTCGAAGTCGGACACATGCGCCCCTTCGGTCTTGAGCCCTGCGAAAAACTCTGCGCGGGTGATGTCGGTTACTTCACCGCAAGCATAAAGAATGTCACCGACACTCAAGTGGGCGACACCGTTACCGGGCAGGAGGAACCTGCAAAAGAAGCTGTTCCGGGTTATCGACCCGCTCAGCCTATGGTATTTTCGGGAATTTACCCAGCGGACGGCGCGGAATATCCCGATTTGCGCGATGCTCTGGATAAGCTCAAGCTCAATGACGCCGCTCTGCATTACGAGCCGGAGTCCTCCGCGGCTCTCGGCTTCGGCTTCCGCTGCGGTTTTCTCGGGCTTCTCCACATGGAGATTATTCAGGAACGTCTGGAGCGCGAGTATGACCTTGACATCATAACAACCGCGCCCAGCGTTATCTACCATGTAATCAAGACCGACGGCGAGAAGCTAATAATCGATAACCCGCTTAACTATCCTGATCCCGTTCACATCGACAGCGCGGAGGAGCCCTTTGTCAAGGCTTCGATTATCACTCCCTCCGAGTATGTCGGCAACATCATGGAGCTCTGTCAGGACAGGCGTGGCGAGTACAAAAACATGAAATATCTCGACGAAACCCGTGTTGAGCTGCACTACGATATGCCGCTAAACGAAATCATTTACGACTTTTTCGACGCGCTCAAGGCGCGCACCCGCGGCTACGCCTCCCTTGACTACGAGCTTTCAGGCTACCGCGAGAGCAATCTCGTTAAGCTTGACATTCTCTTGAACGGCGACATTGTTGACGCTCTGAGCTTTATCGTGCACAGGGACAAGGCATACCAGAGAGCGAGAAAAATTGTTGAAAAGCTAAAGGACAATATTCCGCGCCAACTTTTCGAAGTTCCCGTTCAGGCCGCGATAGGCGGCAAGGTTATCGCTCGAGAAACCATTAAGGCCGTGCGCAAGGACGTTTTGGCAAAGTGCTACGGCGGCGACATTACCAGAAAGAAGAAGCTCCTGGAAAAACAGAAGGAGGGCAAAAAGCGTATGCGCTCCTTTGGCACCGTATCCGTTCCGCAGGAGGCCTTCATGGCGGTATTAAAACTGGACGATTAAAAAAGGGAGGCATTTTGCCTCCCAAAACTAAATTATTTTAGAAACACGCCCTCGACAAGCAGTTTAACTCCGATTCCGATGAGCACCAGTCCCCCGATTATGCCTGCGGTTTTCCCCGAGCCCTTCGGAAGCTTCGAGCAGAGCAGTCCGCCCAGCGCACAGATTACAAAGGTTGTCACTCCGATTATCACGCAGGGCAAAATAACGCTTGCTTCGGTAAAAGCGAAGCTGACTCCAACTGCCAGAGCGTCAATGCTCGTGGCAAGAGCAAGTACTATCGCTTTCGAGTGGCTGAACGCGCCCTGCTCCGCCGCGCTTTCTTCCTCATCAGTTTTGCCTTTTATTGAATCTACAAGCAATTTTCCCCCGACAAAGGCGAGCATAAGAAAGCTGATATAGGGTCCGAGTGACATGATTTTTCCGCTCACCGTTCCGGCTAGGTAAAAGCCTATAAGCGGCATCAGCGCCTGAAAAAACCCAAAATAAAGTGAGTGCTTAAGCGCGTTTTTAAGCCTGTTTTGCGGACAGGCGAGTCCCTCTCCAACGGTTACGGCAAATGCGTCCACGGAGAGGCTTGCTCCTAAAAGGATGTCGGTCAAAATTTGTTCAAGCATGGTTTCCTCCAAGAATAATTATATCCATCAAAAGGTGGGACCTTATGGATTACGAAAAATATATGCGCCTCGCACTCCTGCAGGCAAGGAAGGCCTATGCGGAAGGCGAGATTCCCGTTGGCTGTGTTATAGCTGACAAAGACGGAAATATAATAGGTGAGGGTCAAAACACGCGTGAGCGCACACACTCGGCTCTCGGTCACGCGGAGCTTTCCGCCATTGGTGAGGCTTGCCGTGCCATTGACGACTGGCGGCTCGACGGCTGCACGATTTATGTAACACTCGAGCCCTGCCCCATGTGTGCGGGGGCAATAATTAACGCGCGCATCCCCTGCGTTGTTTTCGGTGCGAGAGAGGATAACTTCGGCTCCTGCGGCAGCGTTATCGACCTTTTTTCCGAGCGTTACGGTCACCATCCCGCCGTTTACGGCGGCGTACTGGAAGATGAGTGTGCGGCGCTCCTTACCGATTTCTTCAAAAAAATGCGTAAATAAAGACGTCAACCGGTCTAAAAACACCGTTTCCCTTCTCGGGAAACGGTGTTTTTTATGGAGTGAGCCCCTATTTCTTAGGCGTTCCGTCCGCATTAAAGAGGGGAAGCGGGGCGAGGAAGGTAACGTCCTTCCTTTTCTGCGCGTCGCCCTCAGCAAGGACGAACATACGTCCGACGATGTTCCCGCCCGCCTTTTCCACAAGCTCCTCGACTGCCTTGAGGGATTCGCCCGTAGAAATAACATCGTCAACTATCAAAATACGCTTCCCGCGCATCTCGGCGGCATCCGCCACGTCCAGAACCAGCTTCTGCACCTTGTCCGTTGTGATGGACTTAACTTCGACCTCAAAAACACCCGTCATGTAAAGCTTGGGCGATTTGCGGGCAAGAAAATACTTATTCTCGCCGCTCTGGCGGGCCATTTCATAGAGAAGCGGAATGCTTTTTGCCTCGGGTGCGATTATGTAGTCATATTCCGGAGCTATTTTAAGAAGCTCAGAGGCGCAGTGGACCGTCAGTTCAACGTCCCCGAAAATGACAAACGCGCCTATATATAAATCATCGGAAACACGGCATATCGGCAGCTCGCGCTTTAATCCGACTATATCAATCTCATAGCTAAGCATAAAAATATCCTCCTAAACATGTCTTTCCCTTTGTCGGAAAATCTGTCCTTCAAATTCACGGGAACAATAACACAACGCTTTTATTATACATTTATTTCATCAAATATCAACACAATAAGGTTAAATTAAAGCGCATTCATCGAAAAAAATCACCTCTTGTGATAGTCAACTATGACTGACTTCCCCGTCAGGTATCTTCTCACCATGTCGAGAGCGCAGTTTGAGGCAAGCGTTCTCACTCTTGACCTGCCCAGGCCCGAGCTGAGCTTAGTCACAAAAACCTCATTTTCCGTTGCAAGCGCGACAAATACCGTCCCCACTGGGTTAATTCCGTCCCCTTCCGGTCCCGCAAGTCCTGTGGTTGCAACCGCGACTGAGGTTTTAAAAACCGCTCTTGCCCGTTTTGCCATTTCTGATGCCACCTCAGCGCTTATAACTCCATGTTTTTCTATAAGCTCGGGCGAAACCCCCAGAACCGAGGTCTTACTCTCCGCCGCATATGTGACGGCACCGCCGATGAAAACCTTTGAAGAACCGCGCAAATCGGTGATCCGCTTTGCAATAAAGCCGCCGGTGCAGCTCTCCGCGGTTGAGATAGTCATATTTTTCTCGCAGAGCAGCTCGAAAACCACCTGTTCAAGGCTGCCCGCGTCCACGCCGTAAATAATGTCGCCCAGAACTGCGCGAACCTTTTCGATTACGGGCTTAATCATTTCCTCCGCTTCCTCTTCGGATTTTGCCTTCGCCGTAATTCGAAGCTGGACTTCTCCCTCCTTGGCGTATGGCGCAAGCGTCGGATTTTTCATCTCGTTCATCATGTCCACGAGCTTTGACTCAACCGTGCTCTCACCGCTGCCGACAATATTGAGGTTGTGCGACAAAATTACTTCGTCGGAGAGGGCGCGAAGATAGGGCATCGCGCAGGCCTTGAACATAGCATTGCACTCGCGCGGTGGTCCGGGCAGCATAATAACGCGCACGCCCTTTGCCTCAAAGGCGCAGCCGGGCGCCGTCCCCCACTCGTTGTGGAAAATGGTGCAGCCGGCGGTTAAATAAGCCTGCTGGAGGTTGTTTTCAGTCATCGTGTCAACGCCGATAACCTCTTTAAAATAGCGCTTAATCTCCTCGGCAAGCTCCTCGTGCAGCACCATCTCAAGGTCGAACGCGCTCGCGAGCACCTGCTTTGTAAGGTCGTCACAGGTCGGTCCGAGCCCCCCTGTGGTTATGATAATGTCCGCGCGTCCCCGCGCAATCTGAACAGCACCTTTAAGCCTTTCGGGGTTATCGCCAACAACGGTGTGATAGTATACGTTTATGCCCAGCTCGGAGAGGTAGATGGAAATATCTCTAGCATCTGTGTTTGTTGTGCCGCCCAAAAGCAGTTCCGTTCCCACAGACAGAATTTCGGCACTCAGAGTTTTATTCATAAGACCATTTCCTTCCGATAAATATTTTGACAAGCTTTTCCCAAAGCTAAATATCAAATTTCACTGTTTCTCTCGAATTCATTGCCTCATCAACAAGTGCCTGCACGTTAAGAACACTCTCTGCCTCAAAAACATCCTCAAGTCTCGGCTTGGTTTTCGGGTGACGTGGAGTGAACACAGTACAGCAGTCCTCGTATGGCAGTATTGAGGTTTCAAAGGTGCCGATTTTTCTGGCTATCTGTACTATATCCGTCTTGTCCATACCTATAAGCGGACGCAGAACAGGCAGCGAAATACAATCCTCCGTAACTCGCAGCGCCTCCATGGTCTGACTTGCAACCTGTCCAAGATTTTCGCCTGTTACAAGCGCCTTGCAGCCGTTTTGCAGAGCGATTTTTTCCGCAATGCGCATCATGAAACGGCGCATAATGAGCGTAAAATACTCCTCGGGGCAGTTTGCGCGGATTTCCTCCTGAATATGCGTAAAGGGTACTATCTCAACGGCGAGCTTGCCGCAATAACCGGTTAATATCCTTGCAAGCTCCAGCACCTTGTGTTTTGCCTGTTCGGAGGTATAGGGGAAGGAGAAAAAGTGAACGGGAACGAGATGAATCCCGCGCCTTGCTATCATATAGCTCGAAACGGGACTGTCAATTCCGCCCGAGAGGAGTGTTACGGCGCTTCCGTTTGAGCCGACAGGCATGCCCCCCGCCCCGGGCTTGGGGTTTGCATGAACATAGGCGGCTGCTTCGCGCACCTCGATGTGAACAACAAGCTCGGGCGTGTGTACGTCTACCCTTATTTCAGGATACTCGTCGCTGAGTAGTCCTCCGACATATTGCGAAAGCTCAATACTAGACATCGGAAAGCCCTTGTCGGAGCGCTTTGCCTCCACCTTGAAGCTTTCAGCTGCCCTCATATCCTCGTCGAGATATTTCTTTGCGGCCTCAAAAATCGCATCCTTGTCCTTGTCGCAGGCAAGAGCGCGGCTTACACCCACAAAACCGAATACCATCTGCGCCGCTTCAAACGCCCCATCCATGTCGCAACTGCCGAGAGGCTCCGCGTAAACTGTTGACTGGGTTGAATAGACCTTGAATTCCCCGAAGGGTCTAAGCCTGTGCTTAAGATTTGCCAAAAGCCTTCCCTCGAAAAAACGTCTGTTCTGGCCCTTTAGTACAATTTCCCCCTGCTTGAGGAGTATCATATCGTTCATTAAATGAGTTCCTTCATATTGTATTTGCCGCTCGGCTTTCAGTTTTCCGCTTCGCCCCGAGGCTCACGGAAGTCGTAAGTGCGGTATTGAATAGCCTCTGCGAGATGATTGGGTAAAATGCTCTCCGCACCGTCAAGGTCGGCAATGGTTCTCGCCACGCGAAGAATCCTGTCATAGCTTCGCGCCGTAAGCCCCATTTTTTCAAACGCCAACTTCATGAGCGCTTCGCAGTCCTCAGAAAGTTCGCAATACTCGCGCAGCTCGGCTTGTTCCATCCTCGCGTTGCAGTCGAAACCCGCTTTTTCAAAGCGGCTGCGCTGCTTGAGCCTTGCGGCGTTTACGCGGCTTTTTATGTCCTCGCTTTTTTCAGCGGGCTTTCTTATGCGAAGCTCGTCAAATTCGAGAGCGGGCACTTCGACCACAATGTCAATCCTGTCGATAAGCGGTCCCGAAAGCTTGCTGTGATACTTCCGAACGCTCGCCTCGCTGCAAGTGCAGCGCCCGGAGCTGTGCCCGTACCAGCCGCATTTGCAGGGGTTCATCGCGCACACGAGCATGAAGCTCGCGGGATATGTGGCGGAGCCTGTGGAGCGCGAAATCGTGACCTTCCCGTCCTCAAGCGGCTGGCGCATAACCTCCAGCACATCGCGGTGGAACTCCGGCATCTCGTCCAGAAACAACACACCGTTGTGCGCAAGCGAAATCTCCCCCGGCTGAAGCTGAGCGCCTCCCGCCATTGCTGAAGAACTGAGTGTATGGTGCGGAGCGCGGAACGGTCTTTGCGTGACCAGCGGCTTCTCGCGGCTTGTCAGTCCCATAACGGAGTGAATTTCGGTGGTTTCAAGCGCCTCCGCGCCGCTCATATCGGGCAGAATCGTCGGCAGGCGCTTAGCAAGCATGGATTTTCCCGCACCGGGAGGACCGACCAGCAGAATATTGTGTCCGCCCGCCGCCGCCACCTCGAGCGCCCTTTTCACGTTTTCCTGCCCCTTGACCTCCGAAAAATCGGTGGAAACGCTCGAAACGCCTTTAAGGTCGGGAATCTCAATCGGCGAGAGCGGGGCTTCGCCCGAAAAATGCTTAACAAGCTCGGAAACGGTCTTGACGGGATAAACCGCAACGCCCTCCGCGAACGAGGCCTCGGGAGCGTTGTCGGCGGGGACGAAAAGCTTTTTAATCCCCACTCGTCTTGCGGCAAGTGCCATCGGCAGAGAGCCGCGCACGGGGCGAACTTCGCCCGTAAGCCCCAACTCTCCGAAAAACGCACAGTCCTCTGCGGGAGCTTTGATCGCGCCGTTCGCCGTCAGTATCGCAAGGAGCATGGGCAGGTCGTAGGTCGTGCCGCCCTTTTTCGTGTCCGCGGGCGCAAGGTTAATCGTCAGGCGCGAAACGGGAAAATTGAGCCCCGTGTTTTTAATAGCGGCGCGCACGCGGTCCCGCGCCTCCTTAACGGCGGTATCTGGCAGCCCGACAATATCAAAAGACGGCAGGCCGCTCGACAAAAAGCACTCGACGGATACCTCATATCCCCCGATGCCCTTAATGCCGAGTGAACGTATTTTTGAAACCATACGTTATTCCGCCCTTTCGCATTTTTTTGCTGATGTTAACCCGTTAATCGTAAATCTCGTTCCCCCGACCGTCGCAAGATGCAAGGCAATTGACTTTTCATCCGTGATTGTGCTCAATATGCTCCGAGCCCAGAAAGAGCGGGCTTTCGCTCTCTAATATTTTTTGCAGATTCTCTCCCACAAGCTTGGGAAGCAGCCTTATGCCCTCAAGTGTGCCAATGTCAAGCCACTCCATGCCTATTTGAAGTTCATCCGTTTCCGTCGGGGTCGCGGCTCTTTCTCCGGTCGTCCCGCACAAGAAGATATGGTACATTTTGTGTGCATACTCGGGGCGATTTTGCCGAAAATCCCCGTCGTCGCAAAGCTCCTCGCAAAGCGCGGCAAAGCGAAGCGGCTTAACGGTATAGCCCGTTTCCTCAAGGCATTCCCGGATTACCGCCTCGGTCAGAGTTTCAAATTTATTCTGCCCGCCGCCCGGAAGCGAATAGTATTCGCCGTTATGCTCGTCACGGCATTTGTTTAAAAGCAGCTTATTTTCATTTATAATTATCGCTTTTGCGGTGCTTCTGATACTCATTTCCTTCTCCTAAACAAAACCTAAAGTTTTTTCTCCATGAGAAAAAACCTGCCCTTGCGCCAGTCCGCTGTGCCGACTATGACGTAGCCAAGCCTGTCGTACATCTTGAGCGCGTAAGGGTTAAGCGTGAAGGCGTCAAGGCGCACCGACTCAAAGCCCTCCTCAAGCACTTGGGCTTCGATATGTCTCATGGTGAGATTTCCCAAGCCCTTGTTTTGGAACTTTGGGTTAACGCAAAGGCGATGT
Source organism: uncultured Oscillospiraceae bacterium (assembly GCA_964459785.1). Taxonomy (GTDB): domain Bacteria; phylum Bacillota; class Clostridia; order Oscillospirales; family Oscillospiraceae; genus UBA2658. The sequence goes on along the minus strand of CAYWNW010000004.1, from coordinate 116,442 downwards.
ATCACGCGGAAGGATGCATTCGGATAGCGCCAGGCCCCGTTTTCATATTCCTCGTCACATTCGGAATTAAGTACATAGACCGAGGCTATCTCTCCCTCCGCCACGCCGAAAAAGAGCTGATTTTTCTCAATATCCTCGCTCAAAATCTCCCTGTCGGGATATAGCTCGTCCCACTGCGGAATGTTATTGCGGTTCATCTCGGCAATCGCTGCGGTGAAAAGGCTAAAAACGCTGTCCAAATCCGCCCTCGTACCTTTTCGAAAGCTGAGGCTCAGCTTTGTGTCTTCCATAAAAGTTACCTATAAATGAGTGTTTTTTATTCCTTAACGTCAAGGATAATGTGAAGCTCGCGCAGCTGCTTCGGCTCAACGGCGGAAGGTGCGCCCATCATCAAATCCTGAGCTGTTTTATTCATCGGGAAGGGTATAATCTCACGTATGCTGTCCTCTCCCGCAAGGAGCATAACCATGCGGTCAACTCCGGGTGCGATACCCGCGTGGGGTGGCGCGCCGTAGCAGAAGGCATTATACATCGCGGGGAACTTTGCCTTAACGTCATTTTCTCCCAGTCCCACGAGCTCGAAGGCCTTTATCATAATTTCGGGGTCGTGGTTTCGCACCGCGCCGGAGGAAAGCTCCACCCCGTTGCAAACCAAATCGTACTGATATGCGGTAATTGCAAGGGGGTCGGCCTCGCCCTTTTCAACCTTGTCAAGGATTTCTAAACCCCCGTTAGGCATGGAAAACGGATTGTGGCAGAACTCAAGCTCGCCCGATTCCTCGCCGATTTCATACATCGGAAAATCGACTATCCAGCAAAACTCGTAGCGTTCCGTGTCCATGTGTCCGGGAACGGAGGCGCCCAGCATCTTGCGGAGTACACCTGCGGTCTTCTGCGCGGCAAGCTTTTTGCCCGAAGTAAGCCCCACAAAGCAGTTCGGCTTCAAATCGAGAGCTGCGACAATCGCGGCCTTGCGCTCTGAGATGAACTTCGAAATTCCGCCGACTAACTCGCCGTTCTCGTCCAGACGGAACCAATACGCCTTGTTGCCTGAAACCACCTCGACATCTGCGCAAAGTCCGTCAATGAATTTTCGTGTCTGTGTGAAATCGGGTACGACAACCGCTTTCACGGTATTGCCTGCGAAGGGCTCAAAGCCGCAGTCGGAAAGATGCTCAGTCACGTCGCGCACTGTGAGGTCAATGCGAAGGTCAGGCTTGTCCGAGCCGTAAATTTCCATTGAGTCATTAAAGGAAATTCTCTTAAACGGAGCCTCTGAAGCCACGTTATACTTGCCGTACTTAGCAAAAATCGGGGGAAGAACATCCTCCAAAACGGCGAAAACGTCCTCTTGGTTGGCAAAGGCCATTTCCATATCAAGCTGATAAAACTCGCCCGGGGAGCGATCGGCTCTTGCGTCCTCATCACGGAAGCAGGGGGCTATCTGGAAATAGCGGTCAAAGCCGCTTGTCATGAGTAGCTGCTTAAACTGCTGAGGCGCCTGTGGCAGAGCGTAGAATTTTCCCGGGTGGTTGCGTGCGGGAACGAGATAGTCGCGCGCGCCCTCGGGGGAGGAGGCAGTCAAAATCGGCGTTGTGATTTCCAAAAAGCCGTGCTCTGTCATACTCTTGCGCAGAGCGGCAACTACATTGCAGCGCAGGACAATATTGCTCTTAACCTCGGGATTGCGAAGGTCGAGATAGCGGTATTTAAGGCGAGTCGCCTCGTCCGCCTCGCGGCTGTGGTTTATCTGGAAGGGCAGCTCGTTATAACGGCAGCGCCCGAGCACCTCGATTTTTTCGGGAACAAGCTCAATATCGCCTGTCGGAAGGTTGGGGTTCTTGCTGGTACGCTCGCGCACCTCGCCCTCAACGCTGATTGTGGACTCGCGGGTAATTTCCTTAACGAGCTTCATCATATCCTCGGTCTGTACCACAGCCTGCGTTGTGCCGTAGAAGTCGCGCACGACTACAAAGGCAAGATTTGCGCTGACCTCGCGGACGTTTTCCATCCAGCCGACAATTTTTACTTTCTTCCCTGCATCCTCGATACGAAGCTCTCCGCAGGTGTGGGTACGGGATTGAAACATAGTAATATAACCTCTCTAATTTTGTTTCTTGTTGAATTTGGTCGCTGTGGCTTAACCGAAATACCGTTAATTTTCTTTGACGATATTAAGAATAATATCGTTATTATTGCTCTTGGTTAAAATTCCCTTTATATAGCTCATTGCCGCCTTTTCGCTTTTTCTGTACTGATGACCGTTTTTCATGTTTTTCACGGTTATAAAATTGTCGGCAATCTCATCGTCGCCTATAAAGACAACAAACGGCACCCCGATTTTGTCCGCAAAGTTCATCTTTGACTTAAACTTTTTCTGTTCTGAATACAGCATTGTGCGGATACCGTTTTCCCTGAAAAGCGTTGCTGTTTCGATAGCTTTGGCTTTGTTCTCTGTCATCGGGATTATAAGAACATCCGCGGGGGAGGTGATAATCTCGTTTGAGAGCATTCCCTGCTCCTCAAGGACAAAGAAAAGCCTTGTAAGACCGATTGAAATACCCACGCCGGGGAGCTTTTTATCGGTGTAATATTCTGCAAGATTATCGTAGCGGCCTCCCGAGCATACTGAGCCGATTTCCGGGTGCTCGGTTAGCGTTGTTTCATAAACCGTACCCGTGTAATAATCAAGACCCCTCGCTATTGTGAGGTCAATTTCGAAGTGCGATTCGGGCACGCCAAATTCGGGGAGATAACCGGCGACTGCACAAAGCTCCTTAATTCCGAGATCAAAAGTGTCGTTTTTCCCCTGATATTTTTCGATAGCCCTAAGCTTTTCGGCGCTCGTACCCGAAATCGCGATAAAGCTCATAATCTCGTCCGCCGCTTTTTCGGAAACACCGCCTTCTTTGAGCAGGGCGCGGCACTTTTCAGCACCGATTTTATCAAGCTTGTCAATGGTATGCATGACCTCGGCAGCCTTGTCGCTGAGTCCGAGAATTGCGAAAAAGCCGTTTAAAACCTTGCGGTTATTGACGCGTATTTTGAATTTTGTAAGTCCCAGAGTCGTAAAGGTGCGGTAAATGATGGCGGGAATCTCCGCCTCGTTCATAATGTCAAGCTCGCCGTCGCCGATGACATCGATGTCCGCCTGATAAAACTCGCGGAAGCGTCCGCGCTGCGCCCTCTCTCCCCTGAAAACCTTTCCGATTTGGTAGCGCCTGAAGGGGAAGCTGAGCGCGCCGTAATTTATCGCAACATATTTTGCCAGCGGAACCGTCAGGTCGAAGCGCAGTGAAAGGTCGGTATCGCCCTTTTCAAAGCGGTAAATCTGCTTTTCGGTTTCGCCGCCGCCCTTGGCAAGCAAAACCTCGGAGGCCTCAATAATCGGAGTGTCGAGCGGAGCAAAGCCGTAAAGCGAATAGGTGCTGCGCAGTGTTTCCATTATACGCTCCATCTGCGCCTGTTTTTCCGGCAAAAGCTCCATAAAGCCCGAAAGCGTACGGGGTTTTATTCTCTCCATATATGAAAAATTCCTTTCGGTGTAAGCATTTGTTTTCAGTCCATAACGTCAATAACGCTCCCTCCCGCTAAGGGACGAGAGCGTTACGTCAATAAGCCTTTAATATTATCTTTTGGGGTTAACTATATCACGCCAGCTGAGGTCTCCGCGCTTTAAGCCCTGGATAAGCACCTCCGCGGTTGCGACATTTGAGGCAAATGGTATGCTGTGCTGGTCGCAGGCGCGGGAAATTGCAACAACCTCTTTATCGTCATCGGAGCTTGAGGAATCCCAGAAAAACAGCACCAAGTCAATTTCGTTGTAAGCGATACGGGATTTAATTTGCTGGCTCCCGCCCTGAGCCGCGCTGAGATACAGCGAAATCGGAAGACCGGTCGCCTCGGCAACTAAACGTCCGGTGGTAGCGGTAGCACAAATGGAGTGCTCGGACAGTATTCCGCAATACGCTATGCAGAACTGCACCATAAGCTCCTTTTTGTTGTTATGCGCCATTATCGCGATGTTCATGGCCTTCATCCTTTCAGTACATTTGCAGCTTTTTCAGGCACAGCCGCTGTGCCGATATTACATTATACATTAGACCGCGGGAAAACGCAATAAAGAAGTGTTCTCATTTGAGTAAAGAGTTTTCGGTTTCCAAAGAAACCGCGCTGTTTTTGAAGCTGAAATAGTAGTCCAGAACATCCCTTGCTATCGACGCAATCTTGCTGCCTGCGCCGCCTCTTTCAACCACAACCGCGATTGCAATCTGCGGGTCATCATAGGGAGCATAGCATATAAAAACGCCGTTATTTGTTATAGCTTCGCCGAGCTGTGCCGTTCCGGTTTTCGCTGCGACTTTATAGGGGTAGTCGCCGAATATGGCATAGGACGTGCCGAGTGGGGAGTTAGCAACATTGTAAAGCCCCGTATGAACCGCGTCATAGTAGGACTGGTCAACATCAACCTTTTCGGCAACAGTCGCTTTGCGTTCAAAAATGCTCTTTGAATAGTCATAGCTTCTGGCAGCCTTCAGCATGGTCGCCTCATAGCGGGTTCCGTTATTGGCAAGCGTCGCCATGTAGTTTGCTAGCTGTAAAGGTGTGAAAACGTTGAAGGACTGTCCGATTGCCGCCTGCATCGTATCGCCGATGTACCAGGGCGTGTCCGTTGTTTCCTCCTTGTATTTTTGCGTTGACATTACGCCGGTGCTTTCACTCAGCTCAATGCCTGTCGAAACGCCCAGACCAAAACGCATGGCGTAATCGGACAGCGCGTCAATTCCGAGCTGCTCGCCCACAGTATAGAAGTAGTAGTTGCAGGAAACCTCAATCGCCTTGGCGGCGTTAACATCCCCGTGCGAACCGTGGGGGTAAAGCCAACAGGTCGGAGCGTAACCCTGGTCGGCATACTTATCAAAGATTCCCTTGTCGTAGATGGTGGTTGCCGTCGTAACGATTTTCTTATCGAGCGCCGCAATCGCCGTAACAGGCTTAAAGGTGGAGCCGGGAGCGTAGGTTCCGTTGAGCGCACGGTTGAAAAGCGGCGCGGACTCGTCCTTCATAAGACTGTCATAATCGTCCATAAGTGTGCTCAAGTTAAAGGTCGGCGCGCTGGCTATGCAAAGCGGCTCTCCTGTCTTTACATTGATTGCGACAACGGCGCCGCCCGTTATCATGTCCACTACCTCATCCGTTAAGCCCTGTGCCTCGAAATTCGCGTTGTCAATTTCACGCTGCTTGTTGGTTTCAGTAATATAATTGTTAAGCGATATTTCAGCAGCCTCCTGCAAGCCCAAGTCTATTGTGAGATAGACCTGATTGCCCGGAACCGGCTCCTTGGTATATTTTGTGCTGATAATTGTTCCGCCTCGTGTTGTTGTCACAACCGCGGTGCCGTCGGTTCCGTGCAGATAGCTCTCAAAAGCCTTCTCCGCTCCGTCCTTTCCGACCATTGCGTTTAGCTGGTAGCCGTCGTTTCTGTATTCCTTGTATTCATCCTCGTTCATCATACCGACATAACCCAGAAGATGTGCCGCGTAATCCGTGTTGTAATCGCGGATGTAGGAGGACTGCACCTTGAAGCCGGGTACATCGTTTTCCATCAGCTTGGTGATAAGGTCAATGCTTACATCCTCAGCAAAAATATAGTCGGAGGTGTTAATAACATAACGGATTTTTATTTCATAGCGCACCCCCGTCACAATTCGCATTTGCTCCGAGGTGTAGTTGTTGTCAATGTCGAAGGCGTCTCTGAAAAACGCCATGAGTTCGACCGCCGTCGTCGAGGTCGGCAAATCATTTGCCTTTAAGTACGCGTCCAGTCTGGTTCTCTGCAAATCCGTCATATTCGAGACATATTCAAACGGCGCCGACTCTGTTATCGGAAGCGTGTCGGTATATTTGTTCCCGGAATCTTTAACTGCCTGAACAAGCTCGAGAATAATGGCGTTTGGGTCATCCTGCTCAAAAAGCTCATCAGAGTTTATGAGAAGATTATTGCAGACGCTGTTGGAAACCAAAACCCGTCCGTAACGGTCAAGTATATTTCCTCTTGCCGCCAAAACGGTGTTCGTGGTCACTATGCTGTTTTTGGACTGCTCATAGTAGGCGGCACCCTCAATGATTTGCAGTCGATACAGCGAAATCACAAAAATCACCGTCAACGCGAGAATCACAAGGATTGTAGCCGCAAGGCGCCAGGGTTTAATTATTTTTTCCATGTTTGTTCCTTTCGCAAGGACCTACTTGCTCAAATCCACTCCCGAAAGAGCTCGGCAGGGATAATAAACGGCGAAGGTAAACGGAAGCGACCACAGGGTTTGAAGTCCCGCGGTAAGCAAAACAGGCAGAATATTTGTGTCCGCAACGGCAATAAACCTGAACATCTGGCAAATCGCCGTCAGAACCAGAGCCGCAAAACTTACAAAAAAGAAGGAGAAGAAGCGTTTGTTAACAAAGTACATTGCCGCCGCGCCGGAAGCGAAGCCGATAATCGGAAAGATAACCGTCAGCAAAACCTTCGTATCGTTTAAGCTCATGTCGCAGAACAGACCCATCACAAGCCCGAACACTCCGCCCCACACACCGCCTTCAAAAAAGCCTACGGCGACAACCGCAACGGGCGGTATGAAAGCGTAAACTTTAAAGACGGGAATATGTGAAAGAACAATATTCTGAACGAAAAGCACTGCCAGCATAAGGCCGAAATAGACTATTGCTTTTCGAATTTTTACAATGTTTATCGTGTCAAGCAGCATTCCGCGCCTCCAAAACGACTTGGCATTTAGTTATTCCACAACGTCAAAGGCCTTGATTACAAAAACCTCAGACAGCGCCCCGAGCTCACTGGACGGAGTAACGGTTGCGTACTCCACCTGACCGCCCGCCTCGGTTTTAACAGAACTTACCGTTCCGATGGAGAGCCCTCTCGGGAAGGCTCCTCCCTTGCCGGAGGTGATAAGAACGTCGCCCTCTAAAACCTGTGTTTCCTGAGTAAGGTAGGTGAGCTTTGTCTCGCCGCTCTGCATAAGCGCAAAATCTCCGACAATCATGGCGGCGTTTCCGCCCTCGCCCACAAGCGCGCCGACGCGCATATCGGCGTCGATTACGGAGCGCACCGTCGCCCAACCCGATCCGACCTCTATGACCTGTCCGACGAGGTTATAGCTGCTGTCGATAACACAGTTGCCCACCACGATGCCCGATTCCTCGCCCTTGCTGATAGTGTAGGTTTCGCTCCAGTTAGAGGCCGGGCGGTCTATGATATTAGCCGATTCAAAGACGAAGTCCTTGTGCTTCTCGCGCAAATTCAGCAGCTCGCGAAGGCGCTCATTTTCGTTTTTTGCATTTTCAGCTTCGCGCAGTTCAATCTCCGCCTCGGCAAGCTGAACCTTAAGCTCCTCATTTTCCGCTGCCAGTGAGTCATATTTGAACATATATCCGTAAATACCCTCGAGCCACGCCACAAAGCCCGTTCCGCCCTGCTTTACGGGAATTGTCAGCGAAGCCGCGGCGTTTTCCGCTGCCCCGACATTGTTTTTTGAGGCGCTCGCCGCCAAGCCGGAAATCAGCGCGACAACGACGACAACGATTCCGAGCCGTATTCCGTTTTTCTTAATAAAATCTTTAAACTTATTCAAATCAATATCACGCCCAATTTTTCAAGCATTTTTGACAGTCTGCACAGCGGCAGCCCCATTACGTTAAAGAAATCTCCCTCGATACCCTCGATGAATAACGAGCCTATCCCCTGTGCCCCGTAGGAACCGGCTTTATCCATCGGCTCCCCTGTTTGAATGTACGCCTCTTTCTCCCTCTCGTTAAGCGCTCGAAAACGAACAAGCGTCCTCTCAAATTCAGAAAACGCGCTGCCTCCCTGCATTATTGTCACTCCCGTGAAAACCTCATGCTCTCTTCCCGAAAGAAGCGTGAGCATCCGAAAAGCATCGCGCCTGTCGATGGGCTTTCCCAGAATATCGCCGTCCAGCACGACAATTGTATCGGCGGCAATAACAATATCCGAAGGCTCACAGAGCTTTGACACCTCTTCTGCTTTCGCTCTTGAGAGCGCACAGACGGTTTCGCTCGGAGATTTGCCCTTTTCGATAAGCTCCTCGCCGGCGGCGGGAATAACCCTAAAATCCTTAACGTTCAGCATTGAGAGAAGTTCACGTCTTCTCGGAGAAGCCGAAGCCAGTACAATACCCATAAATATCCTTTGCCCTTACTATTCAACGCCTCGGTAATAAAGTCCTCTTGTCAGCCCGTTGGGAACATACTGCGTTTTGCCGGCGTAGCTCTCGGCAATTCTTACGCACTCCTCAGGCCCTTCATTTGTGAACATAAGCCTCATTGCCCAAACTCCGCTGCTTTCAATATCGCGCAGCCTGTCCGCCAGAAACAGCTTGTGGGCGTTAAGAATGACATTTCGGCAGCCGAATTCCTTGACAACTGGGAAAAGCTGTCCCGTCCTGTCGGACAGTGTCACCGCATTCTGGCAATTGCAGGATCCCGCACTGTTTTTAATAATGCACTGGTCGCTGACCATGAGCGGCAGCCTTCCGTAAGCGATAAGCTCCGTGTTTATGGGCTTACTGAGGTCACGAATCTGGCTCATGCGAAGCTCAAAAGAGGCGGTTGCGGACAAGAAGCCCGCCGCATTGAGCACCTGAAGCGTATCCGAGTTATAAACATTAAGTCCAAAATCGCCTCTTACGTTCATCGAAGCGAGCTTAGCGTATTTTACATTTCCCATGTTGCCCAAGAGAACATCACTAACGCCCATCGCCTTAACCCGCACGAGCATTTCGGCAATTTCCGGCGCCTGCGTGTCAGTAATAACGCGCGGCAGCACCGCGACGGGAAGCGCGCCCTTTTCAGCAAAGGGCAGCACGGCCGTGGGATTCTCGGCCAGTATGGCAAGCGGCACATAGAGATAATCGGGCTTTGCCTCGGCAAGCTTCTGCGTCAGCTGTTCAGCCGTGCCGATTTGGAAAATGGTCTTCGGTCCTCCCAGAATCTTGACGTTCGCGGGAGTTTTCGGAAGTTTCCCCAGCTTTCTCGCGGGGGGATTCTTTCTCGCTTCCGAAAGCTCGTCCAGAAGCAGTCTTCGCATTTCGTTAATTCCGGATACCGGAAGGAAAAGTCCCTCGTCCAGCACTGTCGAAACATCGGTGCAAAGGTAAGGTGTTCCGCCGGTTTTATAAAACTGGTCGTAAAGGGTCTGCTTGGTAAGCGCCTGATTTGCAGCCGCCTGCGGAATCGGTCCCTCTTTTATAACCTTGTTTCCGTCATTATCCTCAACCGCGAATTTTGACTTTGCTCCCGCCTTGATTATTGTGTAAAATCTCACCGGAACGCGGCGGGTTTCGGAATTTGCATAGTCTCTTCTCGCGGCGTTATAGAGCTTATTCACTTCGCTGTCCCGCTCCTCGCGCACTCCGAACATCGAAGCGCCCTTTTCCCCCGTTAAGTACCCGTCGGTAAAGCCCTGTCTGGAAAAGGCCATTTCGAGCTGCCGCATTTCAAGCTCGGAGGGCTCAAGTCCGTCGCGAATCGCGCGGGAATAGATTCCCGTTACTATGGACGAATACTCGGGGCGTTTCATCCGCCCCTCAATTTTCATACAGCTCACGCCCGCCCGTTCAAGCTCCTTCAAATATGAAACGAGGCAATTATCCTTGAGGCTCAAAGGGTAGTTATCCATTCTTCCGCCCAGACTGTATTGAAGCCTGCAGGGCTGAGCACAGGCGCCGCGATTCCCGCTGCGCCTGCCGATAAGTGCGCTCATATAGCACTGTCCCGAGTGGCAGAAGCACAGTGCGCCGTGAGCGAATATTTCGATTTCTATGGGTGACCTTTCGGCAATAAGGGCGATTTGCTCTAAGGTAAGCTCTCTTGCCAAAACCGCGCGGGTGAGCCCCATTTCGGCGGCGGCCTCTACTCCCGCAAGATTATGAATACTCATCTGCGTGCTCGCATGCAAGGGCATTTCGGGCACGGCACACTTGAGCACGCGGGCAAGCCCCAAATCCTGAACCAGGATTGCGTCCGCGCCGACTTCGCAGGCATGTCCCGCAAGTCTGACGACATCGGGTATTTCCCTGTCGCTTACGAGGGTGTTGAGCGTTACATATACCTTGCAGCCTCGCATACGGCAATAGCGGACGGCGGAATCAAATTCCTCGTCCGTGAAGTTTTTTGCGCCGCGGCGCGCGTTATGCTCACCGAAGCCCATATAAATTGCATCTGCCCCGCTCTGAACGGCGGCGACAACCGCCTCCGGCGAGCCGGCAGGTGATAAAAGTTCCAACATAGTTTTGCCTTTCGGGTTTAGCTGACTTTACAGAAGCGTGGGTGGTTCGCTTTCACTTGCGCCCGTTCTCCTTTTTGAGGCTTTTTCCTTTTTCTGCAGCTCCTTGAGGTAACGGTCAGCCATGTCGAGCGCCGCCATTGTTGCGCAGTCAAGCGCGGAGGCTCCCGAGTCCCTTTTAATTTCGAGAATCTTAACGGTTACAAAGTTTGCAAGCTCGCGAACGTATTCCGTATCCTCGTCCGTCTTGATCTGATAATCTCGCCCCGCAATTTCTATAGTGACATCTTTCAGCATTTCGTCTTTCACCTCTTTATTATTCTGCTTGCTTCAATCAAGGTTTAATCAATCGCGTGCCGACAGGTCGGCGTATGCGTTTTATAATGTTCGCTTGCAGTCATTATACCACTGCCGCAAAGCATCGTTGTGACGCGTTTGTGAATTTCCGACAATTTTCGCCAAAGTATTTTAATTGAAATAATTCTTTACCCGTGTATTATAACATAAACGGATGTATTGCTACAAGTCAAAAATAATGTTATAATGTGTTTCTCAAGAAATCGCGGTAAGGAGGGGCTTATGGAAGACAAAAAATACACGCTTTCGGTGGAACATAATCTCGCCCTTCCGAGCGCCGACGCGGACAGGCTCATAGCTTCAGGCGATGGAACCGCGACTTTGCTTTACCTTTACGCTTTGCGCAACGGAGGCGGCTTTTCCTCACAGAGCGCCGCGGCGGCGCTCAAGCGAACCGAGGCCGAGATTCTCAAGGCAATAAGCACTCTCTGCGAATTGGGACTTTTTAAGACAGGCGAAAATAAAAAGCCTGTTCCGTTGTCAGCGGATGAGCTGCCCGAATATACGGCGCAGGATATAGCAGCCAGAACCTGCGGGAACAGTGAATTTAAAGCTATCGTTGAAGAAACTCAGCGAATAATGGGTCATCTTTTGACAGGCGCGGACCTTAAAACGCTCTTCGGAATTTACGATTTTCTGCGTCTGCCGACAGAGGTTATTTTTCTTCTGATTAACCATTGTGTCGAGGAGACCCGCGAACATCTCGGTCAGGGAAAGCTCCCGTCCATGCGCACCATAGAAAAGGAAGCCTACGTCTGGTATAACCGCGAAATCCTGACTCTTGAGCGCGCCGAGAATTTTCTTCTGCAAAAACGGGCTCGAAGCGGCGAAATGGCGGACATTAAGCGTCTGCTCCAAATCAGCGGACGCAATTTCAGCGCCACCGAGCGCAAATATGTTGAGACTTGGATAGATATGGGCTTTGATCTGGAAGCCATCGCCCTTGCCTATGATAAAACCATAGTCAAAACCGGAAATCTCGCCTGGAAGTACATGGATTCGATTCTTCAGAGCTGGCACGGCAAGAAGCTCCACACAGCGCAGGAGATTACAAACGGAGATAAACATCAGGGTGTGGCAGTCGGTTCCGCCGTCCGTCAGGGGGGACAAGTTGTCGCTCAAAGCTCGGCGCAGCCTGAAACGGAGCGCATGAAAAAGATTTGGGAAAAGGTCAAAAACGGCTGATTTTGAGGTGAAACTATGGCATACGACGGTAAAATTCTGGCAAAAGTCAGAGATATACTCGCCGAGAGAAAAAACAACAACTCCGCCGAGCAAGGCCGCAGGAGAGCCGAGGTTTTTGCCCGCATTCCCGCCATCGCCGAAATTGAAGCGGAGATAACTGGGCTCATGGCCGGCATCGCCGCCGCCGCTTTGAATAAATGCTCCGACGCGGGAGAACATGTCGCGCAGGTCAAAGAAAAATGTGAAGCGCTGCTTGAAAGACGCTCCGAGCTTTTAAAAGCGGGCGGCTATCCCGAGGACTACACAGACGAAATCTTCGACTGTCCCCTCTGCCGCGACAGCGGCTATGTCCTGGGCAAGCCCTGCTCCTGTCTAAAAGCCCTCTACCAGACCGAGGCCACCCGTGAACTGAGCCAAATGCTCAACATTTCAGGGCAGTGCTTTGAGTCCTTTGATCTCAGCTATTATGACGATATTTACGATCCCGCGTGGGGCGGCTCTCCGAAGGCAATGATGTCCTACGCCTTCAATATCTGCCGCGATTATGCCGCCGATTTCAAGCCCTCGTCCGTCAATCTCCTTTTCCGCGGCGGCACGGGGCTCGGCAAGACCTTCCTTGCCGCCTCCATCGCGAAGGTGGTTTCCGAAAAGGGCTTTTCGGTGGTTTACGATACGGCGGTTTCGGTAATGGAAGCCTTTGAGCTCCAAAAATTCGACCGCGGCGGCGAAGGTGCGGCAGAAATCGCCTCCCGAATCAGACGTTACATGGACTGCGAGCTGCTGATTTTGGACGATTTCGGCACGGAGATGACCACGAGCTTCACCCAAAGCGCGCTTTATACGCTTGTGAACGGGCGCCTTATAAGCGGCGGCAAAACCATTATAACCACAAATCTGAGCGAGGACGAGCTACGCCGCCGTTATACCCCGCAGATAGTTTCGAGGCTTGAGGGCGAGTATATTGCCTTAAACTTCACAGGCAGGGACATAAGGGCGATTAAACGCGAACGCGGGCTTAAATAATATGCTCAAAGGACAATCCGAAAACGGATTGCCCTTTTTCTTACCGAAATTCGCCCTAGACTGTTATCTCCAGCTCGCGGAGCTTAAGGCTGTCCTTATACACCTTGATGAGATAAAGCTCCCCCGCTTGAAGCGGCCCAAAAGCAAAATCTCCCTCCTCGTCAGTAAAAGCCGTGGCAAATAGCTTTGCCGTATCCTGCCCCTGCGTTTCAAAAAGCAGAACAAGCGCACCCTTAATTGCCCGCTCTCCGTCCGCAACCTTTCCGTATATTCCGCCGCTCTCGTCTTCCTTCGGTGTAACCACCGTGTGTATTTTTTCACCCTTTGAGGGCCGAAAATAAAACTTTGCAAAAGCGCCCACCCGCACCAGCCTCCGTTATTATGAAAGTCAATCCATAATACGGCAGCAACTGCACTGTTGTTCTTGACAAGCAGGGTTATTTTTAATAAAATTGCAGGATGACATGGGGTTTTCGGGCTTTGTACGCAAATACGCGGTTTAAGCTAGCTCCCCCGCAAAGGCATGAACTCATTCGAAAGGATTGATTATAAATCATGGCAACGGATAAAAAAGTCGAGCAAATAACCGATATGGAGGTCGACTTCGCAAAGTGGTACACGGACGTGTGCAAAAAGGCCGAGCTTATCGAATACTCCAGCGTCAAGGGGATGTTCATTTTGCGCCCCTACGGTTATGCAATTTGGGAAAACATTCAGGCTGAGCTTGACAGGCGTTTCAAGGAAACTGAGCACCAGAACGTATATATGCCCATGCTGATACCCGAATCCCTCCTTCAAAAGGAAAAGGACCACGTTGTGGGCTTTGCACCCGAATGCGCCTGGGTAACTCTTGGTGGCAGCGAGGAGCTTGAAGAAAAGCTCTGCATACGCCCCACCTCCGAAACACTTTTCTGCGACCACTGGCACAACATAGTCCATTCCTGGCGCGACCTGCCGCTTTTATATAACCAGTGGTGCAGCGTGCTTCGCTGGGAAAAGACCACCCGCCCCTTCCTGCGCCACCGCGAGTTTCTCTGGCAGGAGGGTCACACCCTTCACGCGACCGCCGAGGAGGCTATTGCCGAAACCGAGCAGCAGCTTGAAACCTACGCCGATTTGTGCGAAAACGTGCTTGCCATGCCCGTCGTCAGGGGCTGCAAAACCGACAAGGAAAAGTTTGCGGGCGCTGTGCGCACCTACACGATTGAGTGCATGATGCACGACCGCAAGGCGCTTCAAAGCGGCACCAGCCACTATTTCGGCACAGGGTTCGCTGAGGCCTTTGATATTTCCTTTACCGACAAGGAAAATAAACCAACAAACCCTCACCAGACCTCCTGGGGTCTTTCGACCCGCATAATCGGCGGAATTATCATGACACACGGCGACAACAACGGTCTTGTTCTCCCTCCGAAAATAGCCCCCATTCAGGTAATCGTTCTCCCCATCGCGCAGCACAAGGAGGGCGTTGTCGAAAAGGCGCAGGAGCTTGTCGGGCGTCTTAAGGCTGCAGGTCTTCGCGTAAAGGGCGACTTTTCCGAGAATTCTCCCGGCTGGAAATTTGCCGAGTATGAGATGAAGGGTGTTCCCCTGCGTGTCGAAATCGGGCCGAAGGACATTGAAGCCGGTCACTGCGTGTGTGTGCGCCGCGACAGCGGAGAGAAGATTACCGTTGCGCTCACCGAGCTCGAAGCAAGAGTTTCAGCGCTTCTTGAGGAAATTCACAAGGGACTGTTCGCCAAGGCGAAGAAAAATCTCGAGGAACACAGCTTTACCGCCTCTTCCGTTGAAGAAGTTAAAAATATTGTGGAAAACGGCGGCGGCTTTATAAAAACCATGTGGTGCGGAGATCTTGAGTGCGAGCTTGCAATGAAGGAAAAGGCCGGCGTTTCGAGCCGCTGCATGCCGCTTGAGCAGGAGCATCTCTTTGACACCTGCCCCGTCTGCGGTAAGCCTGCGCAAAAAATGATAATCTGGGGCGTCGCATATTAAAGATAATTAAACGACCCGAAAGCGTAATAAACGCTTTCGGGTCTTTTTTCTTTTCTTCTATACCGAAATCTTGCAGCTCTCCTTAAGAGCAGAACGCTTAAACTCATACAAAGCCATGTCCGCATCAAAATACATTTCCATGTAATTTATCCGGCCGCCTATCTTTGCCGATATTCCCATACTTATCGACACATCGATTTTAAGCTCTTTTTTTGAGCGCTCTCTAACCTCAGCAACGACATTTTCAGCTCTTCTGGCGAGCATATCACAGCCGCCGCGAGTATAGACAAAGGCGCTGAATTCATCTCCGCCTATCCGTCCGACAAGACCGTCCGCGCCAAAAACCGCAGAGAGCGTCCGCCCGACTATTTCCAAGACTTTATCGCCGACTATATGTCCCAAGGTGTCGTTTACCTGCTTGAAATTGTCTATATCGAATATTGCCAGAGCACAGGGGTCGGGGCTTTCGCATTCATCAATCAGCCTCTGGCACCACAGCTCAAAGCTGCGCTTGTTTAAAATTCCTGTCAAGAGGTCTGTTCTGCTCAGTTTTTTGTACTTTTCTATTGCAATAAAGCTGATAGCACGCAGCCTTGCGGTATATGCCAGCACGAGCATGGAAAGCGCCGTACTTAAAACAATCGTAAATATATCGTTTTGGGCAACGGAGGGGTCTTTGTAAATATAAGCAAGTATGCAGTAACCCGAACCGCCCAATATGACTATGGTCGCAATCACCCATGTCTCAACCGAAAAGAACAGCGGCATCAAAACAATTAAAAAGCACATCAAGGAATCCGGTCGTTTTGGATCTGAAAATATCCCTATGTTTGCAATAAGAGCTACAATTAAGCAGCTGAACAGGATTACCGCCGAGTGAACAACGAAATAGCTTTTCTGTTCCTTTTCCCCATAAAGAAAAGCAAACATGGAAAATGCAAAAAAGCTCGGGATAAGGAGCCAATAGTGCCATGTTAAAGTAAAACCTGTTATAAATGGGTTTACCGCAAAAAATATGATGGAAATAATCAGATCCCCGGTGCTCAAAACCTTAAGCGCCCCAATGTTCCTTTGAACCATGTTTTGCTTGCCGTAGCGGTTATAGTACCTGATATCGAGTACTTGTGCGCGCAGTTCCTTTGCCAGCCAGCCTTTACGCAGCATTGCAACCTCCTCAAGCGTACCAACAGAAATCCTACTCCGTTCAAAAGAAATATTATCACCGATTCTTGAGAAATTCAACAAAATATGTCGATAAGATGAAATAAAGCAAGCTTTTCCGTCATAAATCGTTTCTGTCAGTTTATAACGAGCAGCGACAATGCGTTAATCAGTATGTGCAGCAGTATCGAAACCCAAATACAGTTTGTCTTTTCGTAGGCCCACGCCAGTACATATCCCAGCGGGATATACGCAATCATGTAAACGAACACCGTCAGATTCATAGCCGCGAGTGCAAACTGCCAGACATTGTAGAAAGCAAATAGTCCGATTGACACAATAAAAGCAAGTCTGCGGTGCTTTGGGGCAAGCGCGCCGAAAACCACACCGCGAAACAGAACCTCTTCAATGACGGGAGCCACAAAAACCGCCATTGCAATCACTCCGCGCGAGCTTTCAAAGGCTGAAAGCTGACTGTTTAGACTCGTTATCTTATCCCCCATAATTGTAAAGATAAGTCCCGTTGCAAGGTAACCCATAAGGATATTCATGATATACCCAAAGGCCAAAGCAGCGATATTCGCTCCGAGATTATCAAGCAGTGCATCATAAGCACTTCTCAAGTAACTGCGCATTGGGATAAGGCAAAATAATAGTCCTATTCCGTAATAAACCGCGTTTGCCGTCAGGTCATTGTAGTTTTCGGGTGAAAGTTCGGAAAGCATTACTACAAAAAGCGGGAGAACCACAATATAAAACGGCAGATAGATATAGCCCGCCGTGCGCTGCGGTTTTGTCATTGTATCCGAAAACCCGGTAATAACTATTTTCATCAGGCATCCACCTTCTTTTTCAGTTCGTAAAGCAGGTTCATCGCCTCAATCGGTGTAAGAGTGTCTAGATTTGTGTCCTTGATTCTGCCTATTATTTCGTTTGACCCGCAGTCGGAAAAGCTTATTTGCGCGTCATCTTGCGTCACGGCAGCTCTGCTCGTATGAGCGGTGCCCTCAAGCTCGGCAAGGCAAAGCTTCGCCTTAGAAATAACCGCGTCGGGCACTCCGGCAAGCTTGGCAACCTCAATACCGTAGCTGTCGTCCGCAGCGCCGCGGACAATTTTGCGCAGGAAAATGAGATCGCCTCCGCGCTTTTTCGCGCTGATGTTATAGTTGTGTACGCCCTCCAGCTCTCCCTCAAGCGCGGAAAGCTCGTGGTAATGCGTTGCAAACATTGTTTTTGCACCCAGCTTCTTTTTATCTGCGCAGAATTCGAGAACAGCCCTCGCAATCGCCATGCCGTCGTAGGTGGAGGTTCCTCTGCCGATTTCGTCCAAAATGAGAAGGCTCGAGCTTGTCGCGAATTTCAAAATGTCGGCAACCTCAATCATCTCCACCATAAAGGTGCTCTTCCCGCCCGCCAAATCGTCTGAGGCTCCGATGCGAGTAAACACTCTGTCCACAATTCCGATTACGGCGCTTTTTGCCGGCACAAAGCTGCCCATCTGAGCCATGAGTACAATCAGAGCGCTCTGGCGCATATAGGTGGATTTTCCTGCCATATTCGGACCTGTTATTATCGCAACGCGCTCGTCGGAGCAGTTCATGTTTGTGTCGTTCGGAACAAAGAGAATGTCGCGTTGTGTCTGTTCAACAACGGGGTGGCGGCCGCTTGTGACGGAAAGTGCCCCCGAAAGGTCAATTTCCGGCATGGTGTAGCCGTTTCTGACAGCGACCTCTGCAAGCGAGCAAAGCGCGTCAAGTTCGGCTATCGCATCTGCTATCGCCTGAATACGCGTTACCTCGGCGGCAACCCTTAGTCTCAGTTCCTCGAAAAACCGAAATTCGATGTCCGCGAGTCTGTCACGCGCCGTGATTAACGTATTTTCAAGTTCCTTAAGCTCCTCGGTAAAAAAGCGTTCGCTCGTCGAGAGCGTCTGCTTTCTTATGTAGGTTTCGGGCACATTTTCGGAAAAAGCTCTGGGAATGTCGATATAATAGCCGAAAACGCGGTTGTAGCCTACCTTCAGTTTTTTAATTCCCGTTTGCTCCCGCTCCCGCGCCTCAAGCATGGAAACCATCTGTGCGCCGTTGTCACGGACATTCCGCAGATTGTCAACTTCCTCGGAAAAACCCTCGCGGAGTATTCCGCCCTCGCGGACGGAAAAAGGCGGCTCATCGCAGATTGCCCGCGCAATCAGCTCCGGTATCTGCTTTACAGGGTCAGTTTCGGAAATTTGCCGCAGCATAAGGCTCTGCTTGCCGTTTAAGTGCTTTACAAGCTCGGGCAGCGCTGCGCAGTAATTACCGAGCGCGAGCAGATCCCGTCCGTTTGCCGTTGCATAAACAGTTCTGCCGATAAGCCGTGTAATATCGCCAATGTCGCGAAGAATTTGAATAATTTCGCCTCTGGAGACATTATCCGCATAGAGTTCCTGCACCGCAGTCAGGCGGCGCTTTATCGCGACAGGAGAAAGGAGCGGGCGCTCGACCCACGTTCTTAAAAGCCTCCCGCCCATCGGAGTTTTTGTTTTATCCAACACCCACAAAAGACTGCCCTTTTTCTCTCCCGTGCGGAGATTCTCGGTCAGCTCAAGGTTGCGGCGCGTTGTATAGTCAAGCTCCATAAAACGCCCCTTCGTGAAGACGTCCAGAGTATTAATATGGCTTAAATCGGTCTTTTGAGTTTCGATAATATAGCTTAGAAGGCCTCCGACGGCGCAGACCGCCGCGTTGTCGTCTGTAAGTCCCAGACTGTCAACATTTGCCGAGTTAAACTGTTCGCAGGTTCTGGCGGCACTTTGCATGTAATCAAAACGTCCGTCCCCGTTTTCTATGAGGCAGTCGAGCTTTTTACTGAGAAACGCACAAAGCTCGGCGTTTTCCAAAGCGCCCGCACTTAAAACCGCCTCGCGCGGCATAAAACGGGAAAGCTCGTTTTGAAGATGGGTTAAAGGCGCTTTTCCGAAGCCCGCAACGCAGAATTCTCCCGTCGAAACGTCGCAGAAGGCGGCGGCTCCCGCCGTGCTGTCAAGAAAAACGGAGCAGACATAGTTTGAGCGCCCCTCCTCAAGCATGGAGCTTTCCGTAACCGTACCGGGCGTTATAATCCTTATAACATCACGGCTGACAAGCCCCTTGGCAAGAGCGGGGTCTTCAGTCTGCTCGCAGATTGCGACCTTGTAGCCCTTGGCAATAAGGCGAGCTATATAAGCCTCGCAGCTGTGGTAAGGCACTCCGCACATCGGCGTGCGCTCGTCGGGATTTTCCACATTCCTGTCGCGGGTCGTAAGCGCGAGCTCCAGCTCCCTCGACGCGGTAATGGCGTCCTCATCGAACATTTCGTAGAAATCACCCAGTCTGAAAAACAGCAGGCAGTCCGAATACTGAGATTTTATTTCGTTGTATTGCCGCTTCATGGGCGTGAGCTCTGCCATGACTATTCCTCCGAATGGTATTATCCGCCTTGCGGTACCTAAATAATTTCACCCTTGAGCGCCCAGGTGTTGCAGTCGGTAATTTTTGCGTTTACGAAGCAGCCTATAAGTCCCTCGTCTCCGCAAATGCGGACAAGCCTTCCCCCGTTTGTACGGGCAGTCAGAACGCCCTCTTCCTTGTCCCTGCCGTCAACCAGCACCCGAACCGTTTTGCCGATATATTCCCTGTGCTTTTCTTCCGAAATCGCGTTTTGGGCTTCAATAAGCCTGTCAAAATGCCGCTGTTTTTCCTCGCGGGTAAAGGGGTCGGGCATTTCCGCCGCGGGGGTGCCGACGCGCTTTGAATAGATGAAGGTAAACATCGCGTCGAATTTGACCTTTTCAATAAGCCGCAGAGTGTCCTCAAAATCCTCGTCCGTTTCGTTGGGAAAACCGACAATTATGTCAGTCGTCAAAACAATGTCGGGAATGAAGCTTCGCACCTTTTCCACTTGGGCAAGGTATTTCTCGGAATCGTAGTACCTGTTCATCGCCTTGAGAATCCTGTCGCTTCCCGACTGGAGAGGAAGGTGCAGGTGCTTTTCGCATTTTTCGCAGTCGCGCATTGCCTCAAAGAGCTCCTGCGTCGCGTCTTTCGGGTGGCTTGTCATAAAGCGGATGATAAAATCGCCCTCAATGTCGTTGACCATTCGGATAAGCTCGGCGAAGCTGACCTTTTCCTCAAGGTCACGCCCGTAGGAATTGACGTTCTGTCCCAGCAGGGTAATTTCCTTGTAACCCTCGGCGACAAGCTGCCTAGCTTCTTTTACAATTTCTTCGGGCAGTCTTGATCTCTCGCGAAAACGCGTGTACGGTACTATGCAATAGGTGCAGAAATTGTTACAGCCGTTCATTATTGAAAGCCAGGCTCGAACCTTGTCCGAGCGCAGGTGCGGAAGTCCCTCGGCAACTCTGCCGTCGCCGCTTCCGGGGGCAAAAACGCGCTTTTTCCTTGACATTGCGGAGTAAAGTAGCTCCGGAAAGCGCCAAAGTTCGTCAGGTCCGAAAACCAAATCGACATGGCGGAAGGATTTTTTGATTTTCTCGACTACATGCTCCTGCTGAACCATGCAACCGCAAACAGCAATCATCTGGTTTGGGTTTTTCTTTTTCGTATGGGTAAGAGCTCCGAGGTTCCCGAAAACCCGCATCTCCGCGTGTTCACGCACGGCGCAGGTATTGAGGATAACAACATCCGCCTCGAATTCGTCCTCGGTCATCTCATAGCCCATTTCGACAAGGTACCCGCGAATTTTTTCGCTGTCCTCTTCGTTTTGCTGGCAGCCGTAAGTGTCAACCAGCGCCAAAGGAACTGCGCCTTCAAAGCTCTGCCGCAGCTCGGTACAGATTGCAAGCTGTTTTTCAATTTCTTCCGAGGGAATTTCTTTTCGCTTTATGCTCATGTTTTTTGTTCCAATCATTAAAAGATGACAGCCGCCGTCACTGTCGGTTCATGTTGTCATCGTCAGAATTACAATACAGGGTTTCCATTGATGATACCATTTTATTGTGGCATTTTCAATCTTTTTCATGTATAATGGGTTTTGGTATCTTCGTATGTCGAATCATAGAAAGGACAAGCGCCATGTCCGAAATTAACATACTCTCCTCGCACGTTGCCGACCTTATCGCGGCGGGCGAAGTAGTTGAGCGCCCCGCTTCCGTAATCAAAGAGCTTCTGGAAAACTCCTTTGACGCGGGCGCTTCAAATATAACAATCGAACTCAAGGATGGCGGAATGACCTATATCCGCGTTACGGACGACGGCGTCGGCATGCTGCCCGAGGACGCGGGACTTTGCTTTCTCCGCCATGCGACAAGCAAACTGCGCGACGAGCGCGGGCTTGAGGCCATCGGCACCATGGGCTTTCGCGGCGAGGCTCTCGCGGCAATCGCCGCAGTTTCACGTGTTGAGCTTATCACTCGAAAAAAGGGCACAGACACCGGAACTCGGGTTTTGCTTGAGGCGGGGAATATCCTTGAAATGACCCCTCATGGCTGTCCCGAGGGCACAACCATGATTGTACGCGACCTCTTTTTCAACACCCCCGCGAGACTGAAATTTATGAAAACAGACAGGGCGGAGAGCTCCGCCTGCGTTTCGCTAGCTCTGCGCTGCGCTCTGGGGCGTCCCGAGGTATCCGTCCGTCTTATTAAGGACGGCGCCGAGGAATTTTTCTCCCCCGGGGACGGGAAAATCGGTTCCTGCACCTACAGTCTTCTCGGCAGGGACACTGCAAAGGAGCTTCTTGAGTGCGAGTCTGACAACGAGGGAATCTCGGTAACGGGCTTTGTAGGCTCGCCGAAAGCGGGTCACGGAAACAGGCTCAAACAGTTCTTCTTCTGCAACGGGCGCTGCATTAAGTCGCAGCTTTTACAGGCCGCCGTCGAACAAGCTTACAGAAACACACTGCTTACGGGGCGTTACCCCGCCTGCGTTATATATCTCGGAATCAGCACCGCGCAGGTGGACGTTAACGTGCACCCCGCGAAAACTGAGGTCAAGTTCCGCGACGAAAAACGGGTTTACGATGCGGTCTATTACGCCGCGCTCTCCGCATTGGAAGGCGAGCGCAACACCGCGGAAATTTCGCTTTCCCCCTCAACACGGGCTGTCGCCTCCCCGAAAAAGGACTTTTTCAAAACCATGAGTTCGGACGAGTTCCGTGGGAAATATACCGAAGCCCCCAAGAGCGCGGCTGCCTCGGTTACCCATAAGGCGGACAGTCCCTCCGTGTCCGTGCCCTCCAGTGACCGCGGAACCGTAATCTGGAACAGGACTGCCTCCCCCTCAAGCTCGGGCACTTCGGTTCGCGAGGGTCAAACTCCTTACGGATTCTCGCAGAGCTTTACGGAAAAAGCTCCCGTGCAAACGTCATTTGTGCACGAAGAAAAAGAGGCCCCTTCACCGTCTTTAACCGGCAGCCCTCACGAAAGGCTCCCCGATACCCACGACGATTATCGCCTTGTGGGCGAAGCCATGAAGACCTATATTATCATCGAGAAAAACGGTGAAATCGTGCTTATAGACAAGCATGCCGCGCACGAGCGCATGATTTTCGATGCTCTGAAAAAGCAGGGGCACGAAATAATGTCCCAAGCCCTGCTTATTCCGATTATTCTCAAGCTGCCGCAGGATGAAATCGAGCTTATCGAGAGAAACTCGGAAGCCCTCACAAAGCTCGGCTTTGAAATTGAACCTTACGGCGCGGACAGCGTGATTTTGCGCGCGGTCCCCGCGGAAACTGACGCGGCGGACGCTGCCCCCATGATTGAGGAAATCTGCGACAAGCTAAAGCGCGGTACAAAGGTTTCTCACGCGGACACCGTTGACGATATTCTCCACACCATCGCCTGCAAGGCGGCAATCAAGGCTGGCTGGAGCTCCGATAATTCTGAACTTTTGAAAATCGCTGAGGAGGTCGTCTCGGGCAGGGTGAAGTATTGCCCTCACGGCAGACCTGTCGCCATAACGCTCACAAAAAAGCAGCTCGACAAGGAATTTTCGCGCATAGTATGATTAAAATCGCCCATACTCCAAGATATTAAACTGACGGCGGTGAAGCGATGGAATTTTTCGCCCAAAAAATTGCGGTTATAACAGGGCCGACGGCAACCGGAAAAACGGCTCTCGGCGTTGCGCTTGCCAAAGAGCTTGACGGAGAGATTGTTTCCGCCGACTCCATGCAGGTTTACCGCCGTATGGACATCGGCACGGCAAAGGTAACCCTTGAGGAAATGCAGGGAGTTCCGCACCACATGCTTGATGTTGCCGAGCCTTATGAAAATTACAGCGTTGCCAGATATGTCAATCAGGCGGATGTCTGCGTTCAGGACATTTTAAAACGCGGCAAGCTCCCGATTATTGTCGGAGGAACAGGGCTTTATATTGATTCCCTCATTGCGGGCCGCGATTTCGGAGAGGATTCGTCGGACGAAGCCCTGCGCCTTGAACTTAGCGCAAGGTACGATTCAGTCGGTGGCGAGAAAATGCTGGAGGAGCTCGGAGCGTTTGATCCCGAGCGGGCAAAGAAGCTCTACCCCTCTGACAAAAACCGTATTGTCCGCGCGCTGGAGGTCTATTACACAAGCGGTAAAACCATAACGCAGCACGATGATGAAACGCGGAAGCTCCCTCCGCGCTATGATGCCGCCGAAATTGCCCTCTCTTTTGAAGACAGAGCGGATTTATACGCCCGTATCGATAAGCGGGCGGAGCTCATGGCTGATTCGGGTCTTTTTGACGAGGTACGCGCGCTTTTAAAGAGCGGTGTTCCGGAAAAATGCACCGCGATGCAGGCCATCGGATACAAAGAAGCGGCTATGGCGCTTCGCGGCGAGATAAGCGAAAACGAGGCGCTTGAGATAATAAAGCGAGAAAGCCGACGATATGCCAAACGGCAGCTGACCTGGCTGCGTCGCAAGGAAAATATCGGCTGGATTTTATGGAAAATCGCCCCAGATTTTGATTTTGGTCGACAGTTTTCGACAAATTATTTGCTCTCGCACGGATTAAAATAGTCTATGAACATTTCGACTTGGTATTACGCCTCCGATTTGTTCAATATTACTATTTTAATAGGGCGGCAATTCGTGATAAAATTGCAGAAAGAGCGCTGAACAGAAACTCCCGACGGCTCTGCGGCAAGTGTTACACAAAATTTTTTGGCCGCCTTGAGAGGGAGCTTATTTATGCAGAAGACACAGAACATCCAGGACACTCTGCTCAATCAAATCAGGCGTGAGAAACAGACAGTGACTTTTTTTCTGATGAACGGTTTCCAGTTGAAAGGCGTTGTGAGAAGCTTTGACAGCTTTGTTGTCATCCTCGAAACAGAAGGAAGACAGCAGATGATATATAAGCACGCCATCTCAACAATTGTACCCACAAATTCGGTGGATTTGCGCGATACGCGCCCCGCCGACGATAAAGAACATACATAGCCCGCGGGTTTTACTCAAAGCACACATCCGGCTATTTTGACGGAACAGAATACGGTAAATATCCAAAGGACGAAAATGTTTCTTTGGATATTTCCATAAAATAAACGGAAAACGCGTAAAGATCCGCCGAACACGCGAAAAGGAGCCTTAGCGATGAAACGAACAGACGCTCTGACAAAGCTTGTGTCCCTGCTCTTATTCGGGGCTTTGCTTGCCTATTTGGGCATATATATTGTCCGCGGCGCCACGAACAATGTGCGGACCGCCCCTGCGGTTTTCGTTTCACTGACAGAAAATGCGGTGGCCTCCGGAATTGTTGTTCGTGAGGAAGGTCTTATTCAAAGCGATGAAAAGTATATTAGCATTTCAGCTGAGAGCGGTCAGATGGTTTCGGTGGGAGAGCCCATAGCGACTATTTATTCCGGTGAAGAGGCGCTTAAGCGTGCCGCCGAAATCCGCGAACTGGAGCTTAAAAAGCAGTATATCGTTTCGGCTCTTTCCGGTATAAGTTCTGCAGATAACCTTTCTGACAGGGACGGTTCGATTAAGGACTCAATGATTTCCCTTGCGGCTTCCGCAGCGCGGCATGACACGGAGGCTCTGGCCTCGGCCTGCTTAAGCTTCGGCTCGCTTGTTATCAAAAACTCTGAGATAAACACGACGGAGGTTGACCTGAATTTAGTCAACAGTCAGCTTGAAAGTCTTAAGCAGAGCGCTCTGACGGACACAACTGAAATAACGGCGACTACGCCGGGGCTCTTTTCCGCCTCGCCCGACGGATATGAGTACATAACGCCGGAAGCGCTTGCGGGACTTACTCCCGACAGGCTTCAGACCCTCGAACAGTCGCCGCAGGAGCTTGCGGACAATGTCCGCGGAAAAATGGTATCCCCCTTCGAATGGTTTTTTGCGGCAAACGTATCTGAAAGCGATGCCGCAAAGCTTGAAACGGGAAAATATGCGACCCTCGATTTCGGCAGATACAGCAGCAATCTCATTTCGGCAAAAGTTATCTCGATTTCCTCGCCGTCAGGCGGGGAGTGCGCAGTAGTTTTCCGATGCACGCAGGCGTGCTCCGAAATGCTTTCAGTTCGCCGTGTCAGCGCCGAGATTGTTTTTGACGCGCACGAAGGTATCCGCGTCCCCAAACAGTCCGTTTTATCTGACGAGAACGGCTCGTTTGTTTACACTCTCACAGGGATGCAGGCGGAAAAGAAACACATAACCATAATATGGGAAACCGAGGAGTATTACCTGGCCGCTGTTTCGCAGGATGCGGCATCCCTGAGGTCAGGCAACGATATAATTTTGACCACAAAGGGACTTTATGACGGAAAGATAATGGGCGAAGCTAATTCGCAGCAGCTTAATGAGGGATGAATCAGTTGAGTATAGCCGAAAATGTTGCGGCGGTAAAACGCCGAATTGAAAATTCGGCGCTTGCCGCAGGCAGGTCACCCGAGGAGATAACTCTTGTCGCGGCGACGAAAACAAACTCAGCCGACAGAGTTGCACAGGCGATTAAAGCAGGTATATCGGTCTGCGGCGAGAATCGCGTGCAGGAGCTGACGGAAAAGAACGCTCAGGGAGCTTATGTCGGTTCATCGCTCCATTTCATCGGTCATTTGCAGAAAAACAAGGTTAAACAGATTGTCGGAGTTTGTCAGCTGATTCAGTCCGTCGACTCGCTTGAACTGCTTTCGCTAATCGATGAGCGGGCAAAGGCTCTCGGCATCAGGCAGGAGCTGCTGCTCGAAATAAATATCGGCGACGAAAAATCAAAATCCGGACTTACCGAAACCGAGCTTTCTGCGTTTTTGGAAAAAGCTTCTTCTTTCACTTCGGTTTTAATTCGGGGAATAATGGCAATACCTCCCATTTCAAACTCCGCGGGCGAAAATCGGGTCTATTTTGCCCGTATGCGTCAGCTTTTTATTGACAATTCAGCAAAAAAATACGATAATGTCAGCATGGAATTTTTATCTATGGGCATGAGCGGTGATTTTGAGGAAGCCATTGCGGAGGGCTCGAATATGGTTCGGGTCGGCTCTGCGATTTTTGGTGCCCGAACATATCCGCAGGCCGAAGGCTAATCGGAGTCGGAGGTTTTTGCCGGATTTTAAACGGATAAAAATTTTCCCCAATAAAAAAATAAATCTTAGCTTCATGAAATGTGTTCGTCGGCAAGCCGCGGCACAAATACAAAGCGCTCCTTTAAAAACCCTGTTTTTCGTTGCGCGCCATGAAGAGAAAGGTCATAATTATGGGTCTGTTAGACGAGCTTAAAAAGCTCACTCGTCCTTACAGCGGCGATGAATATGACGATTTCGGTGACGAGTTTGCCGAATCTCCGGCAGAAACTCGTGTGCCGGCTGCCGAAAGTTCAAGAAAATACGCTGCTCCCTCCGAGCGCCGCAATCCTTTTTCCGATTTCGATTCTCATCCGGTCACACCCGCAAGGCGTGACAAGGTTGTAAATCTCGGCGGAGGTCCGGCACCCCAAATCGTTCTTGTCAAACCCGAGCGCTTTGAGTCAGCCGCGGAAATTGCGGATCACCTCCGTGAAAGACGCAGCGTGGTCATGAACCTTGAACAGACAAACAAGGACACGGCGCGCCGCCTTATCGACTTTTTGAGCGGAATAGCTTACGCGCTGGACGGGAAAATTAAAAAAATCGCAGCCAACACCTACATTATCACCCCGTACAACATGGATGTTTTGGGCGACCTCATCGACGAAATCGAAAACAGCAGCCTTTACATGTAAGTAAGCACAGTATGCCTAAGTCAGACACGTGTTTCGTTAACCGTTACAGATTTTTGCGCTTCGCAACAAAGAAAGGGATTTTGATATGCTGACACCTCAGAATTTTAGAGAGAAAACCTTTGAAAAAGCAATCTTCGGCGGCTACGATATGGGTGCCGTGGATGATTTTCTGGACGAGGCCGCAAATGATTACGCGGCAATCGCTAAGGAAAACATGGTGCTGAAAAGCAAAATGAAAGTTCTTGTCGATAAGATTGAGGAGTACAGAGCAACGGAAGACTCTATGCGTCTGACCCTTCTTTCAGTTCAGAAGCTGAGCCTGCAAATTGAGGACGAAGCCCGTAAGAAAGCAGACGACATTCTTGCGGCTGCGCGCTCCGAGGCAGAGCGTGTAACACGCGAGGCTTATAATCAGCGCACCAATGAGGAAGCTCTTCTTCTCGAGGCAAAGCGCGAGAGTACTCAATACATAGAAAACATGCGGATGATTTGCTCCAAGCAGCTTGACTTCCTTGATAATTTGAAGGGAATTAAGCTTGAGGACATCTCCCGCCCCGCTCCCGCAGCCGAAACCGTTGAGGACACTGTCCGCAGCATTGAAAGCTCTGTCGAGCGTCTTGCCGACTCCGGCGAAGCTTCAAGAGAAATCGGACGCGTGGTAACCGACACAACGGAGCTGCCCGTAAGCAGATTTGAGGAGCCCACACGTCAGTTCTCCTCGGGAAACACGGGCGCGCCGACCAGCCAGTTCACCTTCGATAATCTTCGTTTCGGGAAATAATTTCGCTTAATATTATCGGGGCGGGGCATAATACGCCAAAGTGCTGTGCCGCGCCCCGTAACTATTGTTTCGTTTTTCGCCAGGTGTGCTGCCCCCTGTGGCAGCTCTGCGCGGTAAAAATCAGCTTGCCGAAAACATATTATTGTTTTCGCTAAAATCAGGTATCACTTATTCAGATAGGAGCCAAAGCCAAATGCCACAGGATTACAATAAAACCGTCAACCTTCCGCAGACCGATTTTGCGATGCGCGCTTCACTGCCCGCCCGCGAACCGGATATGCTTAAATCTTGGTACGATATTGACGTTTACCACAAGATGATTGCCCGAAACGAGGGGAAGCCCAGATTTATCCTTCATGACGGGCCTCCGTTTTCAAACGGACACATACACATGGGCACCTCGATGAATAAGTGCCTCAAGGATTTCATAGTTCGCTATAAAAATATGGCCGGCTTTCAGGCTCCCTATGTTCCCGGCTGGGACAACCACGGAATGCCCATCGAAAGCGCCATCATTAAGCAAAACAAGCTTGACAGAAAAAATATGTCGATTCCCGAATTTCGCAATGCCTGCCGTGATTTTGCCGCGAAATTTGTAGATATACAGCGCGACCAGTTTAAGCGCCTCGGCGTCTTGGGCGAGTGGGACAAGCCCTATCTCACCATGGACCCCGCTTTTGAGGCGGAAGAGGTTAAGGTTTTCGGCAAGATGTATGAGAAGGGCTACATTTACCGCGGTAAAAAGCCCGTTTACTGGTGCTGCAGCGACGAAACCGCGCTTGCGGAGGCTGAAATCGAATATGCCGACGATAACTGCAAATCCATTTATGTGAAATTCAAAGTGACGGACGACCTCGGCAAGCTCTCGAAATTTGCAGAGCTCGAGAACACATATTTCGTTATATGGACAACCACCACCTGGACTATTCCCGGGAACCTTGCCATCAGCCTCAACGCAAACCTTGACTACGTTCTTGCGAAGGCTCCGAACGGTGAAACATACATCCTCGCAAAGGAGCTTCTTGGCTCCGTCGGGAAGGCTGCGGGCATTGAAAGCTTTGAAGTTTTGACAGAGCTCAAGGGTTCGGAATTTGAGTTCATGCGCGCAAAGCACCCGCTCTATGACCGCGAGAGCCTTGTCATAAACGGCGACCACGTCACGCTCGATGCGGGCACCGGCTGCGTCCACACGGCTCCCGGACACGGCATGGAGGACTACATGGTCTGCCAGAAGTACGATTACAGCGGCAAAGCGAAAATCGGTATTATTGTCCCCGTTGACGACCGCGGAATCATGACAAAGGATTCCGGCAAATACGAGGGTATGTTCTACGCAAAGGCAAACGACGCCATCTGGCAGGATTTGTCCGAGCGCGGCGCTCTCCTCGCGAGTCAGACAATTAGCCACACCTATCCGCATTGCTGGCGCTGCAAGAACCCCATTATCTTCAGGGCAACTGACCAGTGGTTTTGCTCCGTGGACGCCTTCAAGGACGAGGCTGCAAGAGCCTGCGACAATGTTACATGGCTCCCCGAATGGGGTCATGATCGCATAGTTTCGATGATCCGTGAGCGCTCCGACTGGTGCATTTCGCGTCAGCGCCAATGGGGTCTGCCCATCCCCGTGCTTTACTGCGAGAGCTGCGGCGAGCCTATATGCACTCCAGAAACCATATCTAAAATTTCGAAGGTTTTCGGAGAAAAAGGGTCAAACGCATGGTTTGAAGAGGATAGCTCCGCCTTCATTCCCGAGGGCTTTGTCTGCCCGAAATGCGGCGGCGTGCACTTTACAAAGGGCACCGATACTCTGGACGGCTGGTTTGACTCCGGCTCCACTCACTTTGCCTCTCTTGAGCATGACAATGCCGCCGACTGGCCCGCAGACCTCTATCTTGAGGGCGCGGATCAATACCGCGGCTGGTTCCAGTCCTCGCTTCTCACCGCTGTCGCCACGAAGGGCGCCGCCCCTTACAAAGCCGTTCTTACTCACGGCTGGACGGTTGACGGAGAGGGCAAGGCAATGCACAAGAGCCTCGGAAACAGCATTCTTCCCGATGACCTCATTCCGAAATACGGTGCCGACCTCATGCGGCTTTGGGCCTCCAGTGCGGACTATCGCGTGGATATGCGCTGCTCCGACGGTATTTTTAAGCAGCTTTCCGACACCTACCTTAAGATTCGCAACACTGCTCGCTTCATGCTCGGCAATCTCGACGGCTTTGACCCGAACAGCCGCGTTGCCTTCGCCGATATGGAACAGCTTGATAAATGGGCGCTGACACGCACGAATAAGCTCATCGACAGGTGCATTACCGCCTACGATAACTACGAATTCTATAACGTAATCCACGCGGTTCACAAATTCTGCGTTATTGATATGTCCAATTTCTATCTGGATATTGTGAAGGACAGACTTTATTGCGAAGCGCGCGACAGTCAGCTGCGAGCCAGCGCCCAGTCCGCTCTCTACGAGATTTTGGACGCTATGGTAAGGCTTATAGCTCCGATTCTCGCCTTCACCTCGAACGAAATCTGGCTCTCAATGACCCACGACAAGAGCGCAAACGCCGAGCATGTAATGCTCAACGATATGCCCGCCATAAACCCGCAGTACGTTTTCGACAGCGGTACGGAAGAGAGCTATAACTTGCTTATCGCCCTGCGCAACGACGTTAATAAGGCTCTGGAGCTTGCCCGCTCCGAGAAAATAATCGGCAAGCCGCTGGAGGCCTCCGTGACTCTCTTTGTATCTGAAAGCGCAAAAGCGCAGTTTGAAAAGATCTCCGAAATGCCCCTTTCCACAATTTTCATTGTTTCCGAAACAAAGTTTGTTTTCGGCGAGGGTGAGGGCTATGAGGGCGATGAATTCAAAGGCGTCACCATCCTTATCAAACCCTGCGGCGCGCCGAAGTGCATACGCTGCTGGATGCATAACGAACATATCGGCGAGAACGCCGAGCATCCCGAGCTTTGTCCCCGCTGTGCCGCAGCCGTTTCCGAATAAACAAACTGCCTTCGCGGGGCCCGTATCCGCGGCGGTGAAATCTACCTCAGGAGGTGCCTGCCATGCCATATTTAATAGTTGCGGTTATCATCCTAATTATTGACCAAATTGCAAAATATTGGACCAACGCCAATCTTGTTGTCGACTCTGCGTCCCCAATCATCCCCGGCTTTGTCCAGCTTACGAATGTGCAGAACCGCGGCGCAGCCTTCGGCATCCTTCAGGACGGCCGCTGGTTTTTCATCGCGCTGACCGTAGTCGTCGCAGTTGCCGCCATCGTTCTAATCAGGAAAAATATTATTAAGGGCAAGCTCGGCCGCTGGATGCTGGTGCTGGTTATAGCGGGCGGGCTGGGCAACTGCATTGACCGTCTTTTCAAGGGCTATGTCACCGATATGTTCCAGTTCCAGTTTATGAATTTTGCGATCTTTAACGTAGCTGACATTTTTATTACAATCGGCGGAATAATCTTCTGTCTCTATCTTGTTTTCCACAGAGAGCCGCAGGAGGAACTCGCCGAAGCTGACGAAGCCGCTCCGGAGCCTCCCGAGGTCAAGGAGCGCAAGCCCGTTTTGCCGAAGACGCGTGAGCGTTCCGCCCCCAAGGAGAGCGAGCGCCCCGTTAAGGCAGACTATATTTCACAGCTTAAACGTCCTGTGGTTGAGGGACGCAAGAATATGGAAGCCGAAATCGCAGCGAAAACGATTGAAGCCGCTCCCGTGCGTCCCAGCCCCGAAGCAGAACTTTTCAAAAAGGATGAAGTCACCATAACTGACTGGAATATGCCCGATTTTGCAAAAGCTCCGCCTGCAAGCTCCCCGAAGCCTGAAGTTCCCGCGCCCGCAAAACAGGAGCCTGTTCTCACAGACCCGAGGCTTGTTAACCTTGAACAGCTTCTTAAGGAGCCTGCCAAACCGGTAAAACAGAGCGAATCTGAATACAGTGTTGACGATATTCTTGCGGAGTTTAGGGATAAATGACAAACACATATACGATAATTGCACAGGAGAGCGGCGAGCGTATCGACGCTCTCCTTGCGCAAGAAATAGACGAAATAACACGCAGTCAGGCTGCACGCCTTATTAACGAGGGCGCGGTTACCCTGCGCTGCAGCCCCGTTAAGAAAAACCACCGCGTCACCGCGGGTGAGGTTTTTGTCGTTGAAGTTCCCGAGCCCGAGGAAACGGAAATTGTTGCCGAGAACATTCCGCTGGATATTGCTTTTGAGGACGATGACCTTATCGTTGTTAACAAGCCTCGCGGAATGGTCGTTCACCCCGCTCCCGGACATCCGAACGGTACGCTCGTCAACGCCCTGCTCTGGCACTGCGGCGACAGCCTCTCGGGAATCGGCGGCGAAAAGCGCCCCGGAATCGTCCACAGAATCGATATGGATACCTCGGGGCTTCTGATAGCGGCAAAAAACGACTATGCTCACCGCTTTCTTTCGGCTCAGCTTGCCGACCACAGTCTTTCCCGAACCTATGAAGCGGTTGTCTGCGGGCGTATGCACGACGACGAGGGCATCATCGACGCGCCGTTGGGACGTCACCCGAGCGACAGAAAGCGCATGGCGGTAACGGAGCGAAACTCAAAAAATGCCGTTACGCAATATGAGGTAATCGCAAGGTATGACGGATACACGCATATCAGATGTCGCTTGGAAACAGGCCGAACCCACCAGATTCGCGTGCATTTGGCGTATATAGGTCACCCGCTTTTGGGCGACATGGTTTACGGCAGAAAGCGGGCGGAAAAGGGGCTGGAGGGGCAGTGTCTGCATGCTCGCACCCTGCGTTTCATCCACCCCCGCACGAACGAGCTGTGCGAGGTTACAAGCGAGCTGCCCGAATATTTCACGCAGCTTCTCTCCCGTCTGGGTGAAAAAATCGGCTAAGACTCATCCTTCCGAAAAGTGCCGACCTATCTCGGCTTGAACGAAACAAAGACCGCGGAACAATTGGTTCCGCGGTCTTTGTTTTATGCGTGTTGAGGAACTATCGAAAAGCCCTGTGCCGTGAGCTTTTCCCGTATCAGCTCAATCTGCGCGTAATCGCGCGTTTCAAGCTGAAGCGTAAGGAAGCAGGAGTTAATCGCCATGTTTTCCTCGCTTCTGTTGTAGTGCACGGAAACGACGTTGCCGCCCTGCTCCGCGATAATCTTCGATACAAGCTCAAGCTGCCCCGGCTTATCCGTCAGCGCCACGCAGAGGTTTACAAAGCGCCCTGCCTTTAAAAGACCCCTTGTTATTACTCGGCTCAGGATATTAACGTCGATATTGCCGCCGCTCACAAGACACACGGCCTTTTTGCCCTTTATATCCACCTTGCCGAACATCGCAGCCGCGACCGCAACTGCGCCGGCGCCTTCGGCGATGAGCTTCTGCTGCTCAATAAGCGCCAGCACAGCCGTTGCGACCTCGTCGTCTGTAACTGTCACAATCTCGTCAACATACTTTGAAACCAGCTCAAAGGTTAAATCCCCCGGACGCTTTACGGCAATTCCGTCCGCGAAAGTGGCGACCCCCGAAAGTTCCTCGATCTTTCCGCAGCATACGGAATTTGCCATTGAGGGTGCGCCCGCGACCTGAACGCCGTAGACCCTGCACTTCGGATTCAGGGTTTTAACCGCGTACGCAAGCCCCGAGATAAGCCCTCCGCCGCCGATTGGGACGATAACCGCCTCCATCTCCGGAAGCTGCTCAAGCAGCTCAAGCCCGATTGTGCCCTGCCCTGCAATCACGTCCTCATCGTCAAAGGGATGGATAAAAACTCTGCCCTCGGTTTTTTCAAGCTCGCGCGCTTTGTTGTAAGCGTCATCGTAGACACCGTTGACGAGCACAACTTCCGCACCGTAGCGCTTTGTCGCCTCGATTTTGCTTATTGGTGCCGAGTCGGGAAGGCAGATTTTGGAGGAGATCCCTTCCATAGCCGCGGCACGGGCAACTCCCTGGGCGTGGTTTCCGGCGCTGCATGCAATAACTCCGCGTGCCTTTTCCTCAGCCGAAAGCTGGCTGATTTTGTAATAAGCTCCCCTCACCTTAAATGAGCCGGTTACCTGAAGATTCTCTGTTTTAAGGTAAAGCTCGCCCTCGGAGGGTATGTTGGGCGCATATATAAGGTCGGTCTGGCGGATTGCGTTTTTCATTGTGAAGGCCGCGTGGTAAATCTTGTCGAGTGTCAGCATAGTCATCATTCCTTTACGCATTTTCCCTTTTTGGGTAACAAAAACTCCGTCTCTGAATAAGAGACGGAGATATTTCCGCGGTACCACTCTCGTTGCCCGAAGGCCACTCATAGACGCCTAAAAGCGTCCGCTCCTGTAACGGGAAGCCCCGGTAATGCCTACTAAGTTTTCGGCACACAACTCAGAGGTGATTCGGAAAAGTTAGCTTCTGCCGCCTCGCACCAAACGGCGGCTCTCTGAAAACTGCTTTAACTGTTCCCTGTCCTCATCAATGTCTTTGAGTGTATTTCAATTGTCGGGCTAAAGTTAATACCAAATATACTGCCTTTTCAGTCCTTTGTCAACTGAATAATTTCAGGCGTTTTGCGCCTCGCTATTTAATCTTCTTTATCATGTTGTTAATATAATACTTCTCATAAACGTAGTAACGGTAATTAAGTCCTATGGAGGAGGTCATAAGCTCGCTCTCGCTTTCAAAGGACCACTCAAAATTTTCGTCAAGATTTTTAAAGAAAACGTCGCACTCGGGTCTTGCGTAAATCTTCGTGATATACACCTTTTCGCAGAACGGCAGAAGTGCATCATAAACGCTTGCGCCGCCTATGACGAAAACCTTCGGCTGATCCTTAACCATCTCAATAACCTCTTCGGCGCTGTGTGCCACAACTGCGCCCTCAATTTCGATGTCCTGATGGGTCAAAACTATGGTTTTACGGTTTTTGAGCGGCTTTCCGTTTGGAAAATCCGCAAGCGTACGGCGCCCAACTATGACGGTTCCGCCCTCTGTCAGCTCCTGAAAATGCTTTCTGTCCTCGGGAATTACTATGGGCTGCGTTCCCTTGAAACCTATTCCCCAGTTCTGATAATATGCTACAACTGCGTCCATTTTGTTCTCCTTCTGGTGTTAAATATTAAGACCGAGTATTGTTTTCAGTTCATCCTAAACAGCAACGGGAATCTTCTCGCCGAAGTCGTTATATTCATAACCCTCGAGCGTAAAGCTGTCGCGCGTAAATTTGTAGAAATCCTTAACGCTCTCGTCAAGCGCGAATTTCGGGGCTTTTTTCGGCTCGGAGGCAAGCATCTTTTCGATAATCGGCACATGGCGGTCATAAATATGCGCATCTGCAATAACATGCACCATTTCGCCGGCTTCAAGCCCCGACACCTGCGCAAACATGTGGGTCAAAACGGCATACTGGCAGACGTTCCAGTTGTTTGCCGCCAGCATATCCTGCGAGCGCTGATTGAGAATGCTGTTAAGTGTGTTTCCTGTCACATTGAAGGTCATCGAATAGGCGCAGGGATATAACGCCATCTCCGACAAGTCGGCGAAATTATAGATGTTCGTCATGATTCTGCGGCTCGCGGGGTTGTTCTTAAGGTCGAAAAGCACCCTGTCCACCTGGTCCATATCGCCTTCGGGATAGTGGTGTTTAATGCCCAGCTGATAACCGTAAGCCTTGCCGATGCTTCCATTTTTGTCCGCCCACTGGTCCCACACCCTGGTTCGCAGCTCGTTTACGCTACTCGACTTTGCCTGCCAAATCCAGAGCAGCTCGTCGACAGCTGACTTTAAATATGTGCGGCGGAGCGTCAGTATCGGAAACTCCTTTTTCAGGTCATAACGATTCACAATACAGAATTTTTTAATTGTATGGGCAGGCGCCCCGTCATCCCATCTTGGGCGAACCGGTCTGTCCGTATCCCAAACACCGTTACTCAAAATATCCTTGCAATTGTGAATAAAGATTTCATCCGCTATACTCAAATCGGCGCACCTCCGAGCTGTTTCTTTGGATTTCATTGCTATATATTATATCGCTTATTTGCCATTGTTTCAATATAGAGTTCTAGTTTTAATTATTAGCTCAAATAAATTGAATAAATTTGAAATTATTTCTTTAACATATTTAACAAAAGAACTATAATATAACGGTTAATTAGAAATAGAGGCAGCAGCAGTGAAAAAATATATCAGTAATTTAATAAAAGAAACGAAACAGCCGAAAATTTTCTTAAAATGGCTCCTTTTTGCTTGCATCATAGGTCTCGTGGTCGGCGGAGTAAGCATCGGATTTTATTACGCCTTATCTTTCGTTACAGAAGTCAGGACAGCTCACAATTGGCTTATTTATCTTCTTCCGGCAGGCGGAGTGGTAATTGTTCTGTTGTACCGTTTCAGTGGTATGGAAAAAGATAAAGGAACGAATTTTGTTCTTATAGCGGTTCGAGAGAATGCCGATCTTCCTTTGAGGACGGCTCCTCTGGTATTTATCTCAACACTTATTACTCATCTTTTCGGTGGTTCGGCGGGTCGTGAAGGCGCAATATTGCAAATTGGCGGGTCCATCTCTTCCTCCATCGGCCGCGCTATGCACCTCGATGAAAATGATAGCCGAATAATAACAATGTGCGGAATGTCGGCGGCTTTTGCGGCACTTTTCGGAACTCCGCTGACATCTGCGATTTTTGCTATGGAGGTAATCAGTGTTGGTGTAATGTATTACACTGCGCTGGTTCCCTGTGTTTTATCCGCTATTGTCGGGGTATCTTTTGCAAAGTTTTGCGGCGTCACTGCGGCTTGTTATTCTCTTATTGACTTACCGATGTTTTCATTTTTGCTTTTGATTCGGGTTATCGCGCTCGGAATATCTTTTGCAATTCTTTCAATTATTTTTTGCCGATTGATGCATTTAACACCGGCGCTGTTTGATAAATACCTGCCGAATCATTTGTCGCGTGTAATTGTTGGCGGTGCTATAATAATAATTTTGACTCTTATAACAGGTACATACGATTATAACGGCTTCGGGGGCAATATTATATCTGAAGCCTTATCAGGTTCCGCCAGACCAGAAGCATTCTTACTGAAAATTCTCTTTACTACAATAACTTTAGGTGCCGGTTTTAAAGGCGGTGAAATTGTTCCTGTTTTCTTTACGGGAGCAACTTTTGGCTGTGTTGCCGCCCCGTTATTGGGAATCTCCCCTTCATTTGGAGCCGCCTTGGGTTTGGTATCGGTATTTTGCGGTGTGACAAATTGCCCCATGACATCCATAATGCTTGCGCTCGAGCTTTTTGGCGGAAAGCAAATGCCGCTTTTTGCTCTTTGTTGCGCAGTTTCATATATGCTTTCAGGTTATTACAGCCTATACAGTGAACAAAAAATCCTTTACAGTAAGCTGCGTCCTGTTTTTATTGATAAGAAGGCAAAATAATTAACCAAATTCATTTATAAAAAATTCCCGCACTCACCATGGATGAGTGCGGGAACTCTTATTGTGTCAGAATATTTGGCTAATGACTAGCACATTTCATAGACGCCGGCTGCGCCCATGCCGCCGCCGATGCACATGGAAACGACGCCGTACTTCTTGCCGGTGCGCTTAAGCTCGCTCAGGAGCTTGCAGGTCAGCATTGCGCCTGTGCAGCCGAGGGGGTGACCAAGAGCCACGCCGCCGCCGTTGGGGTTGACTTTCGTTGTGTCAAGTCCCATTTCCTTGATGCAGCCGAGAGCCTGAGCCGAGAAAGCTTCGTTGAGTTCCCAAACATCGATATCATCCTGCTTGAGTCCTGCGAGCTTAAGAGCCTTGGGCACTGCATAGACAGGGCCGAGTCCCATGTAATCGGGAGCGCAGCCTGCTACTGCGAAGGAAACGAACTTTGCGATGGGCTTAAGACCGAGCTCTTCAGCCTTTTCCTTTGCCATGATGAGAACGCAGGCAGCTGCGTCGTTCATCTGGGAGGCGTTACCTGCGGTAACTGTGCCGTCTTTCTGGAAAACGGGCTTAAGCTTTGTGAGCTGGTCCATTGTGAGGCCGTAACGGATACCCTCGTCCTTGTTGAAGGGCTCGGTGTACTTAACAACATGGCCTGTTTCATAGTCCATTTTGTACTTAACGGCATCGACAGTGATGATTTCGTCATCAAACTTTCCTGCTGCCTGAGCAGCCTCTGCCTTTTTGTGGCTGTTATACGCAAACTCGTCCTGCTCTTCACGGGTAATGCCGTATTTAACAGCGACGTTTTCAGCGGTGTTGCCCATTGCTGTCATAGCTGTGGGCATAATCTCTGTGCCGAGCTTTACGTTCGGAACATTGAGGTTTCCGCCCATAGGAACCATGGACATTGTTTCTACGCCGCCGGCGAGAACTATGTCAGCCTGTCCAGCCATGATGGAGTTTGCGCCCATTGCGATAGCCTGAAGGCCGGAAGAGCAGAAACGGTTAACTGTCTGTGCGGGAACTGTTTCGGGAATTCCTGCGAGGAAACCGATGTTGCGGGCGACGTTTGTGCCTGTTTCAGCTTCCTGGAAGGCGCAGCCGAGGATAAGGTCGTCAATAAGTGCGGGGTTAAAGGTCGGAACCTTTGCAAGCGTGCCCTTAATAACCTGTGCTGCATATTCTTCGGGTCTTGTGTCTTTAAGTGTGCCCTTGGGTGATTTTCCGATGGCACTGCGTCCGTATGCTACTACTACTGCTTCTCTCATGATTTCTTCCCCCTTAATTGCGGACAGGCTTGCCGTTCATAAGCATGCCTACGATACGATCCTGTGTCTTCTCTTCGCCGGCAAGGGACAGGAAGGCTTCACGCTCGAGATCGCGGATCTGCTGAGCGGGAACTTCTGCGCCATAGGGCAGATCGCCGCCGGTGATAACGTGAGCTATCTTTGTGCCGATCTTGATGTCGTGCTCGGAACCGAAGTGTCCGTTCTTCATCATCAGCATGTCATAAGCTATTGCGCCGTAACCATAGTCACCTGCAACCTTGATAACAGGATCAGCTGCGGGACGATAGTTATGCTTTGCCATCCAAAGAACCATTTCCTTAGCGGACTGGATCTGCTTTGCCTTGTTGCGCTCAACATAAGTGCCCTTGGAGAGGTAACCGGCTTCAATAGCGGCGTCAGCGCCGACATTGACTTTGCCCATCATGATGTACTGCCACAGAGCCTTGATGGCGTCGTAGCGGGACTTCTTCTGGTCGTTGAAGCAGCGATCCATCATACGGATAAGCATTTCTGTGCAGCCGCCGCCTGCGGGAATGAGGCCGACGCCGACTTCGACGAGTCCCATGAAGGTATCAGTGTGGGGAACGCAGGCCGGGCAATGGATGGTGACTTCGCAGCCGCCGCCGAGGGTCTGGCCGAACGGAGCGGAAACAACGGGACGTGCGGCATACTTAAGAGCCTTGGTGCCGTCCTGAAGTCCTCTGATGAGGGAGTCGAGCTTGTCGAATTCCTTATCCTGTGCGAGGTTTACGATTGTTACGAGGTCAGCGCCGACGCAGAAGTTCTTGCCTTCGTTGCCGACAACCATACCCATCCAGTCGTCGCCCTTGAGCAGCTCTGTTCCCTTGAGAATCATTTCGCCGACTTCTTCGCCGATTGCGTTTGCCTGGGAGTGGAACTCAAGGCAAAGAACGCCGTCGCCGATGTCGCGGACGGAAGCTGCGTCGTTTCCGCAAACTTCTGTGGTTCCCTTAAGGGTGAGATACTTGCTGGTGGTGACAGCGGAGGAGTAGAACTTCTCCTGTCCGGAAGCGAGCATGTCGAGAACCCACTTCGGGATTACTTCGCCGTCTGCCTGCCATGCTTCGACGGACTTGCGAACGCCGATCTTGTCCCAAAGCTGGAATACGCCGTAGGTCCAGTTGAAGCCTGCGGTAAGAGCTTTGTCGATTTCTCTGAAGTCATCTGCGATTTCGGGAACAAGGCGTGCGGCATAAAGGAGAAGTCCCTTGTTGAAATCGTATGTGAACTTCTGCTCCGGTGCATCGCCGAAGGTCATGAAGGCATACTTGTTGTCGCTGTCCTTAGCGGCTTCAACTGCGGGCAGAGGATCTGCCTTTTTGTTGATGTAGGTCTTGGTGGCGGGATCATAGCAGAGAACGACTTTTTTGCCGTCGATAACATCCTTCTTGTAGAAGCCCTGCTTTACCTTGTCGCCGAGCAGACCGTCCGCGACCATGTCCTTAACGAACTTGGGAGGATCGTATTCGACCTTCTCGCGCGCATCGGTTGTGACTTCAAGTACGTTGTCAGCAACGTGGCACAGAATGTCAAGACCGACCATATCGGAGGTTTTGCAGGTAGCGGTCTTGGTATGAGCCATGATGGGTCCGGTCAAGGCGTCAAGTGTCGGGAAGTCATATCCATACTTCTGCGCCAGGTTGAGCGCGAGAACCGCTGCGAAAACGCCGATACGGTTTCCGACGAAGTTCGGGGTATCCTTAGCGTTGACAACGACCTTGCCGAGGGTGTTCTCTGCAAAATCCTGCATACGTGCATATGCATCCTTGTCGGTCCACTTGGTGGCAATCATTTCGAACAGAGCCATCCAGCGGGGAGGATTGAAGAAGTGAGTTCCCATAAAATACTTCTTCAGATCATCGCTGAGACCGTCAATAATCTTATGTACGCTGACGCCGGAAGTGTTGGAGGAAACGATTGCGTCGGCTTTGCGATAAGGCTCGATTTGTTTAAAAACGCTCTGCTTGACAGCTATGTTTTCGGAAGCGGCCTCAACGATCCAGTCAGCGTCACGGATCATGTCAAGGTTGTCGGTGGTATTGCCGGGCGTGACGTTCATGACGGCGTCTTTAAAATAGAGCATGTTGTTTCTGGGGGTCTTGATCTTCTCAATTCCCGCCAGTGCGAAACGGTTGCGGAATTCGTAGCTCTGCTCGGTAAGGCCTTTTGCCTTTTCCTCATCTGTCAGCCCCTTGGGAGGAACGATGTCCAGCATCGTAACCTGCACGCCGACGCTTGCCAGCAGGCCGGCTATTGATGCACCCATGACACCGGCGCCAATTACGACGGCTTTGTTAATGTTCTTACTCATGAGATTGCTTCTCTCCTTTTGCTTTCTATTAAATTCAGCACGGGCTTCCTGCCTCAGTGCGGGATTTACTAAGTTACTGTTAACCGGAAATAAAAATGCATTTTGGTGGTGACACGCCCCACAGGAAAAATATTGTTCCAAGCATTAAAAATATCCCTACATGGCTTCGCTACCGTCGCGGCGGGAAGGCGGCAAGAGTCTATCGGGTTAATCCCAATTAAAGCTGGTGCCGCCTCCCTCCGAACGATAGTAATCAGACGGATATATTAAGTAATTAAGGAAGGTTAATCATGCGGAACGAAGCCAAATACCGCCAATAGTGACGGTATTTTTAATGGAATTCTTATTTGAAGCTTGCTCTTCTCTTCTCTAC
Source organism: uncultured Oscillospiraceae bacterium (assembly GCA_964459785.1). GTDB lineage: Bacteria > Bacillota > Clostridia > Oscillospirales > Oscillospiraceae > UBA2658. Next base: position 75,040 of record CAYWNW010000004.1, on the reverse strand, counting down.
GAAGCCGCCAACGCCTTCCTTGAAGTCGTCAGTTGCGCCGCAAGCCATCTGAGCGTCAACTTCTTTTTTAACATAAGCATCAAAGCCGGTGAACTCGGACTGCCATACCAGCTCCTTGATGTACTTATAGGAAGCGGACGGACCATAGGTGAACTTCTTTGCCTTTTTAAGAGCTGCATCTGCAAAAGCGTCGTCATCTTCGATGACTTCGTTAATCATGCCGAGAGCCTTAGCGTCGTCTGCAAATACCATCTGGCCGCCATCCATAGCAAGCTCAGTAGCCTTCTTAACGCCGACAGCGCGGGTAAGAAGATAAATGCCGCCCGCATCGGGAACAAGGCCGAGCTTGGAGAAAGCGGTCATAAATACGGAAGCCTGAGTGGCCATTGTGTAGTCACAAGCAAGAGCAACACCGATGCCTGCGCCTGCGCAAGCGCCCTGAACAGCACCGACAACGGGCTTGGGGCTCGTGAGGATAGCCTTGGTGACATCTGCCATCTTGCTGATAGACTTGCCGAACTCTGCGATGAAGACTTCCTTGGCGTTGTTCATGAGGCCGTCATACATAGCCTTAACGTCGCCGCCAGCAGAGAAAGCGTTGGTGTTGGTGCTGTTGATGAGAATAGCTTTGACGTTGTCGTCTTTGTCTGCCATGCCGATAGCGGCAACCAGATCGTCGATCATAACCTCGTCAAATGCGTTCATGTTTGCGGGGTGGTCCATGGAGATGATTGCGACTCTCTCGTCTACTGCATACTTAACCTTGGTAAATTCCATAATTCTTGTCCTTTCCGATTGTTAGATAAAGTAGTATAGCGCTCACTCATCTGCAGACGGTGAACTCACTAATGCATTATACAAGCAAATAATGTGCCAATGCAAGACATCACTTTCTCTTTTGTTAAAAACCCATAAGAATTTCTGGATATTATTTGCATAATTCCCATACGTTTTGGATACGTTTCAGCCCCTATTTTTTGACTGCTTTTGCCATTCGTCTTAATATGGCGCTAAAGCGAAAATGTGTGCGGACAAGTTGAATCAATCGTCGCACGATTTGTACCATTGTTGTTCCATACTGTTCCGAACGAGCAAAAAAGCCCATATTTTATACAAAACCCCCAGCCCAAAATTTATAGTTTCGCGCTTGATTTTTATATGCCTTTCATTTATAATCATTTGTATATGAATCGAGAGAATCATTGGCACCCGCAACACGCCAATGATTGTCTCCGCAAGGAAATTATGCAAACGGAGAATTTCCCCTCTTTGCCCCCCATATTTACAGACATTATTTTAAGGAGTTTTTGTTATGTTCAATCCCGATGCCGAAGCCAGAAAGAAAACCCAGCGCGCGCTGTCAAAGGCCTTTCCCCGCACAACCGAGGGCTTTGCCGCGCTTCTGCACGCCCAGCTTTATTTTGCTTACATTCCTCTCTATGTTTACTACATGAGAGAATCGTTTAACAACTACCTGCCCGAGCCCGATGTTCTCGAAAAGCCCCGCGGAATTGAGTTTGATATCGTCGATGAGCTTGTTAAGACCGCTGTTAACGAATGCAACAGCAAGGCCGGTTCGCTTATGACCAACTCTTATCACGCCAAGGTTCTCCGCCTTGAAGACGCCGAGCAGATAGTCACGCTCACCGAAGACCTGAATCTCGGCGAGCTGCCCAAGACCATCATGCCCTACGAAGTTGCCAAGAGCGCCATCATCGAAGCTGCCGACCGCATTGCAATAATCGACTGTGTTTGCCGCAACACCAGAGGTGAAAAGGGCTGCACTCCGCGCGACGTGTGCATAGTCATCGGCGAACCCTGGGTTTCATGGTGCCTTGACCGCGACAGATACTTAAACGGACACATTGTCACTCAGGAAGAAGCTCTCAAGGTTCTTCGCGAGTGCCACGAGAGAGGCAATGTCCACGCCGCCTTCTTCAAAGATGTCGCAGCCGGCCGTCTTTACAGCATCTGCAACTGCTGCCCCTGCTGCTGCACCGCGCTCCTTTCGCAGAATTACCTGACCGCCCCCATGATGGCAGGCAGCGGCTACATAGCAAAAATCGACATGGACAAGTGCGTTAACTGTGGGCTTTGCGAGAAGAAGTGCAACTTCCTTGCCATATACAGGGACGCAAATAACCATGTTCAGGTTAACGAAGACCTTTGCCGTGGCTGCGAAGGCTGCCTTGGTGTCTGCAAAAAAGAGGCTATCACTCTTGAACTCGTTGACGCCAGTGTTCTTGCTCCTCTTGATATCAAGGCCCTCAAGGCTCAGATGAACGCTTAATCCATGCACGAACTTGGCATAATGACCGATGTTCTGGACACCGCTCTTCGGGTCTGCGAGGAGAACGGCGGCAAAAAGGTTACGAAAATTACGCTAAAGGTTGGCCTGATGTCAGGTATTATTCCGTCTTATGTTCAATCATTTTTCGATGTAATTTCGAAGGATACCAAGGCAAGCGGCGCAAAGCTCGAAATAATATCCGATCCCGCGGTTTTCACTTGCCGCAAGTGCGGAAATACGACGGTTTATGACGCGCTCGGTCCCGAATACGTCTGCAAGGATTGCGGAAGCCCTGCGCTTCGCATGAACTCGGGCTACGGCTTTCAGATTGTAAACGTCGGTATTATCTAGAGTGCCTTTCCGCCGCCTCCACAATTAGCAAATAAGGACACGAAAAGACGCAATGCGGCTTTTTGTGTCCCTTTTTAACTTCTTCGGGAAGCTGGGTTATATAACTATCGAAAAACAACTTTATCGTGTTTCGAAGAGTTTTGTAATCGGAATCCTAAGCGCGTCTGAAATATCCAGCAGCGCGTCAACACTCGGAACCGCGCACGCTGTTTCAATCTGCTGAATATGGTTTCTGCTGTACGAGGTCATTTCTGCAAGCTGCATTTGAGTTATGCCTTGTTCTTTTCTGTTGTACATAATGTTAAGACCGATTTTCACATACGTTTTGTAATGCTTCGATTCCATTTTCTATCACCTCTCGCGCTTTAAGCATACAAAACTTATCAAATTATTGGTACAACCTCACATAGTACATTTGCACTGTTATATATTGTAATTAAATGGTATCAGTGATATTATAGCATACGAGGTGAACAATATGAACAGTGATAATTTCGAAAAAATGTTTAATGATTTTCTCGAGCGCGAAGAATATGATGCGGCCGAAAGCGCTCTGTTTTCAATTGTGCGCGCCGCTTTCACAGCGGGCTGGCTTGCAGCCGGAGGAAAAGCACTTGAACCGCAGGCAGTCTTTAAAATTATTGACAAGGATCAATGATGCTTCGCCACGGGCTTTTAAGGACGGCGGCGGCGCTAATCATAATTCCTCGCAATAAAGGGTATTCTATTACAACAGGGGGGTGAATGCCTTTTGGAGAGCAAGGAAAATATTGTGAACTCCGCTTTGGATCAAATCATACTGCGCGCGCTTTACGATATCGAGCAGTCTGACGCACCTGCAAGGGAAGCAGCGGAAAAGCTAAGCAAGCTTTATGATTCACTTGTATTCGATAAAAAACTGGACTCAGACGTTAGGGCCAGAGTCGGCCAATATATTCAGCAGTCAGTTGCGGCCGCTGCCTTCGAGTTTCGCCAAATATATCTGCAGGGGGCCAAGGACAGTATAATCGCACTGAGAGAGCTTGGAGTAATCAAATAGTTCTCACAGAATGTCTTTACCGGCTTTCGCACAAAAACTGTTTATCGGGGTGAATTTTACCGATACACAGTTTTTGCATTTTTGTCTTTCCTCTGATATAATAACCTTAATTTCGTGCAAGGGAGGGCAAAATATGTCTGATATTATTTCAAGCGCGGAGCTTATAAACCTTTTACTTGAAAATGAGGACGATACTAAGCTTGAAGAAGAAGAAATGATTCACCTTTTGGTGCAGAATAAGGTTTCAAAAAATGTTAACAGCGTTGCCAGCGACAACCTGACTTTTGGACAGCGTATGGCTGACAAAATTGCTTCCTTCGCAGGCAGCTGGCCGTTTATCATCATTTTCCTATCCTGCCTTGTTCTTTGGATAATAGTAAATTCACTTATGCTTGCAAAAGCGTTCGATGCATACCCTTTCATCCTTCTCAACTTGATTTTGTCGTGTATTGCCGCAATTCAGGCTCCTATAATAATGATGAGCCAGAACAGGCAGGAGGAGAAGGATAGGCTCCGCTCTCTGAATGACTATAAAACCAATTTAAAGTCCGAAATAATAATTGAGGATTTGCACCGCAAGCTGGATAAGATACTGGAAACTCAAGAAATGCTCCTGCAAGGCCTCGCTAAAGACAATGCGCAGACAGACAATGCCGAGTAAGCTGCGTCTCCATCCGCATCGCCATTGTTTATTCTACAGAAAACACATGCAGAAAAGCATGTGTTTTCTGTGCTTTTGCTCGGTTAAGGAAAAACAGCTTCGGCAGTATTTCTCGGGGGGGGCGCACTCTATGTGTAAAAAATTCCTCGGTTTATATTGACCGTTACTGCCAAAATATGCTATTGTCGGTTTAGTAAAAATCGAAAGGGAGGACACCCATGTTATTTGGAAACTTATCCAACAAGCCGCTGGCTGACGCGGCAAAAGCAATGGTCCGCGACCCGTCGAATTTCAACTGGACCTTCATAGCGATACTCGCCATAGTGGTCATCATTTACTGCAACGAAATCCAGAAAAAAGAATACAAGGCGATCGCTGCTGCTCTTGCGCTTTACTCGGTACACTGGTTCTACGAAATTGTAAACGCTGTCATCTGCAGTGTTTCCGGCTACGCACTGTGGACAGTTTCGGCGGAAAGCACAAGCTTCATTCTGCTCATCGGCGTTTCATGGGAGCTGTCAATGATGTTCTCCATCGCGGGCTTCACCTCTAAGCTTCTGCCCGAGGACAAGGACATGAAGATTTTCGACATCAACAACCGCATCGTCTTTGCAATCGGTTCGGCACTCTTTTTCTCGCTGGTGGAGATTTTCCTCGCATGGACTCCCGCCTTTATATGGGTCTACCCGTGGTGGGGCGCAATTCCCGTGTTCATCACGACCTATATTCCCTTTTTCCTTGCAAGCTACCTCATCTACGACAAGAAGCCGAAAACACAAAAGCGTTTTATTATCACAATGTTCGCAATCGACGCTGTGGCTCTGGCGGTACTGATACCGCTCGGTATCATCTAAGCTTCCCGAATAAGCGGCGTTTTCAGCCGCTCTTCACCCCCTTCAGGTACCGCGAAGGCGCCTGAAGGGGGCTTTTATTCAGTAATTTTGCTGTATATGGGAGCGCTAAGATGCCTTATGACCGTTTCTTTGCTTTTTTTCAATAAAAATCGGCTCTTCTATGTATTTCTTCTGGATTTTTATTCAACTGCCTGTTATAATGTAAAAACATGAAAAGGTGGCCTGAATTTGCTCGTTATGCTCCTTCTTTTTTTGTTCGGCAAGTGCCGAAACATGAGAAATCCGCGGAGCGCTCGGAAAGCGACATATCCAATGAGCTGCATGCCTTTTTTATTAAATTATTTTGGGGGATATACTATGCATCAAAAAACGAAAAAGCTGCTGTCTCTGCTTCTTGTTATTGTTCTCAGCGCAGGACTTCTTGCCGGCTGCGGCGCAAAGGATTCAGACGCAAGTTCATCAACTGATGTAGCGGCTGCCACATCGCCGGACGGAGCGCTCAAGGGAGTAACTCTCAAAATCGGCACCTCGGGTCTTTTCGGACCTTTCTCCTACTATGACAAGGACGGAACCACCCTTATCGGTTATGATATCGACCTTATAAACGCTCTTCAGGGCGTGCTGGGCTTTGACATTGCCGACAATGAGATAAAGGCAATGGATTACTCGGCGCTCACCACCTCTGTAGCCGAGGGAAAGCTTGATATGGCCGCTGCCGCTCTTTGCGTTACAGATGAAAGAAAAGCGGTTATTGATTTTTCAAAAATTTATCAGGACTCCGGTCTTGTTGTAATGGTAAACGGCGACAACACAAGTGATATAAACAGCGTTGAGGATTTAGCGGGAAAAACTGTTGCGGTTGAAAAAGGCACAGCCTCGCACGCTTATGCCACAAAGAATCTTGCCGATTCTGAAATTCAGGTTCACGACACCATCACCACCGCTTATTTATCCCTTGAGCAGGGCAAGGTTGACGCGGTTATTCAGGACGGACCCGGAGCCGCTTTCTACATAAAGACCGCTACGGATACAAAGCTTAAGGTTGTAGGCGACGAGTTCAACCAGGGACAGTCCCCTTATGCACTGGCTTTCACAAAGGGCTTTAAGTATGTTGACTTGTTCAACGCCGCTCTTGACGAGCTTGAAGCCGACGGCACTATGGCGAAGCTTGCCGAGAAATGGTGCAAATAGGGCTTTTCCGATAAAACTCAACACAGAGTATGAATTGGCAAAAGGAGCATTGCACTAACGCTCCTTTTGCATTTTATACTTAAAGCGCACTGTTTCTCCGTTTCACTTAAACTCAAATCCTCGGCTCGCGTACTCTTTTTGCTTATAGTCAGGGGCTATGGATTGGAAGGGATTGTTTATGTCGCTCTCGCTGTTAAAGGTGCTTATGCCCATGCTGCTGACGGGTCTTAAGTACACAATACAAATCGCCTTATTGGGCATTATCTTCGGTTTTTTCATCGGAAGTTTAACCGGTTTTGTCCTGCAATGGAAGTCTAAAGTACTTAAATTCATTGCCGGAGTTTATATTTGGATAATCCGCGGAACCCCTCTCGTGGTTCAGGCTTTATATATGTACTATGTCATCCCGAAGCTGCTTCACACGGACATTTCGAGTTATACCGCAGGCGTTATTGTTGTATCTCTCAATTCTGGAGCTTTCATCGCCGAAATCGTCAGAGGCGCGCTTCAGGGTGTTGCACTCGGGCAGAAGGAGGCCGGTCTTTCGCTCGGTCTTTCTCCGAAACAGACGCTTTTCCATATAATTGTTCCCCCCGCGTTCAGGAGCATGCTTCCGGCTTTGTGCAACCACTTTATTATTATCGTTAAGGATACTGCGCTTCTTTCGATGATTACTGTCAACGAAATGACTCATCAGGCGCAAAACTATACCGCCATGAGCTTTCAGTACATACCCACCTATACAATACTCGCGCTGTTTTATCTAATTCTTATCTCCGTGCTTATCCTGCTCCAGAAATATGTCGAAAAAAGAATGGGGGCGACAAAATGATTGACATTCAACATCTGTCGAAAAATTTTGACGAGCTCTGCGTTCTCTGCGATATAAATCTGCATGTTAAGGAGGGCGAGGTTGTCTGTATAATCGGTCCCTCCGGCTCGGGTAAAAGCACTCTTCTTCGGTGCATAAATCTTTTGGAGCAGCCCACAGGCGGAAAGATTTTTTATCGCGGCAAGGACATAACGGCCGGTGAAATGGATATCCGCCAGCTTCGTGAGGAAGTCGGAATGGTCTTCCAGCACTTCAATCTGTTCCCGCTTAGAACGGTTTTGGAAAACGTAACCCTCGCGCCTGTGCTCACAAAGACCAAGAGCAAGCGAGAGGCAAAGCAGTTTGGCATGGAGCTCCTTGAAAAAGTCGGGCTTGCCGAAAAAGCGAATGTGAAGCCCGCCAACCTCTCCGGAGGCATGCAGCAGAGAGTCGCCATTGCACGCGCGCTAGCGATGCAGCCGAAGGCCCTTTTATTCGACGAGCCGACCTCAGCTCTCGACCCGGAGCTCGTGGGGGATGTGCTTGAGGTAATGAAGAAGCTTGCGCTGGAGGGTATGACAATGCTGGTGGTCACTCACGAAATGGGCTTTGCGCGGGACGTCGCCCACAGGGTGGTTTTCATGGACAACGGCTCAATTGTCGAAGAGGGCAAGCCGGAGGATATCTTCACAAATCCGAAGGAGGAGCGCACCCGCGCCTTCTTAAACAGAGTTCTTTAGGGCTCACACAAAAAAATAAAAAGAAACCCGAAGGACTTCTCCTTCGGGTTTCTTCTTTTTACCATCTTTCCTCAGTATGTTAACAGCACAATGACAATGATTATGAAAGCTAAAATGTAAAGGATAGAAGTCAGACAGCCGCCGTTTGAGGAAGGCTTTTGCCCTCCTCCGCCGCCTTTCTGTGTTTCGTTAAAAAACTGCATATAGTGGATATATCCGTCTACTCCTTTGCCGAAATAACCGTAATCGTCGTTTTTCATCCTGTACCCCCCAGAAAGCAGCCGTCATGGTTCACACGCAATAGAGCCTTCCTATTGCCGCGATGTGTTCGCTCATTTGAAGCCTTACGTTATCCGGCGCGATTATCCGCACTCCGTCGCCAAAGCCGCAGAGCCAGCCGAAAAACTGCGTTGAAACCGCCACCTCTGTATGTATGCGAAAATGCTCCTCATCCTGAGGAATAAGCGCAAGTTCCTTCCCGAAGCGGTCGATTACGGCTCCCGCAAGATTGTTTTTAAACTCCAGCGTTACACGCTCCTCGTAGCCTGTGAACATCCCAAAATGTGTTCTCGAATAGGCGGCGAGGTCAAGCTTTTCATACTGCTCGCGCCCGTCTCTCTTCTCCGCACATACGGCGATATCCATCATTTTGTCCACGCGGAAGTGCTTTATTATTCCGGCGTCGCTGTCAAAGCCAATCATATAGTAGTTTTCATCGTCCCAGCTTAGACCGAAGGGACTGACTGAATAGTCTGCGCCTCCCCGCCTGCAGATTCTTTCTTTGCTTACGGAGTATTCAAAATATTTAAAGCTGATTTTACGGTCCGTTGCTATTCCGTTATGTATCTCGTCCACATTGTAGTAAATTGACTCGTTCATGTTCTTGATACGGTTTTTAACGTAGACCTGACGGTGCAGAAGCTGTGCCTCATAAACGCTGGCAAGGCTCTCGATTTTTTTAATCAGCGCGAGGGTCTTTTTCTCGGTGATGAATTTGGAGGACTGCACGCTGTCCACAAGCAGTTTAAGCTCGGGCAGCTCAAAGTCGCGGTTAGCGATATAGTAGCCGCCGTTTGCTCCGCGCTGCGCATTGATGTCAAGTCCGAAAAGCCTAAGCGACTCAAGGTCGTCATAAATGCTCTTGCGCTCGGCAGATATGGAGTTTGATTCCAAATTCGCAATTATTTCGTTCATTGACACAGGATGCAGCTCATCGCTTCTTTCGAGCAGCAGTTTCATAATATAGAGAAGCTTGAGCTTTTGATTAGGACTCTTTGGCATATTGCAAGCCTCCGAACTCTTTAATATTCATGGCAGTGTCCGTTTTATCGTACAATTTAAGTATATTGTAATTTGCCCGATTATCAAGAGGCTTTACTGAAATCGTCTTCCTTTTTTCTTTTCTTCGTGCAATCCGCCACAGCAAACAGGCGGAATCAATCATGGTAACGAGCCAGAAATACCACATTCCTTCAAACGAAAGCCCTAAAAACAGGCTGCCGAGGCAAAGTATGGGCGAGATTACAGCCACAAATACCAGAGCCGCAACAAAGACCAGCAAACAGAGCTTATCCGAATTGAAGGATGAACCTCTTGCTTCCGATTCTTCCGTCTCCGATGAAACCTCATCCTCCGATTGCGGGGCAAGGAAATCCAAAAACGGGTCAATAAAAATTCCGCTCAAGCCATTCTTTTTATTTTTCAACATAATCCCACCCTTAATTTTCTTTATGGTGAGAGCATACCTCTTTCATTGTCCCATATTACGGACTTGTGCTTTATTTAAGGAGAAGTGAACGGGCTTTATTTCATATTTGCGCAAATAACAAGACGCCGCAGCTTTTCACGGCTGCGGCGCCCCATATTGAGAGGAGAGATAAGAGAAGTGTCATTATTATGTGCGCGATTCAATTTGTCTCCGCGGAGCTTGCTCCCGAAATAATTTCCGGTATCTGTTCGGGCAGGTCCACAACGAAGCTCGCTCCGCCGCTTTCCAGCTCAGCGCGCCCGCGAAAGCCCCATGAAACGCCGATGGTATCCATGCCCGCGTTTTTTCCGGTTTGGATGTCGGTTGCGGTGTCACCGATATAAACTATTTCCTCGGGTTTAAGACCCATAATGCCGGCAATCTCCAGCGCGGTCGTGGGGTCGGGCTTTTTCGGAACGCCGGAGCGCTCGCCGAATACGGCAACGAAACTGCCCTCTGGAAAGAAATCGCTTATCAGGGTGCGTGTGTAGTCGTTTCTCTTGTTGGAATTAACGCCGAGAATTACCCCGTTGTTCCTGAGCGCGGCAACCAGCGAAAACATGCCGTCGTAGGGACGGGTCTTGTTTCTGTAGCGCTCGTCGTAGGCCCCCAGAAAGAGCGCGAGCCCTTTTTCGATAAGCGTGTCATCCGCTTTTCCCTCGGGAAGACTTACTTCTATGAGGTTGCGGAAACCGTGACCAATTTTCTTTTTGTAGGCCTCGTAATCGTGCGGAGGAAAGCCCAGCTCCCCAAGCGCAGCGTTTACACTGTCGCCCAAATCGGCAACTGTGTTCAGAAGCGTTCCGTCCAAATCAAATATCGCGCCCTTGTATCTCGGCATGTGAGTCCTCTTTCCAATAAATCGAAATTACAGAGCCGTTACGGCAAAAACAACCTTTATTGCGTGGTTTTCAAAGTTGACGAGTTGATATTTGGTATTTGCGGGAAGGAAGAAGGAGTCTTCGGGATAGAGCACAAAGCTCTCCTGCAAATCAACAAGATTCACCGTCACAGGGCCATCTATGCAGTAAAGCGCGGCGTCGCCTGCGTGAGTGTCGGGGTCGGAGCAGCGGGGGCCGTAGCCTCCGGCGGGCAGAATGAATTCACCGAAGTGACCGTAGTCGTTGCTTGTAATGAAGCGAATGAGCATGGGATGAGCCGTACCGTGGACGCTGTTGAGCTTTTCGTGTTCGCGCACGGCGTAGACAGCTCCTGTTACTCTCGCGTCTGTGGGGTCGACAGGCCAATGGCCTATATCATCCGTGCAGCCCTGGCGTGAGATGTTTGCTATCTTATCGCGCATATCGGGAAGGCTTGCATTATTGGGTCCCTTGTAGAACTTTGTTTCCGCGTCTGTGGGGATAACTGCGGGCGGAATAGCCTCGCTCCAAGCCTTCGGAGTAATAAAATACAGGATTCTCGCCTTGTTGTCCGAGAAATTGTGGCAGCAGTGCCATGCGCCCTCGGGCATATAAAGCCCCTCGCCGGACTGCAGGTAGGCAAACTGTCCGTTGCCGCTTCTCTGAACAACCGGTCCGTTTAGAATGTAATATGACTCGTCGCCGGGATGGATATCGAGCGGAAGGAAGACGCCGCCGGGGCAGAGCTCATAAATACCGAGCATGAAGGTATCGGTTGTGACGATGGTGAAGGTATTATCGGAGGTAAAGGCGTTGTTTGGGGGATAAAGCGCCGTGGAATAATCGCTCTTTCTGATGAGAGTCGGCTTCTTCTTGTCCGGCTCAAAGGGGAATTTTTCTAAAATATCAAATAGCTTTGCCATAATTGCACCTTTTCCTTAAGTTGTTTATTTACCGTTGCGGAAGGTCGAAATTACGTTCTTGGCGTAACCCTTCATAAACTCGTATGCAGCTTCCTGAAGCTCGTGGTAGGCGATTTTGCCCTCTGTTTCCTTAATTTTTTCGCCCACAAAGCCTGTTGTTGCCTTTGCCATGTAGGAGTAGTAGTTAATCTTGGAGCAGCCCGCGTTTATTGCCAGAATGTCCTGATCAAAGGGGACACCCGAAGCTCCGTGCATAACGATGTTGCAGTCCGTTCTCACCTTAGCTCGCAGTGCCTTTACTCTGTCTATGTCCAGCACAGGCTCCTCAAGATAGATTCCGTGCATGGTGCCGAAGCACACAGCTAAGGCGTCGCAGCCCGTTTCGTCGGCAAAGCGCGCGGCCTCGTCGGGATCGGTGAAAAACTTCCTGATGTCCTCATTCGTCAGCGCTCTCTTTTCGGGGTCGACATCGCCATGGGTATCCTCGGGCGAGGCCGAAGCCATAATACCAAGCTCCGCTTCAACCGTAATGCCGAGCTTGTGCGCAATTTCAACGAAATCCTTGACTCTGCGGACATTCTCTTCGAAGGGCAAGGCGCTGCAATCGTACATTATGGATGGGAAACCGACGCGTATGGCACGCATAAGGAAGGTGTAGTCGGAGCCGTGGTCGAGGTGTACGCATACGGGAACCGTTGCCTCACGGGCATATTTTAGCATAACAGGCCCGATGCGTTCAATGGGAATCAGGCTGTCATGCACCTGCGCGTGGTCGATTATAATGGGAACACCCAGTTCCTCGGCAGCGCCGATAACGGCCCGCACCGTCTCTTCGTTCGGCGTGTTAATGCACGGAATCGCGTATTTCTTTTTTGACGCGTCGTCCAAAATCTCTTTCATGTTTACCAGCATAGTCATTACTCCCTTTGTTTTGCGTTTTTATAAATACTTATTTTATAAGCTTTTTAATTGAAGACGCGAAGCTGTCCAAAATCAGATAGCAGCTCGTCGCTCCGGGGTCAAGATAACCCCTCGACCTCTCGCCAAGGCGGCTTGCCCTGCCGATTTTTGCAATCATGTCCTCGGTTGAGCGCCAGCCCGTCTCCGCCGCAAGGCGCATAGCCTCAAGCGCTTCGGCAAAGTTTTTCCCTTCCGCGAGAGCCGCCGAAAAGGCCTCCTGCGCGGGGAAGAGCGTTTCCAGAAGAGACTTGTCGCCCCTCTGGGCGTTGCCTATAAAGAGCACCTCCGAAAGCGCCGATTTCAGCATTGCTTCAAAGGTTGCGGCGTCAATTTCCGAAACTTCCTCCGATTTGTCGGCCATGGTTTCAAAGAAAACGCCGTAGAGAGGCCCCATCGAGCCGCCGATATCCTCCATAAGCGTCTGTCCGAGCACTCGAAGCGCCTGAGACATACTTAACTTTTTGCCCTCCAGCTTTTTTTCACAGAGGGTGAAGCCCTTATTCATATTTATACCGTGGTCGCCGTCGCCGATTTTTCCGTCCAACTCGCTCAGATAATCCTTGTTTTTTTGGATGGTGTCAATTAAATCATAAACCACGGATTGTGCGTCCTTATTGCTGAATGTCATATTGTCCCGCCTTTCACGAAGCGCTAAAATATGGGTTCGCCTAATTATATCAGAGCTGCCGTAGTCCGACTGAATCCGCCGGATAATCCACGCAGGCTTTAAGCTCCTCATCAAGCTTCATAAGAGTCAACGTAACCCCCATCATTTCAAGCGAGGTAAAATAATTGCCCACATAAGCTCTATGTATTCCGATTCCCTTTTCCGTGAGAATCTCTTCAACTCTGTTATAAACGATGTACTGCTCCATAACGGGTGTTGCGCCCAGTCCCGACAGCAGAACAACCACCTTGTCCCCTTCATTAAACGGCAGGTCCGGCAGGATAATGTCCAGCATCTCCTTCGCCATTTCGTCCGCCGTTTTCAGTTCCTCCACCTTGATTCCCGGTTCGCCGTGGTGCCCGATACCAAGCTCCATTTTGCCGTCCTCGATGGTGAAATTCGGGTGGCCGACAGCGGGTATTGTGCAGGGCGCCGTGCCGATACCGACAGAGCGCGTGTTGTCAATGGCCTTCTGCGCCGCCGCGATAACCTCATCAAGCGATGCGTTCATGGCGGCCTTTGCGCCGCCGACCTTCCACATTAAAACTTCGCCCGCCACGCCTCTGCGTTTTTGCAGCTCGTCCTTCGGTGCAGAGGCGCAATCGTCGTTTGCTACGACAGTTTTGACTTTAATGCCCTTGGCCTCTGCTCTGCGGATCGCGAGCTTCACGTTCATGTTATCGCCCGCGTAGTTGCCGTAAAGACAGGCAACGCCTTTGCCTGAATCCGCAGCCTCAAAGGCGTCCGCGAATGCGGCGGCAGTCGGTGAAGAAAAAATCTCTCCGACAGCAACGGCGTCGCACATATTTTTACCGATATAACCGATGAATGCGGGTTTATGCCCCGAACCGCCGCCTGTTACTATGCCGACCTTGCCGGCAACGGGGGCAAGCGCATACTTGAGCACTCTGGGATTATGTGTACCCGAAACGAGGCCGCTGTTCGCCTTAAGGTAGCCCTTGAGCATATCCTCAACCACAAATTCGGGCTTATTAACAATACGGTTCATGCTCTTTCCTCCTTTAGCGGCGCGCACGCCCTGTATTCCTTTTCGATGTCGTTTATCCTCTGCACCTTTGCCGTGGAACGTCCGCCGTCAAAATCGCAGCCCAACCAGATTTCAACAAGGCACTTTGCCAATTCCTCGCCGATGACACGCTCGCCCATGCACATAATCTGTGCGTCGTTGCTCTTTCTCGAGCGTTCGGTGGAATAGGGGTCGTGACACACTGCCGCGCGGATTCCCGGAACCTTGTTTGCTGTCATGCACATTCCGATTCCCGTCCCGCAAACGAGTATTCCTCGCTCGAAATGCCCCGCCGCCACCTCTTCGGCAACCTTGCGTGCCACATCGGGGTAAAGAATGGTTTCTCCCGCTCCCGCGCCGAAGTCACACAGCTCTATTTCTTGGTGCTTATGGCGCAGGTATTCAATAAGCGCAATTTTAAGATTATATGCCGCTTCATCGCAGCCGATTGCAATTTTCATTTTTTTCACTCCAATACCCGGTGAATCAGATAGTAATTTCGCTTGCGAGGAACGCCTCAAGCTCTGCCGCAGTTGCCAGCTTCATAGCTTTCTCAGTCAGCAAGCGCATTTTTTCAAAGCTCATCCCTCGTACACTCTGTTTGCATTCAAGAACCGCCGCTGGAGCAACACTCAGCTCATCCACACCCAAGCCCAGCAGCAGGGGAATCATCTTTGCATCCGCGGCCGATTCTCCGCAAACCCCGACCGGAATATTTCTCGCATGCGCACAGGCAACAACATGTCCTATGAGGCGAAGCACCGCGGGATGGAAGGGGCTGTAAAGCGAAGCGACATTTGCGTTGCCGCGGTCGGCGGCAAGGCTGTACTGCACGAGGTCATTGGTGCCGATACTGAAAAAGTCGCATTCCTCGGCAAGAAAATCTGCCAGAACGGCAGCAGAGGGCACCTCAATCATCGTACCTACCGCAACAGTTTTATCGAAGCCTATCCCCTGCGCCTCCAGTGATTCCATAGCTTCGCGTACCGCCTGTTTTGCCCCGCGCAGCTCGTCCACGCCCGAAATCATCGGGAACATTATTTTAATTTTGCCGTATGCCGAGGCTCTTAGTATTGCGCGAAGCTGCGTTTGGAAAAGCTCCTTGCGGTCAAGGCAAATACGTATTGCGCGATAACCCAGAAACGGGTTCTCCTCCTGAGGAATTCCGAAATAAGGCACGGATTTGTCCCCGCCCACATCCAGAGTCCGCACAATCATCGTCTTGCCCTTCAGTGCAAGCGCCGCTTCGCGGTAACGCTCAAACTGCTCCTCCTCCGAGGGGTAGTCGCTGCGGTTTATAAAGACGAACTCCGTTCTGAAAAGTCCGACGCCCATGGCGTCATTCTCCATTGCAAGATACGCATCCTCGGGTATCGCAATATTGGCAAAAAGCTCCACACGGTGGCCGTCCGATGTTTCAGCGGGCTTGCCGATAAGCTCAAGGAGTTTTTTCCTTCTTCCGTCCTCACCGTCATATTTATCTTTACAGGAGCTGAGCGTGCCGTTGTCCGGGCTTAAATAGAGTTCTCCCGATTCCCCGTCAACAGCTGCTCCTTCTCCGTTTTCTGCATTGTCAAACACGCCCAGCACACCGACGAGCGCAACCTTTCCGGCAGCTCTTGCGATAATCGCAACGTGAGAGTTTTTTCCTCCGGTTTCGGTTATAAAGGCGTCCACCTTGCGAAGGTCAAGGTTCATTGTGTCAGAAGGTGTCAGTTCCTTTGCTACCAAAATGGTATGCTCCGGAATCTCAAAGGTTTTTCTTGCGCCCTTTGAGGTAAGATTGCGAAGCAGGGTCTGGAAAATGTCCTTAATATCCGAAACTCTTTCCGCTATGTACTGGTCTTTGACCTGTCCGAGAGAGCTTATAAAGTCGTCCCCCGCCTTTTTAACCGCAAACGGCGCCGAATAGTTGTTTTGGCGTATTGCTTCTTCGATAGTCTCAAAGAAACAGTCATCCTCCAGAAAAGACTGGTGCGCCTCAAAGATTTCCGCACTGTCCTCACCGACCGCGGCTATTGCGTCCTGCCGCATTACTTCGAGCTGGTCAAGGCTGTTTTTTCTCGCCGTGTTCAGCCTGTTGAGCTCCTGCTCGGTATTTGAGGCAAACTGCTCGAAGTCCTCAATGCGTTCCGCCTCTTTTTTATAAATGCGTCCTATCGCAAAACCCTGCGACACGGTAACGCCTCGAAAAGTTTTCATATACTTTCCTCTGTTTCGCCGAAATTCCCGTCTGCCAGTTCCGAAAGTGCTTTTACGGCTTCGTTTTCGTCCGCGCCGTTGGCATAAACGGTTAATACCGTTCCCTTGTCAGCGCCCATGGACAGAACCGAGAAAATGCTTTTTGCGTTATATGTAACGGTTTTATCGCCGTTTTTTTCAATGTAAATATTGCAGGTGAATTTTTTGGCCTCTGCTGTAAAGAGCTTTGCGGGCCTCGCATGCAGCCCTGTTCGGTTGTTCACGCGAAGTTGTGTTTGTGTCACGCTGATCCTTCCCTTTCGGTTACGATTGAATGTGGTATTGTGTCTTTTTGTCTATGCTCTTCAGACTGAGCCGGAAGCCGCTTTAGGGCGGCTTCCGGCCAATACGGCTCGGCCGTTAAAATGAATTGTGGGCTGCATTTTTATGCCTTTGCCAGTCTGCGCTGGATTGTGCTCAGATGTTGATTTGGAGCATTTCTTCCTCTTCTTCCTCGGCCGGTAAGGTCTTGGGTCTGAAGAGAAGGAGCATGCCTGCCGTGATGGCGCTTGCAAGTGCAAGGATGAGAAGGAATACAACGGGCTTGTTGCAAAGGAAGATAACAAACAGACCGCCGTGAGGTGCCTGAAGGGTGAGGCCCGCGACATAGGACAGAGCCGCGCCGACAGCGCTGCCGACCATCAGAGCCGGGATAACGCGGAGGGGATGAGCCGCTGCGAAGGGGATGGCAAACTCAGTAATCATGCCGCAGCCGCCGACTAGGCAGCCGCCGATGTTGGCACGCTCAGCCTTGGTATATCTGCTTTTTGCCACGAGCATAGCAATTGCAAGACCCATCGGAGGAGACATTGAGGCGATGAAGTTTGCAGCCATAGGAGCCCAGTTGCCGGAAGCGGAAGCAGCAAGCGCGAAGGCATAAGCAGCTTTGTTGACCGGGCCGCCCATGTCAAAGGCGAGCATTGCGCCCTGAATGATACCAACTGCGATAAGAGCAACGCCGGACATGTTGTTGAGTGCGTTTGTCATTGTGGTGTTGAGCCATGTCACGGGGATGCCGACAACATAGGTCATAACGATGCCGATCACAAAAACGCCGACAGCCGGAATAATCAGTACTGGAAGCAGGGAGCGAAGAGCGTTGGGCATCGGGATTTTCTTAAGAGCCAGTACGAGATAACCGGCAATGATACCGCCGATCATCGCGCCGAGGAAGCCTGAACCCTGACTGTTTGCAATCATACCGGCTGCGAAACCGACAACAATTGCAGGCTTATCGGCGATTGAAAATGCGATGTAGCCGCCGAGTACGGCAGGCATCAAAGCCATACCGATTTTGCCCCAGGTAAAGAGATTGAAGGCAAAGCCTGTGGTTTCATACACGAAGATGCCGCCGATAGCAAAGCTGATAGCAATCAGGATGCCGCCCATGACGACAAAGGGAATCATGTAGGAGACGCCGGTGAGCAGGGCCTGCTTTATAACAGTAGGCTGCTTTTTCCAAAATGATTTGTCCATCTTTAATATATCCTCCTTGAATTTTTTTGTTAGGTCAGACTGATTTGAAAATGACTTCCGGATTCTTGATAACCTCATGAGGCGTAAGCTTCAGGATTTTATCTTTTACTTTTGCAAACCGCTCGCTCTTGCTGATGCCCACATCATTAGCAAAAACGATCATATCTGCGCCTTCAATTTCACTTTTAGACAACTCGTTCTCTATGCCCATCGCGCCCTGAATTTCGACCTTGACCTGATGTCCGTGTGCCTTGCACACCTTCTTGATGGCCTCGGCAGACATATAAGAATGTGCGATTCCTGTCGCGCAGGATGTTACAGCCACGATTTTAATTGTCAGTCCCTCCTCTCGTGTGTAATTTTTTGTGCCAACTGATTAGCCTGAATATCCGCGGGATAAAAATATTTTTTAGTCTGTCAGAAAGGATTCAAACACTTTCAGAACATCCTCGTAGCTTTCTGCGTTTTCCAGTGCCGATATGAATTCCTCATATACCAAAAGCCGCGAGAGAGTAGCCAGTATTCTCAAGTATTCCTTGCCCTGCGTGTCGCCCTGCACGCCTAGCATAAATATCAGCTTGACCGGGCCTTCTTCGTCGAACGAGCTGTAAAGCATTGGCTCTGTCAGGCGACAAAACCCGATGGTGTTTTTTTGAACAGTATCACTTTTTCCGTGGGGCAAAGCGATAAATTCTCCCATATAGGTTGGCCCCGTATCTTCGCGCTGATAGAGCGCCGACACAAAGTCCTCCTCATTGAGTATGCGCCCGTCCTCTTTGAAGCGAGCCGCGAAGAAACGGAACAATTCGTCCTTATCGCGAAACGGCGCGTGGTCAAGAATTACTGTTTTATCTGATATTGTTTCCATAAAGTCCAGTGTTGCCATTGTCTGATTCCTCATTATTTATGTTTTCGGGGTTTGAATATCAGCAGGTTTCGGCAATTGCTTTTAGGTTTTTCAGACCCTTTTCAGCCAGCTCCTCGCCGGTTTCGGCAAATTTGCGCCAAATTGCGCAGTTGCGGTTTAACTCCTCGAAGCTGGGATCGAATGATTCGATGACAAGAGGCCCCGAATAGCCGTTTTTGATGACAGCCGTGAAAAACTCTTTGAAGGGAACCAGTCCCGTGCCCGGAATTCCGCGGTTGTTCTCGCAGACGTGTATATAGCCGAGATATTTCCCGCAGACCTCTACCGCCTCGGTAAAGCTCGTTTCCTCCCGTATCATGTGGAAGGTATCGAGGTGAACTCCCATGTTGCCCGTGCCGACGTCCTTGCAATACTTAACGCCGTCCGCGGCAATATTGATGAAATGGGTTTCAAAGCGATTTACCGGTTCAACGGTTATTTTAAGGTCAGAGCAATTCTTTGCGTACTGCGCAACCTCGCGCATGGCGTTTACCGACCACTCCCATTCCTGCTCTGTGCGCGGCTTGCCGCTAAGGCAGCCCCAGCCGGCGTAGCAGACTCCGCCAATAATCTTTGAGCCCAGTGCGACGTTGATGTCCACAAGTTTTTTCAGCATTTTGACCCCGTTTGCCCTGATTGCGGGATCCGGTGAAATTATATTTGTGGCGCCGTCCAGCGTTGTGGAGGTAACGGGCTCTATCTGCGCCCGCTCGAGCGCGATTTTGACTTTCTCGGTTGGGAAGGTATCGGGGTGAGCGATTGCAAAATCTATGGCTTCAAATCCAATATTCTTTGCTCTGTCAATCACCCATAAATCCTTTTCAAGAAAATTCTCCGACCAGATAAATGTGTCTACTCCGAATTTCAGCACTATTCAAACCTTCTTTCGCTTAAAGCTCGTTATTTTTTATGCAGTGCGCAACCAAGACTGTCAGGGCTTCCTCTTCGGTTTTGCAGGATCGTAATTTTTCGAGCGCCTTGGAGTCCTCTATCAGCGAATAAAACTTACTGAAAAACGCCGAGAAGTTCCATTTCTCCTCAAATTTCAGCGCCAAAATGAACACCAAATCAACCCGTTCCTCGTCCGTCCATTCAATAGGCTTTTTTAGCCGAATGACCGCGATACCGCTTTCTCTGATCTGCTCCTGTTTGCCGTGAGGCAGGGCAACGCTTTTGCCTATCGCCGTCGGAGAGAATACCTCTCGCTCGAGCGCGCTTTCCGCAAAGTCTGCGTCCACCTTGCCCAGCTTTTGAAGCATTTCGCAGCCGTGACGGATAATGTCCGTTCTTTTTCTCAGTGAACATTCCAAGTCGAACGCACGGGGGTCAAATACTTGCTCGAAAAGGCTGACCGAAGCCGAGGCCGCTCTTTTTTTCTGTCTTTCCAGCAGCGCCTTCTGTATTCTTACAATGTCAGCGGTTCCGACAACCTTACTTATCAAAACAGCGGATTCGCCCGGAAGTGACAGTGTCGAGATAATAAACTTTCCGCTTTGCAGCGCAAGCTCCGGGTCGTTTTGATACATGATAATTCTGGAAAACGCGAGCTGCGGGATAAAGGTTGTGATTCGGTTTGCTATATACTTTGAGGTCTGATAATCCGAACCGGTAACCAAAATCGCCTTAATGGGTCTTGT
Source organism: uncultured Oscillospiraceae bacterium (assembly GCA_964459785.1). Classification (GTDB taxonomy): domain Bacteria; phylum Bacillota; class Clostridia; order Oscillospirales; family Oscillospiraceae; genus UBA2658. The sequence goes on along the minus strand of CAYWNW010000004.1, from coordinate 54,658 downwards.
GTTCTTGCCGATTGAGTTGCTGACAAGAAGCGTAATCTCCGCAATCTCATTTTTTGTGAGCGAAAAGCCGAGCTCTGATTCGATATCCGAAACCGCAAGGTCGCAGACCGTGAAAATGCGGGGGTTATTCTTTCTGATGTCGCTGTTAAGTGCCGATATAATGCGGATACCGTACTCTTTATAGAGCCTGAAGCGTTTGAGGTAACAATAAAGCGCGCCCATAAGCTCCTGATCATCCACCAGAGAAACGCCAAGCATGCTGCTGACCGAGCTTATAAAGTGGGTGCTCGCCGCCATATTCTCTTTTCTGTGCTCGTCAGCGGAATCAAAGCCCTGCTGAGTTTTGAACGCCAGCAAATAGGCGGTCAGGTTCTTTATCTCGGGAGAATTATCCTTAAGCCCGAAGCTTTTCATGATTTCCGCTGCCGCTGTATATTCAGGCAGCAGGATCAAATCGTCCGAAAACTGCTTCTTGCTGATTTGAAAGCCGTTTTTAATCCGATATTCCGCAATAAGCAGATATTCAAGTAGTCTGCCCAGGAAGCTGTCGGCATAAATTACGCCGAGCTTTTCCTCCGCCGCAAGGAGCCTGTTTTGAAAATCAAGAATGTTCTCCTCGGAATACTGCTGCTTGAGGTAATTATAAAACCTCTGGCGAAGGCGATAGTCCAGCCCCTTTACAAGCTCTCCCGTTTCGTCGGCGGCCTCCTGAAGACCGTAATTTCTGTTGTGTTCCATCAGAGCCTGACGTATATTGCTCTCCGAGCCTGACATTGCAACACCTGTGTGTTTTTTCCGCACGATTTTAATATCAAACTGATCGAGCCACTGCTCAATTCGCTCAAGATCCTTGAGAATGCTGATTTTGCCGACATAAAGGTCGTCCGCCAGCATTTGAATCGTATAGTTCTGAAAATCGCTGAAGAGGACGTCCAGAATATACTTCTTGCGGAAATGATAAAAATATGACTGATCCAGATTGCTGTTGAGGCGCAGGCGAATGTCGCCTCTCGCCTTCAAATCGGCCTCGAGCATAATGCCGCTGCCCTGCTTGTTTATCAGCTTCCCGTTCGATGCTTCGATTATCTGCTTTGCGTCCTTCAGATGGCTTTTTACACTGCTCTGAGACACCGCGATTGACTCCGCTATTACGGCGGTGCTTATCGGTTTATCACACTTGAGCAGCAGCTCTATCATTTTTGCAGTTATTCCGTCTACCAGCATTTTGTGTATCCTTTCTTTCAGATACAGAACGGACTTATGTCATTTCCTCTAAATTTAGCATAGTAGAGGCCATCCGCTCTGTCAATAGCGCATAAATTCATATTTAACACTATCAAAAAGTTAAAACAACGCGAATTCCAAAAGCGCTTTCTATCTATGTTGCACAAATTGTTATGGGGCATTTTGGGGCAAAGAACAGTGGATATTTTTGGCTTTTCAGTGTTTTTGTCAGCTTTGAGGGGCGCCGGGCTTGTTAAATAAGCACAAGCCTCTGCCTGGACACTTGACTTTCGGGGATATAAGGGTATTATGATACTAACTCCGCGAGGAAAAGGCGCGCTTTAGCGCCGTGAAAGGGGGGCTCGGAATTACCGCACGGAATTGAAAAACGGAGGTGATACTTCTAATATCAGAATAGCCTAAGCGCCAGGACCGGTCAAGACCGGTTGACGAGGCGGGGAGTTTATCGAAAGATTCGGCGGATGCTCCCCCGGCCGTTAGTGTTGCGGTCGTAACCCACACGGTAAAAAATACGGGCAACCGTATAACAGAGCGTGTGGTTTCCAGCGCTATTATTATGCCCTTTTATAAGAAAGTGGCGTTTTGGCAAGCAAAAAAGCCCTAATTAGCGCCGCTTACCATAAAATAAACCCGCCCCTGCGACTTTTACCCTTGGGACGGGTACGAAAAAGGAGAACCTACTTTATGTGTGGAGTTATTGGATATACAGGTCACCGCGAATGTGCCGAGCTGCTTATTGACGGTTTAAGCAGCCTTGAATACCGCGGTTACGATTCGGCGGGGATCGCCGTTTTTGCTGAAAATGAAGTTGAAATCGTCAAAGCCTGCGGAAGACTTGACAATCTCCGCGAGAGGCTTCGTGAAGTCGGTGCGCCGCACGGCTGCTGCGGTATAGGCCATACCCGCTGGGCAACGCACGGCTGCCCTTCCGACTTAAACTCACATCCGCACACCGGCGGCAGAGTAACCCTGGTACACAACGGTATTATCGAAAACTACGCCAAGCTGCGTAAAGCTCTGGAAGCAAAGGGCCGCGTCTTTATCTCGGAAACCGACACCGAAATTGCGGCAAACCTCATAGATTCATGCTATCAGGGTGACCCGCTCAAGGCCTTGAGGGAGGCCCTCTCGCGAATCCGCGGTTCATACGCTTTCGGCGTTATCTTCTCGGACCGCCCGGGCGAAATATACGCAGTTCGCCGTGACAGCCCACTCATAGCAGCAAGGGCGAACGGGGAAAGTTTCATTGCTTCCGACATACCTGCCATTTTAAAGTACACAAAAAGCTATTACCTGATGGACGAAAACGAAATAGCAGTTCTCACCAAGGACGGCATAAGCTTCTTTACTCAGGACGGGGACCTTGTTGAAAAGCCTCTGATGGAGGCAAGCTGGGATGTGTCGGCCGCGGAAAAGGGCGGTTACAGCCATTTCATGCTCAAGGAAATTTTTGAACAGCCCAGGGCTCTGCGCGACACGCTCTCGTCTCGCATAAGCGACGGAAAGGTTGTTCTGGAGGGACTTGGGGAGGGCTATTTCAGGGGTGTTCCGCGCGTTCGCATTGTCGCCTGCGGTACAGCCATGCACGCGGGGCTTGTCGGCAAGCATGTAATCGAACATCTGGCAGGAATTCCTGTCACGGTGGATATTGCTTCCGAATTTCGTTATGCAGACTATCTTCTTGACAAAGAGGAGCTCGTTATTATCATTTCGCAGTCAGGAGAAACTGCCGATACGCTCGCTGCTCTGCGTTTGGCAAAAAGTCACGGCAACCGCGTTCTCGCCGCTGTCAACGTTGTTGGCTCCTCAATTGCGCGGGAGGCTGACCATGTCATCTACACCCACGCGGGACCGGAGATTTCGGTGGCGTCCACAAAAGCCTATTCCGTCCAGCTCGCGGCGATGTATCTGATTGCGGTTCAGCTTGCGTTTGAAAACGGGAAACTCAGCTCAAAGGAGCTTTCGGAGCTTTGCAGCCAGCTTCTTGCTTTGCCCCAAGCAGTTGAGGAAACCTTCGCCTGCCAAAAGGAATGTCAGCGTCTCGCCTCGGTTTATCAGAACGCGCACAGCCTTTTCTATATCGGGAGGGGCCTCGACAACTTCGCCTCCATGGAGGGCTCGCTTAAACTCAAAGAAATCTCATACGTTCACAGCGAATCCTATGCCGCGGGCGAGCTTAAGCACGGAACCATTTCGCTTATTGAGGAAAACACCCCTGTTGTGGCAATCCTCACACAAAAGCAGCTGATGGAAAAGACCGCCAGCAACGTAAAGGAGGTCAAGGCCAGAGGCGCCCGCGTGCTGGCTATATGCCGCAAGGACGCAGAGATTGACTCAGCCGACGATATAATAAGGCTTCCCGAGGTTCCCGATTTATTTGCCCCTTCGCTCGCCGTAATTCCGCTTCAGCTTTTTGCCTTCTACATGGCGCTGCTGCGCGGTCTGGACGTGGATAAGCCGCGCAATCTTGCAAAATCCGTAACAGTAGAATAGATTTTTTATGAACGCGCAGGCGGCAGGCTTTTATTTGCTCGCCGTCTGCGCGCTTTTTCATTTTGCGGAATAATGCGCCAGCTTTTGACAAAGAATATCCTTGCCTGGAAATTGAGCAAGGAGGTTTTTTATGAAAGCAACAGGAATTGTACGCCGAATTGACGACCTCGGCAGAGTAGTTATCCCCAAAGAAATCCGCCGCACTCTTCGGATCCGTGACGGCGACCCGCTGGAAATCTATACCGAGAAAGACGGAGAAGTCATATTTAAAAAATACTCGCCCGTGGGCGAACTATCAGACTTTGCCGCACAAATCTGCGACGCACTCTACAAATCCGGCGACTGTGTCGCCGCGGTTTGCGACAGGGACAGCGTGATTGCCTGTGCGGGGGTCCCGAAGAAGGAGCTTGTAGACAAAAGGATTAGCGGCGCGCTTACGGAAATCATGGATTCTCGAAAGCTCTACACGGCTACTCAAAAGTCCGAAGTCCCCTTTGCCGAGGGTGAGGAGATTCTTTATCTGTCCGTTGCCGCCCCTATACTCGCCGAAGGCGACGTTATGGGCTGCGTGGTTTTTGCGGCAAAGCAAAGCTCACCCGAGCCCACTGAGGTTCAGGTTAAGCTTGCCATGACTGTGGCGAGCTTTTTGGGGAAGCAGATGGAAAACTAGCTAACAAAAAAAGATAAATAAAGAGCCGTTTCTCTGAAATTGAGAATCGGCTCTTTATTTTTTAAAAAAGGCTCATTTGGCTTGTCTGCGGTATATCCCCAAGCGCTCCAAGTTCTTTGAGTTGCTGAATATGGGTCTGGCTGACCTTCGGGCAGGCACCCGTAACTTCCTCCACGGAGATAAACCTGCGTCCGTCAAGGCGGCACTTTACCAGATCGTTTGCAGCCGCCTCCCCCAGTCCCGCAATCGCTATGAAGGGCGGAATGAGCGAAGAGCCGTCAATAACAAATTTCGTAGCCTCGGACTTGTAAAGGTCAATGCGTTTAAAATCGAAGCCCCGCATATAAAATTCGTAAACGGCTTCAAGAGTTGTAAGCGTTTCCTCGTCCTTTTTGCTGGCCTGCGGGTCGCGCCGAATTTCGTTTATCTTTTTCCGAACGGCGTCAACACCCCGCGTCATAAGCATAGCGTCAAAGCTGTCGCTGCGGCGGTAGAAATAGGCGCTGTAATAGGCAAGCGGGAAATGTACCTTGAAATAAGCGATTCGAAAGGCCATCATGACATAGGCAACCGCGTGGGCTTTCGGGAAAAGATACTGGATTTTGCGGCAGGACTCAATGTACCACGCGGGAACGCCGAGCTCCTGCATTTCCTCTACAATGCCTTCCGCCCAGCTTTTTCCCTTGTGGATTGCCCCCTTGCGGACATCCTCCATGAATTTGAAAGCCCGTTTGGGCTGCATGCCGCGGCTCATGAGATAGAGCATAATATCGTCGCGGCAGCCGATGGTTTCCTTGACCGTGGCAATGCCGTTTAGAATAATGTCCTTTGAGTTGCCCACCCAGACGTCCGTGCCGTGCGAGAAGCCCGAGAGCCGCACGAGGGTATCAAACTCTGTGGGCTTGGTATCCGAGAGCATCCCTCTTGTGAAGTCCGTGCCGAATTCGGGTATGCCTATAGTCCCCGTTTTGCCGATAATCGGGTCGTTTTCCGGAAGCCCCAGAGGCTTCGGCGAACAGAAAATCGCCATGGTTTCGGGGTCGTCCAGCGGAATCTGCCTCGCGTTTTTACCCGTCAAATCCTCCAGCATTTTTATCATGGTAGGGTCGTCGTGTCCGAGCTCGTCGAGCTTGAGCAGGTTATCCTCCATGCTGTGATATTCGAAGTGAGTGGTAATAATGTCACTTTCGGGGTCATCCGCAGGGTGCTGAACGGGACAAAAATCCGTTACATCCATGTCCTGAGGTATGATAACAAGTCCGCCGGGGTGCTGCCCTGTTGTGCGCTTAACGCCCACGCAGCCCAGAGCAAGACGGTTTTCCTCCGCCTTTGTAACAATCCGTCCGTGCTCGTTTAAATAGTTTTTCACATAGCCGTACGCTGTTTTATCTGCAAGTGTGCTGATGGTGCCGGCCTTAAAAACATGGTCACGCCCGAAAAGCTCCTCCGTGTATTTGTGCGCACGTGCCTGATACTCGCCCGAAAAGTTAAGGTCTATATCGGGGATCTTATCGCCGCCAAAGCCCAAAAAAGTCTCGAAAGGAATGTCGAAGCCGTCTTTTGAGAGCTTTTCGCCGCAGACGGGACAGCTCTTGTCGGGCATATCCGCTCCGCAGCCGTAGCCCTTCGCGCTCTCGAAATCGGTGTGCTTGCAGTTCGGGCAGCGGTAATGAGCGGGCAGGGAGTTGACCTCCGTTATTCCCGACATGAACGCGACAATTGACGAGCCGACGCTTCCGCGTGAGCCGACGAGATAGCCTGCCTCAAGAGAATTGGCGACCAGCTTTTGCGCGGACATATAGATAACATCATACTGACAGCTGATGATGTCGTGAAGCTCCGTTTCAACTCGGGTTTTTACGATTTCAGGCGGATTTTCGCCGTAAAGCTCACGCATTCGGTCGTAAACAAGCTTCTGCAAATCCTCGGCCGAGTTTTCTATTTTCGGTGCAAAGAGCTTCTTGGGCAGGAGTTCGATTTCCTCGCACATGTCGGCAACGGCCCGCGGCGCTTCGATTACCACCTCGCGGCACTTTTCTTCTCCGAGATACTTAAACTCCTCCAGCATTTCGTCCGTTGTTTTAAAGTAGAGCGGCAGGCTCCTGTCCGCATCCGCAAAGCTGCGTCCCGCAAGCAGGATGTGTCTTATTATCTCCTGTTCGGGGTCGAGAAAATGTACGTCCCCTGTTGCCACAACGGGCTTGTTCAGATTCTCACCAAGCTCGACTATACGACGGTTAAAGTTTCTCAAGTCCTCCTCAGTTTTTGCGGTGCCGTTTTCCAGCATGAACATATTGTTGCAAAGAGGCTGGATTTCAAGGTAATCGTAAAGCGAGCAGAGCCTTATTATCTCTTCGTCGCTCTTGTGACGGCTCACAGCGTCAAAAACCTCGCCCGCTTCGCAGGCGGAGCCGACAATCAGCCCCTCCCGATACTGTAAAAGCAGGCTTTTGGGGATTATCGGGTTCTTTTTAAAATGCTCAAGATGTGATTTTGAGATTATCTCATAGAGATTTTTTAGTCCCTTTTTGTTTTTAACCAAGATAATAATATGCTTAACGCGCCCGGTTCTTGCATTAGCGCCGCGCTGCGTCTTCGTAAAGCTATCAAGCTCGCTTTGCTTTGTAATTCCCTTTTCCACGAGCATTTTAATGAACTTCGCCATAATTCTTCCGCAGGTCAGCGCATCATCGTCAGCTCTGTGATGGTTAAAATCGGGAAGCCCGAGACGGGACGAAACTATATCCAGCTTAAAGCGCTTTAAATCCGGAAGCAGGCTCTGGGAAAGCGCGAGAGTGTCAATATAGGTTGGGTCAAAATCTATCCCGCTGCGCCTTGCCGCCGCCCTCATAAAGCCGATGTCAAATTCGGCGTTATGGGCGACAAGGGTGCGTTCGCCCGCGAATTTCATGAATTTTTTAAGCGCCTCGTCCTCCTCGGGGGCGTCAAAAACATCCCTGTCAGTAATCCCGGTAAGCTCGACAATTTCGCGCGGAATGGGCTTGTTCGGGTTTACAAAAGTCTGGAAGCGTGAGAGCACTTCGCCGTTTTTCATTATGACGGCGCCGATTTCCGTCATACGCTCCAAGTTAGCGTTAAGTCCCGTCGTCTCAATGTCAAAGGCGCAGAATTCCGCGTCAAGCTCGGCGTCGGTTTCGCCGCTTATGACGAGCTTCTCGTCAATATCGTTTATGTAGTAGCCCTCAACGCCATAGATAATTTTTATACCGTGCTTTTTTCCTGCCTTCCAGATTTCAGGGAAGGCCTGAGCCACGCCGTGATCCGTAAAGGCAATCGCAGGATGTCCCCATTCAGCGGCTCGCCTGACCGCCTCCTCGGGGTCGGTCAGAGCGTCAAGAGTTGAATAGCGTGTATGCAGATGAAGCTCTATGCGCTTTTGCTCCGCTCTGTCCTCGCGCTTTTGCTTTTCACCGACAACTATGCTTTTCGGCTCAAGTGAAATATCCTCGTCATAGCGATTATAGGAAATGCCCCCCGAAACGGTCAGGTACATTCCCTTTTTTATATCTGCGAGTTTGCCTCTGTCCTCTCCCATGCGAAAATACTTGGAAACACGGACTGAGCTTGTGTAGTCGGTCATATCAAAGCTTAGTACCCAGGCCTTGTTCTTTGTTATTTCCCTGCTCTCAACCGAAAAAACCTCACCGCACACGACGACGTTGCCCGACTCAGTGTTGAGGGTTTCCATAGCGACGGGCGCGCCCTTTATTGCCTTGCCGAAGAGCACTTTGCCAGAAGTTTGCGCACTCTTTGGCTTTTTGTCGCCGCCTTTAGGCGGAGAAGCAGCGGCGCTTGGGTCGCTCTTGGTGCTTATGGTGACGCAATTTAAGCCGTATTCCGCCGCAATGCGTCCTTCAATTGTGTGAAGCTCCGCGCCAATCGCGCTGCGTGCGAAAACGGCCGTTACCGACATATTGAGTTTTTCCCTGTTAACCGTAGCGGATATTATATGTGCCTTATCAAGCCCGCCGCACATATCCGAAAAATCTCTGCAAAACGGGAATGCCTCCAAAAAGGGTGTCAATTTATCTTCGCTCATTATGTAAAACTAAACTCCTTTTTCCTCCTGCATAATCAACTCAAAGAGAGCCTCGGCAAGTGCGTTCTCCGGTACTTTCTTCACTATCTCGCCTTTTTTAAAAAGTACGCCCTCGCCCTCGCCGCCTGCAAGCCCGTAATCAGCCTCCCTTGCCTCTCCGGGTCCGTTAACGACACAGCCCATCACCGCAACGGTAAGCGGCTTTTTAATGTCCTTCAGAAGCTCCTCGACCTTGTAAGCGGTGCCGATTAAATCAATATTCGTTCTTCCGCAGGTCGGGCAGGAAATAATGTTAACTCCGTCTTTTCTAAGCCCCACAGCCTTCAAAATCGCAAGCCCCGCCTTGACTTCCTCGACGGGGTCAGCCGTCAGAGATACGCGGATGGTACTGCCGATACCTTCAAGCAGGAGCGCGCCGATGCCTGCGGCGGACTTGATGATTCCCATATAGGGTGTTCCCGATTCCGTGACGCCGAGGTGCAGGGGGTAATCCGTCTTCTCCGAGATCAGGCGGTAAGCCGCGACAGTATCTGCAACATCGGAGGACTTAATCGAAATACATATATCGCCGAAGTTCAAATCCTCGAGCATGCGGACATGGCGCAGGGCACTTTCACAAAGTGCCTGCGGAGTGCGCCCGTATTTTTTCAGCAAATCTTTCTCCAAGCTTCCGCTGTTAACGCCGACGCGTATCGGCACGCCGTTTGCTTTGCAGGTGTCCGCAACGAGCTTCACCTTCTCCGCGGAGCCGATGTTGCCGGGGTTAATGCGAATCTTATCAAAGCCGGCCTCAACTGCGGCAAGAGCAAGCTTGTAGTCAAAATGGATGTCAGCGACAAGCGGCATGCGGCAGTTTTTCCGAATTTCCGGCAGGGCGCGCGCCGCCGCCTCATTGGGGACGGCAAGGCGGACAATGTCGCAGCCCGCATTTTTTAGCGCCTCAATCTGTGCAAGCGTTGCGGCAACATCCTCGGTCTTTGTGGTGAGCATTGACTGTACGGAAACAGGATTTCCGCCACCGACAAGGATGTTGCCGACTCTTATAACTTTTGTTTTTTCTCTTACCATGTCGAACACTCCTTTTCAGGGAGGGTTAAGAAACCGGATTTTTTGCTCTATGCGCTAAAAAATCAGTTTGTAAACGTCGTTGAACATAACAACAACCATCAGTAGAATCAGAAGCACAAAACCTGTTGCGTGAATATAGCCCTCATATTTCGGATCCGGTATTTTTCTGAATACAGCAAGAATTATGGCGTTTATAAGCAGGAAGAAAAGGCGTCCGCCGTCCAGAGCCGGAATTGGAAGAAGATTCATTACGGCAAGGTTCACAGCCAGAAAAGCCGCAAGATACGCGATAACGCTCGCTGCCGCTGAAGCATTTTCGGCATTGGTGCCGACGTCGTTGATTATCCCGACAATTCCGACAGGCCCTGAAAGCTCCTTAACGCCGACAGCTCCCGTAACAAGGTCGCCCAATCCCATCCAAACGAGACGCACAAAGTCCATTGCCCCGTTCCAGGTGTATTTAATGTTCGCAAGAACGCCCGTTTCCTTAACGCCGTATTCTATTCCGTACATCAGGGTCTCTTCGCCGTCTACCTCATAGGGAACCTTAACAAACTTAAACCCCTCAAGTTCGGTCTTTGCTCCGTCACGTATTACGACAAAATCGTGTGTTTCGCTATCTGAACGGCTGAGCAGAACGGAAATGTCGGAGGCAAAATACACTCGCTGCCCGTCAATCTCGTATAAAGTGTCGCCTTGATGAAACCCAAAATCGCTCTCATAGGGGCAGCCCTCAAAAAAGCCGGTTATGGTTGGGGTTGTATATGCCGCGGATTTCGGAACTATGAACATCAGAATGACAAGTCCCGTGAGAAAGTTCATGAAAGCTCCGGCGAACAGGATTATAAAACGCTTCCACCACTTCTGGTTCGTAAAGGCGCGCTGATCTTCGGACTCCTCGTCCTCCTCCATCGCGCAGAAGCCGCCAAGCGGGAAGGCGCGCAGGGCGTAAAGAGTTTCGCCCTTCTGTTTTTTTAAAAGGGCGGGTCCGAAGCCCACAGCAAACTGAGAAACGCGGACGTGAAAGAGCTTTGCCGCCACAAAATGTCCCAGCTCATGGGTCACTATTAGAAACGCGAAAATTAGAATTGCAATGACAATATACATACTAAAACCTCTAATACCTGCAGTAGTTCTCCATTACAAAACGTCTGGCCCCGTCATCTGCGTTCTGGAGGGTGTCCAAATCGGGTGTGCCAGAAGCCGCAAGCTTATTAACAGCGTCCGCAACAATATCGGCTATCGCGCCGAAGCTTAGCTTCTCGCTTAAAAACAGGGCTACCGCCTCCTCGTTTGCGGCACTCATAACTGCCGCCGCCGTGCCCCCGCGCCGTGCGCAGTCCATTGCCAAAGCAAGGCAGGGCGTTTCGTTAAGCTCGGGCTCAAAAAAGCTCAGCTTACCGAGCGCGGTAAAATCGGGCGCAGGCGTTTCGCTGCCCCTCCTCACGGGATAGGTCAGGGCATATTGAATCGGAAGCGACATATCGGGAATTCCGAGCTGCGCCATAACGCAGCCGTCAATGAATTCCACCATTGAGTGTATTATGCTCTCGGGATGGATTATTACTTTAATTTCGTCGGGAGTCACGGAAAAAAGATGCATGGCCTCAATAAATTCAAGGCCCTTATTCATAAGAGTCGCGCTGTCCACGCTGATTTTTGCGCCCATGTTCCATTTCGGGTGCGCAACGGCCATGGCAGGGGTGGCGTTTTTCGTTTCTTCGCGGCTGCGTCCGCGAAAGGGTCCGCCCGAGCCGGTAAGCAGGATACGCTTAAGCGCCCTGTCCCTGCCCTCGGCCTCGAGGCACTGGAAAATTGCGGAGTGCTCGCTGTCCACGGGTATAATCTCCGCGCCCTTTTCAGCGGCGCGCCGCATAACAATTTCACCGCCGCAGACAAGGGTTTCTTTGTTGGCAATTGCGATTCGATGTCCCTCGTCAATTGCGGCTAAGGTAGGAATCAGTCCGATTGAGCCCGAAAGCGCGGTTACGACACAGGGTGCGTAGGCGCAGGCGCAATCCGTCAGCGCGGAAAGTCCGCCGCCCACCTTAATATCGGTGTCCCCAAGCGAGATTTTAAGTTTCTTTGCTGCGTCCTCGTCATAGACGCAGACGAATTCGGGCATGAACCTTCGCGCAAGCTGCTCGAGCAGCTTTATGTTCTTATTGCCCGAAATTGCCTTGACGTGGATTCCCAGGCGCTCGGCAACATCGAGAGTCTGAACTCCCACGCTGCCGGTGGAACCGAGAACGGATATAGAATTAACCATAAATTTTTCCTTTAATTCGGTTTGCGCTCAATAAGCTTACTTTATCGCGGGCAGCAGAACCACCAAAAGCGCAATCATAGGAGCGGTGAAGTGCATACTGTCAAATCTGTCCAGCATTCCTCCGTGCCCCGGAATAAGGTTCCCGTAGTCCTTAATGCCATACTGGCGCTTAACAGCCGAAAAGGCAAGGTCGCCGAACTGGCAGGCAATGCTCCCGAAAAGTCCGTAAAGCGCGAGAAGCGGGTAGCTTACCGTCATATCGAAACGTGTAAGCACAAACCCGTATAAAAGCATAAAAATGATTGCCGCAACAGCGCCGCCTATGCAGCCGGCAACGGTTTTTTTCGGTGAGAGATTCGGAAAAGCCTTGCGCTTTCCCCAGAAATAGCCCGCGAAATAACCGCCGCTGTCACTTGAAAACGCCGCCACAATGGGCAAAAACAAATACGCCGAACTGTTAACCTCTCGCAGTCCGATTTGGATAAACGAGCTGAGAAGCAGCGGCATTATGCCACCTGCGAAAATCACATATAGGACGGTTTCGAGCTTTATATGTTCCGCCCTGCGGAAGGAGAGTAAAAGCTCTGCAAACATCAGCGTCGTAATGAGATATAAAGCCGAGGTTAGAACCGCGCTGTTACCCGTGAGCGCATAAACTATGGGAAGTGCAAAGCCCAAAGCGCTTGCATAGATTCGAAATCTCAACGGCATTTTTTCCTCGACACAGCGTAAAAGCTCCCATGCGGAGCCTAGGGATATAAGGCCGACCAAAATCGAAAACGCCCACAGAGGAGCGAAAAACACCGCCAGTATAAATAGAGGAACTGCCGCCAGTCCGACAATAGTTCTGGTTTTCATTTAAAGCTAATCCTTTCAAACATGGGAAATCGGCAACTGCCGAGAGGAATAAAAACGCGGGCTCAGACCCCTCCGTAACGCCGCTCGCGCGTCTGGAACCACGCAATTGCACGGTTAATCTCGTCCTTTGAGAAATCCGGCCAAAGCGTTTCGGTAAAGTAAAGTTCAGAATAAGCCGCCTGCCATAAAAGAAAATTCGACAGCCGCATTTCGCCGCCGGGCCTGATAATAAGTTCCGGGTCAGGTATACCCGCCGACCATAAATGTTTTGAAAAAGCTTCCTCCGTGAAGGCGTTTTCCATTCCTTTTGCTTTATCCTCGGCACAGCTGACGGCAGCACGGAGAATTTCGTCCCGTCCGCCGTAATTCAGGCAAATGTTCACCTGACAGCCCTCATAATGCGAGCTTATTTCGTTTGTGCGCTCAATGAGTGCCCTTAGTTTCGGGGAGAGAGGAGATGTATCGCCGAAAAACTTCATCTTGACCCTGTCGCGTTCCATGCGGTCAATCGCTTCGTAAAGGTATTTCTCCAGAAGTCCCATTATCGCTGAAACCTCATCTTGAGGGCGCCGCCAGTTTTCCGTTGAAAACGCGTAAACTGTGAGGTAGTCTATGCCGATATCCTTACAGTAGGTGGCAACAGTCCGAAAGGTTTCCGCTCCCTGAGCGTGCCCTGCGGTTCTCGGAAGACCGCGCTTTTTAGCCCAGCGCCCGTTGCCGTCCATTATAATGGCAATATGGCGGGGGAGATTACCGAAATCCACTTCCCCCGCCTTGATTTTAGTTTTGCGGAAAAGCCCCATCAGATTGCCATTAGCTCCTTTTCCTTCTTTGCCGCTATAACATCAATTTCCTTGATAAAGTCGTCCGTGAGCTTCTGCATATCCTTTTCAATGTCCTTGAGGTCGTCCTCGGTTATTTCGGATTTCTTCTTCTGCTCCTTGAAATCCTCCATAGCGTCGCGGCGGATGTTGCGTATTGCAACCTTTGCCTCCTCGGCATATTTCTTAATTTGCTTTATCAAATCTTTTCTGCGCTCCTCCGTGAGCTGCGGAAAACCAAGACGAATTACTTTACCGTCGTTAGTCGGATTTATACCGAGATCAGATTCCAGAATCGCTTTTTCAATCAGCTTAAGACTTGCCGCGTCCCAGGGCTGAATCACGAGCGTGCGCGGGTCGGGGGTCGCGATGGAGGCAATTTGATTGATAGGCGTCGGGGTGCCATAATATTCCACTCTCAGCTTGTCAAGAACCGCGGCGTTTGCGCGTCCCGCACGCACGGAGTCGAACTGCGAGGATAAAACCTCGGTGGTCTTCTTCATTTTTCCCGTATATACCTGATAATTGTCTGTCATTTTTCTTTCCTCCGATATATTGTTTTTAAGCTACAATAATGTCGTGCTAATCTTCGGTTTAAAGCTTCCGTAAGTTTACGTTTACTGAACTATGGTGCCGATTTTTTCACCCAGCACAACGCGGACTATATTTTCGGGGTTTTTCAGTGCGAATAAAACGACGGGAATCTTGTTATCCATTGAAAGCGAGGTCGCCGTTGAATCCATTACCGCCAGGTGCTGGGCAAGAACCTCGTCGTATGAGATTGAGTCGTATTTAACGGCATTGGGATCGAGCTTCGGGTCGGCAGAATAAACACCGTCCACATTTTTGGCAAGCAGAATTGCATCCGCTTCGATTTCCGCAGCCCTGAGAACCGCCGCGGTATCGGTTGAGAAGAAGGGGCTTCCCGTTCCGCAGCCGAAGATGACAACTCTCCCGAGGCCCAGATGCCGCATGGCGCGCCCGCGTATGTAGGGCTCGGCGATGGCACGCATTTCAATGGCGGTTTGTACACGCACGTCGACATTCATCTGCTCAAAAACATCGGCAAGGGCAAGACAGTTCATGGCTGTCGCGAGCATGCCCATGTGATCGGCACGGGTGCGCTCCATCTTTCCGCCGCCGTCCTTAACTCCGCGCCAGAAGTTGCCGCCGCCGACAACAATCCCGACCTCAACCCCACGCTCAACGCATTTTTTAACCGCCGAGCAGACCTCATGGATAACGTCGAAATTAAGGCCTCTGCCCTGCTCTCCGCCGAGGGCTTCTCCGCTTATTTTAAGAAGTACACGTTTATATACCGGCTTAATATCTCCCATTACGCGCTCCGTTTCATATATAAAATTGAGGAATATTCTATCTAAGGTATTTTAATATAAATGCGTGCATATTAAAAGAGTTTTTCCGTAAAAAGCGAAAATTTTACCTTTCGGTCACAAATATCAGTCGGCAATCAGCAGCCCCGAAAACACATTCGGCGGGTAATCGGAACCCGAAGCGGTTTCAACGCTCTGTCCGTATTCACCCTCGAGATGTATCCAGCACTCTTTTCCTTCCGAGTTCTTCGCCAGAACCCAGCTTATGTTATCCGTCGCGATAAGGGTGAGCGCTGTTCCTGCGGGTATGAGACTTTTTTCAGATGAAATACTGTTATTAGAATAAACGGGAATTTCGACATTTGTTGTCAGGTCACAGCCATTGGTGGAATTGGGGTAATACAGTGCCTGGGCGACAGGCTCGAAACCTTCCGTTTTGGAAAGGCGCCAATCCGCCTTAGCGAACCATGTCTGCAAAACCGAAAGGCGCATATATGAGCTTATCGTGCCGTTACCGACAAACGTAAGGTCAGATCTGTCCGAAAGCGAGCTTACTATCATTCCGCTCACACAGCCGATGTATTTAAGGTCTGTTCCGTCAAACCGGAAAAAGTCTGTTATGTAGTCGTCACTCGGACCGTAGTCCATTATCGCAATTTCAAGAGAACTGTCAGAGGTATCAATATCGGTTATGCAGTAATAGGCGCTCTCCAGCATGTCGGTGAAAAACCCCTCGTCGTATACGGAACCTGCATAATCCACTCCGTTGACGCTCAGATGAAGGATGGTCGCAGCATCCTCGGAAGCCTGGAAACTAACCTCGTCGCTGCTGCCGTCTCCGTTGAGGTCGACACTCACACTGCTGCCGGCTTTGACGATAAGCGGGTATATACTGTCTGCCGACTGTGTCGGACTTGCACTTGGAGCCGGACTCTCCGCCACCGTTTTTTTACCGCAGGCGGAAAGAAGCAGGGACAATGCAAGGGCTGATGCCAGAATAATAATCGAAGCTCTTCGTTTCATGGTTCTCCTCCATATCAAACTGATGATTTGCCGTTTTATTCCCCCGCGCCCTGAAACTCGCGGCACAAATGGCGTATGCAGCATTTTTCGCAAAGCGGCTTTCTTGCAATGCACACGGCCCTTCCGTGCAGCACCATTCTGTGGCAAAAGTCCGAGGATTTTTCGGGCGGTAAAAGCTCTCTTAACGTCATTTCGATTTTTGTCGGGTCTTTCAAATTGTCTACAAGCCCGATTCGGTTTGTAAGCCTTATGCAGTGGGTATCCACGACTACGGCAGGCTTTCCGAAAACGTCGCCCAAAATAAGATTCGCCGTTTTGCGCCCGACTCCGGGGAGGGAAACGAGCTCCTCCATCGTGTCGGGTACCCTACCGCCAAAGCTCTCGATTAGGACATTTGCGCACTTAATAATGTCTCTAGCTTTCGAGTGATAAAAACCGCAGGAGCGAATAATCTCCTCAAGTTCAGTTATATCCGCCTCGGCAATTGATTTAAGCGTCGGGTATCTCGCGTAGAGCACGGGTGTGATTTTATTAACCCTCTCGTCCGTACACTGGGCGGCAAGACGGGTGGCAAAAAGAAGCTCATAATCTTTTGCGTAGTCAAGCGAGCACTCGGCAATCGGATATTCCGTCTCAAGTCGCTCTATTATTTCCTTAATCTGCTCTTGTGTTCTCATAGCTTCCTCCATAAAATGAGCATCTTCCGTCTATTAGTAATAAGTATAACATTTTTCTCTTTGTAATTAAAGAATTTTCATGTTTAGCCAGTTGTCAAGGTCTTTTGATTCAGATATAATAACAACAGCAGGATATATAATTGGGTAACTTTGTACATACTTTAATGACCGTCTGCACATTAGGACGAAAAGTGCGGCTAACGAATCACTCCGCGCTTTTCTCGACAAAGATAAATATAAAAACTTCGGAGGGCTCGCAAATGATGGTGGAATCTCAGCTTGAAATAATCTCACGGCAGGACAAAGAAGTAGCGGACGCAATGGCTCTGGAACTAAAAAGACAGAGGGACAATATTGAGCTTATCGCTTCCGAAAATCTCGTCAGCGAGGCAGTGCTTGCCGCCGTAGGCAGCGTACTGACAAATAAATACGCCGAGGGCTATCCCGGGCGCCGCTATTACGGCGGCTGCCAGTATGTCGACATCGTCGAGGAAATCGCGATTGACCGCTGCAAAAAGCTTTTCGGCTGCGAATACGCCAATGTTCAACCCCACAGCGGCTCGCAGGCAAATTACGCCTGCTATCTGGCGCTATGCTCGCTGGGCGACACTGTTCTCGGCATGGACCTTGATGCTGGCGGTCACCTGACCCACGGCTACAAGGTCAATTTCTCGGGAAAAAACTATCACGCGGTTTCTTACGGCGTCAATCAGGAAACAGGCCTCATAGACTATGACGAGCTTCGCAAAATTGCCCTTGAAACGAAGCCCAAAATGATAATCGCGGGCGCCTCCGCCTATCCGCGCACGCTCGAATTTGACAAGTTCTCCGCCATCGCCAAGGAGTGCGGCGCCTACCTTATGGTTGATATGGCGCATATTGCGGGTCTTGTCGCAGCGGGACTTCACCCCTCGCCCTTTGCTTACGCTGATGTCGTAACCACCACAACTCACAAAACTCTGCGCGGCCCCCGCGGCGGTGCGATTATGACAAACGACCCCGAAATCGCGAAGAAGATTAACAGCGCCATTTTCCCCGGAAGTCAGGGCGGCCCCTTAATGCACGTTATCGCCGGAAAAGCAGTTGCCTTCGGCGAGGCGCTTAAGCCCGAATTTGCCGCCTATCAGGCACAGCTTTATGAAAACTGCGCCGTCCTCGCCTCCGAGCTTAAAAAGCACGGGTTTAACCTTGTTTCCGGCGGAACGGACAACCACCTTGTTCTGCTCGACCTGCGCGGAACGGGCATCTCGGGGCGTGAGCTTGAAATTCGTCTGGACGAGGTCCACATCACCACCAATAAAAACAAAATCCCCGGCGATCCCCTCACCGCGAAGGAAACAAGCGGTCTGCGACTCGGCACCGCGGCGGTTACCACTCGCGGCTTCCTGCCGGAGGATATTGTCGAAGTGGCGGAGCTATTAAATCTCGCAATTCGCGATTTTGAAGCGCAGAAGGATAATATCAAGGCGCGCGTTGCAGCGCTTTGCGCAAAGTATCCCATTTACGAATAAGCTTTTCCCGCTGCGCACATAAAATTGTAATCCTAAATATTGGCTGCATATCAGCAAAGACGAGCCGATTGGGATTATCTCAATCGGCTCCTTTGATTTCGCGCTTAAGAAACATTGGGTCGCTCTTATAAAGGAGGTACGGCTATGTACAGACCGCTCGCGGACGAGCTTCGCCCTACAGCGCTTGACGAGATTGTCGGTCAGGCCGAAATATTGGGCGAGAACTCCATGCTTCGCCGAATAATCGAATCCAAGCAGATACCTAATATGATTTTTTACGGTCCCTCGGGCACAGGCAAGACAACCGTTGCCAGCATAATCGCCGAAAAGACGAACCGCGCCCTGAGACGTCTTAACGCGACTACCGCGGGCATAGCCGATATTAAGGCAATTATCGACGAGCTAGACACTCTGATGGCTCCTGAGGGCGTTTTGCTCTATCTCGACGAGATTCAGTACTTTAACAAGAAGCAGCAGCAGTCGCTTTTGGAATTTATCGAAAACGGCAAAATCACCCTCATTGCCTCCACCACGGAGAACCCGTATTTCTATGTGTTCAACGCTATTTTAAGCCGCTCAACGATTTTCGAGTTTAAACAGCTCGAAGCCGCGGACGTGGAAAAGGCGGTAATTCGCGCGCTTGCTTTCCTTGAAAAACGCGATATGGTGAAAATTGTATGTGAAGACGGCGTAACGGCGCATATCGCGCAGAGCTGCGGGGGCGATGTCCGCAAGGCGATTAACGCCGTTGAGCTTCTTTACAGCGCCTGTAAGGGGGCGCAGAGCACCGTCACTCTGACCCTTAATGACGCACAGCAGGTTTCGCAAAAAAGCTCCATGCGCTATGATCGTGAGGGGGACGCGCATTTCGACATTGTTTCGGCCCTCATGAAATCCCTGCGAGGCAGCGATGTCGAAGCCTCCCTGCACTATCTAGCGCGGCTTCTGGAGGCGGGCGACCTTATCGGCGCGTGCAGGCGGATACTGTGCTCTGCAAGCGAGGATATCGGGCTTGCCTATCCCATGGCTGTGCCGATTGTCAAAGCCTGCGTGGATTCCGCCCTCCAGCTCGGTCTGCCCGAGGGGCGGCTGCCGCTTGCGGAGGCCGTCATTCTGCTTGCCACCTCGCCGAAATCCAACAGCGGCGTTACGGCAATCGACAAGGCCATAGCCGATGTCCGCGCGGGCAAGGTCGGCAGCATACCCCGTGAGCTTCAGAATGTCCACGCCGATTCCACGGAGCATAAGCGCGAGCAAAACTACAAGTATCCACACAGCTTTCCAAACCACTGGGTCAAGCAGCAGTACCTGCCGGACGAACTCAAAAACGTAAGCTATTACAAATACGGCGACAACAAGACCGAGCAGGCGGCAAAGGCCTACTGGGATTTAATCAAGGGCAAATAAGTTTTCAGCCCCAAGGCACCACATTATTTCGGAGGTTTTGCTGTGGATATAAGAGTTAACGATATTCTCACGATGAAAAAAACCCATCCCTGCGGCGAAAAGCGTTGGCTTGTTCTTCGCACGGGCATGGACTTTAAGCTGCGCTGTCTGGGCTGCGGGCATGAGGTTATGGGACCCCGCAGCAAGTTCGAGCGCAACATCAAGGCGGTGGAGCGCAAGGACGCCGCCGAAAACTGACTTCTGATAAAGGTTGGGTGAACACCTATGGCTATCGAGGAGCGTTATCTCGCAGATGTCGAAGCGGTATTGTCACACAGATATGATAACGGAGCCGATTATTGGACCACACCCGACAACCGGCTCATTAAGGGTGCCCCTTCTCAACTCTGGAGAGCGCACTCCTTTTACTGGAATTGGGTATGGATAAGGACGAACCCTTGCTGAAAGAAACCGCGGACTTGATTTTCAGCACCTGGCGTGAGGACGGACGTTTTAAGCTTTATCCGCAGGGCGGTATTTACCCCTGCCATACCGCAAATGCCTTAAACGTGCTCTGCCACCTCGGTTACGCCTCCGACGCAAGGATTCAAAAAACCTTCCGACACCTTCTGGAAACTCAGTATGCGGACGGCGGCTGGCGCTGCAAAAAGTTCAGCTTCGGCAGAGGTTCGGAAACCGAATATTCAAACCCTTTACCCACGCTCAATGCCCTTAACGCGTTTCGCTTCAGCGAATATCTCAACACAGAGCCGGCGCTCGACAGGGCTGTGGACTTTTTGCTTGAGCATTGTACTATAAAAAAACCGATCGGCCCCTGTCATTACGGAATCGGAACCCTCTTCATGCAGTCCGAATATCCTTTCGGCAACTACAACCTTTTTGTTTATGTCTATGTTCTGTCGTTTTATTTGAGGGCAAAGGATGACCCCCGGTTTCTTGAAGCACTGAAAGCTCTGGAATCTAAAATGGTCGACGGGCTTTTTGTGGTCGAGCGCGTCAATCCGAAACTCGCGGGGCTTTCTTTCTGCAAAAAGGGTCAGCCAAGCATATTGGGAACAAGGCGCTACGAAGAAATCCTCAAAAATCTCGGTCTTTGAAATACGGAACAAAAAAAAGCGCACCGCAAGGTGCGCTCTTTTTATTTGCAATTATGATTTGAGCTTAACCCAAAGCTCATCGTAATAGTCCAGTGTTTCCTGCGGTAGATTTATAAACGCTTCACATCTTGAGAGTGTTTCATCATCGGGATACATGACGGACTTTGTCAGTTCGTCAAGCTCCAGAACATCCTTAACTTCCTTGTTGGGGCTGGTGTAGCCGATAAATTCGGAGTTTGCCGCGCTGCTCTCGGTAGAGGACATGAAGTTTATAAACGCTTCGGCGTTTGCCTTGTTCGCGGCACCCTTGAGAATACACATGGCGTCGACAAAGACGTTTGAGCCTTCCTTGGGAATGCAGAACTTAAGGTTCGGGTTGTTTTCGTGCATAGTCAGATAGTCGCCCGCGTAATAGGGGCCGATAGCAGCCTCTCCGCTTTCGAGCTTGTCGAAAATCTGGTCCATAACATAGCCCTGAAGAATCGGCTTCTGTGCCTTTAAGAGCTCGAAGGCCTCGTTAAGCTCGTTTTCATCGGTAGTGTTGAGCGAATAGCCCAAATACTTGAGGGCAATGCCCATCGCGTCGCGCGCGTTGTCAAACATCAGAATATTTCCGGCGTTCTTTTCATCGAAAAGCGCCGCCCAGCTGTCGACCTCGCCAACCACAGTCGGGTCATAGATTATGCCCGTCGTTCCCCACATATAGGGAACGCTGTAAGTGTTATCAGGGTCGTAAGCCATGTTCTTCAGGCTATCTTCAATAAGCGAATAGTTCGGTATATTATTAAAATCAAGCGGCTCGAGCATATCCTCGGCGATAAGGCGGGAAACCATATAATCGGAGGGGATAATTACATCGTAGCTGACGCCGCCCTGCTTGAGAACGGAATACATCTGCTCGTTGGATTCAAAGGTTTTATAGTTAACCTTGATTCCTGTTTCATTCTGAAACTGGGTTATAAGGTCAGTGTCAATATACTCGCCCCAGTTATAGACGTTTACAACTCCGTTGGGAGCGCTGCTGCCTCCGCAGCCGGAAAAAAGGCAGATAAGCATAACGGCGCTTATGATAACCGGCAGAAGTTTTTTCATTAAATTGCTCCTTTCAGCATTTTCTCTTTTTTTATTTCGCTCTTATGCTGTCTGGCTTCCCGCACGTTGACAATAACAAGGAGAATCAGAACAACTGCAAAGAGAAGTGTGGAAATAGCGTTGATTTCCGGACTTATTCTGCGGCGAGTCATGGCGTAAATCGTCATGGAGAGTGTCTGAACGCTGCTGCCCGCCGTAAAATAGCTGATAACAAAGTCGTCCACCGACATGGTAAAGGCAATGAGCAGTCCGTTTATTATGCCCGGCATAATCTCCGGAATGATAACCTTGTATACGGTTTGGAACCAGGTACAGCCCAAATCCTGCGCCGCCTCAAAAAGGTTGCGATCCAGTTGATAGAGTTTCGGCATAACCGAAAGGATGATATAAGGAATGTCAAAGCTTATGTGAGCGATAAGCAGAGTCGTAAACCCGAGCTGAAAGCCCATCATCGCGCCCGCTGAAACAAAAAGAAGCGCAAGGGAAACGCCCGTGATTATATCCGCGTTTATGACGGGGATGTTATTCACCGTCAGAAGCGGGCTTCGCCAGTTTTTCCTCATGTTGTAAAAGCCGATTGCGGCAAAGGTACCGATAACCGCTGCAATTACGGAGGCGATGACAGATACCGTCAGCGTAGTTTCAAGGGAGGACATTATAAGGCTGTCGTTAAAAAGTTCCTTGTACCAGTGGAGTGTGAAGCCTGACCAGATTGTGCGGCTTTTAGTGCTGTTGAAGGAGAAAATAATGAGCACGAATATCGGCGCGTAGAGGAAAACATAGGTCAGCGCCGTGAAAATCCGTCCGCCCGTGAATTTCTTTTTCACATCATCACCGCCTGTTCCTCACCCTCGCCGAAGCGGTTCATGACGCTCATGCAGATAATGACTATAACCATCATAATCAGGGAAATGGCGGAGCCCAGGTGCGGATTATAGGCGGCACCTGTGAACTGCATCTCGATGAGGTCGCCCAAGAGCATAACGGTTCCGTTCGATAAGAGCTTTGAAATAACGAAGGTGGAAACGGCGGGCACAAAGACCATTGTAATGCCGCTGATTACGCCCGAAAGGCTCAGCGGGAAGATTACCTTCCTGAAAACCGTTGCGCTGTCCGCGCCCAAATCCTCGGCGGCCTCGATTACAAACGGGTCAATCTTAACGATGACGCTCTGAATCGGCAGTATCATAAACGGCAGATAGTTATATACCATGCCGAGGACGACAGCGCCGTTTGTGTTGATAAGTTGGAAGTGCGTTATCGGAACATAGCTCGGGTCGGCGGCGTGCAGGCTGTTTATCCAGTCGAAAACTCCGATTGATGCGAAAAAGCGATTTATAAGACCCGTGTTTTCAAGAATCGACATCCATGCGTAGGTACGCAAAAGGAAGTTTATCCACATCGGAAGCATGATTAGCATAATCAAAACGCGCTGCGTTTTGGGGCTCATGCGGCTTATTGCAAGCGCAACGGGATAGCCGATTAGGAGACTGACCACAGTCGCCAGAAACGCCAGCCACAGGCTGCGCCCGAAAACGGGTACATAGTCCATCATGCCAGAGAAATTTTCGAAGGTAAATTTCCCGTCCGCGTTTGTCAGCGCGTAGACCGCAACGAGTATTATCGGAATAACGACAAAAAGCGCCATCCACAGGACATAAGGATAGGCAAAGGACTGTTTTCGAAAATGCTCGAAAAACTCCTTTACGGTTGTCCACGAATCGACTATGCCCTTTTCGGAGCGGAGAGAAGCGGCAGGTTTACTCATCTTCCTGCCCTCCACCTTCGGGGTCGGCGGAAAGCTCGTCATATTCCGCGCTGTAGGAGCTGTAATCTCCGTAGAGCCCTGAATACTCACTCTTCTTCATGATATGAAAGCCGTCAGGGTCAATTTTTACGCCGATTTTTGCGCCCACGGGGGAGTGGTCTGTGGTTTGAATAAGCCACTTGAAGCCCTGAAAATCGACAATGATGTCGTATTGCATTCCCTTAAAGGTGACCTCCGTCACAGTACCCGTAATCTGTCCCTGAGAAACAGGGACGATGTCGATATCCTCGGGGCGAACAACAACGTCAACTGGTTCGTTCGGTGCGAAGCCCTTGTCAAGGCACTGAAAGTTGCGGCCGTACATTTTTACCGTGTTATCAGAGACCATAACGCCGTCAATAATATTGCTCTCGCCGATAAAATCGGCGACGAAAGCGTTTTTCGGTTCGTTGTATATATCCAAAGGAGTGCCTATCTGCTGAATTTCGCCCTTGTTCATAACAACGACGGTATCAGACATGGTGAGGGCTTCCTCCTGATCATGCGTTACATAAATAAAAGTAATGCCCACCTGCTTCTGAATTTGCTTAAGCTCGCGCTGCATATCTTTGCGAAGCTTCAAATCCAACGCGCCCAACGGCTCATCGAGAAGAAGTACCTGCGGCTTGTTGATAACCGCTCTGGCTATGGCTACACGCTGCTGCTGACCGCCCGAAAGCTGGCTGACAGTTCGTTTTTCGTAGCCCTTTAAAGCGACCAGCTCCAGAGCTTCGTGCACCCTCTGCGTTATCTCCTGTTCGGAGAGTCGGGGTCTTTGTATTCTCAGCCCGAAAGCTATGTTCTCAAAGACGTTCAGGTGCGTAAACAGCGCGTACTTCTGAAAAACCGTGTTAATTTTGCGCTTGTGAGGCGGAACATCATTTATCGTCACACCGTCAAAAAGCACCTTGCCTGAATCGGTCTTTAAAAAGCCGCCGATTATTCGCAGGGTGGTAGTTTTTCCGCAGCCGGAGGGGCCGAGCAGTGTGAGAAATTCTTTGTCCTTAATTGTTAAATTGATTGAGTCAAGTACGACCTCTCCGTCAAATTCCTTACGGCAATTCTCAAGTCGTATGAGTTCTTTGGCCATTGGCGTCCCCCTTTAAGTTTATGACCGGCCAAGATATCGCAAGCCAATGACTGTGTATCATGCCAAGTGCCGGTGTTCCCGATTTTAATAAAATTCGCGGCAAACGCACACTCAGAGCGGACGCGAAATTTTTAACGCAAAATTCAATATATATATAAATATGTTAGTTGTCAACGGAAAAATCAAAATCAAAATATTTTTCGACAAAATCTATGTTTTTGACGGAAAAAGTCTGCCCCCGCAGGTAATTGAGCACTCCGGCGTCAGTCGAAAACGAGAACCTGAGGCGATAGGAATACAGCGCCTGAGCCTTCTCCCCGTACTGCCTGTTTTTGTGCTCCAAGCCGTATTTCCCGTCGCCCAGAAGAGGGTTGCCTTTCTCCGCCATCTGCGCGCGAATCTGGTGGGTGCGTCCGGTTAGAAGGCGGCACTCGACAAGGGAAAGTCCCTGCTTTGTCTGAAGGGTTCTGTACTCCGTTACGGCCTCTTTTGCTCCGGGGCAGCTCTGCTTTTTGACAAATACCTGATTTTTTGCGGCATCTTTAAAAATCCAGTCGCGCAGAACGCCCGAAGGCGGACTCGGCTTTCCGTAAACTGCGCAGAGGTAGTATTTGTCTATTTCCCGTTCCTTTATTTTTTCATTCATAATCCGCAGAGCTTCGGCGTTTTTCGCGGCGATTACAATACCGCCGGTATTTCGGTCAATGCGGTTGCAAAGCGCCGGCGAAAAGGAATTCTCCTTCCTCGGATTCCACTCGTCCTTTTGGAAAACATAGGCCTGAATATTCGCTATCAGGGTATCGTAGGTCCACTCGCCCGCGCTGTGGCACAAAACACCGGGTTTTTTATCGACCAGAAGAATATTCTCATCCTCATAAACGACCGTGAGCCGAGGTGCAGAAACCTTCAGGTATGCGTTTTCCTCCGACGGCATTTCAAAAAACTCGTCGTTTATATAAAGCTGCAGCACATCGCCCGCCGCAAGCTTATCATCGCGCTTTGCCCCCTTGCCGTTAAGCTTGATGCGCTTAAGGCGGATATATTTCTGCAAAAGCGAATCAGGCAAAAGCGGAACGGCCTTGCCGACGAAGCGGTCAAGGCGCTGGTTCGCGTCATTTTTTGTGACGGTGATTTCTTTCATATATTTCTCCAAATATATTTGTAAATTTCATAAAAAGTATTATAATAATTAACGAAGCTCAAGGCTTTGGCGCAAACAGTTCGGGTCAGACGGTCAGAACAAAAAACTACCCGCGCGACTGTCATTATAACATTTAATCATCTAATAGTATATATCATTTTTTTGTTGACAAGCCACGATATATAAATTATAATGCTTAAGCGACTATGTGAGGTGCTCAATGAGGCTTAATCTCTGCGAAATAATTGAAATGCCAGGCAGTTGCCTGCCTTTCTCCTGTGAACTGGATGAGGAAAGGCTTGGCTGCCCCTCAATAAAGCGCTTTGTTTCGGCTCCTTCAGCACAGGGACAAATCCGTAATTCGGCAGGTGTTCTTACTCTTACCGGAACAATAAAAGCCGAAATGGTCTGCATCTGCGACAGATGTTCCGCCGAGTTCCAATGCGAGAAAGTGCTTCCCGTGGAGGCAGCGCTCGCGGCTGATTTGTCGGACGAGGACAATCCCGAAGTGTTCGCACTTGAGGGAAATTGGCTTGATTTGAGCGATTTGCTCGAAACCTGCTTTATTCTCAGCACCGAAACCAAATTCCTCTGCAGGGAGGATTGCGCAGGGCTTTGCCCCATCTGCGGCAAAAGTCTTGACTTAGGTCCCTGCGGCTGCAAAAAGGAAATTGATCCAAGACTAGCTGTACTAGGTCAGCTTTTGGACAAGAATAACTAAAAAAAGCTGTCTAACCAGCTAACAACAGGAGGTGTCACCATGGCGGTTCCAAAGAGAAAAACTTCACAAGCAAGAAGAGATAAAAGGCGCAGTTCCGTTTGGAAACTTGACGTGCCCGGTATTGTCGCGTGCCCCAACTGCGGCGCGTATCATCTGCCCCACCGCGTTTGCAAGGCCTGCGGTTTCTATAACGGACGCAAGGTACTCGACGTTAAGAAGTAAACTTATCAGCTTGAGGAGAGGAGGCACACGCCCCCTCTCTTTTTGCTTTGCACTTTAGAGCCCCGCGGTATAGACCGCTTAACAAGCTGAAAACTTGCGCTACGTCGCAGGAAAGGACTTTGAAACCTATGAGCTCTGTTATTAAGAAAATTGAAAAGAACAGCCCTCTCTATCGCAAGGCAAGCATAGGCGACAAGCTTCTTTCCATTAACGGCAGGGAAATTACCGATGTGCTCGATTACAAGTTCTTTTCCTACGACACACGGCTTGAGGTCACGCTCGAAAACGAAGGCGGGCAAAAGCGTAACGTCAAGGTGAAGAAGCCCGCAGGCGGCGATCTGGGGCTTGAGTTTGAAACCTATCTCATGGACAGGGCGCACTCCTGCCGAAATCGCTGCGTCTTCTGCTTTGTCGACCAACTGCCGCGCGGTATGCGCAAAACTCTCTATTTCAAGGATGACGACGCCAGACTTAGCTTTTTAACGGGAAACTACATTACTCTCACAAATCTCTCCGAGCGCGAAATTGAGCGCATAATAGATTTGCGCATAAGCCCCATCAATGTTTCCGTCCACGCCACGGAGCCGCAGCTTCGCGCAAAGCTCCTCGGAAATCCCGAAGGTGCGAAGGGCTATGAGCTTCTTAAAAGACTTGCCGCGGGCGGCATTACAATGAACTGCCAGATAGTCTGCTGTCCGGGGCTTAACGACGGAGAGGCGCTCTCAAGGAGCATGGAGGATTTGGCCGAGCTTTTCCCGCAGGTTTATTCAGTTTCAATAGTTCCGGTGGGTTTAACGAGGTTTCGTGAAAACCTTTTCCCGCTTCGCCCTTTCAACAGGGACGAGGCCCTCGAAACAGTCAACAGGATTAACTCCTTCGGCGAAAAATGCCTTGAAAAACACGGCAGCAGAATTTTCTTTCCCTCGGACGAGCTTTTCCTAAAGGCCGATCTGCCAATTCCTGAGGATGAATATTATGAGGACTATACCCAGCTTGAAAACGGAGTCGGGCTTTTGCGGCTCCTTGAGGTTGAGTTTAACGCCTCCCTTGAAAACGAGAATCTTAAGTGCGACAATATTCCGTTTACTATCGCAACAGGTGTTTCGGCGGCACCTTTTTTGTCAAAGCTATTAGTGACAGCCAAAGAGAAATATGATAATATTAACGGCAGGGTTTTTGCAATAATCAACGACTTTTTCGGGCACACCATAGATGTCGCGGGTCTTGTTACGGGCGGTGACCTAATAAGCCAGCTTCGCGGCAGGGACCTGGGCGAGCGCCTTTTAATCCCCCAGTGCATGCTGCGTGACGGTGAAGGAGTTTTTCTGGACGACGTTACGATAGAAGAAGTCGAAAAAGAGCTTCATATTAAAGTCATCCCAGTCGGACAGGACGGCAGCGATCTTCTGCACGCCATGACGGGAAATTTTTCGCCGCGCGATTTGGTTTATCCGAAAGCGTAGAACCCCCGCAAAACAAAAAATAAAATTGAAGGAGGGCAACTTATGAAACCGCTTGTTGCCATAGTAGGTCGCCCAAATGTGGGTAAGTCCCTGCTTTTTAACAGAATAGTCGGACAGAGGCTCTCCATTGTCGAGGATACCCCCGGCGTCACCCGCGACAGACTTTATGCCGACTGCGAGTGGAACGGAGTAAAATTCGACGTTGTTGACACAGGAGGAATCGAGCCCTCGACGGACGATGAAATTCTGCTGTTTATCCGTGAACAGGCGCAGATAGCCATCGACACGGCGGACGTTATAGTTTTTGTCACCGAAATCGGAACGGGCGTCACAGCCGCCGATATGGACGTTGCGAGCATACTCCAGCGCTCACGCAAGCCCATCGTGCTTGTTGTGAACAAAATGGATAAAACGGGTCTTATAGACCCCAACTTCTACGAGTTTTATTCTCTCGGACTCGGGGACCCCATCGCCGTTTCTGCTGTTCACGGTCACGGAACGGGCGATATGCTCGACGCCTGCGTTGCGGCGCTTCCAAAGTTTGAACAAAATGAGGAGGACGAGGATCGCATTAAGGTTGCCGTTATCGGCAAACCGAATGTCGGGAAATCCTCGCTCATCAATCTCATTCTGGGCGAGAATCGCTGCATTGTGTCCGATATCGCCGGCACGACCCGCGACGCTGTTGACAGCCGTGTGGATAATGAGTTCGGCAAATATGTATTCATCGACACGGCGGGTATCCGCCGAAAATCAAAGGTTGATGACCGCATTGAGAAATTTTCCGTTATGCGCGCCCAGCTTGCAATCGAGCGCTCCGACGTCTGCCTTATAATGGTGGACGCTCGCGAGGGTGTGACTGAGCAGGACACAAAAATCGCGGGACTTGCTCATGAAGCCGGAAAGGCGAGCATAATAGTCGTTAATAAGTGGGACCTCATTGAGAAGGACTCGAAAACTATGGACAAAATGCGCGCGGAGGTTATGCGCGACTTCAGTTTCATGTCCTACGCCCCCGTCCTCTTCATTTCAGCCGTGACGGGTCAGCGCATACCGCGCATATTTGAGCTTGTAAACTATGTGGATAACCAAAGCTCCATGCGTATTACCACAGGCATGCTGAACAATGTTTTGGCCGACGCTCAGGCGAGGGTTCAGCCCCCTACCGACAAGGGCAAGCGTCTTAAGATTTACTACATGACCCAGACGGGAATACGCCCGCCCAATTTTGTAATCTTCGCGAATAGCCGCGAGCTCTTCCATTTTTCATACCAGAGATATATAGAAAATCAGATCAGAAGCGTTTTCGGACTGGAGGGTACGCCCATCCGAATGGTAATAAGGCAAAAGGGTGATACGGAGTAATGGCAAAGATTACGATTTTTCTCGCGATAACGGGGCTCGCCGCCTATTTTTTGGGCGCAATCAACGGCTCTATTATCGCTTCAATGAACATTTTCAATAAGGATGTCCGCCATTTCGGCAGCGGCAACGCGGGACTTACGAACTTTACGCGCACCTTCGGCGTTAAAGGCGCGGTTATTGTCATTCTGGTCGACGTCATTAAAACCGTCGCTGCGGTCATGATCGGCCGCCTGCTTCTCGGCTCTGTCGGCTATCCGATGATAGGCAAGCTTTTCGCCGGCTTCTGCACAATGCTGGGGCATGTTTATCCCGTTTATTACCACTTCCACGGCGGCAAGGCCGTTTTATGCGTCGGCACCCTCGCATGGATGGCAGACTGGCGCGTGGGTCTTATCTGCTGGACTATTTTCTTTGTGGTTGTCATTTTTACAAAATATGTTTCTCTCGGCTCCATGGCCAGTGTTGCGTTTTTTCCAATCGGTATTTGGGCCTTTGATTACACCGGGCTGGAGGGGGTTTTGGGACTCCTATGCGCTCTGCTTTTGATTTTCGCCCACCGCGAAAATATAGCAAAGCTGATTCGCGGCACCGAAAACAAGCTCAACATCGGCGGCAGGAAATCCTGACGAGAAAGCGCCTTTCAATAAAAAGTTATTTCAAACGAGCAAGTAATACGCCCTGAAAGTCTTGTGCTTTCAGGGCGTTTTTTTAATTATTCAGTTCGAGAGGGCTTTTTCTTCTCTCCGCAAAGCTAATTATAAGCACAGAAATCAGGAGGCAGCCCGTAACCGCAAGCATCGGTACCTGATAGCCCAGACTTTCTATCATACGTCCCATGACAACAGGACCTATGAAGGTTGAAATTGAAACTGCAAGCACGGTCAGCGACGAGGCGGAGGCCGTGCGCTGCGGAAACGCGTCGCAGCACATGATGACAAGCGCCGGGATTCCCGCGCCCTGAATAAAGCCCCCTAAGGCGATAAAGCACATCATCAGAGCTTTTCCCGGGCTCAGCGCAAAACACAGCCCGAAAACAAGGGCGGAGAGCGTAAGCGCCGCTATGTAATACTTCTCAACGGAGATTTTTTTAAAAATAAACGGCGAGGAAAAGCGCATGAGCAGCGAGCCGCCGAAATAGGCCGTAAGGACAAGTCCCGCCGTATCGGTATCGAACTTCAGCCGTTCGGTACAATAGCTCGGAAGCCATGACGATAAGCAGATTTGGAAGATAAGATAAAATACCCCCGCCAGAAGAAAGAGCCAGGCTTTAGCGCTGCGAAAAACCTCTGCAGGATTGTCCTTTGCCCTTTTTCTCATCTCACGCATATCGGCGTAGGGGGTTTGCGGAGTAAGCTTCTTCCACAGAATCAGAAGCGGAATTAAAATCACCGCAGCCGCTATTCCGATAAACCGGTAGGGCAGCGCAAAGCTCTGGAGCAGCTCGGGCTTAACGAGCGCATTGACATAGAGCGGCGCCAGCATTGCTCCAGTTCCGTAGAAGGCGTGGAGAAACGGCAGCAGGATGTTTTTATTTTCCGGGTATACGTCCGCGATGACGCCGGTCATCAGCAGGTCCAGCGTGATAAACCCAAATCCCGCCATAAGTGAGAACACGAGCATGATTAGGTAGCCGCTGCCCGGCTTACAGTAAATCGTCATCGTGCCGATTAAAAGGGCGGCAAGTCCCATCAGCGCAAGCCCCGCCGTCACTCCCCGCAGCTTATTGAAGCGTTCACCGAAAAGCGAGAGAAATAGAGAAACCAGTATACAGCCGAGAGCCTGAACCGTCAAAACAACTCCGAGCTGCGTTTCCGTTATTGAAAAAAAGGCCATTGTGGCCTGTGCGTTTGTACCGAAGCTGTTAAAATAAGCGCCGTACATGAGAAAAACAGCATACAGCAGCACGATGAGCGTCAAAAAGCGCCCATTTATCTTTTGTTTCATCACTAAGTTCCGCAGCGTTAATCTGCGCCTTTCAGATTCCGCTGAAAGCGGCATGCAGCTATTTTAGCGCATGCCGCTTTCAGCGTTATTTAATACTTTGCTCAACTTAAAAGAACGTTGTTGAAAATGGTTTCAAGGTATTCCTGTCTTCCGCTTTCAACATCCACATCGCTTAGCTTCTGCGCGTAATCGGAAAGCTCCTCAAAAGAGGTCTTGCCGTCCACAATTTTCTTGCCGATACCGTCCCTGAAGCTGCGGTAGCGGTTTTCAACAAAGGCGTCTATGCGTCCGTCTTCAACCAGCTTCACCGCCGTGCGGAGTCCCAGAGCGAAGCTGTCCATGCCCGCAATATACGCAAGCAGAATATCCTCCAGAGTGTTCGAGGCGCGACGTGTTTTCGCGTCAAAGTTTAGTCCGCCGTTTGTAAAGCCGCCGACTTTCAGCACCTCGAGCATGCAAAGCGTGGTGTCGTAAACATTGGTCGGGAACTGGTCGGTATCCCAGCCGAGAAGCATGTCGCCCTGGTTGGCGTCAATCGAGCCAAAGGCATCGTTCACGGTCGCCATTCGCAGTTCGTGCTGGAAGGTGTGTCCGGCCAAGGTCGCATGGTTTGCCTCGATGTTCATTTTGAAGTCGCCCGTCAAGTTGTACTTGCGCAGGAAGTTAAGGCAAGTCGCCGTGTCAAAATCGTACTGGTGCTTTGTCGGCTCCTTCGGTTTGGGCTCAATGTAAAAGTCGCCCTTAAAGCCGATTTTCCGTCCGTAATCGCGAGCCATCGTGAGGAATCTTGCCATATTGTCAAGCTCCAGAGCGACATCGGTGTTCAGAAGGGTCTCATAGCCCTCACGCCCGCCCCAGAACACATAGCCCATTCCGCCGAGCTTAACGGTGGCGTCCAGGCACGCTTTAACCTTTGCCGCGGCAACCGCGAACACATCGGCGCTGCAGGAGGTCGCAGCTCCGGCCATAAACTTTTTGTTGCTGAAGTTGTTGGCCGTTGCCCAGAGCAGCTTCTTGCCGTGTTTAAGCTGAAGATCATAGATATAATCCACCATGACCCCCAAATTGTCAAGGCTTTCCTTCACGGTTTTGCCCTCGGGCGCGACGTCCGTGTCGTGGAAACAGTAATACTCTATTCCGAGCTTGTCCATCAGCTCAAAGGCAAAATCCGCCTTTGCCTTGAAAATTTCCATAGGCTCTGTCTTATTGAAGCTCTTATCCATGGACGGATTCCCGATTGAGAACATATCAACGCCTTCGCCGTCAATGGTGTGCCAGTAGCTCAGGGCAAATTTTAAATGCTCCTTCATGGGCTTCCCGGCAATCAGTTCGTCGGGATTATAGTATTTGAACGAAAATGGCTCGCGGCTTTCCTTACCCTCGAAAGGTATTTTGCCGATCTCTTCATATTTTTTCATATATTTCTCCTTTTCTTGTGCAGGCCTATGAGGTACCTAGACCGTTTTTGGTTTTCTTACCTGCTCGCGGATTGCGGGAACAACAATTTGAGCAAATACCGCAATCAGCAAAATTGAACCCTTAATTGTGTCGTTTATCAGCGCGTCAAAGCCCAGCGAGGCTATTATTTTATCGATTATTGTATACGACATGGCGCCGAACAGTACGCCGAGAAGGCGTCCCTTTCCGCCGCTCATACTGATTCCACCGATAACAACCGCGGCGATAGCGTACATTTCATAGCTTTTTCCGATGGTTGCGGGGTCAACGGAGCCGTTCATATCAAGCCACATGAAGGAGCTCAATCCGCAAAGCAGGCCGGTTATAACAAAAACCAGAACTCTTGTCCTCTTTACGTTTATGCCCGCAAGCTCTGCCGCTTTTTCGTTTGAACCTATGGCAAATACGGTTTTTCCGAATTTTGTCATAGTCGAAACGTAGACCATTATTGCCGTAATAACTATAAGCACAATTCCGACCACCGGAACTGTCAGCACCTTTGCCTGTCCGAAGCCGTACATTGCATTATAGCTCGAGAGCGTTCCGTCCATATTGTAGATGGAAAGCCCCATCGTTCTCAGGTAATACTGGGCTATCGAGCGGTAAATAAGCATAGTCGAAAGTGTTACGATAAACGCCGGCATTTTTGCAACGCCGACAAAAACACCGTTAATAAGCCCGCAGAAAATGCCCGCTCCGAGCGCGAATATGAGCGTTATTATAGGGCTGTTTGTCGCGTTAAACACAACCACGGAGAGCCCGCCGATAAGCGACAGCATGGAGCCGACGGAAAGGTCAATTCCACCTGTTATTATAACAAGTCCCATTCCGAAGGAAAGTATTCCCACAACAGCGGAGTGTCGGAGAATGTTCATTACGCCGCTCCATGTGGTCGCGCCTGCGTTAATCGCTAAAAAGGCAATAAGTATAATGAGGAAAATAATGATAAAGCTGTAATTCCCCATCGTTTTGGTAATAGAATTACCTGTTTTCGGCTTAAGTCTTGTCTCGTTCATGTTACTTCGCCACCTCCAAAGAATTGATTGCATTAGTCGCCCACAGCATAACGGTTTCCTCAGACATTTCATCGCGTTTCAGCTCAGTCTGCAGGTGTCCGTGATAAAAAACCACGCAGCGGTCCGCAACCTGCTGGAGCTCCGGTATTTCCAAGGTGTTTACCAGAATGGTCTTTCCCTCTTTCGCCAGTTGGTTAATCAGCTTATATATCTCCGCTTTTGCGCCAACGTCAATTCCCTGTGTGGGATTGTCCATGAGCAGAATCTCCGACTTTGTGTTCAGCCAGCGTGCAAGAATTACCTTCTGCTGATTGCCGCCCGACAAAGAGGTTATCATGTCATCGCAGGAATTGGCCTTGATGTTGAGAGTTTCACCGAGCTTATGAAACCTTTTTTTCTCTTTTTTCGAGAAGATATGCTGTAATTTTTCCGAAAGCGTATGCTCGGATATATAACAGTTTTCGAGCAGGGAAAAGTCCGCAATCACCGAGTTTTCCTTGCGGTTTGAAGGAATCATGGACAGTCGTTTTTTCATGGCCTTATGAATGTTCTGCGAGTTTATTTCGGAGCCTTTGATTTTAAGAGTTCCGCCGGTAATAGGAAGCACTCCGAAAATCGTTTGGAACATCTCGCTTACGCCCGAGCCGACAAGCCCTGTAAATCCAACGACCTCGCCCTTTCTGACCTCAAGGCTGACATCGGAAAAACCGTGGCCGGAAAGATGGTTCAGCTCCAGAACAGGCTCGCCGCAGTCGCGGGTTTCATAAGCCTCCTGGTCGCTGTATTTGCTGCCGACCATCATTTTTGTAACTTCCTTCGGCGAGGTATCCGCAATATTCCCGCTATTTATAAACTCGCCGTTGCGCAGCACCGTATAGCGGTCCGCAACGGTGAATATTTCAGTCATTTTATGAGAAATAAAGATGAAGGACTTGCCCTGCGCCTTAAGCCTGCGGATTATATCGAACAGGTGTCCTATCTCTTCGTTATTCAGCGCCGTTGTCGGTTCGTCAAGAATGAACAGCTTGGCGTTGGCATAGAGCGCCTTTGCTATTTCAAGCAGCTGTTTTTTTCCGGTTTCCAGCTCGGAAACCATAACGCAGGGGTCAATATCGACTCCGAGACTTTCAAACAGCTCCCCGGCCTTTTGAATCATGGCCTTTTTGTTAAGCATTCCGGACTTTTTTGTTATCTCCTTGCAGAGAAAAATATTCTCAAAAGCCCGCAGGTCGTTAAAAAGGTTAAGCTCCTGATGCACGAAGGCAATGCCCACCGCTTCCGAAGACTTGACCGTTGTGTGCTCAAGTTTTTCGCCATCGAACATAACCGTTCCGGAGTCCCTTGTGTAGACTCCTGCCAAAATATTCATAAGCGTGGATTTTCCCGCACCGTTCTCCCCCAGCAGAGCATGGACTTTTCCCCGCTCGACACTGAAATTAACGTGCTGCAGAACAGGTACGCCAAAGAACGATTTGGATATATCAGTCATTTCCAGCATTGCCACAGCAATATCTCCTCCTTCATGGAGTTTCTCAATGCCCGCAGGAGCAGTAATGCTCCCGCGGGCACCGAAATCAAATTTTACTTACTTGGAAACTGCGTCGCCGAAGCCCTGGAAGTCATTTACGTTTGTTGCGTCAACAACGGAAACGGGAACAACGTGATCCTGAGCGACAGTTTTGCCGTCGAGGTGGTCAACCATATCCTGGATGGCAATCTTGATCATGCCGGGGTCATAGGTTACGGAGAAGAGGTCGCCGAGCTTTGCCACTTCTGCGGAATAATCCTTCTGGTGGATGCCCTTAAGTACGCTGTACATCTCGTTGAGGCCCGAGGAGGTTCCGAGGTTTACGCCTGCATTGAGGAAAGCGTCCTTCTTTGCCTGGTCAATGTCGGAGCTCTTGAGAGCCTCGAGGATGCCCATTGCGATTTCATCGTCGTGTGTGAAGATCCACTTTGTTGCGGAGATTTCATCGACTGTGGAGGTTTCAAGCCACTCTGTGAAGAGCTTTTTGCCTTCGCTGCGGCTCCAGCCGGTGTAAGCGGTGGACTTGATGGCGTCAACCTGCTCCTGGGTCCAGCCGTTTGCAAGCAGGGTGTCAAAGAAGCCCTTGTTTCTCATTTCGGGAACAGAAGAGTTGTCTCCGGGCATAATGAGAATTTTGTCGCCGGGCTTCATGCCGTTTGCAATGAAGCGCTCTGCGGTAGCAATGCCGATTCCTTCGTTGTCGCCCTTAACGCTGGCAACTGCAGCGCTTGCAACAGTGTCAATAACGCGGTCGAACATTACGAAGGGGATTCCGCTCTCGGCAAGCTTCTTCATGGTTGCTTCGAGGGTGTTGTCCTGCGGCAGAATTACAACTGCGTCTGCGGACTTGTTCGAAATGATGTCTTCAACCTGGGAAATCTGGTTTGCGGGGTCTGTGGAAGTGATAACCTTTGCGTTGTAGGTTCCGGCAGCGGTGATTTCCTCCGCCTTCTCCTGAGCATAGGTCATAACGGCGCCTGTCCAGCCGTGGTCTGCGTTAGGAACGAGGATGACGAGGTTTTTTGCTGCAGCTGCAGGAGCATCCGAAGCCGCAGGTGCTGCGGACTCTGTTGCCGCGCCGCCGCAGGCGGCAAGGCTCAAGGCAAGAGTCAGCGCCAGAATCAGTGCTAGAATCTTTTTCATCAATTTTTCCTCCTAATTATTTTGATGTCTATAATGAAGTCCTTTCGGACTGTCATTTAAGTTACAGCTCAACCCATGCCGAGTTGTTCTTTGCGCTGTCAACGACTGCGTGGATGAAGCGAACGCCCGAAAGCCCTTCGGACACAGTCGGGAAGTCGGCGCTTTCAACAGACTTGCCGTTTTTCTTATCTATCAGAGCGGAAACGAAGTTTCTGTAAATGTTCGCGAAAGCAACATACAGTCCTTCGGGGTGTCCGACTGGAATGCGGCTTGTTGCCCCTGCCTTTTCCTTAATGTATCCGTCGCCGCGCGAAAGAATTTGAGGCGCTCCGCCCTTCGGTGTGAAACGCAGATAATCTGGATGCTCCTGCTGCCATTCAAGCGAGCCGAGCTCACCGAAAACGCGCACCACTAGGCCGTTCAAATGTCCCATTGCTATCTGCGAGCACCAGTAAGCGCCGTTTACACCGTTTTCGTACTCAACTATTATATTGGAGTTGAGGTCGAGCGCATGACCAAAGGTGTTCGTTGTTGCAAGAAGTCGCTTGATTTTTAAGCCCGTGACATAGTGGACATAGTTTTCGATATGCGTTCCGATATCGCCCACACAGTTTGAAATTCCCGAATACTTGGGATCCTTTCTCCAGACGGACAGATTTTCCTGTGCGCCCTCAACCGGTGAAAGCTCGTTAATAAGCCAATCCTGAACATATTCGGCGTTGACGGAGGCAATCTTGCCGATTTTGCCCTCGGCAATCATCTCCTTCATCACCTTTGTCATTGTGTAGCCGGTGTAGGTGTAGGTAACTCCGAAAAGCAGTCCCTTTTCCTTTGCCAGTGAGACGAGCTCCTCGGCTTCGCTTATCTCAAAGCAAAGCGGCTTCTCGCAGACGACATTTATTCCGTGGCTGAGAAATTCCTTTGCAACCTCGTAGTGGGTGGAGTTCGGAGTGGTAATGACAACAAAGTCAATTCCGTCATCTCTGGCGGCCTCTTTGGCGGCCATTTCGCGGAAATCGCCGTAAACGCGGGATTTGTCGATGCAGTATTCCTGCGCGGTCTCTTCATTTTTTGCAGCATCCCTGCTGAAACAGCCCGCGGCGAACTCGACTCTTGTGTCGAAGTTAATCGCCTTGCGGTGAACCTCGCCGATGAAGGCGTGAAGGTCGCCGCCAACCATACCGTAACGAATTTGTTTTGCCATGTCGCGCCTCCTCAGTTTGCTATTGCGTCGTCAAACTTGAAGTCCGACGCCTTGAAATCGATTTTCTTTACAAAGGCGCAGGCTTCAGTCGCGCCGTCGATACGGTCCATGCCGCTGTCCTCCCACTCGACGGAGAGAGGTCCTGTGTAGCCCATATCGTTGAGAACGCGGATTATCTCCTCAAAGTTTACATGCCCGTGTCCCAGGCTGCGGAAGTTCCAGCCGCGCTTCATGCTGCCGAAATCAATGTGAGAGCCTAATAGTCCCGTGCGCCCGTCAAGTGTAACCGCGGCGTCCTTCATGTGAACATGGTAAACGCGGTCGCGGAAATCCGAGAGGAAAAGATGAGGGGTCATGCCCTGCCAAATAAGATGGCTCGGGTCAAAATTAAGTCCGAACTCGGGACGGTCGGCAAATTTTTCCAGAAGCTTTTTAGTGGAATAGTAGTCAAACGCAATCTCGCCCGGGTGAACCTCAAGGGCGAACTTGACATTATTTTTCTTAAACTCGTCCAGAATCGGAGCCCAAAGCCTTACGATTTCGTTAAAGCCGTCCTCAACCATCTGCTCGGTGGTCTGCGGGAAGGAATAAATGTACTTCCATATTGGCGAACCGGTGAAGCCAGTGACAACTTCGGCGCCCAGCTTTCTTGCAACGACAGCCGACTTTTTCATGGTTTCAACTCCCCATGCGCGGATTTCTTCAGGCTTATCCGCAAGCGCCGCGGGGGCAAAGTTGTTCAGACGGAAATCGGGAGCGTCGCCCACGCATTGCCCGATTATGTGTGTCGCAATTGCGCGGCATACAAGACCGTGCTTTTTAAGCGTGTCCAGAACGTACTGCACATAGCTTTCGTCCGAATATGCCTTGTCTATGTCCAGGTTGTTGCCCCAACAAGCAAGCTCCAGCCCGTCATATCCCATTTTCTTTGCCAGAGCACAAAGCTCGTCAAGAGGCAGGTCCGCCCACTGGCAGGTGCACAGAGTAACAGGTCTTTTTCCCATTTGTTTGTTCCTCCTTGTAATTCAATAATGTTAAAGCTTTTATACCACAGGCGCGAAGCGCCCTTGTGGTATATGCATTTGAATCCGTATAATGTCCGCTTGCTGACATTATTACACAACTTTCAATAGGTGTTTTGAAAGCATATTTTGTAGGTATTACTTCGAGTTTTTAAGTTTTACCTGGTTTTTGGTGTAATTGTACTTTTCACGCGGCGGTTTTCGGTTTGAAAGGTAGTCGTGCAGGATTTTTATGGTCAGTGCGCCCTGTTCATAGGGCTGCTGAGTAATAGTTGCCGAAATAACGCCTTTGTCCAGATATTCACGGGTCGCCGTCGTTTCATCCACAGTAATAATCCGAATGTTTTCCCCGCTTTCGAGCACCGCCTCCACGCCGCCCTTTACGCCTGCCGCGGCAAAGTAAATCAGATCCGGGTGGTGCTTTGCAATGAGTTCTCCTGTTACCAGATGTGAGCGCTCATCGTCGTCGGCGTTTTCAACACAGGCAACGATAGAAATGTTCGGGTTTTCTGAAACGCTGTCGGTGAAGCCTGAAATTCGTTGATTATGCCCCTTCATCATAAAGCTTCCTATTATGATGCCGACCTTGCCGCCGCCCGTGCCAAGAATCAGTTTTGCGATATCCCCGCCGAGACCGCCGCTGTTGTAGTAGTCGCAGCCGACAAACGCAAGCTTCTCGGTTTTTATGTCCGTATTAAACACGGCAATCGGAATTTCCAGAGAGTCGAGCCTTTCTCTGACCTCCGGGAGGTCAAGCGGCATTATCGCCAGAGCGTCAACACCTCTTGAGAGCACCTCATCAATGGCCTCAAGCTGCTCCGAACCGTCGTAGCCCTTAATTTCCTTGACGATTACATCGAAGCCGTAACTGCCGTATTTCTGAGCTCTGTCGTGAATTCCCCGAAGAACATCATCAAAAAATTCGTTTCCGAGCGAGTTTATTACCACTCCGATGTTCATGTGTTTTCGGGATTTTATAAGCGCCTGCGCCAGACGGTTCGGCTGATAGTTGTTTTGCTCCACAATGCTCAATATTCGTTGGGTCAGCTCCGAATTCACGTTTCCACGCCCGTTGAGCACACGGTCAACCGTCCCTCTGCTGGTTCCGGCCAAAGAAGCAATTTCCTTTATTGTCATGATATATCCCCAGAAAAATAATTGATGAGGAGCCCGTATTCGCCTGTGCCCTTTCTCGCTGTGCTCGAGCACAGTAACACTTTATCACATCGTTTTCCGACTGTCAATAAACATTAAATAATACCCATAAATCTTTCACACTTTTGTGATTGTTGCACAATACGAGCTCTCGGTTTTTTTTGCGTATTTGCCATACATTTGTTATGGCACCCTCCTCAAAATAAAAAGCCCGCGAAGTTTATTTTCGCGGGACTTCTTCTGTATTTCAATAGTTATGCGCGGCCGTCCAAGAATTCCGGCCTTCCGCCGCAAATGACATTGACAATCCGGACAATATCTGTTAATATACCAAATGTCCGCTGAACATGTTTTCTGTTTTGCGTTTTTCTCCGCTATCAAACAGAAGCAATTGCGGGACATCGGCACAGCCTCGTATGACCGCACCGAGCAATATAGCCGGGGGTATAGCTCAGCTGGGAGAGCGTCTGACTGGCAGTCAGAAGGTCAGCGGTTCGATCCCGCTTATCTCCACCATCAAAAAAACAGCCTTAAACGTAAGTTTCAGGCTGTTTTTTGTGTCTTTAAAGTTTCTTTCGGGTTCGCGGCTCGAGTTTAAAAGTAAGCCGTGCTTCTAGACGAGCAAGCTTAGCTCATCCTCCAGCTCCTCAAGATTAGCAACGGGCTTCATGCAGCTTTGTCCCCTGCACAGATAGTAAAGCGCGCCGCTTTGCGGGATTTCATAATCAGCGGTAAAGGCCGATACTCGGGCTAAAGTCTCGGCATTTCTCGGAGTTTTCAAGAGCACGGACAGGTTCCCGCCCGCCCGCGAAACTACGTCCGCAAGCGCAGTCGGCTCCTCGTCTTCCGCCGTTACGCAAATAAGCTCACCGTTTGGATACTCCGCCTCCGTCAGTGCCAGAAGAGCAAAACCGTGCGCACTCGGCTGAGCCGCGGCTGTTTTCCCCATGAATTCAAGCTGCCGCTCGGCGCTTTCCATGTGGCCTTTTTCCCCTGTAAGCCTCGAGAGCCTTGTGAGCAGCAGCGCCGCCGCGGAATTTCCCGAAAAAATCGCTCCGTCATATACGGGCTTGGGTCTTGTGATTAGCTGCTCGGCCTGCTTTGAATACATATAATACCCGCCCTCCTCATCAAGGAAAAGCTCGTCCATTTTTTTCGAGAGCTCGGTCGCCCGCACAAAATACGAAGTATCAAAACCGGCCCTGTAAAGCTCCAGACACGCAAGACCCAAAAACGCATAGTCGTCAAGCTGCCCGTCCTGCGCCGCCTGCCCGTCCTTCCAGCGAATTTTAAGGTTCCCTTTATCATCCGTCAGATTCGCAAAAATGAACTTTGCGGCTTTTTCGGCTGCGTCCAAATAGTGCTCGTCATGGAAAGCACGTCCCGCTCTGGCAAGCGCGATTATCATAAGCGCGTTCCATGAGGTCAGAACCTTGTCGTCTTTATTGAGGCTTGTGCGCGAGAGTCGATACCCGTAAAGCTTTTTCGTAAGCTCCGAGATAATCGGCTCCTCCGTTTCGTAACTCTCGCAGGTCAGAAGATTCGGAACGCTCCTGCCCTCAAAATTTCCTTCTTCGCCGATATCGAAGCGGCGGCAATACTCCTCGCCCTGCTCGTCGCCCAAAACACCTTTAATCTCCTCGGGGGTAAAAGCGTAGTATTTGCCCTCAACGCCCTCGCTGTCCGCGTCCTGACCGCACAAAAAGCCGCCCGAAGGCTCCGAAAGCTCCGCTAGCACATAATTTATGGTTTTCTCGGCAACGCGCCTATATAAGAGCCGCTTTGTTTTCACAAAGGCCTCGGTATAGACCCAGGCGAGCAGAGCGTTGTCGTAAAGCATTTTTTCAAAATGCGGAATAAGCCATTTCGCGTCCGTCGAGTAGCGCGAAAAGCCGCCCCCGATATGGTCAAAAATTCCGCCGCGATACATCTGCTCAAGCGTGCGTTCCGCCATTTCAAGCGCCTCATCGTCCTTCTCGAGAGCGGAGTATCGAAGCATAAAAAGAAGATTGTGCGCCATCGGAAATTTCGGCGCGGAGCCGAAGCCGCCCCGAGCTCTGTCGAAGCTGCGCCCAAAGGCCGCCCTCGCGGCAAGCGCAAGCTCCCTTGCCGATTTGACGGAGCCGAGTGAAACACCCTCTCTCGTCCTCATAAAGTCCGTTATCCTCTCGCTGCTGTCGATTAACTCCTTCCGATCCGTCTGCCACCTCTCGGCGACAACGGAAAGAAGCTCCGCAAGCCCCGTCATACCGCGGCGCGAGGTTTTCGGAAGATAGGTTCCCGCGAAAAAGGGCTTTTTCTCCGCCGTCATGATAATAGTCATCGGCCAGCCGCCCGAGCCCGTGAGCGCCTGACAGACCTCCATATAAACCGCGTCAACGTCCGGGCGCTCCTCCCTGTCCACCTTAACCGCGATAAATGAGCGGTTTAAAAGCTGGGCAATAAACGCGTCCTCAAAGGATTCGTGCGCCATAACATGGCACCAGTGGCAGGTGGAATAGCCCACGCTCAAGAAAACGGGCTTGTCCTCCGCCTTTGCCCTTGAAAAAGCCTCCT
Source organism: uncultured Oscillospiraceae bacterium (assembly GCA_964459785.1). Lineage (GTDB taxonomy): Bacteria > Bacillota > Clostridia > Oscillospirales > Oscillospiraceae > UBA2658. The sequence continues at coordinate 12,198 of CAYWNW010000004.1, read as the reverse complement.
CGCCCCAGGGGTACCAGTCCACGGGGTTATGCGCGTGGGAAAGAAGATAGGGTGACTTCTCGCTAATCAGTCGGTTGGGTTTTCTGCTTTCCTCCATAAGGGCGCCCTCCTTTTATCTGCCGATACACTGCCATATATTACATTATAGTATAAACCTCAAAAAAGGCGAACTTTTCTTTTCAAGTGTCCGTCTAAGCTTTGCAGGTTTCCGCCGTAAAATGTCGCCGCAGCTCTCGCATTGTCATATTATGCGCGCCCCGCGGACTAATATTACAATTCCATTACATGGTACTCCGCAGCCTTGACCGCCTCACAAACATGTGTTAACATAACCAATGTAAAACGGAATATTGGCATGTCCCGATATTTCCCTAATCGGTACCGCCGTTTGATGGTTGGCCTTGGATATCCAGATCATCAAGCGTTTGTACATAAATCGGGCCCCTTATCAAGGGGTACTACTTAAAGGAGGAGTTTCATTATATGAAATCTCTGAACAGAACCCTCGCCCTCGTGCTCGTTCTGGTCATGGTATTCGGACTTTTCGGAGTAGCTTCCGCATCTTCCAGTACTTTTACCGACGCAGCAAGCGTAGGCGCTGCCTATGCTGAGGCAGTTGATGTCCTCACAGGCATCGGCGCAGTAAACGGCGCAACCGCAACCACACTTGACCCCACAGGCAACTACACCCGTGAGCAGGCCGCAAAGGTTGTTGCCTACATTTCTCTGGGCAAGACCACTGCTGAAGCTCTCGCTTGCAGCGTAGCTCCCTTCTCCGATGTTGCAGCTGACCGTTGGTCCGCAGGCTACATCCAGTATGCAGTCAGCCAGGGCATCATCAACGGCCTCGGCGATGGCAGCTTCAACCCCACAGGCGCTCTCACCGGATATCAGTTCGCTAAGATGCTTCTTTGCGCTCTGGGATACGGCAAGGCTGGCGAATACACCGGCACCGGCTGGGAAATCGCAGTAGCCAAGGACGCTCTTGGTCTTAAGATCTTCAAGGGCGACACAACTGCAGCCACCAACGCAACCATCTCCCGTCAGCAGGCTATGCTGATGGCCTTCAACGCAATGTTCCTCGGCACCGTAAGAGCTAAATATGCTTACGACAACGGCGTTAAGTATGTCAGCGAATACACCACCGGCGGCGCTTCCTTCGCAGCAACCGTCTATGGTTATGACGCAGCAGTAACAACTCCGACCACCACCACTCTTGTAAAGAAGCCCGCAACCGTTAACGGCGCTGTCGGCTACTATTGGTATTACAAGGGCACAGCCTTACCGGTAACAGGCTTCTACACCGCACAGACAGTTATCGGCTCCAGAACTGACGGCAAGACCATCGCAACACTGTCCACCTACAGCACCACCAACCCCTATTACATTGCTGATCTCGGCTCAACTGTTTCCATCTACAAAGACGGAGCATTGGTCCTGACCGCTGCGACATTCAGCGCCAGCACAGCTTATACCACAAGTGATTATGTCATCTATGACGGCGCTCTCTATAAATGCTCCACTACCCACTCTGCAGGAGCTTGGAATGCCGCTCACTTTACAGCTTATACCAACTCTGACATCGGCAAAGGCGTAAAGGTTGAGTTCGTTGACACCAACGATGACACCGACACCGCAGAAAAAGTTTTCCTCACCACCTACAGAGTTGACGTAGTTGCTGCTGCTCCCGTAGTCATCAACAACCCGTCCAACGCTAAGGACTATGTCTTCATCGACATGGGCACTGACATCGGCACCTCCGGCGGCTACACCGTCAAGGCTGCTGACGTAACCGGCTATGCAGGCCTTGTCAAGGGCGACGTCGTTCTCGTCTATGCTACCGCAGCAGGAACCTACAGCATTGTTAAGGCTTCCTCCTTCGTTGGCGCTGCAACTGCTTCCACAGGCACAGCTCTCACAATCGGCGGAACTGTCTATAGTGCAGCTCAGACCGCAAGCTCCACCATCACTTCCTACAACGAAGGCTTCCTGAACAACGTAACCTTCTACACCGATACTTACGGATATCTCGTATATGCCAAGGCTGTCACAGCTGTAAGCACCGACTATCTGTATGTTCTCGAGAGCGCTGCTTATTCCGATACAACCTTCCTCGCCGGCACCAACAAGAGCGCAGTTGTATTCAAGGACGCTTCCACAGCTACCATCACTGTTTCCAGCGTTGACGGTAAAGACTTTGCAACCTACGGCACTTCGATGACTAAACCCGCCGCCGGCGATGTCTTTGCTTACATCAAGAACGCTGACGGCACCTATGCACTCATCTCTGCAACCGAGAAGAGAAGCACCGCAGGAACAACTTCAGCTGACGCTGACGGCGCATTCACAAAGGGCGCATCTGCTGTTACTTCAACCAGCGGCGATGTTCTTAAGACTGATGCCACCACAGTTTATGTTCTCCGCAACATAAAGACCGCCGGTACTTATTCTGTTGATAAGGGAACCGTGGGTAACGGCACAACAGGTACTGAATACTACACCACATGGACCGCATACACCGGCTTTGCGAATATGATTACTTCTACCGCCGCTCAGTACATTGCAGTAAACGGAACTGACGGTTATGCTGACATCGTGTTCGTAACCAACTACAAGACCACCTCAACCTCTACCTCGAGCGTTATCTATCTGCTCAGCACCACCGCAACAGCTGTTTACAAGACCTCTACTGTTGTCGACTACTATACCTTCTCCGCAATAGTTGATGGCGTAAAGACAACAGTTAAGGCTCCTGCTGCAACTTCCGGAAGCATTGAAGCTCTCAATGGTGCTCATGCTCTCGGCGCTGACTACTACGTTGCAGCCGGCAATCTGCTCGCAGTTACCTATTCCTCCGATGGAAAGCTTTCCGGTGTTGTGCCTGTCACAAGCTTCACACTCGGGAACGCTGCCACCAAGGGATCCCTGCTCGGCAACTTCGTATATGGCACAACAGTCAAGGCTCCCGATAACGGCATTATCGAAATCGGCGGCGTAGGCTACGGCTACAGCGCCACCACAGTCGTATTCTACATCAGCGCTGATAAGACCACAGTAACAGTCGGCACAGCTTCCGGTCTTACCACAAGAACTACAAGCACTGTAGTTTCTGCAGTCACTGAGGCCGCTGGCGTAACAAGCCCGACCGCTCTCCAGCAGAACACCCTGAAGGCAATCTTCGTTCAGGCTAGCTAATTAACCTTAGTCGGCAAAACTAACCAAATAGCACGACGCCCCACGGCTTATGCCGTGGGGCGTTTTTTATTGCTCTTCACTTTCTTCCGTCTGCGGCGTTCCCTCGGGTATCTCAAACCAACTATCCGCGACTTCGCGTCTTTCAAGCTCCTGCGTGCCGTCCGCCCTGCAAACTACTACGTCTATTATCATTTTTTCACCCCGTAAACCAAAAATCTCGCGCCGGAATTTATATAGAATGTGCTGTCGCTGATAACGAAGTTCAGCGTGTTTATTGCTGTATTTATAAACTTTGTGCCGCCGCTTTCTTCAATCTTGAAGTCTGCGTTATACCATCTGGCCGAGCACCTTATGGACACAGGATAATACGAGGCGGGTAATATATCGGGGAAGTCCGCCAGCTCAATTTTCAGAAAACTCGTATAACTTAAGTTTGCGCTGCTTGGGCTGTAGGTTCTGCCAATGTATGCTTGGCTCGTTGTGGCGTAGCCGTCAATCGAAGTCAGGTAAGCGCCGCCGTCATTTATCTTTGCATACAGAGTTTTAAGCGTACCCGCCGGAGTTGAGAGAAGATTATACGCAAAGACCTGCACCATTGCGTATTTAGTGAAGTCTATGCCGGAAACGTCAAGGTCAATTTGCTGCGCGTTTGCGGAGCTTTCTAGAGTGTAAATAAAAGCTCGAAAGTGTTTCAGTTGCTTGATTGACTTTGGGAATATATGCACAAATAGATAGGGATGCAGGCTTGGAAACACCCCCCTGAGGCACGATAATCGCTTCTGTTCGTGAAGCTTTGACAAAACACATCCCCCCACCAGATAAAGATTTTGGGATTCGTCTGGGGAGCGGTGTGGCCTCGCGTGTGTGAAATTTTCCCTAAATGAAAAATTGGAAAGTGGCCATAATCCGGAAAATGAAAGAACGCCGACGCGGCGGAGGAGAAAATCCTTCTGCTGTATCGGCGTTTATTATTTTTTTAGCCACTGCAATAGGCCATAATTAAAATCGCCTAAATGTGCTTGCGTCCGCTTGATTTCCAAGTCCCGCACCCCCGACTCGTCGTTGATGGTTGGACAGGCGCGGCGGCGATGACACTCTGGACTCTCCCGCGTCATCTTGTCCCAACGCTGCATTAATCACAACGGATTTTTTGCTATCTGTTAATGTGTGCTTTTTCAATTTGCGGTCCACTTGCGAATGTCCCTCTTGAGCCATGCTTCATACTCTTCAAAAGAAGATGCGCCCTGTCTGGTTTCTTCCAGTCGCGACCTTGCTTCGGTCTTCCATGCAGAAAACTTATCTTCCGAAACAGTACCTCTGCGCAACCTGGCATAAAAGGTTTTATATGTCCGGTTATAAGCCTTTAGTGCGGCATCCTCAGTCAGCAGCTTGGAGAAGGTATGCTTTGGTCCAATAACAACGCAAGTCTGAGTTTCGCCCTCTGCTATACGAGAACAATAGTCCACGCTCATTTTGTCCGTTAGGAAATAATGACCACAGTGACGGCAACGCTTTACAATGGCGGTCTCGTTTATCATTAGCCATACTTCAAGCTGGATAAGTTGTTCAAAGTTTTGTACTTCATATTGAACGAACAGAGCTGCATCTTTGCTGTCGCACGCTTTTTCAATCTCTGTTTTAAGGTAATCCGCTAATTCGCTGTCGAGTGCAATGGTATCGTCCAACAATTCTGCAAAAATTTGAGAGTTTTCCTTCTGAGCCTCATATTCCTCCTTGCGCTGTTGTTCTTCCTGCTGAATCTGAATAACAGCCTCATCTGGATCAACACCTTGTGTAAACAGTTCGAGCAATCGCATTTCACTGTTGTTTCCTGCATAGTCATAGGTGTGGGGTTCACTCCAATAGAAGCTCTGCAACAACTTCATATCAGAGCCAAGCTGCCTTACACGGAAAATTTGACTGTACAGTTTGCTCCGGTCATCAATTGGCAAATTGCCAAAGCGAGTTGATGACGCATCGAGAATCCAATATAGATAGCGCTTTGCCAAAGCCTGGACATTATTAATGTATTTGATTCCGGATTCAGAATACACTTTTTTGTTTTGATCTAAATATTTACTAAAGTAAGCACTAACAAATTCTCCACTTGTAGGAACTAAAATCGGAGGTAGTGGCTCTATTCCGAGAGTAATAAGTGGCTTTACTAAATGGGATAACATGCAGGCATAATCTTCCTTGGCGAGCTTAGCGTCTTTGTTAATTAAAATATAGTTGAGGTGGTTTGCTAGCATCGGAAATACTGATGCATAATTATTGGTAGAGAGGAATGGATGTATATCATCCATTCTTTTTTTTATCGCGTTAGCTAGCTGAAGGGATTCCTGCTCGGCGATTTCTCCCGTTTTTAGCTCTAAGCTGTGGCTATCTATCCTGCTCCGGAAATATTCACTAAACAGTTTTGGAACATCAACGATATCTGCTTCAACAAAACTAAAAAGATGCTGGTGGTCTTTATCTTCAAATTGAAGCTTTTCCCAAAGATTAAATGCAGAATAGCCTTGTTCCAATGGTCTAATGTAAATCATATGTGTTCCTCCGTTGACGAAAATTGTCATAAAAAGCAAGTTAAGCAATCGCCGATCAGTACGCTTTAAACATTATAATATATAAATTCACGAAAGACAATAAAATATTGAATAGTCGAATAATATTATTAAAACTATCGACTTGACACTAATGTCGTGACGTGATATCATTCAAAGTAGATAGTGCATATTTAGTAAACAACTTACTACTTTTGGGAGGATAAATTATGAGTTTTGAAGCATTGAGATCCGAACGAGGTGCTCGCATGGTGCTACATGCGTTGCAGGATGAGCTCGACACGTTTGATGGCGTTAGCGGTAGAAGTTTTGACCACATCCGCGCAGGAGGCAGCTTGTTTAATGACAAGATGGCTTCTTTGGTTGGGGATTGTGAAAACGTTCGTGGCAAAATTGTGAGCGAGCTGACAAAGTATTTGGCCATATCTGAAAAGGCCGCAGATGAACTGAATTCCGTCAAAGACCCAGAGCTTGCTGCGCTGCTGCATTGGAGGTATAGATGCAACTATTCCTGGACTCAGATTGCCGGAATAATGGAACATCATCCTACGACCGATTCTCTTAAAAAAAGATTCAAGCGGCTCATTGAAGATAGCGAGCAGAAATTTAAGGCGTAGTATGGAATTGCATAATTATTACAATTCCTTATGCTGTTAGGCGGTGATATTTATTAAACCTTAAGACATTTGTTTCCCCTTTGAGAGGGGCGAAACGCACAGTCTACAAGCAATATATTGCCCGCTGTCCGGCTTATGCAGGGCGGCAAAAATAATGCCATCGTATTTAAATAATTGGATGGTTAAATTCGCGGAAAGGAGGTGAGCAAGACGGCAGATGCAATGCAAGAACTCAAGGATATGAAAATCTGGTTCCCTTGGCGATTGGAACTAATAAAAGACAGAAAAACCAAGGTGCCGTTTGCGGCAAGTGGTGGTTCTACAGGTACAAACGATAATTATCAGCACACATGGGTTACTTATAAAGAGGCGACCGAGGCTGTTAAAGAATTCGGCGCTGCCGGTGTCGGCTTCAAAATCCCGGCAGATTACTTCTTCCTGGACATTGACCACAAAGAACTCACAGACCCCCTGGTACAAACGCTTCTGGCCCGTTTCGATTCGTATACGGAACGTTCTGTCAGCGGTGGCGGTATTCATATTTACGGTAAGTGCGATTTCACGAAACTTCCTACCTATGTTGATAAGGACGGCAAGACCAAACTGGACACGCAGTTTTATCAGAAAAACCCAAACAATAATCTGGAATTGTATGTCGGCGGTCTCACAAACCGCTTCGCAGCTTTTACTGGCAACGTCATTGAGGACAAACCCCTCCGGGAATGTACCGCGGCTGTGCTGACCACCCTAGATAAAAATATGCGCCGTAAGGAAAAGATGAAGTACAGCGAAAAGCGAGACGGCGACCGTACCGATTTCGATATCGTCTGTAATCTCCGGAAGCAGAAGAACGGAGAAAAGTTTAAGAAGCTTTATGATGACGGCGATATATCCGAGTATGGCTCACAGTCAGAAGCTGATGCCGCACTATGCGCGCTGATTGCGTTTCGCACCGGCCCGGACCCGGCAGCCATTGATGAAGTGTTCCGAAGCTCCGCACTCTACCGTGACAAATGGGAGCGAAACGATTACCGGGAAGGCACAATTGATGTCGGCATCGAAGCCTGTCATGGGACGTTCCACCGCACCAAGATGGAACACCCTTACTTTATCAAATTTGATGAGAATACAGGCGCACCGTATGTTAGTGTACCGCTTCTTGCCAAGTATGTGCGTGAACACCTTTGCTATGTGCTTGTAAGGGACAACGGCAAGCAGGGCCTACTTAAATATGTATACGAGAACGGCTGTTACAGGCTTTATGCGGACAATATGCTGATGGGAATTATCAAGCAATACATTGCAGATTATGATGAGGAACTTGTAAAAATGAGTAAGGTCAGCGAAACCCTTCAGCATATTACCACCGACCTCAACTATGTAGGACAAGATGCTCTCAACGCTGATGAGAGCATTATCAATTTCAAAAACGGTCTTTTAAAGGTTGCAGCAACAGAAACAACTCTCCTGCCGCACTCGCCGGCTGTTCTCTCTACCATACAAATTCCATGTAACTGGACAGGCAAAGAAACGCCCACCCCGGTGTTTGACAGATATATGCACACGCTCTCAAACGGTGACAAAGCCATAGAGCAGCTGTTACTTGAGTTTATCGGTGCTTGCATTTCCAACATAAAAGGTTGGCGTATGAAAAAGGCTCTGTTCCTTGTGGGTGACGGAGATACCGGCAAATCGCAGTTAAAAAGTCTGGTGGAGCGGTTGCTGGGCAAAGACAACTTTATCGGCACTGATCTGAAGGAAATTGAGGCTCGTTTTGGCACAGGTGCTATTTACGGCACACGCCTTGCCGGTAGTTCGGATATGAGTTTCCTGTCGGTGGATGAACTAAAGACCTTCAAGAAAATAACCGGTGGCGATAGCCTCTTTGCCGAATTCAAAGGTCAGCAGGGCTTTGAGTTCACCTATAACGGTTTGCTCTGGTTTTGTATGAATAGGCTGCCGAAGTTTGGCGGCGATGACGGAAAATGGGTCTATGAGCGCATTATGGTTGTGGAGTGCAGCAACGTTATTCCCAAGGAAAAGCAGGACAAAACGCTCCTAGACAAAATGTACGCTGAGCGAGAAGGCATCGTCTACAAGGCTGTAAAGGCCATACAGACGGTCATTGCTAATGGCTACCGCTTCTCCGAGCCGGATTCTGTCAGCAAGGCGCGCAATACTTATATGAGCGAAAACAGCACTGTCATTAGTTTCTTTGAAGAGTGCATGTGTTCTTTGCCTGATGAAAAAATCAACAAGCACTGCACCACGGGCCGCATTTTCAAGGTGTATCAGGCGTGGTGTCACGAAAACAATAACGGTTTTGCGAAACCAGCAGGAGAGTTCCGAGAGGTTCTCGCTTCACACCTCGGAGCAACATTTATGGAAATCACTACCCGTCAGAAAGGCAACACCTATTACAAAAATTATACTCTTTCGATTGAAGCGAAGGAACAGTTCGCAAAAGAATACGGCTTTGACGATACGGAATTATTACAAAAATGGTAGCAGTGGTAGCAGCACAGGTAGCAGTAATAATCACAACTGCTACCACAAAAAATGCCCACAGAGCAAGGCTTTCAAGTTCATGGGTAGCAGTGGTAGCAGTACTTTCAACTTCTCAGCAAAATTTCAAAAACTTTGTAAAAAAAAATATAAAAATATAAAAGATTATGCTGTGAGTGAGTACGAACTTCGAATTACTGCTACCACTGCTACCTACTCCGCTGAAAGCCTTGATATATCTAGGTTTTCTCGGGTAGCAGTACGAAAAAGTACTGCTACCACCACTGCTACCACTGCTACAAAAATCCACAAAAAGGAGGAAGTCGGCAGCTAATACAGAATCTGCACTAGATAAGACCAGAGAGGGACTTAGCCACCGCAATTTAATTAGCCCCCACCACGCCAAACATAAAACAGAAATGCGTTGATAACACTAGCTGTTCATCTTAAAAAATTTAGATTAACGGAGGACAATTTCATGTTACAAATAACCCAAATCATTCCTGCACCTGAAGGTCTGAAAGCTATATATACCGACCGTGAATACAATGAACACTTCACTCGCGTAATTTGTTTAGCACTCGTTGGGTACAAAGGTGCACTCGGAATTGTACCCATAACTAAATTCAATTTTCCCGGTTCTACCCCAGGACATGTACATGAAGAACAACTTGAATTCTATGACAGTGTGGAATTTGAAGAATTCTGAAAGTTCCTTTCCAAAAAACCCATACGCGCGTAAGTGGGTAACAGAGCAGGGCCCATTCGGTGTTCTGATAGCACTCACGCCTCATGCAGATGGGGGGCTATGACTTGACAGCCTTCCCCAGAGTATCAAATACAACCGAGCTTTCCAAAAAAACACATGCGCGCGAGAATTCTCCTTTGTCCAGAACCCAAACGAGTATGACACCGCCAATTTAATTTGCGTTTATTCAGACCCAGGGGCGTCACCGGCCCTCAACCCACAAAGGTTCACTCTTATCCTTGAATGTCGCATCGGTCATATCCGGGACGCCACTGGACTGCAGGCTCGGCATTGAATCCGAGAGCTGCAATATAAATCTGTTCTTAAAAGCGTAAATCACGCACACGGAGTTTCCTGCCTAAATGTAGGCTTACAAGCAGGCTGGCATAAGAGTGATTTAGTTTAGTTCTTTGTTTTAATATATCACATATTCTCACACACCATATGTATTTTATGGTGCTATTATACAACAAAAGTCTCGATTCCCCAATGTTTCTCTCCCGAGTTTTCGGACAGTCTTCTTGCTATAATCACCGGTTAGAGTGATTAATACGATGACCTATACTATATAATATAGAAGGAGAATTCTTTATGACTGGTACATTAGTTCGTGCAACATCTCCACGACCCTTGACGATTCGAACTCGTCTGGCGTCTCATCCCGCAGTAACAACAATCACGATTAACGACATAATAGACGAATGGCTTAAATACGAGGAAAGCCAGATAAAAATCTCGAGCGTATCCACATATCGGTCCTATGCTAAAAAGCAGATACGACCAGTGCTTGGCGGCATACCAGCAGACAAACTGACGGATACTGATGTTTCTGATTTTCTTGCGACTGTTTGTAACCCGAATAAGGGTTTTGCCAAAAAGACGGTACATCTGATTGCCAACATCCTAAAGCAGCTGCTTATATTCGGCAAAAAATATGGTGTGACTGTAGATCCAGCCATTTGCAACATCCGCTCGAAATCAAGTAGCCAGCGCACGGCAAACACGCTGACTAATGAGGAACAGGGCAAGATTATCGAGACTCTTGGTAACTGCAAACGCCCGTCAGACATAGCTATTCTTCTCAGTTTGAAAACAGGGCTGCGCGTGGGAGAATTAGGTAGTCTGTTGTGGGGTGATATAGATTTTGAAGCGGGATTTCTCAATGTCCGGCGTACCATTGAGCGTATCTACAATGCGGAAGGTACTACGATGATATATATTGGAGAGCCTAAAAGCGAGAGCTCGAAACGCAAGGTGCCGCTTGCACCCGGATTGCTGAAGTTTCTCGAGGAGCAGAGGCAGGCAGATGATATATACGTAACCTCCGGCAGTACAAAGCCACAAGAGGTAGCAACCCTGCAGAAACATTTTAAAGTGGTGCTCGGGCGTGCCGGCGTACGCGACATCAATTTTCACGCCCTTAGGCATACTTTCGCCACTCGCTGCGTGGAGAAAGGTTTTGACGTAAAGAGCCTGAGCATGATACTCGGTCACTCGGATGTGAGTATAACACTAAATACTTATGTGCATCCATCAATGGAGAATCTAAGAAACATGATGCAGAACCTCGAATAGTAGTCCTATATCGCCCTAATATAACTGACCGGTGGCACAGGACAAAAACCCGTGCCACCGTTTTTGTATTTAGAAATGGAAACAAATTGCTGTAAATAGTTAAGAACAGGTGAAACACTGCGATATGCAACCGCTTAGTTTGTTTGTTCTGCATAAAAACTATTTGTTCTGCACATAATCGCAACAGCAATGTGCAGAATTGATTTTATTGTACAGAAAGATATTTCCCATTTGTTCTGCCCAGCAAGCATTGACTTCTACATAATTTGTAGATATAATAGTGCAGAACCACACCGCTGATGGGCAGAAAGGAAGCAGCCTATGAGGAATTTTAATTATACTGCAGTTCCCGAGGAATTATTGAACTACGAAATAATGAACCTTATATCCGCAATACATGAATATAAAGGGAAGCAGGATCTGTTTATAGAAGCCAAACCAGATGTTCTTGACACAATGCTAGAAATAGCAAAAATACAAAGTACCGGTGCTTCTAATAGAATTGAAGGAATTTACACCTCGGACGAACGTCTGGATGCGCTTGTAAAATACAAAGCTGAGCCGCGAAATCGCTCTGAACGTGAGATTGCAGGCTATCGCGAAGTTCTTAGTCTGGTTCACGAAAGCTACGACTACATGATTCCCCGAACAAATGTTATCCTACAAATGCATAGAGATTTATATCATTTCAATCCGTCTTCAATCGGAGGAAATTTCAAAAACTCTGATAATATCATTGCTGAAACAGATGCAAGCGGTAATCGCAGGGTTCGATTTATACCGCTTTCAGCATTTGAAACACCCGAAGCTGTTGACAGGCTGACCGACACATTCGTGGAAGCAATAAAGGCGGATAAATATGATCCCCTTCTTCTTATTCCGATGTTTATCTTGGATTTTTTGTGTATTCATCCCTTTAACGACGGAAACGGGAGGATGAGCCGACTTCTCACACTGCTTCTTTTATACCGCTCCGGCTATATTGTCGGCAAGT
>CAYWNW010000003.1:0-210618 GCA_964459785.1 uncultured Oscillospiraceae bacterium | reverse complement strand
CGAAGAGCGCGAGCGCGGTATCACCATCAACACCGCTCACGTTGAATATCAGACCGAAGCTCGTCACTATGCACACGTTGACTGCCCGGGCCACGCCGACTATATCAAGAACATGATTACCGGCGCAGCTCAGATGGACGGTGCTATCCTTGTTATCGCAGCATCCGACGGTCCTATGGCTCAGACCCGCGAGCATATCATCCTTGCCCGTCAGGTCGGCGTGCCCGCAATCGTTGTTTTCCTGAACAAGTGCGACCAGGTTGACGATCCCGAACTCATCGAGCTCGTTGAGATGGAAGTTCGCGAGCTTCTCTCAAAAGAGAAGTTCCCCGGAGACGATATCCCCATCATCAAGGGCAGCGCCCTCATCGCTCTTTCCTGCGAATCCAAGGATGTTAACGATCCCGATTTCGCATGCATCAAGGAGCTCATGGATGCAGTCGACAGCTATATCCCCACCCCCGAGCGCAAGAGCGACATGCCCTTCCTCATGCCCGTCGAAGACGTTTTCACAATCACAGGCCGCGGTACTGTTACCACAGGTCGTGTTGAGCGTGGCCGCGTTAAGGTCGGCGACAAGGTTCAGATAGTCGGTCTCAAAGACACCAAGGAAACAACCGTTACCGGCACCGAAATGTTCCACAAGCTCCTCGAGTTTGCTGAAGCAGGCGACAACGTCGGAACTCTGCTCCGCGGTATCACAAAGGGTGAAGTTGAGCGCGGACAGGTTCTCGCAGCTCCCAACTCCATTAAGCCCCACACAAAGTTTACTGGACAAGTTTACGTTTTGAGCAAAGAAGAAGGCGGCCGCCATACACCGTTCTTCAACAACTACCGTCCCCAGTTCTATTTCCGTACAACAGACGTAACAGGTGTTATCAGTCTTCCCGAAGGCGTTGAAATGTGCATGCCCGGCGACAACATCGACATGAAGGTTGAGCTCATCATGCCCATCGCTATCGAAGAAGGTCTCCGCTTCGCTATCCGCGAAGGCGGCCGTACCGTCGGTTCGGGCGTTGTTATCGCTGTTGAGCAGAAGTAATTAAACCTAATAAAAGCTCCCGCGGATTTCTCCGCGGGAGCTTTTTTATCATTTGAGGCTATTTTTTGCCCAACCCGTGCATAAAACCGTCAATTGCAAGAGAGTGAATGTCCCCGCCGATTACCTCATAGTTCATCACATATAGGTCGGCAACCACATTTCCGTCATAACCCGTGTAATTTGTTACCGTGTATGTATATATAATCGCTTCCAGTCCGCGGTATTCGGAGAGGTCATAGCCCCGATCCAGCTGCAGCTTGTTGTAGGTTTCGTAAATTTCCGTAAACTCCTTGGGAATAATAACGGTTTTTTTGCTTATCGGGGTTTCGTCCACCTCCCAGCCGAGGCTCTGAAGAAACATTACCCGATCTTCGTTCGTCTTAACCTTCGGAGTCCCGGGTGTACCTTCGGCTCTGTCTCCGCCTGCGACAGCCAAAATTATTGCGCAAAGCACAAGCGCCGCGAGAATAATCACCAGCAGTGCAATTTTTTTGTTCCATTTGAATGTTAATACAAACATACTTTGCTCCCCCTGCCAAGATATAGTTTTTTTGCCTACGTAAGCGAAGAAATAATGTCGGGCGCGAAGTCCGCGCGATTAAAGTCTAATAGAAAGTATTCAATTATTAAGCGGGATATGCTATAATGTCTGACAGTTTGTATATCCTTTTTTGAAGGAACTCGGCTTAAAAAAGCTGCGGCTTATTTGGGGGAACTTATGGGTCTTACACGCCTTGACAAAGCTATTTGCGACGCGGGTCTTGCTTCCAGAAGCGAGGCAAGGAAACTCATCCTGTCCGGCAGGGTGTCGGTGGATGGAACAGTCGTGAACGCCGCTGATCGTAAAATCGATACGGAGTGTGTTGCGCTTCGCGTTGACGGAAAACTCATCAGCGGAAGCGCGCACCGCTATTTTATGCTGAATAAGCCCGAGGGCTTTGTCACGGCGACGGAGGACAAAACGGAAAAGACCGTGCTCGACCTTTTACCCACAGAACTGAAGCGCCTGAAGCTCTTTCCCGTCGGCAGGCTTGACAAGGACACAACGGGTTTTCTTATACTGACCAATGACGGCGAGTTCTGCCATGAAGTTACCTCTCCCAAAAAGCACATAAGCAAGTTATACGAGTTTTACTGCTCGGGCTCACTGGACATGGGAGATGTTGAAGCGTTTGAAAAAGGTGTTGAGCTCAAGGACGGCTCAAAATGTCTTCCGTCCTTACTCGAAATCGACAAAGGCGACCCGAGTCACGGTTACCTTACGATTTGTGAGGGTCAATACCATCAGGTCAAGCGTATGCTTGCCTCGAGAGGAAAGCCTGTGCGCGCACTCAAGCGAATCGCCATGGGAGAGCTTAAGCTCGACTCAAATCTTTCGCCCGGTGAATTCAAAGAATTGACTGAAAACGACTTAAAACTGATCGTTAACAAAAATGTTACGAATTAGAAACAATTTATGATAAGTATTTACAACCACGAGCGCCGAGCTTTGTAAATAAAGTCAATATAAAGGTATCTCGCTTTGTGGTATCATAATAGGCGGTGTGTTGCTCCGAAGGGAACTGCGCACGCTTGGCTTGGAGGGCGAACATGTCTAGTGTTACCTTGAAAGGAATCGGAAAAACCTACCCCGGCGATGTTGTCGCGGTAACGGACTTTAACATGGAAATTGAGGACAAGGAGTTCGTAATTCTTGTCGGTCCGTCCGGCTGCGGAAAATCAACAACGCTGCGTATGATAGCGGGCCTTGAGGAAATAACCGAGGGCAGTCTTTATATTGACGGACAGCAGGTTAACGATGTGCCGCCGAAAGACAGGGATATCGCGATGGTTTTTCAAAACTATGCGCTTTACCCGCACATGACAGTCTTTGAAAACATGTCCTTCGGGCTGAAAATCCGCAAAACACCCCGAGCTGAGATAAAACAGAGGGTAGAGGAAGCCGCGAGGATTCTGGAAATTGAGAATCTTCTGGAGCGAAAGCCTGCGGCCTTGTCTGGCGGTCAGCGCCAGCGCGTCGCCTTGGGGAGAGCCATTGTACGCAAGCCAAAGGTGTTTTTGCTCGACGAGCCGCTTTCAAACCTTGACGCCAAGCTGCGAACCGCAATGCGCGCAGAGCTGTCAAAGCTGCACACGCAGCTTGAAACAACCTTTGTTTACGTTACACACGACCAGACGGAAGCCATGACAATGGGCACGCGAATCGTTGTGATGAAGGATGGCTTTGTTCAGCAAATTGCGCCGCCACAGGAGCTTTTCGACAAACCCTGCAACCTTTTTGTGGCAACCTTTATGGGGACCCCGCAGATGAATATTGCCGAAGCCCTTGTGACAAGCGACGGCAAGCTTACATATCTGGAATTCGGCAAGGGTGAAGAAAAAACACGCATTGCTCTTCCCGAAGAAAAGGGCAAAAAGCCCGAAGTTCTTGAATGCGTTGGGAAAACCGTTCTTTTCGGCATACGTCCCAACGATATTCACAGTGAGCCGGAGTTTGTATCGCAGCACACGCAGCAGACTGTTGAGGCGGATGTGGATTTCGTGGAGCTTTTGGGCGCCGAGAGCAATGTCTTCATTAAGGTGGCGGGGATTGAATTTGCCTGCGTTGTCGATTCAAAAATCCGTATGAGTTCAGGCAGCAGGGTGAAAGTCGCCTTTGATACCGAGGCGGCTCACATCTTTGACAAGGAAACAGAAAAAACCATTACAAACTGATAAAATGACTAAAAATCCTCACCTTATATGTGCGTGGTGCCAAAAAAAATATCCCGCCGAGGCAAAGATGTTTTTTGTTAAGTTGATAACAATATTATGAATATTTAACGATTATTCGTGGCTGCAAATGATGAAAACAGAGAATAACATGGTGTGTTTTTAAAAATATTTACAAAATATCCTCAAAAATATATTGAAAAAAGCAATAAAATAGGTTATTATGTTAAAACGGTCAGTTTTCATTGCTTTTTTTATTAGGAGGAGCAACCATGTCAAGTAGGATTTTTCAGAGCGTCATTGTTCAGATGAAAGAAGCCACGGACAGATGTATCGGAGTTATAGACTCCGAGGGCTTTGTTGTGGCATGCAGCGAGCTTTCCCTGATTGGCACAAAACTCGAAAATTTACAGGGAATCTCCGGCGGCGACCTTTCGGATCAGTTCTTTACCTCAGGCACAAGGACTTACAAAATTTTAGGCAGCCCCAATTCCCGCTTCGACTATGCGGTCTTTGTGGAGGGCAGAGATACCCTTTCAAGAAGTATCTGCATTATGGCAGCGGTTGCTTTCAACGAAGCGAAAGCTAATTATGATGAGAAATACAATAAGGTTACTTTTGTAAAGAACATCATTTCCGACAATATCCTTCCAGGAGACGTCTATGTCCGCGCAAAGGAGCTTAACTTTGTGACGGATGTACCGCGTGCTGTTCTGCTTATCCGCCAGATGGAGAAGTCCGACATCGCGACTCTCGAGCTGGTTCAGGGCCTTTTCCCCGACAGGCAGAAGGACTTCGTTCTGAGCATGAGCGAAACCGATATAGTGCTCATAAAGGAAATTGAGCCGGGTGTCGAAGCAAGAGAGCTTTGCCAGCTAGCCGATAAGGTCGGCAGCGCCATTAACTCGGAGCTTCTTGTCAAGACCGTTATCGGTATAGGCACGGTGTCAAGACATCTCCGTGAGCTTGCCGACCGTTACAAGGAAGCACAGGTGGCAATTGAAGTCGGCAAAGTTTTTGAAACCGACAAGAGCGTCATCCACTACGAGAGTCTCGGCATAGGCCGCATTATCTATCAGCTTCCGACCACGCTTTGCGAGATGTTCTTAAGCGAGGTATTCAAGAAGAATCCAATTGAATCTCTCGATCAGGAGACGCTTTACACAATAAATAAATTCTTCGAGAACAACCTTAACGTGTCCGAAACTTCAAGAAAGCTCTTCGTTCACAGAAATACGCTTGTTTACCGTCTCGAGAAGATTAAGAAGCTTACAGGACTTGATTTGCGCGAGTTCGACCACGCAATCGTCTTTAAGGTTGCTTTGATGGTCAAGAAATATCTCAACTCGCAGAATATCAAGGTTTGATTTACCTAACGCTTTGAAACAAAACGCATAGGCATATCTTTCCCGCAAATGGAGGAAATTCAATATGGTTCGTTTGAGTAATGTTTCCATGGTCTATGAAAACAGCGGAACAGTTGCCGCTAACGGAATTGACCTTGAAATCAATGAAGGTGAGTTCGTGTTTTTGGTCGGACCCTCGGGTTCCGGCAAAACGACAATCATCAAGCTCCTCACCGGAGAGGTTATGCCGACTGACGGACAAATCTGCGTAAACAACTTTAATCTGCGGAAAATTAAAGCGCGTCAGCTTCCTAAGCTGCGCCGAACCTTGGGAGTAATTTTTCAGGACTTCAGACTGATTGATGACAAAAATGTTTACGAGAATGTCGCTTTCGCTATGCGTGTCGTCGGCGCGAGCAACAAGGAAATTGCCGAACGTGTACCCTATGTACTTGAGCTTGTCGGGCTGGAGGGCCGGGAAAAGCGCCTTCCGCAGGAGCTCTCGGGTGGCGAACAGCAGCGTGTCGCAATCGCCCGAGCGCTGGTTAACAGCCCCAGCCTTATCATTGCGGACGAGCCGACCGGTAACCTTGATCCTGTAAAGAGTCTTGAGCTCATGCTTCTGCTCGAAAAAATAAACGAACTGGGAACCACGGTTCTTGTCGTAACACATGAAAAGGAGCTGGTTAACTCTTTTTCCAAGCGTGTTGTTGCGCTTGACCAAGGCTCAATAATCAGCGACGGAATGGATGGGTATTACTGCTATGGGATTCATGAATAAAATTGGTTATCTTTTTAAAGAGGGCTTTAGAAGTATTACCACTCACGGCTTCATGTCCTTTGCGTCGGTTACGATAATTATTGCGTGCCTTGTTATTATGGGAAGCTTCTCCTTGCTTGCGGTAAATATCGACGCTTTCATAAACAAGCTTGAGAGCGAAAACGAGATGCTCGCTTTTGTCGACGAAAACTATTCCGAAACACAGGCGAAAGCACTTGAACCCGAAATTGCCGCTATTCCCAATGTAAGCAGAGTTGAATTTGTTACTCGTGAAGAGGCAATGGATTCCTTCAAGGAAGGCTATGAAAACGATTCCCTTTTTAACGACATTGACGCCTCGGTTTTTCGCGACAGATATGTTGTTTATCTTGACGATATAAGCCTCATGGCGGATACCGATACTGACTTGAGAGCCATTGAAGGAGTTGCGGACGTCAGCGCACAGCTTGATATATCCAAGGGCTTCGTCACGGCAAGAAACATTGTCGGTGCCGTTTCGCTCGTTCTGATCGTAATACTCTTCGTTGTTTCGGTATTTATCATGTCTAACACGATTAAACTTACAACCTTCGGACGAAGAGAAGAAATTGCCATTATGAAGATGGTTGGCGCCACCAACAGCTTTATCCGAACGCCCTTTGTCATTGAAGGTCTGGTTCTGGGTCTTATCGGTTCCGGAATCGCGCTGCTGCTCGAGTGGGGTATTTACACACTTATTTGCGACAGAATTATGACGAGCATTGCGGGTACATACGTAAGCGTTCTTGAGTTTTCAACGCTTGTTATGCCCCTTGCCGGCGTATTTGCGGCAATAGGAGTTGTCGTCGGCACCTTCGGCGGAACAATTGCCATTCGCAATTATCTTAAGGTTTGATTTTTTGCTTCGATTACCGGAGCTTTGAACTTTCCGAATCCTGGGTCAGATAAGCTGCCCCTAGGATGGAGAGATTTACAAGAGCGCGCATTGCGTGCGGGAGGTATCTATGCAGAAAAATAAGAAGCTTGTCACAACAATTTGTATTGTTCTGGTGCTTATTTTTGTGGCGTCACTGCTGTTTGGTGCACTCAGCAGCGCCTTTGCGGTGTCGCAGTCCGAGATCAACGCGCTGAAGAGTCAGCAGGCGGCAATCGCGCAGCAAAAGGCGGCACTGTCGACAAAGCTTAACGACCTTAAGGGCCAGCAGGATTCGGCGATAGCTCAAAAGGAAGCGCTCGACGAGCAAAACGAGCTCACCCGTCAGGAGATTGAACTGATTGACGAGCAGATAGCTCTTTACAGCAATCTGATCGAGGAAAAGGCCAAAGAACTGGAAAAGGCCAAGCAAGACGCGGAAGACCAGAAAGAAGCTCTTCGGGTTCGTATGAGAGCTATGGAAGAATCCGGAAGTCTTACATACTATTCAATAATTTTTAACGCAAGCAGCTTCACAGACCTTCTTTCCAAAATAAGCGATATTTCAACAATAATGCAGTATGACAAGCAGCTTGAGGAGCAGTATCTTGCAGCTGTTCAGCACGTTGCCGATGTCAAGGCCGAATACGAGGAAACCTTGAAGGAGCAGCAGGACAAGCAGGCTGA
This sequence comes from uncultured Oscillospiraceae bacterium, assembly GCA_964459785.1. GTDB lineage: Bacteria > Bacillota > Clostridia > Oscillospirales > Oscillospiraceae > UBA2658. The sequence continues at coordinate 203,158 of CAYWNW010000003.1, read as the reverse complement.
GCTTCTTGAAAAAAAGGCAGGGCTTGAAAAGCAGATTGCCGAGGCGGAAGCAATAATCGCCGACCTCGAGAAGGATATTGAGAAATATAAAGCCGAGTATGCGGCAAACGAGAAGTCGGAGGCCGCAATCCGCAGCCAGATAGCGGCGCAGGTAGCAGAGCTTGAAAGACAGCAGAAACTGGCCGCACAGGCGGGTCAAACCGTAACCAAGGGCTCGGGAACTTTCATGTGGCCCGTTCCCTCCTGCACAACAATCGGCTCCGGCTTCGGGTACAGAATCCACCCGATATTCGGGGATAAACGCTTCCATTCGGGCGTTGATATTTCTGCCTCTGCGGGCGCGACGATAGTCGCAGCCGACGCGGGAACGGTTGTAACCGCGGTTTACAGCAGCTCTTACGGCAACTATGTCGTAATCAGCCACGGAAACGGTAACTCGACGCTTTACGCTCACATGAGCTCAATGGCGGTGTCCGCGGGACAGACAGTCACAAAGGGTCAGACCATCGGCTATGTGGGTTCGACAGGCTGGTCAACCGGTCCGCACTGTCACTTCGAGATTCGAATCGGGGGACAGCTTGTAGACCCGATGAACTATTTCTAAAGAACGGCTAAGTAATAATTGCCGGGCAGTTTTTTGGACTGCCCGGCTAATTTCGGCTTTTACGACAATAATATACTATTCCGCTTCCGGCCTTAAATCCTCATCGATGAAGACCGAAGAGTATTGGGGGAGCCTATGAAAAAACGTTTCAGCGCGCTTACGCTTGTTCTTGTATGCCTTGCTGGCTTTTTGCTTGCAAGCCTTTGCTTTGCCACTTTTGTTGTCTTTGAATTCGGCAGCGCGGACAGCATTCCGTCCGCCGCGAAATTTGCGGAGATATACAACGCGATTGACAAAGACTATGTTGGGCAGCCCGACATGGAGAAAGTATCAGACGCGGCTTACAGCGCCATGATCGCTGCCATCGACGACCGCTGGAGCTATTACATGACTGCCGAGCAGTTTGAGCAGTATCAGCAATACCAGAGCAACAGCTACACGGGTATCGGCGTGACCATAGAAAAGGATGAGGATAGCGGTCTTTTCAAGGTTTCCGTAGTCCTTGAGGATTCCCCTGCGAGTCAGGCGGGAATAAATATCGGGGATTTGATGGTTGCAATTGACGGTCAGGAGCTTTCAGGGAAGACCTCGGACGAGGTTAAGCAGCTGATAGAGGCAAAGCAGGGCGCCGATTTTAAACTGACTCTTCGCTCGCAGGACGGCACCGAGAGAAGCGTTGAAGTAGCGGCAAAAACCGTTTTTTCAAAGCCCGTTAAATACGAGATGCTCGACGGTAATATTGGCTATATTAAAATTAAAAACTTTGAGGGCGATTCAGGCGACGAGATTATCTCGGCCGTCGACGAGCTTATTGCCGACGGAGCGAAGGGCGTCGTTTTTGATGTGCGTAACAATCCCGGAGGCCTTCTGAGCGAGCTTTTAAAGGCGCTCGACCATCTGCTGCCGGAAGGCGATATGTTCGTTTCGGTCAATGAGCAGGGAGAGGAAACGGTTAAGGAATCAGACGCCGACTGTGTTGAGATTCCCATGACGGTGCTCGTCAATGAGAACAGTTACAGTGCGGCAGAGTTCTTCGCAGCGGCTCTTTCAGAATATGATCTTTCCAGCCTTGTCGGAACACACACAACCGGGAAGGCACGCTCTCAGGTCAACATAGTGCTCAGGGACGGAAGTGCCGTTCACATTTCAACAAACAGCTATCTGACCCCGAAGAGAGTCGATCTTTCGGAAAAGGGAGGGCTTGCGCCCGATATTTCCGTTTCGCTCTCAAAGGAGGATGAAGCAAAACTGGTTTCGGGGCTTCTTGAACACGACGAGGACCCGCAGCTTATCGCGGCTTTGGATGAGATAAAAGCGTTAATCGACAAATGATTGCAAGCTTATCTTCTTGACATGCCGTTAATTTCTATCTATAATACCTTAATATGGTGTGAATCTCTATTTAAATGTATATAGTAAGCCCAATATTCAAAAATGAAGGGACAGGTACTATGGCAAGTGATGCAAAGTTCAAAATGAGTCAAGAGCGTCTGAACGAAATTCGGGAGGAGCTTTTCTATCTTGAAACCGTTCGGGAAAAGGAAGTATCCGAGCTGATTAAAGAGGCGCGTTCCTTCGGCGATTTGTCAGAAAACAGTGAATATGACGAGGCAAAGACAGAACAGGGAAAACTCTATTCCAAAATTGCCGAGCTTAAAAATATCCTCGAAAATGCCGAGGTCATCGAAACAAAGGAAACAGCCAATATCATCTCGCTCGGAAGTAAGGTGAAGGTGGAGAGCCTTGACGACGGCGCAAGCGAGGAATATCTGGTTGTCGGTTCGCAGGAAGCGAATCCCGCTCAGGGACGCATATCCGACGAATCTCCCTTCGGGCGCGCACTTATGGGGCGGACAGCGGGAGAGAGCATTACGGTTGCCGCGCCTTCAGGCGAGCTTAAATTCAAAATAGTTGCCATCGAGAATTAAATCAAAATTCCAGCTGCCGACTGCTTTTTCCAGCGAGGAAAAAAAGCTTCGGCACAGCCCTCCCTAAAGCGGGAGGAGCTTTTTATACTATTACGCAAGGCGTGTAAAGCTTTTGGGAGGACAATAAATGAGCCCGGAAATGATACCTGAGGAAGTAAGCGACATATCAGAAATTTTGCAAGTCCGCCGCGACAAGCTCTCAAAGCTTCGCGAGGAAAATAAAGACCCGTTTACTCTTACAAAATATAAGAGAACGGCGTACAGCGAAGAAATCAAGTCTAACTTTGAGGTTTGGGAAGAGAAAGACGTCTCCTTGGCGGGCCGCCTAATGTCCAAGCGCGACATGGGAAAAGCTTTTTTTGCCGACCTTCTTGACGACAAGGGCAGGATTCAGCTTTATGTCAGGGTTGACGATCTGGGCGAGGAAGCCTTCGGAGAGTTTAAAAAATGGGACATCGGCGATATTGTCGGCGTTGAAGGTTTTGTTTTCCGCACCCGCAAGGGCGAAATCTCCGTACACTGCAAGAGTGTAACGCTTCTTTCCAAGTCGCTGCTTCCCCTGCCTGAAAAGTTCCACGGTCTGACGGATCTTGAAACACGCTACCGTCAGCGCTACGTCGACCTCATTGTCAACCCCGAGGTTCGCCGCAACTTTGAAATACGCAGCCGCTTCATTCGCCATGTCCGCACTTTTCTCGATAATCGCGGATATATGGAAGTTGAAACGCCCGTACTTAACACTATTTCGGGCGGCGCTTCGGCTCGTCCTTTTATCACTCACCACAATACTCTTGATATGGATATGTACCTTCGTATCGCTACCGAGCTCCATTTAAAGCGGCTTGTTGTCGGCGGAATTGAGCGCGTTTATGAAATCGGGCGTATTTTCCGCAACGAGGGAATGGACACAAAACACAATCCCGAGTTCACCACGGTCGAGCTGTATGAGGCTTACGCCGATTTTAACGACATGATGGACTTATTCGAGGAACTGCTCTCAAGCGCCGCTATGGACATTTTGGGCACCTATGACCTGACATGGCAGGGCGAGTCCGTTAGCCTTGCTCCCGGTTGGGAGCGCCTCACAATGGCCGACGCGGTCAAAAAGCACCTCGGCGTTGACTTCCTGCCCGTTAAAACCGATGAGGAAGCCATAGCGCTTGCCAAATCCGTCGGAGTTGAGATTCCGAAGGAAAAGGAAAAAACCTGGGGCAACGCCCTTTATGAATGCTTCGACCAGAAGGTTGAGGCAAAGCTTGTGCAGCCCACCTTTATCACCATGCACCCCGTTGACGTTTCGCCGCTGGCTAAACGCAGCCCCAAGGACGGAAGACTTACAGAGCGCTTTGAACTCTTTATTTGCCACAGCGAAATGGGCAACGCCTTTTCCGAGCTAAACGATCCGATTGACCAGAAGCAGCGCTTCCAGAAACAGGTTGAGCTACGCAAAAAAGGCGATGCCGAGGCCAATATGATGGACGACGATTTTATTACGGCGCTCGAATACGGCCTGCCTCCGACAGGCGGTCTGGGTATCGGTATTGACCGCTGTGTCATGCTGCTCACAGGCGTAGATTCGATAAGAGAGATTATTCTGTTTCCGACAATGAAACCCATAGACGCTTAAATGCGCAGATAGGCTGTGGCAGGGCAAGGTTGCTCCGCCGCAGCCTTGTCATGTGAGAAAACGCATTTAAACCGTCTAATCTTTATTCGGAGGACAAAGTGGAACATATTACATCGAGAAAAAACCGAATAATAAGCCATTTCAAAGAACTGTCATCGGACGGCGCTTACAGAAGGCAAAGCGGTGAATTTGTCTGCGATGGGGAGAAAACCTTAAGGGAGGCACTTTCGTTCGATGCTGAAATCAGCTGCGTTCTTTGGGCAGGGGAGCCGAAATTTGCTTTGCCTTCTGACATAGCTCAATTCAGCTGTCCCGAAGAGCTAATGCAGCATGTTTCACCGCTTAAAAACTCCGCGGGACCCGTCTTCAGCGTTAAGATTCCAAAGAACGGAGCAGGGAATAAGCCTGTTAAAACCGCAATTATCCTTGAAAATGTTCAGGACCCCGGAAATGTCGGAACAGTTATCCGAACCGCTGACGCAATGGGCACAGAGCTTGTTATACTTGTGGGGGACTGCGCGGATTTATATAATCCCAAAACAGTCAGAGCCACTATGGGCGGAGTTTTCAGACAGGCAGTCGCAGAAATGACATTGGAAGAGCTTAATAGTTATGTAAACCAAAACGGACTGAAGCTATACGGCGCTGCCCTACGTGAGGGTGCAGAGGATATTCGTAAAATAAACCTCAAGCAAGCTGCCGTCGCCATCGGCAGCGAGGGCAGGGGACTTTCCGAGGAACTTCTGGAGCTGTGCGAGGGGACTTTAATAATCCCTATGCGTGAAAACTGTGAGTCTCTGAACGCCGCTGTGGCGGCCGCGATTGTCATGTGGGAGATGTATAGATAAGGATAAGGGGGAGTATCTCTTGTCAGCTTTAAAATACTGGGTGTGGCTGTCCGCGATGACCGGCCTTGCGCCGAGAAAGCGCTTTGAACTGCTCGATGCCTTCGGCGACCCTGAAAAAGCATATTTTGCGGATGAGCGACTCCTTAGGGACAGCGTTAAGCTAAGCGCCGCCGAGCTGGCGCTTGTCATGAACAAAAGTCTTGACAGGGCACAGCAAATAATTCAAAAATGCCATGAAGAGAACATCGGGGTGCTGAGCTTTCAGGATGTTTCGTACCCTCAAAGACTGAAAAATATCTATGACCCTCCGGTTGTTCTCTATCTCAAGGGCAGACTGCCTGCAATTGATGAGAAGGCCGCTGTCGCAGTTGTCGGAACGCGAAAGGCCACTCCCTACGGCATAAAAATGGCTCGTAAGCTGGCTTTTGAGATTACAAAATGTGGCGGCCTGGTTGTTACGGGACTTGCGGAGGGCATCGACAGCGCCGCGGCAGAGGGCGCTCTGCGCGCCGGAGGAGCCTGTGTGGGTGTTTTAGGCTGCGCCATAGACGATATCTTTCCGAAGTGGAATGACCTGCTCTACGGCGATGTGGAGCTTGCCGGCGCACTGGTGAGCGAGTATCCCCCGGGAGAGGCGATAAACAAGAAGAATTTTCCCGAAAGAAACCGCATTATAAGCGGACTTTCGCTCGGCGTCGCCGTAATAGAAGCTCCCTTTAGAAGCGGGGCGCTCATAACGGCATCACTCGCACTTGAGCAGGGGCGCGAAGTGTTCGTGGTTCCCGGGAACGCGGACGCTCCGAACTGCTTTGGCTCAAACGAGCTGATTCGCGAGGGCGCTTCGCTGGTTACAAAGGCTTGGGAAATTCTCTCAGAATTTGCTACTCAATTTCCCGGCTGTCTTTCTGAGTTGGATGCGAAAAAAATCGCGGCTCCCGATTTCGAAGCGCCTGAGAACGCAAGTTTTTATGAGAACAATCGGAAGCCCGAAACGCAGAAAACCACAGCAGAGCCAGGCAAAGGCTTTGCAAAGCTGCGCGTCAGAACGGACAGGAAGGGGATTGACAACGATAAAAAGCGGGAATATATTGATTTGCGAGAACAGCTGTCGGGGCTTTCGGAACGCCAGCTGAAAATCGTATCCGCTCTGGACGAAAAGTCAAAGCACATTGACGACGTCATCGAAGCCACCGGATTTTCCGCGGCGGAGGTTTTATCCGAGCTGACAATTCTCCAGATTAAGGGCTTTGTTAGCCAGGAGAACGGAAAGCGATTTACCCTGAATATTACCAAACGCTGAACGCTGAAAATATTTATTATAATATGAATTGAGGTCATTTATGGCAAAATCGAAGACGGATCTGGTTATTGTCGAATCGCCCGCGAAGGCAAGGACAATAGAAAAATACCTCGGCCCGAATTACCATGTGGTTGCCTCCATGGGACATTTGCGGGATCTGCCGAAGAGTACCATGGGTGTTGACATAGACAACGGCTTTGAACCCGACTACCAGCCTGTTAAGGCTCGCGAGGACGTTATCGCTGATTTGAAAAAGCGTGCCCAAAGCGCAGATATTGTTTATCTGGCAACCGACCCTGACCGCGAGGGTGAGGCCATTTCATGGCACTTGAAGGAACTTTTGGAGCTTTCGGACGAAAAGGCAAAGCGAGTCACCTTCAACGAAATAACAAAAAAGGTTGTCAGCGAGAGCATTCAGGCTCCGCGCGATATTGACCAGGATTTGGTGGACGCTCAGCAGGCCAGGCGTATACTCGACAGAATCGTCGGCTATAAGCTCAGCCCCCTGCTTTGGCGCAAGGTGCGCCGGGGACTCTCCGCTGGGCGCGTGCAGTCCGTTGCAACGCGTATGGTTGTCGACCGCGAGAACGAGATTAAGGCGTTTGAAACCGAGGAATACTGGAATCTCGATGCAACTCTTGCCAGAACGGAAAAGGCGGGCAGTTTCGTCGCTCGTTTCCACGGCACGGAGTCAAAGAAAATCGAGCTTCACAGCGAAGCGGAAGTCGATAAGATTATAAAGGAAATTTCCAAGGACGAATTTTACATCAAAACCGTAAAGCGCGGCGAAAAGCAGCGCTCGCCATCTCCTCCGTTTATTACCTCCACTCTTCAGCAGGAGGCTTCGCGCCGTTTGGGAATGACTCCCAAGCGCACAATGTCGATAGCCCAGCAGCTCTATGAGGGTGTTGACATCACGGGTGAGGGCACAATAGGTCTTATAACTTATATGAGAACGGACTCTCTGCGTCTTTCGGAGGACGCCACGAGAGCCGCGAAGGATTATATAATCAGCCATTACGGGCGGGAGTATTATCCCGACAAGACCCGTGTTTTCAAAACAAAATCGGGGGCACAGGACGCGCACGAGGCAATCCGCCCAAGCAGCATTGAGCTGACGCCTGAACTTATAAAGAAAGACCTCACGGCGGACCAGTACAGGCTCTATCGCCTTATCTGGGGGCGTTTTACGGCCTGCCAGATGGCAAATGCCGTTTACGACAGCGTAACCATTGACGCGCTTTCAGCGGGTTATCTTTTCCGCGCCAACAATTCCGAGCTTAAGTTTGCGGGCTATACCGCGGTATACGAGGAAGCCAAGGATGATGAAATCGCCGATAGGGAAAAACCGCTGCCGGACCTTCGCGAGGGTGAAAAGGTTACATTGACAAAGACGGATAAGGAACAGCAGTTCACACAGCCGCCCTCCCGTTACACGGAGGCAACACTCATCCGTGCCATGGAGGAAAAGGGAATAGGCAGACCGAGTACCTATGCGCCGACCATAAGCACCATCACGGGGCGCGAATATGTGGTCAAGGAGGGCAAGTATCTCCGTCCGACTGTTTTGGGCGAGGTTGTGACCGAGCTTATGGTTGAGAGATTCAACGACATTGTCGACCTCAAGTTCACGGCCCGTATGGAGGAAACCCTCGACAATGTTGAGGAGGGCTCCCGCTTCTGGAAGGATGTCCTTGCCGAGTTTTACGGCGACTTCGACAACGAGCTCACTCAGGCCGAGGCAGCTCTTGAAGGGCAGCACATAAAAATTCCCGACGAGGAATCTGACGAAATATGTGAGAAGTGCGGACGAAAAATGGTCGTAAAGAGCGGACGTTTCGGACGCTTCCTTGCTTGCCCGGGCTATCCCGAGTGCGGTTTTACAAAGCCGATTGTCGTGGAAATGCCGGGTAAATGTCCGAAATGCGGAAGTCGTATTTTAAAACGAACCTCTAAAAGAGGCTTTGCATACTACGCCTGCGAGCGCGGCGCCGACTGCGGGTTTATGACCTGGGATGTCCCTGTTAAAGAAAATTGCCCCGAATGCGGAAAAACCTTGTTTAAGCTCTCGGGAAAAGGCAAGAAGACGCCCTTCTGCATAAATGAGCAGTGTCCGAACTTCCTGCCGGAGGATAAACGCGGTTACAGGAAAAAAGCCGAGGGCGATGAAACAGCCGAAAAAGCCAAGAAGGCTACCGCCAAAACGGGCGCCGCGAAGAAGACAAGCACGGCGGCGAAGCCCGCTGCCAAGAAGACTGCCGCGGCAAAGAAGACGACTGCGGCGAGGAAGACAACCACCGCCAAGAAGACTACCGCGGCAAAAAAGACCGCTACGGCGAAAACAGGCGACAAGACAAAGTAAACCTTCTCCTATAAATAACCATTCGGGGGACAGAAAATTGGACACGGTAACAGTAATAGGAGCGGGGCTTGCGGGATGTGAGGCGGCTTGGCAGCTTGCGAAAAGAGGCATAAATGTTCGGCTGGTCGAGATGAAGCCGAACAAAATGACTCCCGCGCATCACTCGGGCGAGTTCGCCGAACTCGTATGTTCAAATTCCCTCCGAAGTGATGAGCTGACAAATGCTGTCGGACTTTTAAAGCAGGAGCTTCGTCAGCTCAGCTCTCTTATCATGGAAAGTGCGGATTTAAACCGAGTTGCCGCGGGCGGCGCTCTCGCGGTTGACCGCGAGGGCTTCTCCTCGTCAATTACGGAGCGGATAAAAGGTGCGCCGAACATCGAAATCGTTTCCGAGGAGGCGCAGGTCATACCCGAGGGCGAGGTCATTATAGCCACGGGGCCGCTTACGAGCGATGTCTTAGCACAGGAAATTGCGAAAAAGTGCTCCGATGTGAGCTTTCTCAATTTTTATGACGCCGCGGCGCCGATTGTCACAGTTGAGAGTGTCGATATGGACAGCGCGTTTTACGCCTCCCGTTACGACAAGGGCACGGCGGACTATATTAACTGTCCGATGACAAAAGAGGAATACCTTGCCTTTTGGACGGAGCTTTGCAAGGCACAGGAGGCTCATATTCACGGCTTCGATGACGCTGGAGTTTTCGAGGGCTGTATGCCGGTCGAGGTTATGGCAAGGCGCGGCGAGGACACTTTGCGCTTCGGACCGCTAAAGCCGGTGGGCTTAATTGACCCCCGAAGCGGGAGAGAAAATTACGCCGTTGTTCAGCTTCGGCGTGACAATGCCGTTGGGACAATTTATAATATCGTCGGTTTCCAGACCCACCTCACTTACTCGGAGCAGAAACGGGTGTTTTCAATGATTCCCGCCTTGAAAAATGCGGAATTTGTCCGTTACGGGGTTATGCACCGCAACACATATCTCAATTCGCCGAAGCTTCTGGACAGATACTATCGTCTGAAAAGCGAGCCGCGAATCAGCTTTGCGGGGCAGATAACGGGAGTTGAGGGCTATGTGGAGTCCTGCGCTTCGGGGATGTGTGTCGGGCTTGAGACAGCCGCGCGCCTATTAGGGCAGCAGCCGCTTAACTTTCCGAGAGAAACCGCGCTCGGCGCGCTCTCACTTTATGTTTCGGATTCTTCTGTGGGTAATTTTCAGCCCATGAACATAAACTTCGGCATAATCGAAGCTCTGGGTAAGAAGATAAAGGGAAAACGCAACAAGAATGCCGAAATTTCGGCAAGGTCACTTGAGATTATCAAAAAGTATTCCTCGGAGGTATACAAATGAGAATTATCGTTGACGCCATGGGTGGGGACAATGCCCCTGCCGAAATTGTTAAGGGAGCGGTCGAAGCCATCCGTGAGTTTGGTATCTCCGTTACTCTTGTCGGACGCGAGGAGGAGATCACCGCCTGCCTCAAAAACGAGCGAGCGGCCGATTTGGAAGCTAAGATAAACTTAGTTAATGCTACTGAAGTTGTTGAAATGGAAGACGATCCCACCACAGTTCTGCGCTCAAAAAAAGACTCCTCGATGTCGGTTGCGCTTAAGCTCTTAAAAGACGGCGAGGGTGATGCCTGCATTTCCGCGGGCAGCACAGGCGCTCTTTTAACAGGGGCTACGCTTATTGTAAAGCGCATTAACGGCATAAGACGCGCCGCCCTGGCTCCGGTTTTGCCGAACGGCGGCAGGGGAGTTATGCTGATAGACTGCGGAGCAAATGTTGACTGCACTCCCGAATACCTTTTACAGTTCGGATTCATGGGCTCATTTTATGCTAAAAACATTTTGGGTTGCGAAAATCCGCGCGTCGGGCTTTTAAACGTCGGTGTTGAGGAAACAAAGGGCACAGACCTTCAAACCGAAACCTACACTGTGCTAAAGGCAGCCGATGCCGCGGGGCATATAAACTTTATCGGCAATGTCGAAGCGAGGGAAGTACTTTTCAACAAGGTTGACGTTGTTGTGACGGACGGCTTTTCGGGAAATATTATGCTCAAGACCATTGAGGGCACGGGAATGTTCGTTATGAGCAATCTCAAGGAGATTTTCACTGCCAATAAACGCTCAAAGGTTGCGGCGCTTGCCATGAAGAAACGGCTTGGCGAATTTAAAAAGAAAATCGATCCCTCCGAAGTCGGAGGCACCGCGCTTCTCGGCATATCAAAGCCCGTCATCAAGGCACACGGCTCGTCCGACGCCAGAGCCTTGAAAAATGCGATTTTGCAGGCTATAAATTTTGTCAATGCAGACGTTGCAAACGAAATTGTAAAAAATATTGAGCTTATGACAATTCCTAAGGCGGAATAGGCTTGACAAGTATACACTTTATGAATATTATCAATTCTAGCAATATATTTGGAGATGAAAATTATGGTATTTGAAAGAATTCAGAAACTAATTTGCGAGCAGTTTGTCGTTGACCCCGAGACAGTTACCATGGACACAGCCTTTGTGGACGATCTCGGCGCAGACTCGCTTGACGTTGTAGAGTTAACAATGGCGCTTGAGGAGGAGTTCTCTCTTCCCGAGGTATCCGATGAGGAACTCAAGAAAATCGCAACGGTCGGAGATTTGGTCGAGTATGTCAGCCGCTTCGTGCAGGACTGATTACAGAATCATTTCCGTTTGAAAGGGGGCGCCTTATGGATGAATTGGAAGCAAAGCTTGAATATCGATTTCATGACAGGGCGCTCCTGCTCACGGCTCTAAGCCACAGTTCCTACGCTAACGAAAACAAAAGCGTGGGAATTTCGAGCAACGAGCGTCTGGAATTTTTGGGTGACTCGGTTCTCGGACAGGTGGTTTCAAGCCACCTTTATTTGTCATATCCGAAAATGCCGGAGGGACAGATGACGCGCATTCGCGCGGAGCTTGTGTGCGAAACGAGCCTTCACGCGGTTGCAAAATCACTTGAGCTGGGTAAGTATATCAGGCTCGGCAGGGGTGAGGAGCACACCGGCGGAAGAACGCGCGAATCCATTCTGGCGGACGCGGTGGAAGCTCTGATTGCCGCAATGTACCTTGACGGAGGCCTTTCGGTTGCGAAGAACTTTATCGACAAATATATACTTACGGGGCTTGACGCGGTTTCGACTTTGTCGATCAGTGACTACAAAACCGCTCTCCAGGAGTATGTTCAGCGCAAATCGGGACAGACACTGGCGTATGAGCTTTTATCCGAAAGCGGACCCGACCACCGGAAGAGCTTTACCATGCAGGTCTGCCTAAACGAAAAGCCGATTGGCATTGGCCACGGACACACAAAAAAGGAAGCGGAACAGTTCGCCGCGAAAAACGGGCTTGAGGAGATTTCAAAATGAGGGCAAAACGGAACATCATACCTGTATTTGTTCCGCACCTCGGCTGTCCGAATAACTGCGTTTTCTGCAATCAAAGAAAAATCTCGGGGAGCGTTCTGCCGGCGAACGCGGAAACGGTCAAATCCGCCGTGACGGAGGCTCTTGAGAGGATACCCGATAAATCAAATATTCAACTGGCGTTTTATGGCGGCAGTTTCACGGCAATACCGTTGCAGGAGCAAAACGAGCTTCTGGACGCGGCTTTGCCGTTTTTACATGAGGGGACAATTTCATCCCTGCGCCTTTCCACCCGTCCCGACGCGATTGATGAAAGCACACTTATAAGGCTCCGTGAGCGCGGCGTAAAGACAATCGAGCTCGGCGCGCAGTCTATGTGCGACGAGGTGCTTGAAGCATCGGGCAGGGGACACGAAGCTCGGCAGACGGCGCAGGCGGCAAAGCTGATAAAGAAGTTCGGTTTTGAGCTTATTCTTCAGATGATGACGGGGCTGCCGGGGGATTCAAAGCAGCGCAGTATCGAAACGGCAAGAAAAATTATTGCTTTAAAGCCCGACGGCGTTCGCATCTATCCCACAGTTATTATCGAGAACACGCCCCTGTATGATATGTGGAAGGCGGGCTTATACCCCGAGCACACTGTTGAGGAGGCGGTGGAAACTTGCGCCGAGATTTTACCGATGTTCGAGGCGGCAGGGATACCCGTAATAAGACTTGGTCTTAATCCCACTGAGGAACTGACAGGAGGCGCGGCGGCAGGCGGAGCCTACCATCCCGCCTTTGGAGAGCTTGTAAAGTCGCGCATTTTCCTTGAAAGGGCGCGGGCGCTTTTAAAAAGCGGTGTCCACGGAGAAAATGTGATATTAAAAGTCAACAAAGCAAATGTTTCGGCAATGACGGGGCAGAAAAGAGCCAATATTACAGCTCTTTGTCAGGAGTTCTCGGTGAAGAGCCTGAAGGTGTCCGCGGCAGACGTACAAAAAAACAGCTTATTTCTCTCGTAAATATTTCCCGTTCTGTTGCAATACCCGTGAATTTATTATATAATTTCTTGATATACTTTCGCGGCTTTCGCATTTTTCAGCAACTATACACCCGAGGTGAACTATGTATTTAAAAGCGCTTGAAATACAAGGCTTCAAGTCCTTCCCGGACAAAACAAGACTGACCTTCGAAAAGGACATAACCGCGATTGTCGGCCCCAACGGGAGCGGAAAATCGAATATTTCTGACGCTATCCTCTGGGTTATGGGTGAGCAGCGTTCAAAAACCCTTCGCGGAGGAAAGATGGAGGACGTAATTTTCGGCGGAACCGAGAAACGTCCCAAAATGGGCTTTGCGCAGGTTTCTCTCGTTATCGATAACACCAAGCGCGTTTTCGATACCGACAGCACCGAGGTAATGATAACAAGACGATATTACAGAAGCGGCGAGAGCGAATACTACATAAACCGCGAATCCGTCCGCTTAAAGGACATAAGCGAAATGCTTATGGACACAGGTCTCGGACGCGACGGATATTCCGTTATCGGTCAGGGCAAAATTTCCGAGGTCATCTCCTCAAAGGGAACGGATAGGCGTGAACTTTTCGAGGAAGCGGCGGGCATTTCGCGCTATCGCTACCGCAAGGACGAAAGCGAACGCAAGCTCTTGCACACGGACGAAAACCTTGTGCGAATAAACGACAAAATCGACGAGCTTAAAATCTCGCTTGACCCTTTAAAAGAGCAGGCTGAAACCGCGAAAAAATATCTCCTTTTACGCGACGAGCTGCGCAAGCTTGAGGTTTCCGTCTGGATGGAAACACTTGATAAGCTGCACGAGCGTGCTCAGGCTGTGAACGAGGACTGGGAAAACGCAAGAAACTCTTTGGAAACGGCGCAGACTGAGCTCACGGAGCTTTATTCCGCCTCCGAAAACTACTCGGAAAAAATGCGCGAAAAAGACCTTGAGGCTGAAACCTTAAGGGCCAATCTGGGAGATGCCGATCTTGTTTGTGCCGAGTGCGAAAGTGAAATTGCCGTTTTAGACAACAGCTTAAAACACAACGAGGAACGCCGAACACAGCTTCAAACGGAGATTGAGGAGCAGGGTGCGAGAGCTCAGGGTCTACAAAGTCAGATTACAAAAAGGCATGAGCGCGTTGCCGAAATAAGCTCCGAGCTATCAGGCCTTGAAGATAAGACTCAGGAAATTATAGGGGCGCAGAGCCGCAACTCCGAAATTGACAGCGGCGCGAAGCAGGAAATCTCCGAGCTATTCTCACAAAAGGGTGAAAAACAGACGGCTTTGGCACATTGCAGCGCAGTGCTCACCATGCTGGAGGATTCGGCGCATGAACTTGCCGAGGCAGAGCAAAAGCGCGCAAAGGAAAACAGTGAAACAGTCTCGCGCCGTGACGAGCTTAAGGCACGGCTTAATAAAGCCGCCCTTGCCTATAAAGAGGCAAAGGAGAAAACGGATGAATTAAGCAATGTCATCGAAGGTTATTCAATGCGCATGGAGGGGCGAGAGAGCAAGGTCAAGGCTCTTGAAGAAAAGCAGCTAAAGCTCACCATCGAGCTCAATTCCGCAAAATCCCGGGCTTCTATGCTTACCGAGATGGAAAAGGAATACGAGGGCTTTTCTCTGGCGGTCAAGACCGTTATGCGCGAGCATGAGCGCGGAACTATCAAGGGCGTTCACGGGCCCGTCGCAAATCTCGTAAAAACCGATGACCGCTACACGCTGGCAATCGAGACAGCACTGGGCGGGGCTATGCAGAGCATAATTGTCGATACGCAGGAGCAGGGCAAGTCCGCAATCGAGATGTTAAAGCGGCGCGACGCGGGCAGAGCGACCTTTTTACCCATCGACACAATTAAAAGCTATGATTTGAAGAACAAGCCCGAAAACGACAACGGCTATCTCGGAACAGCTTATGAGCTTTCGCGCTTTGACCCCAAGTTCAGCGGAATTTTCTCAAACCTTTTAAGCAGAACCGTTGTTGCGGAAACTCTCGCGGACGCAGTTGCAATGTCAAAGAGAAACGACAATGCGATTCGCATAGTTACGCTGGACGGGCAGATGATAAACGCAGGCGGCTCTATGACGGGCGGCAGTGCGGCGAAAAACTCGGGTATTCTGTCCCGCGCAAACGAGCTTAAAACTCTGCGCGCCAAATTAGAGGAGCTGGAGGCATCTTCGCAGGAGTGCGGCGCAAAACTTGCCGAGGCGACGCGCGAACTTAACTCGGCTCGTTATGAGCTTCAAACAGCCGAATTTGAGCTTAAAGAAGCACTTGAAACTCTTCACATGTGCGAAAATGAGAAGTCCCAAACGCAGTTCGTGCTGGGAGAAGCCGAAAAAACCATTGAAAGTTTCATGGCAGAGCAGGCGCTTGCCCTTCGCCGCCGCGAAGAAAACGCAAAGCGTTTGGGCGACACAAAAGCGGAAATCGGAAGGCTGAATGCCGAGCTTGCGGAGCTTGATATAAAGCTGGAGCTACTCTCCGCAAAGAGCGGGGAGCACGAAGCAAGAGCAAGGGAACTTGCCGAAAAGCTATCCGCTCTTGCTGAAAAACGCTCGTCTCTCGTTTCTGAGAGCGACACCACCCTTGTCGCCATAAAACAGCTTGAGGAGTTTTTGAGCGACCTTACAGGCGACGGTGAAACAAGACTCAAGGCAATCGAGACGCTGGATGCGGAAAACGCAGCTATATCGAAAAGCAAAGAAGCGATATCCGAAAAGCTCGCGAAAAATCGCTCGATTGCGGACAGTATAAGAAGCAATATAATGAAAATAAACGCCCTGAAGATTGAGCTTGAGGGCAAGCGCACCCAATCGGAGAAAAAGGCTCAGGATAAAAACAGAGAGCTTTTGGATATCGAGAGGCTTTGCGGCAGCATGGAACAGAAAAAGCTTGCCTCCGAAATGGAAGAAAAGCAGATTATCGATAAGCTTTGGGACAGCTACGAGCTGTCGCGCACGGCGGCGCAGAGCGTTCGTGAGAGCGTTTCGAACATGGCCGAGGCCTCAAAGCGAATTAACGGTATCAAGCGCGAAATAAACTCGCTCGGCAACCCCAACATCGGAGCAATCGAGGAATACGAGCGAATCAGCGAACGCTACAATTTCCTGAGTGAGCAGCGCGACGATGTGGATAAGGCAAAGCGAGAACTGGAGAAAATAATAGCCGACATCACAAAGGAAATGAAGGAAATATTCCTGCGTGAGTTCAAGGTTATCGACGAAAGCTTCCGAAATACCTTTTTGGAGCTTTTCGGCGGCGGACGCGCGGCGCTCATCCTTGAGGATGAGGAGGACGTACTAAACTGCGGCATAGAGATAAAGGTTCAGCCGCCCGGAAAGGCACTGTCTACACTAAGTCTGCTCTCAGGCGGCGAAATGGCTTTTGTGGCTATCGCACTGTACTTCGCGATTATCAAGGTCCGGCCGACCCCGTTTTGTATTATGGACGAAATTGAAGCGGCGCTCGATGAGGCAAATGTTGACCGTTTCGCGCATTATCTCCGCGGGATGACGCACAGAACGCAGTTTATAGTCATTACGCACCGCCGCGGAACGATGGAAGAATCGGACATGCTCTACGGAGTTACCATGCAGGAGCGCGGGGTTTCGCAAATCCTCTCCGTCGATTTGGAGGAGGCTGAGCGGACGCTCGGAAAACAGTAATCAAAGGGAAGGGTTCCCGATATGCTTCGGGATATAAAACGGTAAAATGGGTTTTTTTGATAAGATTAAGCAGGGACTGGCAAAAACAAAGAAAAATATGTCCATCCAGATGAACAATGTCTTTGCGGGCTTTACAGGCGAGAACGAGGAGTTCTTCGACGAGCTTGAAGAGGCGCTCATTATGGCGGACGCAGGGGTGGAAACTTCGCTTAAAGCCGTTAATAATCTTCGCAGACTTGTTAAAGAGCGCGGACTTCGCGGCGGCGAGGGAGTAAAGGCCGCTTTTTCAGAGGTTTTAACAGAGATTTTGCAAAGTGCGGACAGCGAGCTTCGCCTTGGCACAAAGCCTTCGGTCATCCTTATGGTCGGGGTAAACGGTGTGGGCAAAACAACGACAATCGGAAAGCTTGCCGCGAAGATGACGGCTTCGGGCAAAAAGGTGCTTCTCGTCGCGGGCGATACCTTCCGTGCCGCCGCCGCGGAGCAGCTGACTGTTTGGACAGAGCGCGCCGGAGCTTCGATAGTTCGCCACGAGGAGGGGTCAGACCCCGCTTCCGTCGTGTTCGACGGTATTGCCGCGGCAAAGGCGAGGGGCGCGGACGTCATCATCATCGACACCGCCGGAAGACTTCACAACAAACAGAATCTCATGAACGAGCTCAATAAAATTACCCGCATTATTAACCGCGAGCTGCCTGAGGCCGACAAGGAAACGCTATTGGTTCTTGACGCGACAACCGGGCAGAACGGACTTATCCAGGCAAAGCAGTTTAAGGAAACCGCCGATATTTCCGGTATAGTACTGACCAAGCTCGACGGAACGGCAAAGGGCGGAATCGTTTTCGCGATTGCGGACGAACTCCGGCTCCCCGTTAAATTCATCGGCGTGGGCGAGAGCGCGGACGACCTTATGCCCTTTGAACCTGCGGGATTTGTGGAGGCGCTGCTGCAGCAATGAGGTATATTCTTGCTTCAAACAACAAGGGCAAGCTTAAGGAAATGAAGGCCATACTCTCCGAACTGGGTGCCCAGGTGATTTCCCAGAGCGAGGCAGGGCTGAACCTTGAGGCAGAGGAAACGGGCGAAACCTTTGAGGAAAATGCAATCATAAAGGCTAGAGCAGCCTGTAAAGCTCTTGGTGAGCCCGCCATAGCTGACGACTCGGGTCTTGCCGTGGCGGCGCTCGGCGGCGCTCCGGGTGTTTACAGCGCACGCTACGGCGGGGAAGCCTGCCAAAACGATACGGAGAGAGTTTACCTGCTGCTAAAAAATCTCGAGGGCGAGAAAAACAGAAATGCGAAATTCGTTTCCTGCATAGCCTGTGTCTTTCCGAACGGTGATGTTCTTACCGCCAGAGGCGAATGTGAGGGCACTATCACTTTAGTGCCGAGGGGAGAGGGCGGCTTTGGCTACGACCCTGTTTTTGAGCTTTCGAATCAGGGAAGAACTATGGCCGAGCTTGAAGCTGGGGAGAAAAACGCCGTATCCCACAGGGGCCGAGCACTGAAAAATTTTGAAATGAAATTGAGGGAATACAATGCTGACAAGTAAGCAACGCGCATATTTGAGAGGGCTCGCCGCAAAAGAGGATACAATCCTTCACATCGGCAAGGGCGACTTGGGCGAGAATATAATAATTCAGGCCAAGGACGCTTTAAAAGCACGCGAGCTGATAAAGGGCAAGGTGCTCGAAAACTCCACCCTTTCTCCCAAAGAGGTCTGCGATATGCTTTGCAGGGAGTGCAAGGCCGACGGGGTACAGGTCATCGGCAGTAAGTTCGTCCTTTACAAGAAAAACGAGTTAAACTTGGTAATAGAGCTTCCTAAAACAGATAAGAAGAAAAAGTAGGAAAGTAAGTTATTAAGGGGGGCGATAAAATGCGGATAGCTGTTTTCGGGGGGAGTTTTAACCCTCCGCATAACGGACACGTCGCGGCGGCAAAGGCGGCGGTGCGTGAGCTTAGTGCCGACAAGCTCATAATTATTCCCGCGGCCAGAGCTCCGCACAAGGAGCAGGAGCAAGGCTCACCCTCGGTGGAGGAGCGTTATTCGCTCTCTCGTCTGGCTTTCGGAGAGCTCCCGAATACCGAGCTTTGCGATCTTGAACTTAAGCGGGAGGGACCGTCTTATACCGTTGACACGCTCTGCGAGCTAAAGCAGCTCTATCCCCGCGACGAACTAGTTTTGCTCATGGGCTCGGATATGTTTTTGAGCTTTGAAAAGTGGAAGGATTTTAAGAAAATTCTCGAGCTTTCCTCTCTTGCGGCTTTTTCGAGAAAGCACGACGAAGTCGCGGAGATATCGAGGCTTGCGGATTACTACGCCAAAGAATACGGAGCAAGAGTTATTCAAATTGGGCTTATCCCGACGGAGGTTTCCTCAACGGAGCTTCGCTCCGAGCTGAAAAACCGGAGCGGAAACAATTTGCTGCCCAAGCTCGTCTATAAAGAGATTATAAAAAAGCGCTATTACAGTGCGCTTCCAAATCTTGCATGGCTTCGCGAAAATTCTTATATTTATCTTGATGAAAAGCGCATCCCCCATGTTGCCGGCTGTGAACAGGAGGCTGTTCGCCTCGCCGAAAGATGGGGCGCGGACAAGGGACTTGCCGCGGAAGCCGGAATATTGCATGACATAACAAAAAAACTATTAGGGTCCGAGCAGTTGATATTATGCGAAGAATATGGTATTATCACGGATGTTGATGAAAAAACCAACATTAAGCTGCTACACTCAAAAACGGGCGCAGAGTTCGCCCGCGATAAATTCGGAATTTGCAGCGAGGTCTATTCGGCGATATATTGGCACACAACGGGACGTGCGGATATGACCTTGCTTGAAAAGATAATCTACATGGCTGATTATATCGAGCCCACACGCTCCTTCGAGGGCGTGGAGGAACTGCGGCGCCTCGCCTATGAGGACCTTGACGCCGCTGTGATAAGGGGTCTTCAGATGAGCTTGGAGGAGCTTGAAAAGAAAAACTGCTCTCCACACTCAAACTCGGTTAAGGCTCTCGAGTGGCTCGAAACACACAAATAAACGGAAAGGCCGAACTTCGGCTTTTGATAGCGGTGCTTTCGGCACGGCACAAACCATGAAGGGAAGGTAATCTAATGAAAGTTTTTGGCGGAAGCGGGAGAAGAGAGAGCAATTCAGGAAGCGGTTCCGACACGAGAAGAACGGGCGACCGCGGAAGAAATAATATAAACGAAGAAAACCGTGGCAATAATAATAACGGCTCCGTGCGTGAGGGAGCTTCACGCAGAGCACCGAAGCAGAAAAAGAAGGGCAGGGGCTGGCTGATTGCCCTTCTGATTATAGCCCTTATTGTCGGCGGCGTTTACGTCTGGTGGACTATGACGGCAAAGGCTCCCAATGTTACAGGTATTCCCACCGACCCGGATGCAAGCCCCGTTATCACCCAAACGGCAACTAGAGAGGTCGGACGCTACTATACCCTCCTTGTTGTCGGAATCGATCAGCTCAATGCCAATACCGACACCATAATGCTTGTTCGCTACGACGCAGTTGAGCACAAGGCAAACATCGTATCCATTCCGCGTGATACTCTGGTTAACGTCCCCAATCCCGTTAAAAAGATAAACGCTGTATCCAGCTATGCTAAATCAAACGGCGAAAGCGAAATAGAAGCTCTTAAGGATCAGGTTGAGGCAATAACGGGCTTCCGCCCCGACAGCTACGTTTTCATCGATACTGAAGTTTTCGTCAAGGCGATTGACGAGCTCGGCGGAGTCTATTTCGATGTTCCCGTCAACATGAATTACGATGACTACGCCGACAACGACATGGATGGCGTTTGCGAGTATATTTTCACTATTCACGTTCAGAAGGGCTATCAGCTTTTGGACGGTAGAAATGCGCTCGGTGTTTTCCGTTTCCGCCAGAACAACGACGGGACGGGCTACGGCATGGGTGACATCGACCGTCTCGAAACCCAGCACGCGCTTATCAAGGCTGTTGCCAAACAGGCGCTTACGCTCAAGAACTTTACCAACCTCATTCAAATTGCGCAAATCGTAATCGACAACGCACAGACGGATTTGACCATCGGGAACATGCAGTGGTACGCGGGTGAATTTTTGAAAATGACCACCGACGATATAAACATTATGACGCTTCCGGGAAATTACAGCTGCACTGTCCGCAAGGGCTCATATGTTTCAATTTCCGTCGACGAATGGATGACCATGGTTAACACCTATCTCAATCCGCTTAAGAACCCCATTAAGGCGGAGAACTGCAACATCCTCTACCAGATTGCGCCGGACGTGGGCTATGATCCGACAGAAGGCAATTACGCCGTAACAAATGGCGGAGAAATCGCCGGCGGACTGAGCTCCTTCTATAAGTTTTAAATCAAAATAGCGCAAACAGCTCACTATTCACCGCCTATAAAAGGCGAAAAACGAAAGGTTAGGTCACATATATGATGACTTCCCAGCAGATGGCTGAAAAAATAGTCGAGGTTCTCGCAAACAAAATCGGCCGCGACTTAAAGCTCCTTAAGATTGATGCAATAACAGTTCTTGCGGATTATTTCATAATCTGCACCGCAGGCTCCGCAACGCAGATAAAATCGCTTTGCGACGAGGTTGAGGCGGTTATGGAGCAAAATGGCGAGAAAATCCTCCACCGTGAGGGACACAGAGCGGGGGGCTGGGTGATTCTTGATTACGGCTGCGTCGTTGTCCACATCTTTATGGAGGAAGCAAGAGCCTTTTACGGCTTGGAGCGACTCTGGGCGGACGGCAAGGAAATCGACATCTCCGCTCTAGTGGGAGAAAGATAATAAAAGTAAGGGCGCGGTAACCGCGCTCTTTGAAATAAAGGACTGACACATAATATGAAGTACGATTTTACTGCTATCGAGAAAAAATGGCAAAAGAAATGGATGGACGAAAAAGTCTTTGCCGCCGTGACCGGAAGCGAAAAGCCGAAGAGCTATCTTCTGATTGAGTTCCCCTATCCCTCGGGACAGGGGCTCCATGTCGGACATCCGCGTCCCTATACGGCTATGGATATCGTCGCCAGAAAGAGCCGCATGGAGGGCTATAATGTCCTTTTCCCGATTGGCTATGACGCCTTCGGTCTGCCGACGGAAAATTATGCGATTAAAAACCACCTGCACCCGAGCGAGGTTACAAGGACCAACATCAAGCGCTTCACCGAGCAGCTTCAGATGTTGGGCTTCAGCTTTGACTGGGACAGATGCGTTGATACAACAAACCCCGAGTATTACAAGTGGACTCAGTGGATTTTCCTTAAACTGTTCGAAAAGGGCCTTGCTTATAAAACCAGCATGCCCGTCAACTGGTGCACCTCTTGCAAATGCGTTCTTGCAAATGAGGAGGTCGTTAACGGCGTTTGCGAGCGCTGCGGCTCCGAGGTTGTGCGCAAGGAAAAAAGCCAGTGGATGCTTAAAATTACCGAGTACGCCCAGCGCCTGATTGACGACCTTGACGAGGTTGACTACATCGAGCGCGTCAAAATCCAGCAGCGCAACTGGATAGGCCGCTCAACAGGAGCTGAGCTGAATTTTGCCACAAGCGCGGGCGACACGATGACGGTATTCACAACCCGCCCCGATACACTTTTCGGCGCGACCTATATGGTTATAGCCCCGGAGCACGCGCTTGTTGAAAAATGGGCGGATAAGCTTACAAATCTTAAAGCCGTGCGTGAGTATCAGGCCGCGGCAGCCAGAAAATCGGACTTTGAGCGTACTGAGATGGCAAAGGACAAGACGGGTGTTTGCCTTGAGGGTGTTGCGGCGATAAACCCCGCGACGGGCAAGGAGATTCCGATTTTCATCTCCGACTACGTTTTGGCTACTTACGGAACGGGCGCTATCATGGCGGTTCCTGGACACGATACGCGCGACTGGGAATTTGCCAAGCAGTTTAAGCTGCCGATAATCGAAGTCGTCCGTGGCGGCGATGTCGAGAAGGAAGCCTTTACGGACTGCGAAACAGGCATTATGGTCAATTCCGGCTTCCTTGACGGCATGACTGTCGAAGAAGCAAAAAAGGCCATCACCGCATGGATAATCGAAAAAGGTCTTGGGAAAGAAAAGGTCAACTTCAAGCTGCGCGACTGGGTTTTCAGCCGTCAGCGTTACTGGGGAGAGCCGATTCCCCTTGTCTGGTGCGAAAAGTGCGGCTGGGTGCCCCTCAAGGAGAGCGAGCTTCCGCTGCTTCTGCCCGAAGTGAAAAGCTACGAGACCACTGACGACGGCGAAAGTCCCCTTGCCCACATGGACGCTTGGGTGAACACTGTTTGCCCGCATTGCGGCGGACCCGCAAAGAGAGAAACTGACACTATGCCCCAGTGGGCGGGCTCAAGTTGGTATTATCTGCGTTATATGGACCCGCATAATGATAAGGCGCTTGTGGGTGAAGACGCGATAAAATACTGGCACCAGGTCGACTGGTACAACGGCGGCATGGAGCATACCACGCTCCACCTTTTATACAGCCGTTTCTGGCACAAATTCCTCTATGATATCGGCGTTGTTCCCACCAAGGAACCTTATATGAAGCGCACAAGCCACGGTATGATTCTTGGCGAGGGCGGCGAAAAAATGAGCAAATCCCGCGGAAACGTCATCAACCCCAACGATATTGTTGACGAATTCGGCGCGGACACGCTTCGCCTTTACATCATGTTTATCGGCGACTTCGAGAAGGCCGTTCCCTGGTCAAGCACCGCCGTCAAGGGCTGCAAGAGATTCCTCGACAGAATCTGGAACCTTGCGGAACTCCCTCTTGAGGGCAACGCAATGTCCAAAGCGAACGAGGCCGAGATTCACAAGGCAATCAAGAAGGTCGGCGAAGACATTGAGAACATGAAGTTCAACACCGCTATTGCAACTCTTATGTCGCTCGTAAACACCTTCTATGAAAACAAGCCGACAAGAGGGGACATGAAGGCGCTTATACTGATGCTCAGTCCCTTTGCTCCGCATTTTGCCGATGAGCTGTGGGAGATTCAGGGCTTTGAGGGCTATGCCTGCCTTGCGCCGTGGCCGAAATACGACGCTAGCAAAACGGTTGACGCAGAAAAAGAAATTGCCGTTCAGGTCGGCGGAAAGCTTAAGACAACGGTTATAGTCCCCAACGACTCCGACGTTGAAACAGTCAGGGCAATCGCCTGCGGCGACGAGAAAATCTCAAGACTGCTTGAAGGAATGGAAATCGTTAAGGTCATTGTTATAAAAAACAAGCTTATAAATCTCATAATAAAGCCGAAAAGCTGATTGCTTTAAGAATTAAAAAAGGGCAGAGGATTACCGATATTTTGGTATTCCTCTGCTTATCTTACGCCCGAAACCACGAAATGCGGTATGAGCATATAATTGAATAGCTATTGACAAAGCCTCTTAAGTCTGTTAATATTAGCGTGTATTCAGATTGATCAGTTCGACTCATGCTCTAAAGCAAGTCTTTTGATGGTTTGCTTCAGGGTCGTGAGTTTTTTTGTTTTTATCGGATATAATATTTTTCGGAGGTACTTTTATGCAAAACGGTACAGTTAAATGGTTCAATTCACAGAAGGGCTTTGGTTTTATTTCCAACGCTGAGGGCGGCGACGATGTTTTCGTACACTTCTCCGCTATTGCCGGCGATGGCTTTAAGTCATTAAACGAAGGTCAGGCTGTCACTTATGATGTCGAGCCCGATCCCAAGAGCAGCGGCAAGCTTCGCGCAGTAAACGTAATGCCAGCATAAGCGTCTGCTTAAAACAAAAATCCCGTCATCGTTTGATGACGGGATTTCTTTTTTATAAGTTTTGGTTTATATATTCGCAGGCCGCTATAGCCGCGACTGCGCCGTCCGCAGCGGCGGTTGTAAGCTGGCGCAGGTGCTTCTTTCTGCAGTCCCCGGCGGCGAAAATACCTGCACGCCCTGTTTCGCAGTTCTCGCCGATATCGATGTAACCCTGCCTGTCAAGCGGGACAAGGGACGAAAACGCGCTGTTTTCAGGGATTAGCCCGATTGCGACGAAAAGCCCGTCGCAGCTCAGCTCGTTTTGCTCGTCCGTGTTCTTGTTGCGGAGCCTGAGACCCTTGAGCGCACCCTCGTCGATTATCAGTTCTTCAATTTTTGTACCTGTAATCGCACGAACATTCGGTCTTGCAAACAGCGCCGCGGATAGCTTTTCCTCGCCTGTGAAGCAGTCCAAATCCTGAACCATTATGACTTCCCTGCAGACATCCGCAAGCAGGGTCGCCTCCTGCAGCGCGGAATTGCCGCCTCCTGCCACTGCGACTGTCTGTTCTCTGTAATACTCGCCGTCGCACACGGCACAGAAGCTTATACCGTCGCCGACAAGCTCGTTTTCGCCTTCGAGTCCCAGCATTCGGTGCTTAACTCCCGTTGCAATGATGACGGCCTTAGCGTCGAACATTCCGCCGTCTTCTGTGACAACCCGCTTAATTGCGCCATCGTCCAGAATTTCGGTGACGGTTTCAACCTCGACCTCCGCGCCCTGCGCGAGAATCTGCTCGAGCATTCTGTCCGCAAATTCATTGCCGCTCATGCTGAGAGTGCCGGGGAAATTCTGAACCTTCGGCGAATAGGCAATCTGTCCGCCGAAGCCGCCTTTTTCTAGTACCAGCGCGCTTTTTCCATTGCGCAGCGCGTAAAGCGCGGCGGTCATTCCGGCGGGGCCGCCGCCGATGATTACTATGTCATGCATGAGGATTCTCCCTTTTAGTGAGTGATAGAAATAGGGGGCGGGCGGCAGCCCGACCCCTATAAAGAACTCGTGTTACAATGATTTAATTTAAAGCCGAAGCAGCGTTACCTTATCTGACCCGCACGGAACTTAAAAAGCTCTTGATTTCCGGCACGCCGTAGAACTTCTCGGTGGTGACGCCGTCTGTAATTACAAGCGTCGGCGAGCCCTTGATTCCAAACTGCTTTGCAAGCTCAAGATTGTCGTCCGCAATCAGCTTTTCGTAGGCAAAGCCCACTTTGTCCATCTGCGTTTCGGCAACGCGGCAGTTGGGGCAGGTCGCGCGGGAGAAGAGAATTGTCCTTGCGTTTTCCAAAATGGGGAGTGCGGCTTCTTCATGCGCTTCGCACTTAGATTCGCCGACCGTGCTGCGCACCTTGGAATTGACCACGTCGTACAGCTTGCGGTCCTTGTATTCCTTCGATTTGCCTGCGTTCCAGTTCTGAACGGGGCGGTAATAGCCGGTTATGCGGCTGTATACCTCCGCTGTTTCACCGCACTCGGGGCAAACAAACTGCTCTCCCGTGAGATAGCCGTGGTTTTTGCAGACGGAATAGGTGGGGGACATCGTGTAATAGGGAAGACGGTGGTTCTCCGCAATTTTGCGAACCAGATTTGCCGCGGCTCTCCAATCGGGCAGTTTCTCGCCGAGGAAAGCGTGGAATACCGTTCCGCTGGTGTAAAGAGTCTGAAGCTCATCCTGAATCGAGAGTGCCTCGAAAATATCCTCGGTATAACCGACGGGCAGGTGTGAGCTGTTCGTATAGTAAGGAGTGCCGCCTGCCTCGGAGGCCGTGATGATATCGGGATAACGCTCCACGTCGTGCTTGGCAAGACGGTAGGTGGTGGATTCGGCAGGGGTTGCCTCAAGATTGAAGAGAGCACCGTACTGTTCCTGATAGTCGCTGAGTTTCTCACGCATGTGGTTCAAAACGTCCTTGGCAAACTGCTGAGCCTCGGAGTGTGTAAGGTCTTTTCCGAGCCAGTTTGCGTTTAAAGCGGCTTCGTTCATGCCGATAATACCGATAGTTGAGAAGTGATTGTCGAAGGTGCCGAGATAACGCTTGGTATAGGGGTAAAGCCCTTCGTCCAAAAGACGGGTTATAACCGTGCGCTTGGTGTCCAGAGAGCGTGCGGCAACGTCCATCATGTGGTCAAGACGTTTATAGAAAGCGGTTTCGTCGACGGCCGTATAAGCTATACGCGGAAGGTTAATGGTGACAACGCCGATTGAGCCCGTGCTCTCGCCGCTTCCGAAGAAGCCGCCGGACTTCTTGCGAAGCTCGCGCAGGTCAAGACGCAGACGGCAGCACATCGAGCGCACGTCGCTCGGCTCCATGTCGCTGTTGATATAGTTGGAGAAATACGGCGTGCCGTATTTTGCAGTCATCTCGAAAAGGAGCTTGTTGTTCTCGGTCTCGCTCCAGTCAAAGTCCTTTGTGATGGAATAGGTCGGAATCGGATACTGGAAGCCGCGGCCGTTCGCGTCGCCCTCAATCATAATTTCGATGAACGCCTTGTTAACCATGTCCATCTCTTTTTTGCAGTCCTTGTAGCAGAAATCCAGCTCTTTTCCGCCGACAATGCAGGGAAGCTCGGCCATGTCGCCCGGAACCGTCCAGTCGAGGGTTATGTTGGAAAACGGCGCCTGAGTGCCCCAGCGGGAGGGGGTGTTAACCCCGTAGACAAAGGACTGAACGCACTGCTTGACGTCCTTGTAAGTCAAACTGTCAACCTTCACAAAGGGAGCAAGATAAGTGTCGAAGGAGGAAAAGGCCTGCGCGCCCGCCCACTCGTTCTGCATAATGCCAAGGAAGTTTACCATCTGGTTGCAGAGCGTTGAAAGGTGGCCTGCGGGGGAGGAGGTAATCTTGCCGGGAATTCCGCCCAGACCTTCCTTGATGAGCTGACGCAGTGACCAGCCGGCACAGTAGCCTGTGAGCATTGAAAGATCGTGCAGGTGCATATCCGCGTTGCGGTGAGCGCTTGCGATCTCATCGTCATAGATTTCGGAGAGCCAGTAGTTTGCGGTTATCGCGCCAGAGTTTGAAAGAATAAGTCCGCCGACGGAATAGGTAACCGTTGAGTTTTCCTTAACGCGCCAGTCGGTTAAATGGACATAGCTGTTCACGAGATCCTTGTAGTCCAGAATTGTGGACTTCATGTTGCGGATTTTCTCGCGCTGCTTACGGTAAAGAATGTATGCCTTGGCAACATCGGCATAGCCGGCCTGCACAAGTATGGACTCAACGCTGTCCTGAATATCTTCAACCCCGACCTTGCCGTCGCGGATTTTGGACTGATAATCGGCTGTGACCCGAAGAGCCAGAAGGTCAATAATGTCCGGCGTGAACTGCTTATTCTGTGCCTCAAACGCCTTTGTTATTGCGACACTTATTTTGGAAATATTAAAATCGCACACCTGTCCGTCACGTTTGACTACCTGATACATTGTTATGCCTCCTATTTCTTTATCTGTAATGCTCTATAATTATTTGTAACTATTATGTAATCATTGATATTTTTGAGTTTAATCAATATAGTACACACATATATTGTGTTTGTCAATGGCAAATAAGTAGAAATAACCACTAAATATTGTGACGTTATGTCAATTGCGCATACCGACATTTTCGGCGTATTTCGCCAAAATATCCCTGAAATGCTTGATTTCCGGCTCCGAAAAACCCTCTAGCGATACAATTGAGGCGCTGTCCGAAAAGCCGACAAGGTCGCCGCTGTCCTCAAAATTTTGTAAAAAATAGTTCCTTGCGCCCTTCAGCGAACGTCCGATATCTTCAATATCCTCCTCGGTATGGAAAGCGCGCACAAGAGTTGTCCGAAACTCATAGGGGAGGGAGCCGCCGATTAAAAGCTCCGCGCTTTCAAAAACGGGCTTAGGGTTAAAATCGGGTATCCCGACGGTCAGCGGGTACTTTTCAAAAGAGTTTTTAATGTCCATCGCAACATAATCGACTAGCCCGCGTCTAATAAGGGATTCAAGCCTCTCGGGGAAACATCCGTTAGTATCAAGCTTAATAAGAAAGCCGAGCTCGCGCACTTTAACAATGAAGTCCTCAAGATCGCCTTGCAAAAGAGGCTCGCCGCCGGTTATACACACGCCGTCAAGAATCCCCCTGCGCTTAACGAGAAAGGAAAGTACCTCGTCCTCGGAAATTCTTTCACTCTCATTGGGACGCAATACAAGCGGCGCGTTGTGGCAGAAGGGGCAGCGAAGGTTACAGCCCCCAGTGAAAACTGTTGCTGCCAGCTTTCCCGGATAGTCGAGAAGCGACAGCTTTTGTAATCCGTTTATTAACATGTTTTCCTCCGAAGGGCTTTTTTGCTCAATATCATTGTATACCTTAAACTCTTACAAAGCAATTATAATATATAACAAAAATCGTACATATAGTTTTACATATTTGACTTTATTAAGAATAAACACAAGATATTGTGGTGAACTTTGAGGTTAAAAGCCGGGCGAGTTGACAAGCGTGGCAGATGAGAGTAAAATCATACCAATGTCAGGCAGCAGGGAGAAACAGATGCAAAACACTAAGATATCGCTTATAATTCCCGCTTATAATGAGGCGGCAATAATAAAAAACACGGTGGAAGCTGCGCTGGAATACCTTGAAAAGAGCTTTCCAGCCTATGAACTTATCATCTCCGATGACGGAAGCACCGACGCAACCGCGGCTCTTGTGCGAAGTGTTGACAATCCGAAGCTTCGACTTGTAGGGCACAAACCCAACATGGGGAAAGGCACTGCTGTGCGCGAGGGTATTCTGGCAGCCGACGGCGAGCTTGTCGTTTACACGGATGCTGACCTTGCCTACGGAATCGAAGCGGTCGGTGAACTTATAAAAATGCTTCGGAGCAAGAATGCCGACATAGCAATCGGTTCAAGGAAGCTCCACCCACGGGGCTATGAGGATTACCCGCTGATAAGGCTTGTCGCAAGCCGTCTTTTCAGCTTTTTGACGGGTCTTGTCGCAGGTTTCCATTATGATACGCAGTGTGGGCTGAAAGCCTTCAGCTCCCGTGCGGCGAAGGAAATTTTCTCCCGCAGCGAGTGTAACGGTTTCGCCTTTGATTTTGAGGTTATGATGCTTGCAAAGGAGCTCTCGTTTTCAGTTGAACAGCTTCCCGTAAAAATAGTAAACCACAGGGATTCAAAGGTGCAGGTTCTGCGCGACAGCATAAGAATGTTCGGTGATATTTTTAAAGTTCGTTTTGCCGTAAAAAAACGGCTTGAAAGGGAAATCGCCAGTGATTAAAAAAGACTCTCGTCTTGACAAACGGAACTATGTTTTTCTGTTCTTCGTCCTGTTCGGGCTGATTTTTATCCGTTACTGTTATTACGGCTTCGAGTATTATTATCAGCTCGACGATTACATTCAGTATCATAATTACACTGCGAACGGTGAGGGCTTTTTTTCACTTGTAAAGAATGCAGGCCTTCTGTCCTCGCGTCCGCTGGCGGGGATTCTTGACTTTTTTGTGTGGTCAAGGTTCTACGGCAATATGCTCCTTGCGGTCGGAGTAATTTCCGCAATGTACGCCGCCTCGGCAGTTTTGCTTCATAAGGTTTTTTCAAAGCATTTCTGCACGGGCTACCTGTTCTTTGTGGTATTCGTGCTCATGCCGCTCGGCTTCGAGGGGGCTTACTGGGTTTCCGCATCCTCCAGAATAGTGGTGGGGTTGTTTTTCGCGGCACTCTCATTTTTTTACTTCGATGAATGGTGCGATAAGGGCGAAAAGCGAAGTCTGGTGCTGTTCGCCGTGTTTCAATTTTTAGCCTTCTGCCTTTACGAACAGATTATCCTCCTATCAGGTGCGCTTACTCTTATTCTAATGCTCATAAACGCGAGAGAAAGCGGCAGGAAAAGAGCCCTGTGGGGCTTTTTCATGCTCATAAACGCCCTACTTTATATGGCCATAACAAAGCTCATGCCGACAGGGGTTTACGGTCAGCGCGCGGCAATTTTCCTTCCCTGGCAGGAAAACTACAGGGAGCAGGTGCTGACCCCTCTTTTGGGTCAGCTCAAGACGGCATTTCTAAGCGGAACTGCGGCGACCTGGGGCAAGGGACTTATCCGCGGCTTTAAGATTATTATTTCGCAACCGAACATACTTTATGTGCTTGTTATCATAGTCCTGTGTGCGGCATTATATTATCTGACGAAAAAGACGAGGCGCGAGAGTATAAGCTTTTTTGCGGAGCTTTTTGCGGGCATTTTTCTCGCAATAGCGCCCTTAATGCTGTTCTTCGTTCTCAAAGCGCCTTGGCTCGGGCTGCGCAATACCTTGAGTTCCTTTTGCGGACTTGCGCTTATTGCCGACGCGCTCTTTGACCTTGTCCTCGGCAGGCTCAAATTCGGCAAAACCGCGGAGGCCGCAGTCGCGTCGCTTCTGGCGATCCTGTGCTGTGTTGCCTCCGTGAGCGAGCTACACGATTACAGGGAAACTACGATTGCGGACACACAGATAGCCTCTGCCGCGGCAGTTGCTTTTGAAAACACCGACTTTGGTGAGGACGATGAAATCTGGCTTCTTAACGTCAACGCGTCCTATGTGAGCGATGGAAATCTATATTACCACGAGCACGATTACGGCGTGAGCTCCAGCCCCTGGGCGCTGACGGGCGCTGTCAGGGCAATAAGCGACAGGCTTAGCCTTCCGACAATTACTCCGATTTCGACTTATGCCGCGTTTTCTGTAGCGGAGAGCGAGCTTACTAAAGCGAAAGCCTTTTGTTATGAGAACGGCAGCTTTGTCCGGGTGACGATAGCAAAGGCTGCAGATAATCTGTGGACAGTGACAGAAGGCTCGGGTCGAACGCTCGGAACGCTAAGCTACGTTGACGGCGGTCTCTGGCTTAAAATGAAGTAAAAATGCAGCAAACTGCCGTCTTATCCGACGTTTTCGGTCAGATAAGACGGCAGTCAGTTTATTTAAAAGTCTATTCCACTATGCTCTCAATAATAAAGGACGGTCTGTGCTTTGTTTCGAGATAAATCTTTCCGATGTATTCACCGATAATTCCGAGACCGACTAATATCAGCCCGCCCATTAAAAGCACAGCGAGGAGCAGCAGCTTCGCGCTCCCGAAGGGGACTCCGGCGAAGAGCGAAACAAGAAATACTATAAGCAGCACAAAGTCCGCAAATAAGGTTCCCACCCCTGTCCAAAGTATGGCGCGAAGCGGCTTTGTACTCAGGGAGGTTATGCCCTCGGAGGCAAGTCCCAGCATTTTTTTCAGCGGATACTTGCTTTCACCAGCAACGCGCTCGCCGCGCTCGTATTCCACAACGCCGGTTTTATAGCCCAGCATGGGTACAATACCGCGCAGAAAGAGATTTACTTCTCCGTATTCGGACAGCGCTTCAAGAGCGACCCTGCTCATAAGGCGGTAATCGGCGTGATTAAAAACGACCTCGCCGCCCATTGAATCCAAAAGCTTGTAGTAGCCCTCGGCCGTAAAGCGTTTAAAAAAGCTGTCCTTTTCCCTTGAGGAGCGCACACCGTAAACAATTTCACAGCCCTCGTAATATTTGTCGAGCATGCCGTCGATTGCGTTGATGTCGTCCTGAAGATCGGCGTCCATTGAGATGGTTACGTCCGCTCTGGATTTTGCCGTCATCAGTCCTGCCAGAAGGGCGTTCTGATGTCCGCGGTTGCGGCTTAAACAAACGCCGCAAAAGAGCTTGTCCGCCTCATGGAGCGATTTTATGAGCTGCCAGGTTCTGTCCTTCGAGCCGTCGTTTACGAGCATAACACGGCTGTTTTCGGAAATCTTACCGTTATTTATCAGCGAATGCATTTTTTCGCGCAGTACGCGTGCCGTTTCGGGGAGAGCCTCCTCCTCGTTATAACAGGGGATGACGACATAAAGCGTGTCGGAGCGAAATTTGTTTTCAAATATGTCCAGTGTGTTCACCTTCCAAGCTGTATTCCATAGGGTATTCCGTTTTAAGCATACGGCAATGCGTAAAAGCGCTTTGCCAACATATACTATTATAATGCCCCGACAGTCGATTTGCAAGCCGAGGCTTCAATGTATTTGAATTGTTATCGTTTTGTCTTGAAAAACTGAGAAAAGGCTTCATAAGCAGAATAAATTTAATCAAAAAGTTTCAATAATTCCAAATATTATGTTGAAATATTTTTGATTTTGAGTTACAATGTATTAAAACGTCATAAACATCATGACAAGTGCGCCGAAGGGGCAATATTAACCATGATTGACATCATTTTAGTTGAACCTGAAATACCCGCGAACACAGGAAATATTTCACGCACCTGCTCCGTCACGGGCGCAAGACTTCATCTCATAGAGCCGCTGGGTTTCGATATTTCGGACAAGGCGTTAAAGCGTGCGGGACTGGACTACTGGCAGTTTCTCGATGTCAGGGTCTATAAAAATCTGGATGAGTATTTTGAAATTAACGGCGACGACAATCTCTGGCTGGCGACGACCAAGGCGCCGCTGCGTTACGACAGGGCAGATTTTACGGGGGACGTTAAGCTCATGTTCGGCAAGGAGACGGCGGGACTTCCCGAGTATCTGCGTGAAAAGTACCGTGAGCGCTGCATCAGAATCCCGATGAAGGATTTTACACGAAGTCTTAATCTTTCAAACAGCGTCGCAATTTTATGTTACGAGGCGCTGCGGCAGCAAGGCTTCCCCAATCTGTGTGAGCAGGGCTCAATGGCAGTTAATGAAGGTTAGGAACAAATTATTATAGATAACTTAGGAGGTTTGGCATGAATTACAACAAAAAATCAATAACGGACGTTGATGTCAGCGGCAAAAAGGTGCTTCTGCGCTGCGACTTCAACGTGCCCCTGAACAAAGAAACGGGGGAAATCACAAGCGATAAACGCATAGCCGCTTCGATTCCGACAATTAAATATCTGCTTGATAAGGATGCGAGAGTTATTGCCTGCTCGCACATGGGCAAGCCCAAGGGCGAGTTTAAAAAGAGCCTGAGCCTTGCTCCCGTTGCCGTTCGCCTTTCGGAGCTTCTTGGCGTCCCCGTAAAGTTTGCCCCCGATGTCGCGGGCGAGGAAACGGCAAAGCTTTCTTCCGAACTCAAAAACGGCGAGATTATGCTCTTTGAAAATGTGAGGTTCGATCCGCGTGAGGAGAAAAACGATGCCGAGTTTTCAAAGCAGCTTGCGTCACTGGGCGAGATTTATGTTTCGGACGCTTTCGGTTCCGTTCACCGCGCCCACGCCTCAACAACGGGCGTCGCGGCTTTTCTTCCCGCCTACGCCGGCTTCCTCGTCGAAAAGGAGCTTTCCGTCATGGGCGGCGCTCTCGACAATCCTAAAAGACCCTTTGTCGCGGTGCTCGGTGGCGCCAAGGTTTCCGATAAAATCGGCGTCCTTACAAACCTCATCGACAAAGCGGATACGCTCATTATCGGAGGCGGTATGGCATACACCTTCCTTAAGGCGCTCGGCAAAAGCATCGGCACCTCGCTTCTTGAGGCGGACAAGCTTGAGCTTGCAAACGAGGTAATGCAAAAGGCGAAGGAAAAGAACGTAAAATTCCTTTTGCCCGTTGATGTTGCAATCGGCGACCGCTTCGCGGCGGACTGCGAAAGAAAAGTCGTTGACGTTGACAGCATTCCCGATGACTGGATGGGCCTTGATATAGGCGATAAGACAGTTGCACTTTTCTCCGAGGCTATTAAGGGCGCGGGCACCGTCGTCTGGAACGGACCCATGGGAGTATTTGAGTTCCCCGCCTTTGCTAACGGAACACAGAGCTTGGCGAAAGCCATGGCGGACTCGGGTGCGATAACCATTATCGGCGGAGGAGACAGCGCCGCGGCTGTCGAACAAATGGGCTTTGCCGACAAAATTACCTTCATATCCACAGGCGGCGGAGCATCTCTGGAATTCCTGGAGGGAAGAGAGCTGCCGGGTATTGCCTGTCTTTTAAACAAATAGAGGAGGCCTTGTAATGAATAAAAAATACCGTAAAACCATAATCGCGGGAAACTGGAAAATGAATCTGCTTCCCTCGGATGTTAAATCCTTTACCGAGGAGCTTCGCACTCTTCTGCCAAAGGCAAAAACCTGCGAGGTGGCTCTGCTTGTTCCGTATACGCACATCTCCGCTCTGCGCAGGGCGATGAAGGACAATCGCATTTCCGTCGGTGCTCAGGATATCAGCGTTCATGACAAGGGCGCTTATACAGGCGAGATTTCGGCAGATATGCTCGCCGATTTGGGTGCTTCATACGTTATTGTCGGACACAGCGAGTGCAGACAGTACCGCGGCGACAGCGATTTTACCGTCGGAGCGAAGGCTGCGGCCGTTCTTGAAAAGGGAATGAGCCCGATTATCTGTGTAGGGGAATCACTGGAGCAGAGAGAACGCGGACTTACCATGGAATACATTACCTATCAGGTGCTTGCCGCGCTTTCCTTCGTGCCCGAGGGCAAGGAACGCTCCATAGTCATAGCATACGAACCCATTTGGGCGATAGGGACAGGCAAAACTGCGACAAAGGAAGAGGCTCAGGAGGTCTGTGAGGGCATACGCGATGTTGTGCGTGAAAAGTTCGGCGCGAGAGTGGCTCGGAGCATAAGTATACTTTACGGCGGCTCAATGAATCCGAAAAACGCGGCAGAGCTCTTATCAATGCCTGATATCGACGGCGGTCTTATCGGCGGCGCTTCTCTTAAGCCCCATGACTTCGCGCAGATTATAGACGCAGTGGCGCAGGTAACCGGGGAGGAGCAAAAATGAAAAAAATACCCACAGCCCTCCTGATACTGGATGGCTGCGGTTTGGCAGAGCCAAGCGAGAAAAACGCCGTAACCAGAGCTTATACGCCCAATCTTGATAAGCTTCTTAAGGAGTGCCCGAACACCACTCTTTCCGCCTCCGGTCTGGATGTAGGTCTGCCCGAGGGGCAAATCGGCAACAGCGAGGTCGGTCACACCAATATCGGAGCCGGACGGGTTGTATTTCAAATTCTCCCTCTAATTTCAAACAAAATCAAGGACGGCACTTTCTTTGACAACAAGGTATATGCCGAAGCAATGGATGCCTGCGTGAAGGACAAAACCGCTCTTCACCTTATGGGACTTTTGTCCGACGGCGGAGTTCACAGCCACATTACGCACCTTTTTGCGATGATTGAGATGGCAAAACGCAGGGGAGTACAAAAGGTTTACATTCATGCCTTTTTGGACGGGCGCGATGTCAGCCCGACCTCCGGAGCGGGCTTCATGCGTCAGTGCATTGAAAAATGCCGCGAAATCGGACTGGGTGAAGTTGCTACCGTTCAGGGCAGATTTTACGCCATGGACAGGGACAACCGCTGGGACAGAGTTGAAAAGGGCTATAACGCCATGGTTTTCGGCGAGGGTGAGCAGAACGCGGATCCCGTAGCCGCAATTGAAAACAGCTATGAAAAGGGCGTAACCGATGAATTTGTCGTTCCTGTTGTCTGCAGCCACGAGGGAATGATTAAAGCCGGCGACAGCGTTATTTTCATAAATTTCCGTCCAGACAGGGCAAGGGAGATAACTTACGCGCTTACCAGCGAGAACTTTGACGGCTTTGTACGCAGAAACGGTGTTTTCCCTCTCAACTATGTCTGCACGGCGCGCTATGACGAAAAGCTCAAGAAGCTGCCCGTCGCGTTTCCCCCTGAGGAAATCGAAGACACCTTCGGAGAGTATATTTCCAAGCTCGGTCTTACCCAGCTTCGTATCGCCGAAACGGAGAAATACGCTCATGTCACCTTCTTCTTCAACGGCGGAGTTGAGAAGACCTACCCCGGCGAGGACAGAATCCTCGTTCCTTCACCTAAGCAATTTCCCACCTATGACCTTATTCCCGAAATGAGCGCAAACGAAGTTGCCGATAAATGCGCCGAAGCTATACGCAGCGGCAAGTACGATGTGGTTATCTGCAATCTTGCCAACTGCGACATGGTTGGGCATACAGGAAACATGGCGGCAACCATTAAGGCGGTAGAAACAGTTGACGCCTGCATGGGGCGCATAGCGAATGCAGTTTCAAGCATGGGCGGTGCGATACTGATTACGGCTGACCACGGGAATGCGGATTGCATGGCGGAACCGGACGGCGACCCGCACACGGCTCACACCACGAATCCTGTGCCGTTTATTATCTGCGGAGCGGACGTTAAGCTGAAAAGCGGACGCCTTGCCGATATAGCGCCGACAATGCTCGAACTGATGGGAATCAGAAAACCCGAAAAAATGACAGGCGTGAGCCTGATTGAAAGCAAGTAAACCTCTTTGAAAACGCTTAAAAATTTCACCGATAGGAGCAATTATATGATTTATTCAACCGAAGTTGAGCATATGTGTCCCGTGACTAAGGGCGCATACCACGGCCCCGCTCCCATTCCCGAGGAGGGCAAATGGGTACAGGCAAAGGAAATAAAGGACATTTCAGGACTTACGCACGGTATCGGCTGGTGCGCACCCCAGCAGGGCGCCTGCAAGCTCACCCTAAACGTAAAGGACGGCATAATCGAGGAGGCTCTGGTGGAAACCATAGGCTGCACGGGCATGACCCATTCTGCGGCTATGGCTTCCGAAATTCTCCCGGGAAAGACCATTCTCGAAGCGCTCAACACCGACCTTGTCTGCGACGCCATCAATGTCGCCATGCGCGAGCTCTTTTTGCAGATTGTTTACGGACGCAGCCAGACGGCCTTTTCCGAGGGCGGACTTCCCATCGGCGCGGGGCTTGAGGACTTGGGCAAGGGCATGAGAAGCAGTATCGGCACCATGTACGGCACCAAGGCAAAGGGCGCCCGTTATCTGGAACTGACGGAAGGTTATGTAAACCGAATTGCCCTCGACGAGAACAACGAGATAATCGGCTACGAATTTGTAAGCCTCGGCAAGATGATGGACGCCATTAAAAAGGGCGAGGACGCAAACACGGCGCTCGAAAAAGCCAAGGGTACATACGGCCGCTTCTCCGAAGCCGCAAAGTATATTGACCCCCGTCACGAATAAGGAGAAGAAAATATGGCACTTTTTGAAAGCTATGAGCGCCGCATAGACAAAATAAACGGCGTACTTAAAGAAAACGGCATTTCATCGGTTGAGGAAGCAAAGGAAATCTGCGACAAGGCTGGAGTTAACCCCTACGACATCGTGAAGTCCATTCAGCCCATCGCTTTTGAAAATGCGGGCTGGGCCTATGTCGTCGGCAGCGCCATCGCCATTAAGAAGGGCGCAAAGACTGCGGCCGAGGCGGCAGAGCTTATCGGCGTGGGACTTCAGAGCTTCTGCATTCCCGGCAGCGTTGCCGAAGACCGCAAGGTTGGGCTCGGACACGGCAATCTCGGTGCAATGCTTCTGCGTGACGAAACCAAGTGCTTCGCATTTTTGGCGGGTCACGAGAGCTTTGCCGCGGCGGAGGGCGCAATCGGCATAGTTAAAAACGCAAACAAGGCGCGTCATGCGCCCCTGCGCGTTATCTTAAACGGCCTCGGCAAGGACGCGGCGCAGATAATCTCGCGCATAAACGGCTTTACCTATGTTCAGACCCAGTTTGATTATTACACGGGCGAGGTCAAGGTCGTGCGCGAAATCGCCTACTCCAAGGGCGAGCGCGCTCAGGTTCGCTGCTACGGCGCTGATGACGTGCGCGAAGGCGTTGCAATCATGCACATGGAGGGCGTGGACGTGTCCATAACAGGCAACTCCACAAACCCGACACGCTTCCAGCACCCCGTCGCGGGCACATACAAGAAGGAATGTGTCGAGCAGGGCAAGAAGTATTTCTCCGTCGCTTCCGGCGGCGGCACGGGACGCACGCTTCACCCCGACAATATGGGCGCGGGCCCCGCTTCCTACGGTATGACGGACACAATGGGCAGAATGCACTCGGACGCTCAGTTTGCGGGCTCAAGCTCCGTTCCAGCGCACGTTGAAATGATGGGCTTCCTCGGCATGGGCAATAACCCCATGGTCGGAGCGACAGTCGCCGTCGCAGTCGCTGTTGCCGAAGCACTTAAAAAATAGGATAAACCGGGGAGGATTGAACACAATACCGTAAGGTGGTTCAAGCCTCCTCAATTTTATCTGAGTACATTTGCACAGATTTATAACACGATAAACCCCACAAAAATTCAAATAAAGGAGAAATATATATGCTTACAAGAACTTATCTCGAAATTGTCGATGTACTTGCCCGCGAAATACTCGACTCAAGAGGAAACCCTACTCTTGAGGTCGAAGTTACTCTGGATGACGGCACTGTCGGAAGAGCCGCTGTCCCTTCGGGCGCTTCAACGGGAGCCTTCGAGGCCTGCGAGCTCCGTGACGGCGACAAGAGCCGTTATCTCGGCAAGGGCGTAATGAAGGCGGTTGACAACGTAAACGGCGAAATCGCGGAGGCAATGATCGGTCTTAACGCGCTTGACCAGGCCTCCATCGACAAAATGCTCATCGAAATAGACGGAACACCCAACAAGACCCGTCTGGGCGCGAACGCGATTCTCGGTGTTTCTCTGGCCTGCGCTCACGCCGCAGCCGATGCTCTGGGCGTGAGTCTTTATTCCTATATCGGCGGGGTGAACGCAAAAACTCTGCCCGTGCCGATGATGAACGTCTTAAACGGCGGCGCGCACGCAACAAACAGCGTGGATATTCAGGAATTTATGATTATGCCCGTTTCCGCGCCCAATTTCCGCGAGGCGCTACGCATGTGCGCGGAGGTTTTCCACACGCTTAAGAAAATCGTGGTTTCCGCAGGTGTCGGCGACGAGGGCGGCTATGCCCCTGACCTAAAAAGCGACGAGGACGCGCTCAAGGCTCTGGTCGAAGCCATAGAAAAAGCGGGCTATAAGCCGGGGACAGATTTCAAAATCGCAATGGATCCCGCCGTTACCGAGTGGTTTGACGAAAAGGACGGCTGCTATCACCTTCCGAAGCGCGGAACTGTGATGACCCGTCAGCAGATGGTTGATATGTGGGTCGGCTTCTGCGATAAGTACCCAATCATCTCAATCGAGGACGGCATGGCGGAGGAAGACTGGGAGGGCTGGCGCATGATGACCGAGGCTCTCGGACACAGAATCCAGATTGTCGGCGATGATCTCTTCGTAACCAATTCCGAGCGCCTTAAAAAGGGCATTGAGCTGGGCGTTGCGAACTCTATTCTTATTAAGCTCAACCAAATCGGAACGCTTACCGAAACTCTGGACACTATACAAATGGCTCACAGGGCGGGCTATACCACCATCGTCTCCCACCGTTCGGGTGAAACCGAGGATACGACGATTGCCGATGTGTCCGTTGCGCTCAACGCGGGACAGATTAAGACGGGCGCTCCAAGCCGCGTTGACCGCGTTGCAAAGTACAATCAGCTCCTGCGCATTGAAGACGAGCTTTTTGACGTTGCAAAGTATCTCGGAAACGACGCATTTTACAGCATAAAAAAGAAATAGGCAAAGCTTTCGAGCGGTAGTCAATCCGAGCCTCAGGTGTTTTGCTAAGGAAAAGAAAAATTTACTAAATAACGTATAAATGGTGCTTCTGCTGGTAAAAATAACCGCAGAAACACCATTTTTCTATTTAGGAGGTAAAACAAATGGCTGATAAAAAGAGCTTCGGCGAAAGGCTGGAAGTGTTTTTTTCCGGAAAGGGCTTCTACATAGTCCTTTTCCTGTGTGTGGCGGTCATAGGCGTCAGCGCCTATTTTCTGCTTACCGGAAACGCGGACGATGTAGACGAAATGGCGGCGCAGGCAAGCGAGATTTCGCAGGTGTACGAGCCTTTGGATGAGGACCCCGAAATGGCGATTCCTCCAGAGGTAATAGAGGAACAGACCGAGGCGGCGGAGGCAGAAGACGCTCTTGAGGCCGCAACTGAAACCGAGGAAACAGGTTCATGGACGGCGCAGCAGGCGGAAACAGCCGTTACCGCTCAGTATATCTGGCCGCTTGAGGGTGAAATTGAGGTTCCGTATTCCGTGACCGCGCTTATTTACAACAAGAAGCTGGGCGACTGGCGCACTCATGACGGCGTTGACATCGCCGCCCCTCTGGGAACTCAGGTGCTCGCCGCCTGTGCGGGCAAGGTAATAAGTGTTGCCACAGACGATATGGGCGGCATGACTGTTGTCATTGAGCATGCGGGCGGTCTTCGCAGCGTATATTCAAACCTTGCCGCTGTTCCCACGGTCTATGAGGGTGACAATGTGAATACAGGTGAGGTCATCGGTGCTGTCGGAGCAACCGCTCCGGGCGAAACAAAGGACAATCCCCATCTCTATTTCAAAATGACACTGGACGGACAGAGCGTTAACCCTTCCGACTATCTTCCCCCAAGATAAACTTCGGTTTTTGCCGAGGGGCTTCTCAAAAGCTGAGAAGCCCTTTTTTTGTTGCAAGGGAGATAAGCAAAAATAATACTGCAAAAAAGCCCCCGCGGTGTTATAATAACAAAAATAAGCCGATCCCGCATTAGGGAAGAATACGGAAGTGACTGATGACGCTTAAAGAACGCTTTTTGAATTATGTGAGTTTTGATACGCAGTCGGACGAAAATTCCGAAACTATGCCGAGCACGGAAAAGCAGTGGGCGCTTGCCCGCTTTCTTGAAAAAGAGCTTCGGGAATTGGGCGCCGAGAACGTACGCGTGAGCGAATATGGCTATGTTATGGCGTATCTACCTTCAAATATGGGCGAAAAAGAGCTTCCCGCGCTGGGCTTTATCGCCCATCTTGACACCTCGCCCGACGCTTCGGGCGCGGGGGTTAAGCCGAGAACAGTTGAAAACTACGACGGCGGGGCAATCGTGCTCAATGAAGATAAGAATATCGTGATGAGCCCCGAAAGCTTTGAGAGCCTTAAAACCCACATCGGAGAAGAGCTCATAGTAACCGACGGCACAACGCTCCTCGGCGCTGACGACAAGGCGGGTATTGCGGAGATTATGACGCTTGTTGAGACTCTGCAGAATAATCCCGAAATACCTCACGGAAAAATCTGCATAGCGTTCACTCCCGATGAGGAAATCGGAGGCGGTGCGGAGAAATTCGATGTCGCCGATTTCGGGGCGGATTTCGCGTATACCGTGGACGGCGGCGATTTGGGCGAGCTCGAGTTTGAAAACTTCAACGGAGCGAACGCGGGAATTTTCATTCAGGGCAGGAGTATTCACCCCGGCAGCGCGAAAAACAAGATGATTAACGCGGCGCTCGTAGCGGCGGAATTTGCCGCCCTGCTGCCACAGGCCGAGACACCCTCGCACACAGAGGGCTACGAGGGCTTTTACCACCTGCACCGCATGACGGGCACAGTTGAGGAGGCGGAACTGCATTATATTATCCGTGACCACGACAGGGAAAAGTTTGAAAACCGCAAGCGTTTTGTACACATGGCAGGGGAGTACATCAACAAAAAATACGGCGAAATTGTTGTCAAGGTCGTGACCGAGGACAGATATTACAATATGCGCGAGAAGATTCTGCCGCACATGGAACTTATTGAACTTGCGAAAAAGGCGATGGAGGCTGAGGGGATTGTTCCCGCAGTAGTTCCGATTCGAGGAGGAACGGACGGCGCAAGGCTTTCATTTATGGGGCTTCCGTGCCCCAATCTCTGTACGGGCGGGCATAATTTCCACGGACCGTTTGAATACTGCTCCGTGAACTCAATGGAGAAGGTGGCGGCGCTGCTTGTACGCCTCGTTTCGCTCTTCGCAAGCGATTTTGCACAATAAAGTGCATAAACGATTAAATATCTAAGGAACAGGGTTTTCTATGAAAGAACTAAAGAGAATTGCGGCAATACATGATATTTCAGGCGTTGGAAAATGCTCGCTCACCGTTGCGCTTCCCGTCATATCGGCAAGCGGAGTCGAGTGTGCCTGCCTGCCGACGGCGCTTTTATCAACCCACACGGGCGGCTTTAAGGATTTTACCTTCAAAGATTTGTCCGAGGAAATGCTGCCGATTGCCCGTCATTGGAAGGCGGAGGGAATCGAATTTGACGGGATTTACTCGGGCTATCTCGCCTCTGCAAAGCAGGAAGAAACGCTGGAGGAGATTATCAAAATTCTCGCCTCACCGAGTACTAAGATTATCGTCGACCCCGTCATGGCGGATAACGGCAGCTATTACAGCAAGCTGGGACACGAGATGTGCCTTGCTTTCCGCAGACTTTGCGGCAAGGCGGATATTATTACCCCTAATATAACCGAAGCGGCTCTTTTAAGCGATTTGCCTTACAGAGAGGGGCCGCACGACGAGGAATATTTAGCCTCGCTTGTGGAGGGACTTAGAAAGCTCTGCTCGGGTATTATAGCGATAACGGGAGTAAGACCCGACAGCGAGCGTGTCGGCGTTTACGCGCTTGACACCAAAACAGGGGAGAGCTGCCTTTGCGTCAGAAAGGCAAGAGAGGGCGTTTTTTGCGGAACAGGAGATATTTTTGCCTCGTCCTTTGCCGCGCTTATGCTGCGCGGAGTCGGTTTGAAGGACGCCGCCGAAACAGCGATTTCACTTGTCGGCGAGAGCATTGACCGCACAGTAGAGCGCGGAACACCCCGCCGCAATGGGGTGGACTTTGAGGGCGCTCTGCCGAACTACATTAAACGTGTCTCAGAGCTCTTGGGAGAATAAAAAAGGCGGTCATGCTGACCGCCTTCTATTATGCCACAGGCGTGGCGCGCCGTTGTGGCATATGTATTTAAATCCGTATGATGTCCGCCTGCGGACATCATGCAATATCAGAGAGCGAAGCCGCCGTCAACCCCGATGACCTGCCCCGTAATGAAGCCTGCTTTCTCACCTGCGAGAAAAGCCGCTATTGACGCGACGTCGGAGGGTTTGCCAAGCCTGCAAAGGGGAGTCTCCTCGCAAAGCGAGAGCTTGTCAGCCTCCGAAAAG
This sequence comes from uncultured Oscillospiraceae bacterium, assembly GCA_964459785.1. Taxonomy (GTDB): domain Bacteria; phylum Bacillota; class Clostridia; order Oscillospirales; family Oscillospiraceae; genus UBA2658. The sequence continues at coordinate 159,758 of CAYWNW010000003.1, read as the reverse complement.
CCCGAAAGCATATCGGTTTCGATGACGCCGGGGGCTATGCAGTTAACCCTGATACCCGAGGGACCGAGTTCCTTCGCAAGCGCTTTTGTAAGTCCTATTACCGCGGCCTTAGTAGTGGAATATGCCGCCTCGCACGAAGCACCGTGAATACCCCATACAGAGGAAACGGTGATAATGGAGCCGCTTTTGTTTTTTATCATTGAGGGCAGGGCGCATTGCACACAGTTATATACGCCGTCAACATTGACAGCAAAGATATTTCTCCACTTTTCGGGGCTTATTTCCGAAAAAAGCCCGTATTCCGAGATTCCCGCGTTGCAAACGAGAACATTTACAACACCAATTTCGTCATACATGGCGCGAACTTGGTTAAGGTCGGAAACATCAGCCCTAACAGCGATTCCGCCGATCTCATCCGCGAGGGCGAAAGCCTCATCGCGGCTCTTGTTGTAGTTTATATAGACCTTAAAGCCCTCGGCCGACAGCTCTCGGGCAATCGCTTCGCCGATTCCTCTCGAAGCTCCGGTGACAAGTGCAGTTTTCATGACCGCTCCTTACGTGAGTGATGATGTTTGGAATATAACGTTGCCTGCAAGCATTATACCACAGCGATTCCGGTTTTTGTAAACAATATCTGTCTTTCAATAGATGTTTGAAAATAAATTATACTTGTGATAAAATACAAATTACGGCGGCTTAGCGCATCGAAGCTCGGAAAACGCAGCATCAGAAACGCGCCGCGACTTGGAGGTTAGAAGCTATGCGTACTATTATCTGCAAAAAATGCGGAGCCGAAATAGACGCCGCTCTGGGCGAATGCCCGAATTGCGGAGCGGTGTTTTACATATTGCCCACCGAGGAGGATAAAAAGCTCGAATGGGCGATGAGCACCGATCTCAATATTGACGATACAATGGTTTTCGGGAAAAAAGAGGAAACTGCGCCACGCAGCGCGGCTCACAGCATGCGTGACATTATCAATGCGGATAATGACGAGCTTTTCGGCGCCAGAGTGTGGAAACAGACCGAGGAGGCTGATTCTACAAGGGTGATTAGCGCAAAGGAAAAGGATAAAGCCGCAGCCCCCGCCGCAGTCCCGCCCTTACAGCGTCCTGTTCGTAAGGATACCGGCGCTGTTCGCCCCGCTCCCGCGAATAAAGCGAGCCGCAGCCCCGAGGATAAGGAAAAGGATATCCGTAAAAAGTGGCTGGCGGTTTCGGCTGTCGCACTGGTAGCGGTACTCACACTCGCGCTTTCTATAATGGGCGGCTTGTTTAATTTCAGCGCAAACGATGACAGTGATAAAATGCCCGATGTTCTCGGTATGCCTGTCGAAACGGCGACGACTCTGCTTGTGGGGATGGGGCTTGAAGTCAGCACGATGGACGAGGAGAGCACCGAGCCCGTCGGAACAGTCATTAAGCAGAGCAAAAAAGAGGGCAAAAAGGTCAAAGAGGGCGAAACGATAACGCTCACAGTCTCAAAGGGACAGAACACGGAGGTCACCGAAACTAAGGAGTATATCGATGTTCCGTCGCTGACAGGCAAAACTTACGAGGAAGCACGGCAGGAGCTTGTTGAACTTGGACTTCAAATAACAAGAGCTGAGGACGCGTTCAGTGAGGAAGAGGTAGGGACAGTAATTTCCCAGTCCCCGATGAAGGGCGCGAGACTTCAGGAGGGTGACCTGGTTACCGTCACGGTTTCAAAGGGCCCTGAAAATGAGGAGCACGAGATAAGCGTTACGGCGGGCAAGGGCGGTACTGTAAGCCCCAAGGGCGCCGTTGCGGTCAAGGACGGAGAAGACCAAACCTTTACGATTACTCCCGACGCGGACTATGAAATCCGCGAAGTCAAGGTTGACGGAACGAGTGTAGGCGCGCTGGATAGTTATACGTTCACCGAGGTTACCGAGGATCACACGCTTTACGTTGTTTTTGCAAAGAAAACGACTGTGTCGCCTTCCCCCTCTGCAAGCCCGACGCCGACGACAACGAACCCGTCTTCAGGCACCGATATAACAGGCTGAACGAGCCTTCAGTAAGGCACCTCAAATAAAAAGAGTACGGGGAAATAGGAGTGAACTGATGCGCATTACCAAACAGTCCCTGAGGAATACCAAGACCAGCACCTTCGTCTATATTATTCTTCGTGTGCTCGTCGTTGGAATTATGGTGAGGGCAATCTACCTGCGGCGCTGGGATCAGGTTCTCTATTGTTCGCTAGCACTGATAGAATTTATGATCCCCTCCTTTGTTGAAAGAAGGCTCAAAATCGAGCTTCCGTCAACACTTGAAATTATCGTTCTGCTTTTTATTTTCGCCGGTGAAATCATGGGTGAAATCGGTCAGTTTTACCACAAAATTCAAGCCTGGGATCTGATTCTCCACACCATAAACGGGTTTCTGATGGGTGCAATCGGAGTTGCGCTTATTGACGTTTTCAATAAGCACCCGAGCATTAACTTCAGCCTCTCGCCGTTTTTCGTTGCGTTTGTGGCCTTCTGCTTTTCCATTACAATCGGCGTGCTCTGGGAATTCACCGAATATACGGCGGACAGATTGCTGGGTGTCGACATGCAGAAGGATACGATAGTGTCATACATAAATTCCGAGGAAACCAGCATAGACGGAGTAAGAACACCGCTTAGAATTGAGGGCATAACAACGACAACAATAACAGGCTATATTCAAGGCAAGCCTGAGGAGATCGTTTTGGACGGATATCTGGATGTTGGAATTAACGACACTATGGAGGATATGTTTGTTAACCTTGTAGGAGCGTTCATCTTCTCCGTTCTGGCGGCGTTTTACATTAAGGGACGCGGTGAGGGTGCGGGGCATTTTGCAGGTGCCTTTATCCCGCGTATGCTGACCGAAGACGAGCTTTTGGAGTTTCAAAGTAAAAAGAGCGTGGAAAAAAGCAAAATCCACGCTCATATCAAATCCTGATTATTCTGCAAAAAATCTCGCGTTTGTCATCGATTATTATTTCCGCACAGCTTGGGCAGCCGCAATTTCCCGCCGAACCCGGGTTAAGCACATAAAGACCGCTCTCCGTAGTGTTATTTGCTGCATGAGTGTGACCGAAGAGCACAATGTCGGCGTTTAATCTGCGAGCCTCCTCTGTAAGCAGGGAAAGTGTGTGCTTTACTGCAAAAATATGCCCGTGAGTAATAAATATTCTGGCTCCCGCTACCGTCAGCAGCGCGCTTTCAGGTAGATCTGAGCTCAAATCACAGTTTCCCCGAACCGCTTCAAGCGGAGTTTGGGGGAACTGTTTTTTTATTTTTTCAATATCCCGTGCGCCGTCGCCGAGATGAATTATCATGTCCGGCGAAGCTTGAACAATGGCGGTGAGCATTTTGTCGGGCTGACCGTGCGTGTCCGAAAAAACCATGATTTTCACTGAATAACCTCCAAATAAGCGGGAAAACGAAATACCGTATTAACACCGCTCTAAAGCGGACTTTTTTTAAAAAAGTAACCAGCTCCGGGAATTTGAATATACTGAACTGAACGAGAATTTTTTGGGAGGTGCCGAAAATGAGCGATTTTACAAAAATGAGCAAAGAACTCCTCAAAGGCGGCAAAGCAGGCGAAATAAATAAAGTCGTCAACTCGCCCGAGGGCAAAAAAATCGGAAGTATGGTTGACGGAAACGCACTGAAAAAGGCCGTTGCCGAGGGAGATAAGGACACGATGAATCGTATTCTCGGGCAGATACTTTCAACGGAAGAGGGCAAAGCCCTTGCCAAACGAATAAGCGATAGTTTTGGTAAGTAAAATCTGGAGGTGAGTGCGGTGAGCGACCTTGAAGGAATGATAAACGGAATACTTTCCAATCCCGATGAGATGAAGAAAATCATGGACATGGCGGGAAAGATTATGGGTTCACAGAACGGGGATTCTTCTGCTCAGGCCGAAGGCGGAGCAGCGCAGGGTTCAGCCTTGGACGGGATTTTGAACGGAATCAATGCTCCGACGGGTGATATTGCAGCCGCTGCACAGAATCTAATGGGCGGGGGAGGCTTGCAGGGCCTGTTAGGCGGGGGAGGACTGCAAAAGCTCATCGGAAGCCCCGCTATACAAAGACTGCTTGGCAGCCGCACCGTGCGCGGAATTATGAGCAGTAGGGCAGTGCAAAGCCTTGCGAGCGGAGGTTTAAACACAAATAGCGATAAGAGCGAGCTTTTCAATGCTCTCAAGCCATACTTGTCTGTTGACAGAAGAAACAAACTTGACAGGGCGATAGTCTTTGCAAAGGCTATGCGCTTTGCCGGCGTAGCAGGCGCGGCAGCACTGAAAAAATGAGCACGCGCAGGAAGCCTATTGTGCTGCGCCGAAGTGAGGAGAAAGGAGAGGCTAGCTCATGAACAGGTACAACGCAAATACCGGGAGCTTTGAAAGAATACCGGAAGCGGAGCCGAGCATCAATCAGTCGTCTCCGTCCTTCGTCGACCTTGAAAGCGGCGAACATAAAAAAACGTCGGGTCAGTCGGGAATACTCGGCGGACTCGGCGGTATGCTTGGCGGCCTCGGGGGAGCCTCGGGCGGGCTCGGCAATATTCTCGGGGGCGCTTCGGGCGGACTCGGCAGTATTCTCGGCGGCTTGGGAGGCGCTCAGGGCGGCCTCGGCGGGCTGCTGTCCAGATTTAATTTGGCAAATCTGGAGCTTGAAGATATTATGCTTGTCGCGTTTCTCTACCTTTTGTACAGGGAGAGTGGCGACATCGAATTCCTTTTAATTGCGGGGGCCATGCTCTTTCTTTAGTTGGGAAGCTTGAAAACATCATCCGAAGGAGTGGTCAGCTCCGATGACGTGGATTCCATTGAGTAAACAAGCTTATCGCCGTCGAACTTTTCCGAAGAAACAAGAAGTCCCGAATCCACGGAAACAAACAGATGGTTTACATAATTTAGTTCGCCGCTGACATATTCAACGTAAATGCAGGCCTGACCGGACTTATCGACGTAGTAAGCGCCGAGTATGTTCTCCTGCGGGATATCCATTATTTCTTCATAGGTGACAAGTCCCGAAAACCTGTCAATTTCCTGAGAAACGCTGCTCTCGGAAAGCTTAGAATTAAAAACGGAGCTTGAGCTGTCATACCAGATGTAAAGTTCGTCACCGCGAACCAATATATTCCTCGAGGACTTATTTTCCGCGATGCGAAGTTTGATGTTTTCACCCTTTTGCCAATAGCTGAGGGAGGACTCGCTTTCTCCGCCGTCCCAAAAGGTTTTTATGGTATAGGTGCGGTAAAAGCTTTCGGCGCGCACCAAAGTTCCCAAAACCGTTTTAACGGTTTCGGGATTTACCTCAACACGGCTGATTCCGTCATCACCTGATACACTGCCGCTGCTGGCGGCAGGGGAGGGCATGGTAATGACGTGAGAGTTGTCGGTGGGCCCGTAGTTTATTATTAAGAAAGCGATTATAACGACTACAACCGCGGCGATGCTCCCCAAAATAAACCGCTTTTTCATGGGCGAAACTCCTCCGGGCGCTTTTCACGCAAGCCAAAGCTGAAAAGAATAGCTTCCGCAATTCTGGTACAGGCTTCACCATCGCCGTAAGGGTTAACGGCTTTTGCCATGCGGCTGTATACGGCAGTGTCATTCAAAAGCTCGCTTGCGAGCTCAAAAATCCTGTTTTCTTCGACGCCGGCAAGTTCGACGGTCCCAGCTTCAAGAGCCTCGGGCCTTTCTGTTTCCCTGCGCATAACCAAAACAGGTTTGCCGAGTGCGGGAGCCTCCTCCTGCAAGCCGCCGCTGTCAGTCATGACAAAAAAGCTCTTTGACATCAGGCGGTGCATTTCCATTGCATCAAGCGGTTCAATAAGGTGAATTTCGGGCACTCCGCCCAAAATTTTGTCGGCTGTTTCACGGACATAAGGACTCAGATGAACGGGATAGACTACCGAAACATCGTCAAAAGTTTCCACAAGGCGTTTTACCGCACGGAAGATGTTTTCCATCGGCGCGCCGTAGTTCTCGCGGCGGTGGCAGGTCATGGCAATAACACGGCGCTTTGAAAAATCAAGCTCCTTAAGCTTCTTCGTTTTAAAGCTGCCGTCCCCGACGGTATATTTCATTGCGTCGATTACTGTGTTGCCCGTGATAAAGACTTTTTCGTTAATACCCTCGTTTTTGAGATTCTGCGCGTTGTATGCCGTAGGGGAGAAATGATATTCGGCAAGTCTGCCGATTAAAGAGCGGTTCATTTCCTCGGGGAAGGGAGAATAGCGGTCATAAGTGCGCAGGCCTGCTTCAACGTGACCGACGGGTATGCGCTCGTAAAAGGCGGCAAGTGCCGCGGCAAAAGCTGTTGTTGTATCACCGTGGACGAGCACCAAATCGGGCTTAACTTCACGGAGCACCTCGCCGAAGCCGTCTAAAACACTGCTTGTGATATATGAAAGGGTTTGTCCCACCCTCATGACGTCAAGGTCAAAGTCCGGCTTAATCCCAAAGCAGTTAAGCACATCGTCCAGCATTTTTCTATGCTGGGCGGTAACGCAGGCTATGCATTCAATTTCAGGACGGCGCTTGAGCTCAAGATAAAGGGGAGCCATCTTGATTGCCTCCGGCCTTGTCCCGAAAACGAGCATTACTTTAACGGGTTTCATTTTTGTCCTCCGAGCTGATTGTGGTTGAGGCGCTGTCCTTGTTTTCAGAAGCAAGCTCTCCGTCTTCGCTGCTTGAGATCGGCGCGGCACCGTTATGGAGTTTGCCGTAAACGAATGCCCATAAGAAGGCGCAGAAACAAAAGCCCAGAATAACAATCAGCGCCTTAATCTCGCCGCTTGTCGTTATAAGCACCGCGGCAAGACCTAAAATTCCGCTAATTGAATAGAGCACGGCGACCGCCTGCTTTTGACTTAGCCCCATGTCGATAAGACGATGGTGGAAATGTCCTCTGTCGGCGTGCATGGGGCTCTGCCCCTTGAGTATGCGGCGCGTAAAGGCAAAAACCGTATCAAAAAGCGGTACGGCAATTGCCAGAAGGGGAACAGCAAAGGACACAAGTGCGTAGGACTTGAAAAGTCCGAGAATTGACATCGTTGCGAGCACATAGCCGAGCAGCAGCGAGCCTGTATCGCCCATAAAAATCTTCGCGGGATTGAAATTGTAGGGCATAAAACCGACACAGGCGCCCACCAGCGCCGCGAGAACGATTGCGATTGTGCTGCTGGTGTTCGGAATGACCAGTGCTATAACGAGCATTGTGAGGCTGCTTATTGTCGAAACGCCGACAGCAAGCCCGTCGAGCCCGTCAATCAGGTTGACCGAGTTTGTGATTCCCACGATCCAGATAATTGTTATCGGAATGGAGAGACTGCCGAGAAGCAGAAACTCCGTTTTGCTCCACAGCGCGGGGTTGGCAAGAACGGTAATTTCAACTCCGTGCAAAACGGCAACGACTGCGGCGAGTATTTGAAGCAGCAGCTTAACCCAGGCGTTAAGGGAAACAATATCGTCAATAGCGCCTGTGGCTACTATTATGACACAGCCGAGAAGAATCCCCTGAAGCTGGCGGTTGATGTTTGCGAAAAGCAGAACGCTCAGAATAAAACCTAGAAAAATCGCAAGTCCGCCTAAACGGGGGATGGGGTGGTCATGAACCCTTCTCTCCTCACCGGGCACATCCATTGCTCCGACTTTTTTGGCAAAGGTCTTGACAATCGGTGTTGCGGCGAAGCTGATTATAAACGCAACGCCAATGGTTATCAGTATTTTTACGGCAAGCTCTGTATTTATGGGCATAAGAAAACTATCCTTTCACTGTGGGAAAACCCCACAATTAAAGTGTAATTCGTCACAAGTGTTATCTTTCGACAAATCCGATTTTTTTCTGAACTTTGCGGAGAGTTCTGGCTGCCGCTCTTGCGGCTTTGTCCGCGCCCTCTTTATAGATGCTCTCAATATAGGCCTTGTCCGCAATTAGGCGCTCGGCCTCCTCACGAATCGGGCGCAGAAGCTCGACAACTGCTTCGCCGACTCTCGGCTTAAAGTCGCCGTAGCCTTTACCTTCAAACTCTTTTTCGATTTCCGCAAAGCTTCTGCCTGTTGCAACGGAATAAATCTGCATGAGATTGGAAACGCCGGGCTTATTTGCGGGGTCATAATGAACGCAGGTTTCGCTGTCTGTCACGGCGCGTTTAAACGAACGCATTATCTCCTCAGGCTTTTGCATGAGATAAATGCAGCCGCCGGGGTCCTTGTCGGACTTAGACATTTTGCTGTCGGGGCTCGTAAGGCTCATTATTCTCGCGCCGACCTTTGGTATATAGGGCTCGGGCATTCTGAAAACATCTCCGTAGACACCGTTGAAACGGGTGGCAATGTCGCGGGTGATTTCAACATGCTGCTTCTGATCCTCGCCGACGGGAACAAGGTCTGTCTGATAAAGCAGAATATCAGCCGCCATCAGAGCGGGATAGGTGAAAAGACCCGCATTTATATTGTCCGCATTCTTTGCGCTCTTGTCTTTAAACTGCGTCATGCGTGAAAGCTCGCCGAACATGGTATAGCAGTTGAGTATCCACGCCAGCTCTGCGTGAGCGGGAACGTGGCTTTGAATGAAAACCGTGTTTTTTTGAGGGTCCAGTCCGCAGGCGATGTACTGCGCAAGCTGATTAAGCGTGCGTCGGCGAAGATCGGCGGGATTCTGGCGGGAGGTTATGGCGTGCATATCGACTATGCAGTAGTAGCAGTTATAGGTGTCGGAAAGCTCAACCCAATTTTTTATTGCGCCGAGGTACGAGCCGAGGGTCAGCTCGCCCGAGGGCTGTATCCCGCTGAATATTGTTTTCTTCTCGAGTGCTTTTTCGTCCATTTTAAATGATTCCTTTGATTATTTTCCAAAAAGTTCTTCCCCGAGCTTTTTGAAGCCGGGAAGCGAGCCTTCAATTGTTTTTGGGCTGACGCAGTAGGCAATTCTCACATATCCGGGGCAGGCGAAGGAACTGCCGGGAACGACCAGAATATTGTATTTCTTTGCAATCTTGCTGAATTCCTTATCGTCGCAGGGGGTTTTGACCCACATGTAGAAAGCGCCCTGCGGATACGCACACTCAAAACCCGCGTCTTTCAGCCCCTTGTAAAGAAGCTTTCGGTTTGAGTCATAGGAGGCGATGTCCGTTCTCTCGTCAAGGCAGCGCATAACGACCCTCTGCATGAGCGAGGGCGCGTTGACAAAGCCCATAACGCGGTTAGCGATGGAAGCGGCGTCGATAATTAGCGCCGCGTCGTCAGCCTCGGAGGGAATAACAAGGTAACCTATGCGCTCACCGGGAAGGGAAAGGGATTTTGACCAAGAATAACCTACAATCGTGTTACGGTAGAACTTTGTGAGCCACGGAACCTCGGCTCCGTCGTAACAAAGCTCCCTGTAAGGCTCGTCTGCCAAAATGTATATCGGATGTCCGAATTCCTTCTGCTTTTCTTCCAAAACCGCGGCGATTTTCGTTATAGTTTCCTCGGAGTAAATAACTCCCGTGGGGTTGTTCGGAGAATTAACGATTACAGCCTTTGTCTTGGACGTAACTGTCCTGCCGATAGTTTCCGCGTCCGGCTGAAAGTCCGGAAGGCTGGGAGGCACAACAACCAGAACACCGTCATAGTTTGCAACATAATTTCCGTATTCAAGAAAATATGGCGCGATAGCGATGACCTCATCTCCCGGATTCAGGAGTGTTTTCAGGATGACGTTAATGCTTCCCGCGGCGCCGACTGTCATAATGATGTTATTGCCTTCAAACGAGGTGCCGAAACGGCTGTTGAGGGAGGAGGCCACAGCGGAGCGCACGTCGGCATAGCCTGCATTTGACATGTAGCCGTGAACCATAGTGGAGGGCTCGTTTTCCAAAACATCATAAACCGCTTCCTTTATTTTTTGCGGAGCGGGAAAATTCGGATTGCCGATGCTGAAGTCGAAAACATTTTCCCGCCCGTGAATAGCGGCGAGGCGGTTGCCCTCTTCAAACATCTGGCGAACTATCGAATTGCGCTGGGTAAGAGCGAACATTTTTTCGGAAATATTGTGTGCCATAAGTCATACCTCACAGATTATCGGAAAATATTACAATACAGTATTGTATCACGCTTTATCGCGGCTTGACAATCCCCGACATATAAAATATTATACTTGTATGCTCTGTATTTAAGCATCCGATTTGCGCACTTTCCGCGGATTTGCACGCTTAATTCGGGTAATTTGTTTGTTTAACGGCACATTTGCTTCAAGAAGGAGAAAACAAAAAGAATGGACATGAAATGGTTAGAGGACATGGAAGCACGCATACCGCACGGAGAAACAAGGACGCGCTTTGCACCCAGTCCCACAGGATATATGCACGTAGGCAACCTGCGCACCGCACTATACACCTATTTGATTGCAAAAAAGAACAAGGGGACATTTATCCTTAGAATTGAGGATACCGACCAGGGCAGGCTTGTCGAGGGCGCTGTTGAGGTAATCTACAAAACAATGAAGGACTGCCGTCTTGTCCACGATGAGGGTCCCGATATAGGCGGTCCCGTCGGCCCGTATATACAGACCGAGCGCCGCGAGCTTTACGGAAGGTATGCCGAGCTTCTGCTTGAGAAGGGCGGAGCCTATCGCTGCTTCTGTGAAAAAAGCGAGAGCGAGGAGGACGGCGGCGAGTTCAAAAAAGTCGAAAACCCCTGCGCGCGTTTGACCAAACAGGAGTCCGACGCGAAAGCCGCGGCGGGCGAGCCCTTTGTCATTCGCCAGAGAATCCCGCGGGAGGGCACAACGACCTTCCACGACGAGATTTTCGGCGATATTACCGTTCCGAACGACACTTTGGACGACAATGTTCTCATAAAATCGGACGGACTGCCCACCTACAACTTTGCCAACGTCGTTGACGACCACCTGATGGGAATTACCCATGTTGTGCGCGGCAGCGAATATTTAGCATCCGCGCCGAAATATAATCTTTTGTACGAAGCTTTCGGCTGGGAGATTCCGAAATACGTTCACTGCTCGCCCGTTATGCGCGACCATCAGAACAAGATGTCAAAGCGCCACGGCGACCCGAGCTATGAGGATTTGCTAAGTCAGGGCTACCTCACGGACGCGGTTCTCAACTATGTTGCGCTTCTCGGCTGGAGCCCCGGCGGCGAAAAAGAGATTTTCTCGCTCGACGAGCTTTGCGAGGCGTTTGATATTTCGGGAATCTCAAAATCTCCCGCCATTTTCGACATGGAGAAGCTGACCTATTTCAACGCGGAGTATATTAAGGCGCTGGCTCCTGAGGCTTTCATTGCAATTGCTGAGCCCTATATCCGCCAAAGCGTTAAGAATCCTACAATCGACATTTCGCTTTTCGCGCCGCTGCTTCAGCCTCGCACCGATAAGCTTACGGATATTCCCGAGAAGATTGACTTTTTCGACGAGCTTCCCGACTACGACATCGAGCTTTTCACCAACAAAAAATCAAAAACGGATTCGGAGATTTCGCTCGAAATGCTCACGAAGGTTCTGCCCGTGCTGGAGGGGCTTCAAGACTGGACTCAGGAGAATATCCACGGTACACTCGTCGCTCTTGCGGAAAAGCTGGAGCTAAAGAACGCGACACTCATGTGGCCCCTGCGGATAGCCGTTGCGGGGAAAACCGTTACGCCCGGCGGAGCAGTTGAAATTTGCCATATTCTTGGCAAGGACGAAACTGTCGCACGTATAAAAATCGGAATTGAAAAGCTCAAATAAAGCAAGGACAGCGGGGAGCTGACAGGAATAGTTGAGGAGGATTTATGAGAAAACGGACAACAGCGTTTCTATGCATTGTGACCCTGCTTGTGGGGCTTTTGTCAGGATGCGGGCTTTTTGAAAAGGAAGTAAAGGTAACCCCGAATGTTAAGCCGCAGTCAACTCAAAATTCATCGCAAGGTTCCCTGACTCCGCTTCAGACTCCGTCAAACACTCCAAAACCTTCACAGGTTAATGAAGAATATCCGCTCGAGGACGATTTCGTAGTCGAAATCGAGGGCGAAAACGAAACCGTAACAATGCAGCTCTATGATTTGTCCTTCACCGATTACGGTCATCTTGAAGCGGGGATTTACATAGACAGCTCAATGTACGATGTTTCTTTCATTGACGGCGGCTATATGGTTGTCCCGACAGGAAGCGGCGAAGTCAGCACCTTCATGGAAATTCGCTACAACAAGGATGTAAGCGACGACGATTTGGCTGCGGGCGTTTTCGAGCTTTATACCTCGCAGCTTGATGTTGTAGATCAGGGCTATTACGAAACCGATTACTGCTATGCGAGAGTTGTAACAGGCGCTGCGGCGGACGGGACTTTCTGGGTTGCCTATATTGTCCCTGTCGAAGCGGGCGGCTGCGCATACATGGTGATGTGCCTGCCGCCGGAGGCAATTGAGGGTCACGGGGCAAGACTTGAAGCGAGCACAGCAACCTTTTTTGAAAAATAAGCCAACGATGCAATAAATTAACACAGTTAAAAACACCCCTTTTGTGTAAAAATATGCACAAAAGGGGTGTTGACCTATTAAAAAGAAAACAGTCGTAACGATTATTACATTACTGACGATTGTCGCCACAGTGTCGGCGGCTTTCGGCGTGACTTCAAAACAGAAGTCAGATTTAAATGAACGCTATATCTCCGCGAACTATCGCCATGCCTTTGCCGAGCTTGTTTCAAGCGTTTCCGACATGGACTCGGCTTTGCAGAAAAGTCTTTTGGTGACCTCACCGAGTATGGCGGGGGCTGTCTGCACCGAGGTTTACGGAAAGGCGGAAACCGCAAAAATGGCTCTTGGCGTTTTACCGTTTTACGCAAATCAGCTCGAAAAAACAGCGAGCTTCATCGGCAAGGTGGGAGACTATGCCTTCGCGCTTTCGAGAAAGTCGGCGAGAGGCGAAAGCTTTTCTCAGGAGGAAAAGGATAACCTTCGCGCACTCTCCGATACGGCCTCACTGCTGGCGCAGAACTTTAATTCCATGCAAAACGAGATGGGCAGCGGCTTATTGAGTCTTGACCAGTATGCCCGAACCATAGAAAACTTTGATAAGAGCGAGGGAGAGGTTTTGCCTCAGACACTCGGAGATGGTATGGACACGGTTGAGCAGGAATTTCCCGAGATACCGACGCTTATTTATGACGGACCGTTTTCCGAGCACCTCGAGGGAGTAAAGCCGATTATGCTCGAGGGTCTCGCCGAGCTTGACGTTTCGGGCGGCCGACAGGCGGCTTCTAAATTTCTGGGTGTGCGTGCCGAACAGGTATATCCCACGGGCGAGCTGTCGGCAGATATTCCGTCATTTTGCTATGAAACGAAGATAAACGGCAACCTAATGAGCCTTTTAGTCAGTAAGCAGGGCGGAATAGTTTATGAAATAATCGGCTCAAGAGCCGTAGAGCAGGCAAGCTTGAGTGCCAAGGAAGCCCTCGACGCGGCAAAAAAGTTTCTGGAGCGCAAGGGTTATACGAATATGCATGAGAGCTACTATATGATAAATAACAATGTTTTAACGGCGAATTTCGCTTATAACCAAAACGGCGTGGTCTGCTACCCCGATTTAATAAAGGTCGGCATTGCGCTCGATGACGGTTCCCTTCAGAGCTTTGAGGCGATAGGATATATAAAGTCCCATAGGCAGCGAGAAATTCCGCCTGTTGCGGTAACTGCGGAAGCCGCGAAAAGTAAGGTTCCGTCGGATATAAATATTATCGGAGTTGAAACCGCAATTATCCCGAGCGCTGGCGAAAACGAGATACTTTGCCACGAATTCGAGTGCGAGGACGCAAACGGACAGCGCTTTATCATATATGTGAACGCAGCCACGGGCGAACAGGAAAAAATATTCATCCTGCTTCAGGACGAAAACGGAACTCTTACAATTTAACAAAAAGAAAGCGCCGTCTGCCGACGGCGCTTTCTGCGGAGCGAAACGCAGCTTATTTCATATACAGTCCGACGAATTTATAATCCTTATCCATCGAAATGGTAAAGGTGCGGCTTGCGTTTTCGTATTTGCATACGAGCACGCAAACGGCGTAGTCCTCCTGCGTGGTCTGATCCTTCTGCCCGTAAACGACAACAGTAGTGTATTTTTCAAATTCACCCGCTTCATCAAGCAAAGGTCCCCAGGCGCTCTCAAGGCTTTCCACCGTTACCTGCGACTGCAAATCCTCACGCAGACCCGCGACCACAGCCTCGTAATCGAGCGTGTTTATGGTTTCAACATAGCTCTTTGCATTTGCGATGACCTCCTCCTCGCTGAAAGAATCCGCGAGATTGTTTGAGCCGCAGGCGGCAAGTGAAAGCGTCAGCGCGATTGCAAAAAGAGTTATCAGGATTTTTTTCATTTTATATCCTCCTTTTTACCTTGCTCTTTGCGGTAAATCAGATATGAGCAAACAATCGGAAAAACTACCAACAGCGCCAAGACCGCAAATAGAACATATATACTTCCGATAAACGCATTGGCGATTATCAGAAGCCCACCAAGCACCCATACAAAGCCGCTCAAACGGTGCGTTTTGTTCCAGTTTTCCTCGCTGTCGAGTGTCCACGGGAGCTTTATGCCCACGGTATAGCTCTGGCGGCTTTTCGGCAGATAGTTGCCGATTACCAGAATAAGAAGACCGACGAGCGCAGTTGAGACGGTGACTATGGGGATTTCATAACCCAAACCCTTAAATAGGGTAATCGGGACGAAAATGAGCGACATCACGGGAATGGCCCAAAGTCCTATGGCACGGATAACCGGGCTTGCGTTGCGCTTTTTCGGATCTGTATTCATCGAAAAATGGACGAACAGGTTGAGCGCACCGAGAAGAGCTGGGAAGAGAAAACCGGCAACGGCTTTCGAGGCGTAATTATCGGCCTGACCGTTCATATCGAAGTGTATGGGAACTCTGTCAGGAAGTTTGTCGTAAAGCGACAGAGTGAGCAAAATCGGGACAAGACATACCAGAAATGAAAGAACAGCCTGGATAAAAACTCTATTTTTCATTGTTGTTACCTCCGAATTGTGCCAGCCACAGCACGATTTCCTCGAAAACCGAGGCGTTAAGCTCGTAGTAAACATAGTTTTTCTGTTTGCTCTCAATTACGAGTTTAGCTTTCTTAAGCTGTGACAGATGATATGAAATCGTTGCGCCGGTCATGTCGAAGGCCTGACCGATTTCTCCGGCCGACATTTTACCCTGTTTGAGCATTATCAATATTTCGCGCCGAACAGGGTCGGCCAGAGCCTTGAAGGTTTCGGGGAAACTCACTAAGTGTCACCGCCATCTATTTAGAATAAAGTCTAAATAGAATTTACTCTCAATGCAGCGAAAAGTCAAGAGGGTGCGCGGAAATATTCCCGCGCACCCTCATAACATTTTTTCCTTAAGCGAAAAACAGAACTAAACCGAAAAATCGATTACAGCAGCTTTATAATAGCTTCCTTGGGAATGACGCCGACGGATTTGTTTTTAACCTGACCGCCCTGAATAACCACGATTGTGGGAATGCTCATAACGCCGTAGCGTCCGGCGAGCTCGGGCTCTTCGTCAACATTGATTTTGCCGACCTTAATGTCGCTGCGCTCCTCGGCTATTGCATCGACAACGGGGGAGAGCATGCGGCAGGGACCGCACCAGCTTGCCCAAAAGTCGATGAGAACGGTTTTCTCGGATTTGAGGACCTCGGATTCAAAGTTCTGGCTTGTTAGAGTGATGACTGACATTTAGTATCTCTCCTTTGTAGTTTTTTTAAATCAATATACCGGTATCCTTTGAGGGTGACGCTTAATTCGGTTAAAATATCGCCCGCTTACCGAGGCGCAGGCTCAAAGCGGAGCCTTTTTTATTCTGCCGAATTGTCGGGGATATTCCGCGGGAGTGGGTTTGTACTTCTCAATTATAACCGCGCTGTGGACAATTTCTGTGCCGGGAATAGCATATTTCACGATTTGTGGGGATTTGCCGCCCAAAACGGCAATCGCTTTTGAGGCCTCTGCAAGCTCATCTGCGCAATCGGGACCCTTCATGGCTATGAAGACACCGCCGACGTGCACAAAAGGCAGGCAAAGCTCGCACAGTATGTTCAGACGTGCAACAGCCCGCGAAACCGCAATATCAAAGCTTCCGCCGATATCGAATGCGGCTTCCTCGGCACGCTGACTAAAAAAACGAACATCTTCAAGTCCGAGCTCTCTGCAGGTATCCTTAAGAAACGATATGCGCTTGTTGTGGCTGTCCAGCAGGGTCAGGGAAATATCGGGCTTTGCAATTTTTAGCGGAAGTCCGGGAAAGCCCGCGCCTGTTCCGACATCGATAACGGAGGCACCTGAAAAATTATAAACCGAGCATAGCGCGGCGCAGTCCAAAAAGTGCAGGCGCGCCGTGTCCGCTTCACCTTCAATTGAGGTCAGGTTCATTACGGCATTTTTCTCTGTCAGACAGTCGTAGTATTTCCGAAAACGATTGGACATTTCTTCGGTGAACGGCAGCGCCAGCGCGTCAAATCCGTCTTTCAGTATCTGCTGCATTTTGTTCCTCCGAGTGTGTGCAAAATAGAAGTCGCGGAAAGCCCGATGCCAAAATGAAAAATAACAGGGTGCATCTTACGATACACCCTGAATATTAACATATTATTTCAGCCAAGTCTACATTTATGCGTAGAAATCGTGCTCGCCGATGGTGGCGACATAAACACGCGTGTTGGCAAACCATGAAGAAACACCGATTTGCGGATTTACGAAGTAGATGGAGGCTCCGACAAGATCGTAACCCTCAAGACAGATCTTTGCGGCAATAACGGATTCCTCATTGGGCTCGGAATAAATTGCGCCTGTGGTCGTAACGCTGAACTGAACGCCGTATTTCGAGTCGAAAACTACTCCGTAAATTGTGTCGGGGCATGAGGGATTGGCAACGCGATTCAGAACCACATTGCCGACTCCGATTTTGCCGTCGAGCGGCTGGTTCCCAGCCTCGGCGTTAATAAGGCGTGACAGCCAATATAAATCCTGCTCGTTGTAAAAGTCCTCCGCGGAGTCCAAAACCTTGATTTCGTCTGAACAGAGTAAAACTGAAGAGCTTTCGCTGTCCCAATCAACTTTTGCGGAATAGATGCGGGCAAGCTCGCGAAGAGGAAGTACAAGGGCTCCGTCGATAATCAGTACACCGTGGGGAACATAGAAGCAGCGGTCGTTGACAGTAATATAATTTGCACCGACAGTTGCAGTCAGCACAAAGCCTTCGCCTGTAACGGTAACCGTGCAGGACTCAGCGTCCCATGCGATATCAGTTTGATCTCCAATAACGTCAAAAAAAGCTCTCAGAGGTATGTATGTAGTATCTTCAACCTTTATGCCGTCAGTCATTTTTATACCGTTATGGTACATTGGAACCGAGCTGTAGGAGGCTTCTGATTCGGCGCTGCCGCTCGCAGACGCAGCGTTTGCAAACCCGCCGACCATGCCGAAAATCAAACAAATAGCGCATATTACGGAAATGTTTGTTTTTATTAACTTTTTCATAACACGCTCCTATTTTAGTATTTTTGTAGAAGGGGACAATTGCGGTATTCTGCTATTGTGACATAATTATATTCATTTTAGTGTACAAAATTCAATAGGAATTTTGTACAAATTGACATGCTGGAAATAATGGATTCTAAACATATCCGCAACATGGGCCGAAAAAACCCTGTATTATCAAGGAAAATCCACAAAATGTTGTGTGTGCGCATTGACAAAAATATTTGTTGAAGGTAGGTGTAACGGGTGTCAACAGCATTGAAAATGCAAGTTGGTTGTCAATAATTTTGCATTATGTAAATTCTTTTTTATGGGGTTCCAAATAACCGAAAATAATTGAGGCATATTTACGAAGGTTCCGCCACCGCTAAGTTAAACAGTTATAAAAATCGAAACTTAGCATAAAATTTAAATACGGGGAAGGTGGGGTGAGTAGGCATTGAACTGCAAAAAACTATTTCTGGCGGTGCTGCTGATTCTCGCCTTGATCTATGTTGCCCGAGCGGCTGCGGCAAATCCCCGCACAAGGGAGCTGTTAACTGACTTTGCCGAGGAGCACAAGCTTCTGTCTGCCGGATTCTGGTTTAACAATGACTCCTCCGAAGCGCAGAAAAGTGACGGCAGCTCAGAATCGTCAGATTCTGAGGACAGTATAGAAGAAGGCGATGACGCGGAGGAATCGCTTCCGCCGTTTCCTACGGAGATAAGTATTCCCGAAAAAGCGGTGTCGGAGCCGGAGGAAACACCCGTTATTCTGCCGACAACGATTGAGGGAGGCATGGTGGTAAACAATAATACAAGCTATGAGCTTGATTTGGAGCAGCTTGTTTCCGAAGGAGCCTCGGTAAAGCTTGCCTCCGAGGGACCGCAGGTTCTGATCATACATACTCACGGCAGCGAAGCTTACACACCCGATATTACGGACAGCTATGCCTCAACAGATGATTTCAGGACGGAAAATCCGCAATACAGCGTTATCAGAGTCGGGGATGAGCTCGCCTCCTGCCTCGAGAGCTATGGGATATCCGTAATTCATGACAGAAACATCTATGATTATCCCAGCTACACAGGCAGTTACAGAAGAAGCGGGGAAGCTATTGAGAAGTATCTGGAGGAGTACCCGGGAATTTCGGTAATATTTGACGTGCACAGAGACGCTATCGGGGACGGAGATGTTGTTTATAAAACAGTAGCCGAGGCGGGAGGCAAGCCCTGCTCGCAGCTTATGCTTCTTGTGGGTACCGGAGAAAACGGATTGGAGCATTTATACTGGAAAGAAAATTTAAAGTTTGCACTGCTGCTGCAATCTGCCGTGGTTTCAAAGCATCCCTCGCTGGCAAGACCAATTGCACTGAAAAAGGAACGCTACAACCAACACCTTTCTACGGGTTCGTTGATTCTGGAGGTCGGCAGCAGCGGCAATACTCTGAGTGAGGCGCTTAATGCGGTCAGACTTTTTGCTGATGCGGTTGCTCCGGCCCTGATGGAACTGAAATGATTAAACATTAGCCACGGCCGAGCAAAGCTCAATATAAAATAATAAAGCGTAAAATTTAAAAGAGCTTAAAAGTTCCGCCAAGAAAGTTTTAAATGCGGAGCTTTTTTATTTTTACCGTTTAAAGACGAATAATTGAGCCCTGCCGAGACGATAATTGTTATATGAAGCCGTAAAAATTTAAGGGAGGAAAAAACTTGAATATCAGTGACATCATGACCGAACGCGTTATCTCCATCAGCGAAGACGAACCGGTAATCGCAGCGGCAAGACTGATGAAGCAAAACAACATAGGCTCGCTTCCTGTTCGAGACGGAAAGAACAGACTACGCGGTATTGTAACCGACAGAGACATTGTCCTTCGCTGTGTTGCAGGCAATATTGATCCCCAGGAGCTGCGAATCGGCGAAATAATGACACGGAACCTTGTTACGGCATCACCGTTCGAGGATACCGAAAAGGTGGCGCAGCGCATGGGATACAGCCAAATAAGGCGGCTTCCCGTAACCGATAACGGGATTCTGGTCGGTATAGTCGCACTCGGAGACATTGCCAAAAGCGACGAATTCCGAATGGAAGCCTCAGAGGCACTAAGTGAAATTTCGGCAAATTTCAGACGAAGATAACAAAAAACCGATTTCAAAAACAGCGATTATAAATTTCACTCTGCCCTGAAGCCGCAAAGAATATAAGTGTTTATTAAGCAGTTAACTTTGCGTCTTAAGCCCCGTTTGCCGCTGTTGAAAGCAGAGGCTCCATCGCCGTGTAAATGCTGTCAAACTGTGAAAGCGGCAGAGGGCTTTCTCCAAGACCCATCTCAACCGTGTAGCCCGGGCGGCCCCAGTCCTGAATAAACCAGTCCTTAAAGCCCGCGTTATCGCTAACGGGGGGTGTTTGTGAAAGCTCGTATCCGCTTACGGCAGCAAGTCTTAAACCGAGTTCTAATGAGCCGGGCGGCTCATAATCGGCAAATTTCCAATATATTACGTTGCCCTGAGTGTGAAGAGCTATAACGGTGTTCGGGTTTTGCCTTCGCGTGAAATCTGCTAAAGCACGGCTTTCCGGAGCTGCAAGTGGTCTTGTTCCGACAAAATCTCGAGGAGCGGGGCTGACAAAGCCCTGTTCAAATTTAATTTGTTTTGCCATTTCCCAGTTTGCCGGATATTGAAGGTTTAAGTCGGTGCCCTCAATATTTGCCTTCCAGCCGTTTGGAAAAGGAATAAAGGGGTATGCAGCCGATATTTTTTTCGCCGTGTCAAAATAGCGGCCGCGCGCTATCCTTCCCAAAACCAAATCAACACCATCGGGGTTTACGAGCGGAGCAAAGCAAAGCGTCGTTTTTGAAAGCAGCTCTTTTGCGTTAAATCCGCCGATGCTACCGCCGTTTTGCACACTTTCAAAAAACCTGTTCATGTATTTTAATAGTATGGGCGTTGAAATCCACTCGTTAGCATGATGAGACGCGCTGTAAAAAACGCGCCGCGCACCGGTACCTGCGCAGATATACAACAAGGGTTTTCCCATGACACTTCGTCCGTATTCGGACAGAGTAATAAAACTGTATTTCCCCGCAAGCCTGTTCATCTGTGCCAAAACACTGTCGAAAAACGGTAAATTCGGCGGCTCCGCCTCACTGAAAACCGCTTTTGATTTTTCGGACGTATTTGGGCAAGGATTGCAGTGCTTCAATATTCAGCCTCCTTCAAGTCGAAAATTTCCGCGATTTTGTCAAAGCTTTCCCGCACGGATTCAGCGTAAATATTACCACTTTCATAATGCCCCTTAAAAAGCGCGAAATTTGCTGAAAAGGTAATTCTGAAATAATTTGTTACGGAAATCTGCGCTTATTCCGCTCGCTTACGAACATAATGTTATAGCGATTAAAAAATCGAAAAGCGGGGGAAGCAGGGATGAATTTTATAAAAAGAAAAAGTTTCAAAAATACCTTTATATCGGCTGCACTTATTGTATGTGTGCTTTCGCAGTCGGGCGCGGCATGGGCTGCAAAACAAAGAATGCTGGTGCCGATGGGCTGTGCGGTGGGTATTTCGATGTTCACGGACGGAGTGCTGGTGGTGGGCCTTTCGGCGACTCAAAACGGACAGGCGGCCTCACCGGCGGCGATTGCGGGAATTTTGCCGGGTGATTTGATTACTGCGCTGGGCGAGACCAAAATCGGAAGCGCAGATGATTTTAAAATCGAGATGTCAAAGCTAACGGAAAAACCCGTCTCGGTAACCGTTATAAGAAACGGAGAAACCCTTCATTTGACACTTGAGCCGAACATGAAAAGCGGCAGCGCGGAACTTGGGTTATGGCTACGTGACAGCGTTACGGGAGTCGGTACGGTAACCTTCTTTGAGCCTGAAACAGGCTTGTACGGAGGGCTGGGTCACGGAATAACCGATTTTGAGTCGGGAGTTATAATGCCGCTCGGAAGGGGAGAAATTTTTCCGTCAAGCGTTGTTGAGATTAAAAAGGGTGTCTCGGGTGTGCCGGGGGAGCTTTGCGGAGATTTCTCTGGGAAAAGCAGCAGCGGCAGTATTCTCAAAAACACAACGTGCGGCATTTTCGGAATTATGAAAGCTGAGCAGTCCGCCTGCGGAAAAGCTGTTCCGGCAGCTGACAGCGATGAGATTGAGCTTGGCAAGGCCACTGTACTTGCAAACATCGAAGGAACAAAAACCGAAGAATTTGAAATTGAGATTACCAGAGTTTACAGGGGATGTGACGACGGCAAAAGCTTGATGCTCTGCGTAACGGACAAAGAATTGCTTGAAAAAACAGGCGGAATTGTGCAGGGAATGAGCGGAAGTCCCATTATTCAAAACGGAAAACTCATAGGTGCGGTTACTCACGTAATGGTTAACGACCCTTCGAAGGGCTTCGGAATATCAATTGAGAAAATGCTTGAGGAAGCGGATGGGGTGAGCCTCAATAAAGCCGCCTGAGAATGCGAACTACCGAAAAAAATACTGTTATCCTGCAATCAGCGGATAGCAGTATTATACTTTTGTCAGGGTCCGAGTTTAGCCTGGAGAAGGGTTAAAAAATAAACAATATTATGTTAACCAAACGATTGACGCACAGTTCTTATGCTGCCCCCTCTCGTACTCGCGGAACATTCGTCAAACCCTTGAAAATGCCGCATATTCTGTCGAAAAAGCAATTTTTACTAGATATTTGTTGCTCGAATACTTAACAAAATTTCTGGTAAAATATTGTCACTATTGCACACATGGTAAGCGAATGGCAGGAGAAAAAACTGCGTAAACTTGTCGAAAGGGAGGTTTATCGGTCACTTTTGGTGATTTAGTCGAGTAAAGACGAATTATGTAAACAAATAGTTGTGACTATTTTACACTTTATTGTTGCACTTTGGAAAAAGATATGGTAAATTAAACTCGTTTGGCGGTGTTTGTGCTTAAAGATAGAGATGGCCTACCGTGTATGAATAATAACGGAGGGAATATTATGGAAACCAAATCAAGAGTGCTAATCGCAGATTCCGGGGAGGATTTTCGGTACCTAATGGCTGATACAATCTCTTCGGAGGAAGACATGACAGTAGTCGGTGCCGCGGGGGACGGCATTGAAACACTGGCACTAATCGAGCAAAAACATCCCAATGTAATAGTTATGGATCTTGTTCTGACCAAGCTGGACGGCTTGGGTGTTCTTCAGAAACTCTCGCAAATGAGCTCAAAGCCGGCGGTCATAATCGTTTCAGGATTTTTTAACGACCATGTTGTTCAGGAGGCGGCAGAGCTCGGAGCATATTACTTTATGCCGAAGCCCTGTGACGTCCCCGCACTGCTCAGCCGCATTCGTCAGGTGAGTTCGGTCAACCGTTTATCCGGCATGGGAAATTCTAAGCAGGGCGTCGACATGCACCGAAGAGAGGATAACCTTGAAGCGGTGGTCACGGAAGTGATCCACGAAATCGGTGTTCCGGCTCATATAAAGGGCTACCAATACCTCAGAGAAGCGATAATACTTACCATTAACGACATGGACATAATCAATTCGGTGACAAAAATTCTCTATCCCACGGTGGCAAAGAGATTCTGCACCACACCCTCGAGAGTTGAAAGGGCTATAAGACACGCAATCGAAGTCGCCTGGGACAGGGGCGATATTGAGACTTTGCAAAAGTTCTTCGGCTATACCGTTTCAAATGTTAAAGGCAAGCCCACAAACAGCGAATTTATCGCAATGATTGCCGACTGCCTTAGCCTCAGACGAAAGGTAGCTGAAAGATAAACAGTCGGTTTTTTATAGTACCGTTCGGTGTTTGTCCGCACGGTTAAAAAACGCTCTGCATTTAATTTGCAGAGCGTTTTTTATTGGGGGATGATTTCTAAATAACAATGGAACAATTCAATTTTCTGTGATAAAATATATAAGATGGTCAGGGGAATACAAAAATGTTCGCCCTAGAGATACGGGGGATAAAAAATGACAGCTATTATTGCCGAAATAAATGAATTATTACGCAAAATTTCAATGCACCCCGAATTTACGGATATTGCCGCGGTTACGGAGCTTTTCATATCGGAGATGGAAAAGGGATTAAGCGGTGAACCCACGTCAATTCCGATGATACCGACCTACATTTCGGCTGACGGAACTCCGCCCGACAATGTTCCGGTAATCGCGGTTGATGCGGGCGGAACAAATCTGCGGGTCGGACTTGTGACCTTCATTAACGGAAAACCCGAAATTTCGCGCATTGATAAATTCCCCATGCCCGGCAGCCTTTCTCAAATTTCCTCCGACGAATTTTTTGGGCAGCTCGCAGAAAAAATTCTGCCGTTTACAGATAACAGCGAGCGAATCGGCTTTTGCTTTTCCTATCCTGCGGAGATTTTTTCCGACCGTGACGGCAAAATCATTCACCTTACAAAGGAGGTATCCGTTAAGGATTCGGAGGGGCGAATTATCGGGCGGGAGCTTAAGGCGAAACTCCGTGAGATGGGCGTTTCAAAGGATTTGCAGTTTACGCTTTTGAACGACACCGTGGCGAGTCTTATGGGCGGCGTGGCGGAGTACACTCTTTCGGGTTTTGACGGCATCTGCGGACTGATTCTCGGCACAGGCTATAACACCTGCTGCCTTGAAAAGGGCGGGAATATTTCAAAGCTCAAAAGCGCTCACGACATGATAATTAACTGCGAATCAGGCAACTTTACGAAGGCTGTGCGCGGACAGGTGGACGAAATCATTGATTTAAGCTGCGAATATCCGAATTTCAACACAATGGAAAGAATGATATCGGGAGCTTATATCGGAAAACTTGTTACAGGCACAGCGCATATTGCCGCGAAGAATGGCCTTCTGTCAGCCGCTTTTTCGGAAATCGTTCCGCAGTTTACTTCCCCCGAGCTTGATGATTTTCTGCGCGGTGCGGAAAACCGTGTTTACAAAATGTGTGTCGGGACCGATGCCGAGGTGCTCAGGGAGCTGATGGACAAGATCTTTGAGAGGGCGGCAAAGCTCGTTTGCGCAAATATCGCGGCGCTCTGCCTGCACTATGACGGGGGCAAAAGCCCTGATAAGCCCTTCTGCGTTGTGGCTGAAGGCTCAACCTTCTACAAGTCCCTGCTCTTTAGGGATAAGCTCGATAAGTATGTGAAAAGCGACATCGAGGGCAGACTGTCTCGGTATGTCGTTTTCAGGCAGGCAGACAACGCAACACTTACAGGCTCAGCACTTTCGGCACTTCTCGGCTGATGCTTTCGCGCTTTACATTCCGAGGTCTGTGTGGTACAATATTCCGCCAGACATTTTGAAACAACTTTTAACCTAAGGATGAACCATATATGCTTGAAAAGCTCAAGGAACTTGAAGAAAAATATTGTGAAATCGAAAGGCGCATGACGCTGCCCGAGGTCTATTCAGACGTTGCCGTATACGCAAAGCTTGCCAAAGACCAGAAGGACTTAACGCCGGTTGTTGAAACCTACCGCCGTTACAGCAAATGCAGGGACACGGCGGCGGAAGCAAAAAAGCTTCTGGATAACGGCGTCGACGATCCGGAGTTTAAGGATATGCTTCGCGAGGAGCTTGAGGACGCAAAGAGCCAAATGGAAAAAATCGAAGAGGAGCTGAAGATTCTTTTGCTCCCCAAAGACCCCAACGACAGCAAAAACGTCATTGTCGAAATCCGCGGCGGCGCGGGGGGCGAGGAGGCTGCGCTTTTTGCGTATAATCTTTACCGTATGTATTCCATGTACGCCGAGTCAAAGCGCTGGAAGTCGGAAATCGCTTATATTAACGAAACTGAAATCGGCGGAATCAAGGAAGTCAGCTTCATTATCGAGGGCGAGGGAGCTTACTCCCGTTTGAAGTTCGAAAGCGGAGTTCACCGAGTTCAGCGTGTACCGGATACCGAGTCGTCGGGACGCATACACACGAGTACAGTTACGGTTGCGGTTTTGCCCGAGGTGGACGAGGTTGAATTTGAAATTAACCCTTCAGAGCTGCAGATAGACACCTTCCGCTCCAGCGGAGCGGGCGGTCAGCACGTCAACAAAACCGAAAGCGCGATTCGCATAACGCACCTGCCGACGGGCACGGTGGTGGAGTGTCAGGACGAGCGCAGCCAGCATAAAAACAAGGACCGGGCGATGAAGATTCTCACCTCGCGCCTTTATGAGGCGGACCAGCAGAAGAAAAATGCGCTTCTTGCCGCCGAACGTAAAAGCCAGGTCGGAACAGGGGATCGCTCAGAGCGTATAAGAACCTATAACTATCCGCAGGGACGCGTGACCGACCATCGAATCGGCTTAACGCTTTACAAAATTGAGCAGATTATGAACGGGGACCTTGATGAAATTATCGACGGACTTGTAACAGCCGATCAAGCGGAGAAAATGAAGGCTCAGGCAAGCGAGTAAGGTGTGCTGTAAAATGGAAACTCAGAATTTAAGCGATAACACGGCGCAGGCGGCGGAAATCCTCAAAGCGGGCGGACTTGTCGCCGTGCCTACGGAAACGGTTTACGGGCTTGCCGCCAATGGTTTTAACGAAAATGCCGTTTCAAGGATTTACGAAGTCAAGGGCAGACCTGAAGTAAAGCCTCTCAGCCTTATGGTTCGAGGCGCGGAAGCCTTCGAGTTGCTCTGCGAGGAGGTTCCGAAGGCAGCCTATGTGCTCGCGGATATTTTCTGGCCGGGACCGCTGACGATTGTTCTGAAGGCAAAAAAAATTATTCCGGATATTGTCCGTGCGAGTGGCGAAACAGTCGGACTGCGCTGTCCCGACCACCCTCAACTGGGCGAACTTCTTAAGGCGGTGGATTTTCCGCTTGCGGCGCCCTCCGCAAACCCTTCGGGGGAAAAAAGCCCCGTCAGGGCGCAGGAGGTTCTGGAGTACTTTAATGGTAAAATAGAGGGCATAATAGATGGCGGAGAGTGCGCTTTAGGCAAGGAATCGACCATTATCGATCTTTCCAGAACGCCATATACTATTCTTCGTGAAGGTGCGGCATCGTCGAAAGATGTATTTTTGGCACTTGCGAGCTCACTTACTATAATCGGTATAACCGGCGGTACGGGAACGGGGAAAACGACGGCGCTTAACGTCATCAGGGAAATGGGCGGACTTGTTATTGACGCGGACGAGCTTTATCACACGCTTTTAAACGAAAGCGAACCGATGCTTGAGGCTTTGAGGGAGAGATTCCCCGGAGCGATACCCGAGGGGACGCACGATACCAAGGCTTTGGGACAGATTGTGTTTTCGGACCCGGAGGAGCTTCGCGACCTGAACGTGATTACACATAAATTTGTCAGCGAAGAAATCGGCAGACTGCTTACCGATTGGGCAAAAAACGGGGGAGAGCTTGCCGCGATAGATGCAATTGCCTTAATCGAGGGCGGAGCAGCGAATATCTGCAAGGCGACAGTCGGCATAACCGCGCCGACGGAAACACGAATTGCCCGTCTTATGCAGCGCGAGGGAATTTCGCGCGAGTATGCCGAGCTTCGCATTTCGGCGCAAAAGCCGAACGAGTATTTCGAGGAAAACTGCGACTACGTTGTATCAAACGACGGCTCGCAGGAGAGTTTCAAAACAAAATGCAAAAAAGTTTTTGAAGATATAATAAGGAGGTAAAAAGTGGAAAAAGAAAAGTCAGAGAGAAAAGACAGGCTGTTCTATAAGCAAAAGAACGGCTATGAGCTCATAGATGAGAAGGAAATTGCGCTGCTCGAAGCTTATTGCAAAGACTACATGTTATTTTTAAACGAGGCGAAAACCGAGCGCGAAGCAGTCACCGAAGGTATAAGGCTTGCGGAAAAGAAGGGCTTTGTGCCCTACAAAGCAGGTATGGAGCTTAAAGCCGGAACAAAGATCTATTCCTCAAACAGAGGAAAGGCACTGATGCTCGCGGTAATCGGGAAAAAGCCGCTTTCTGAGGGAAGCGTAATTGCGGCGGCGCACGTTGACAGCCCACGCCTTGATTTAAAGCAGGTTCCCATGTATGAGGACAGCCAGATTTGCTACTTCAAAACGCATTACTACGGCGGAATAAAGAAATATCAATGGCTGACAATACCGCTTGAACTTCACGGCGTTATCGCACTTAAAAACGGTGAAACCGTAAATGTCTGTATCGGTAAGGACAAGTCCGACCCGATTTTCCAGATAACCGACCTTCTGCCGCACCTCGGCAAGGAACAGAGAAAGAAATCCTCCGACGAGTTTATACCCGCCGAAAATTTAAATCTCATAGTTGGCACTATACCTGACAAAGAAGATGTCAAGGACAGGGTTAAGCTTGCGATAATGGACGCGCTCAATAAAAAATACGGCATTATTGAGGAGGACTTCCTCTCCGCCGAGCTCTCGGCGGTTCCCGCCTTTGAAGTGCGTGAATCGGGACTTGACCGCAGCCTTATTGCGGGCTACGGACACGATGACCGCGTTTGCGCCTATGCGGAGCTTGCGGCGATTCTTGAGCTTGAAAATCCCGAAAAAACCGCAATCTGCATTTTGGCGGACAAGGAGGAAATCGGTTCCGAGGGTGTCTCGGGCATGAAGAGCATGGCATTTGAGCGTTTCATGGGCGACCTTTGCGACTCGCAGAAGGTCAAGCTCTCGCACTGCTTTAGCCGCAGCCTTTGCATTTCCGCTGACGTTACGAACGCCTTTGACCCGGTTTACCCCGATGTTTCCGAAAAACGCAACGCGGCAAAGGTGAATTACGGCATGAGTATCTGTAAATTCACGGGTCACGGCGGAAAATCCGACTCAAATGACGCTTCTGCCGAACTTGTTGCCCGTCTGCGCCGCATTTTCGCGGAAAACAAGGTTGTGTGGCAGATGGCCGAGCTCGGCAAGGTCGATCAGGGCGGCGGCGGAACCGTTGCAATGTATATGGCGGAGCGCGATATCGACACAATCGACGCGGGCGTTCCGGTTCTCTCCATGCACGCACCCTACGAAACAGTTTCAAAGTTTGACTGCTATATGACCTATAAGGGTATTAAGGCGGCTTATTCCGAAGTATAGACCGCATATTTAAGGATAATAAAATTCCCCGTTTTTGCAAAGACTAAGGCAGAAACGGGGGATTTTGTATGTCGGAATATTATGAAGAACAAGAAGAAAAAGACGATGAAAGCCCGAAGCAGCAGGAGAGCATAAATAATTTCGGAAGCGCGTCAATCGGGCAGGAGCCGAGCGCTATCCACTGCCTGACGATTGTCGGACAGATAGAGGGACACCAGATTTTGCACGAAAGCTCAAAAACCACAAAATACGAGCATGTAATGCCGATAATAGCAGCGGTTGAGGAAAGCCGCGAGCTAAAAGCGCTGCTTGTTTTGGTCAACACGGCGGGAGGGGATGTGGAAGCGGGGCTCGCCATAGCCGAGCTGATTGCGGGGATGAAAAAGCCCACGGCGTCAATCGTTTTGGGCGGGGGACATTCCATCGGCGTTCCTCTCGCGGTTGCAGCGAAGCGAAGCTACATCGCGCCTTCAGCCGCCATGACCATTCACCCTGTCAGACTTAACGGGGTCGTTATAGCCGTCCCGCAGAGCTTCAATTATTTCCAGAGAACACAGGAGAGAGTGATTAAGTTCATTATCTCAAACTCACACATTTCCCGCGAGGCGCTAATGGACTATATGCTGCGCACCAGTGAGCTGGCAAACGATGTGGGCAGTGTGGTGGACGCACAGGATGCGGTTAAATGCGGGCTTGTGGACGCTATCGGTTCGCTTTCCGACGCGCTTAGCTATCTGCACTCCGAAATTGAAAAGAACGATAACAAAGGCTGAAAAAAGCGGTACAGGACAGCTCCTGTACCGCTTTAATTTACATATTACTAATTAAAACCCGAGATTACAGCCTCTTAGAAGCGAGGAAGAAGAGCGCGACGGTGCCGGGACCGGAATGGGTTCCGATAACGGGGCCGATGGGGTTTATGTACACGGTTTTAACACCAAAACGCTCGCGTACCAGCTTTTCAACATACTGCGCGTCCTCGGGAGCGTCGCCGTGGCTGATGAAAACAGTCTGTTCGCCGGGAGAAAGCGCCGTTTTTTCCATGTGGGAAACTAGCTCGGCAAGACTGTTGCGCCTCCCGCGAACCTTATCGACAGGGATAAGATGACCCTCGTCGTCGACGTGAAGAACGGGCTTAATGTTGAGCATGGTACCTATTAACGCTGCTGCGCCGGAAACGCGGCCTCCGCGCTTTAGGTGATTCAAGTCATCCACCGTGAACCAATGGGCAAGGTGCAGTTTGTTTTCTTCAACAAAGGCGGCCGTTTCTTCAAGGCTCATGCCCTGTTTTTTCTTCATGGCAGCGTGATAGACAAGCAGTCCTTCACCCATCGAAGCGGCAAGAGTATCGACTATGATTATTTTACGGTCAGGGAAATCCTCTGTAAGCTCGGCTGCGGCGAGACGGGCGGAATTAAAGGTGCTTGAAAGTCCGGAAGAGAAACCGAGATATAAAACGTCGAGACCTTTTTCAAGATAGGGACGCATTTCCTCTTTGAAAACCTCAATGTTTATTTGCGTGGTTGTCGAGGTCTTTCCGGCGCGAAGCATTTCATAAAAATCATGCGAGTAGAGCTGCCTCTCATCGGGGGTGTTCAGATAGTCCTTGCCGTCCACCGTGAAGAGCATCGGAATAACATGAAGCTCCAGCTCCTCAACCAGCCCTGACGGCAAATCCGAAGTTGAATCCGTAATAATTTTAAAGTCCGACATAGCAATTATCTCCTTTTCTCATTTGGATAGGATATATCTGTTGTGTCAAAGATATATGCTTTTTATTTAGCCTTGCCTCCGAGCTTTAAGACGTCCGCCGCCTTTCCGAGAACTACCAGACGGTCAGAGGCTTTGAACACATAATCGGCGCCCGGGGCTATCTGAAGGGCGCTGTCGCGCTCGACGGCTATTATATTGATATTGAACTTATTGCGGACATCCACCTGCGCCAGGGTTTTGCCGATCCACTTTTCGCAGCAGGGAATCTCATAAATCGAATATTCGGGAGTCAGTTGGATATAGTCGAAAATATTGTCGGCATTGTAGCGCACGGCGAGCTTATCAGCTATATCTCGCTCGGGACAAACAACCTCGTCAGCTCCGATTTTACTGAGCAGCTTGGCCTGACGGGCGGTGCGTGCCTTTGAAACGACATGGGCGGCGCCGTGCTCCTTGAGCATGGAGGTAATCTCCAACGAGGCTTGAAAATCTTCGCCTATTGTGACAAAGCAAATATCAAAGTTGTTTATACCTAGCGAAGTCAGAACAGCCTCGTTGCTGCAATCACCGATATGAGCGTCGGTAAACTCGGGGGCAAGCTCGTCAATCAAATCGGCGTCCTTGTCGATTATCATTACATCGTTGCCGTATTCCTGCATGCGCTTGGCAAACTGACGGCCGAAACGGCCCATACCTATAACCAGAATTGATTTCATTTTTTAATGTCTCCTCAACCGATAAGAATTTGAGTGGTGGGGCGGGTAATCTTAATATTCCTGCGCCTTTCGGCAAGAACCAGCATGAGCGACAGACCGCCGACCCTGCCTGTGAACATCAGAAGAATCAAAATCAGCTTGGAAGCTGAGCAAAGCATGGGCGTAATGCCCAGTGACAGTCCGACAGTTCCGATAGCGGAGACCGTTTCGAACAGCACCTCCGTGAAGGAAAACGGTTCAAGGGCGCATATTGCAAGTACCGCGAAGAACAGGCAGCCGACGTAAACGGTAAGGATTGAGCTTGCCTGAACGATAGTGTTCTCGTCCAGCTTGCGCTTAAAGACCGTTACGCTGCCGTATCTTCTGGAGGAGGCGAGCGTGCTTAAAAGGAGGACGGCGAAGGTAGTTGTTTTTATACCGCCGGCGGTTGAACCGGGGCTGCCGCCGATAAACATCAGGACCGTTGTCAAGGCCTTGCCCGATTCCGAAAGCTTTGTCAAATCGATGGTGTTGAAGCCCGCGGTTCTGGGGGTTACGGCCTGAAACATTGAAGCCAAAATCTTCTGACCGAAGGAGAAACCCTCGAAAGCCTTATTGTATTCGAAAAAGAAAAACAAGGCCGCTCCTCCGACAAGGAGAAACGCGGTGGTTGTAAGCGCTATTTTAGAATGAACCTGATACTTTTTGAAATTAAACCTGTACTTTACGACGTCCGACCACACTATGAAACCGATTCCTCCGATAACTATCAAAGACATTATCGCAAGATTTACAATGGGATTAAACTGAAAGCCCTCGACTGTAAAGGACGAAAACTGCCCGTATCTTCCCATGAGGTCGATGCCTGCGTTGCAGAAAGCGGAAACAGAGTGGAAAACAGCGTTCCACAGACCGGTCAGAAAGCCCAGCTTGGGGATAAATACAAATGACAGAATAACAGCGCCGCAGCCCTCGGCAATTGCCGTGCCGATGAGGATACGCCGCAGAAGCTTAACGATACCGCTGATTTCGAGCGAGCCTGCGGACTGCATGAGAAGACGCCTCTCGCCGAGAGGAATCCGTCTTTTAAGGAAAATTGAGAACATTGCAATGCAGGTCATAACTCCCAGCCCGCCGATTTGTATGAGGATGAGAATTATTACCTGTCCGAAGACCGACCAGTGAGTAAAGGTATCAACCACAACGAGTCCCGTCACGCAGCTTGAGGTAGTCGCGGCGAAAAGCGCGTCGATAAACGGAGTCCAGCTGTGGTCGCGGGAAGAGATGGGCAGGCACAGTATAAGCGCGCCCGTAAGAATCAGGCAGAAAAAGCTCAACACAATCATTTGGGTGTAGGTTAGCTTGTGGGGGCTGAAAGACATTTCCATTGCATACCTTTCATGAAAAACACAGGTAATTTATATAGATTTTATACATAAGGATTATCGTTATTTGTGATTGCAAGTATAGCACAGTGTTCACAAATTATCCACAGATTTTTATCAAATCCAATATTATTGTGCAAATTACAAGTGCCTTTGCACAGCTGCGTGCAAATTTGTGCGAGTTGATGAATATTGTCGAAGGGACACAGTAACGGAGGGATATTATGAATACGCAAATAGTTTATGTAGCGGTAATAACAATAATAAGCTACCTCGTAGCGCAGGCGGTTAAAGCTACACCGCTTGAAAACAAATGGATTCCCGTAATATGCGGTATATGCGGCGCAATTATGGGTTACATAGGGCTCAGGGTGATGCCCGGATTTCCTGCAAACGACCCTTTGACGGCAATCGCCGTCGGTGTTGTTTCAGGACTTGCGGCAACCGGCTCACACGAAATCGCAAAGCAGCTTTCGGTAAAAGACGATGCAGATAATCAGCAGTAATTTTGCTTGGGCGTATGCGCTGACGCCCCGCAGTGTGACCACACACTTGATTTTACACCACGCCGCCGCCTCAAACGCAACGGCGGAGGGAATTCACGCTTACCACCTTTCAAAAGGCTGGGCGGGCATAGCCTATCATTACTTTGTCTCCAAAAGCGGCGAGGTTTTTTCGGGCAGACCCGAAAATATGTGCGGGGGACACACGGCAAACTGGAATTACTGTTCGATAGGCGTTTGCTTTGAGGGCAATTTTGAAACTGAGGAAATGCCCGAGGCGCAGCTTAAGGCGGGGATAGACCTAGTTTCGGACATCGCCTTACGCTATCCGTCAATCGTTACGGCAAGACACTCTGACTTTAACCAGACGGCTTGCCCGGGAAAAAACTTTCCTTTCACGAAGCTCATGAGCGGGAAGGAAAGCGAGCCCGAAAAGGACGCGGAGCACACGGACAAGCCCTCCGACTGGGCGGAAAGCGCCTGCTCTTGGGCGGTGGAAAAAGGGCTTTTTCTCGGCGGGGAAAACAACAATTATCGATGGCGCGAGGCGCTGACCAGACAGGAGCTTGCGTTGGTTCTGGAGAGAGCCTCAAAGCTTTTTGGCGTTTAGCGAAAGCAGCTGCTCGGAGAAGCGGTCAGCAACAGCAAGATTTAAAAGTCCCTTCAAGACTTGAACTGACCGGTTTAAACGCCACGGATTATTTCGTGGCGTTTACTTGTTTGAAAAAAACTGCACGGCTTGGAAGAATGAGCGCAGCTGCTGCGCTGTGCAAACCGCGCCCGGCTGTAACAGCAGAGAAAATAATGACATAAAATAGACCGAAAGACGAAAAGCCTGCACTTAAGTATCACGAAACTGCCCGCTTACCGCACAGACGGGTGAAAGTCAAAATCTTGTGCGGAGAAGGGAAAAAACTTATGTGCGGAAATAACAGCTGCCTTTGGGTTATTGTAATCATTGTACTCATTGCCTGCTGCTGCGGCGGACTCGGCGGTTGCAACAACAACGACTGCTGATGATTAGCAAGACTATTCTCCTCACAGGGGTTCCAAACTGTCTCAGATAAAAAACGCTCTCAGCACAGCTTCGCACAGGGCAGGTTTCAAAGCAATAGGCCTCTGTACATAAAATGCCGCAGAAAATTCTGCGGCATTTTTTATTTTGGTTTTCGGAGCATTGACAGGGGAGCGCAGGACTTCGGAAGCTTCATGTGAAGCTCCATCATGGGGTGCGGAGTTGAGTCTATATCCTCACCGTCCTTGTTTTGTATTTTCTCCGCCGTGAAGCAAAGCGGCTCGCCGTCGTTAGTTAAAAGCTCAAGCGTATCGCCCAGCGAGAACTTGTTTCGCTGGGTAAGTACTGCATTGCCCGATTCATCGCAGCTCTCAACGACAGCACATACATCGGCTGTGGCGAAATAAATACTGTCGCTTGAGGAATAGTGCTGGCCCGGCTCACCGAAATAGAAGCCTGTTGAGTAGTTGCGATGGCTGATTTTATCGACCTCGTCGACCCAGACCTTGGGAAGCGGTGTTCCCTGAATTGCCGCGTCAAGCGCGTGGCGGTAGGCGTTTGTGACAGCGGCCGCATAATAGGCGGACTTCATACGCCCCTCGATTTTGAAGCTTGTCACGCCTGCGTCAATGAGCTCGGGAAGGTGCTCAATCATGCACATATCGTTGCTGTTCATGATAAATGTTCCGTTGTCCTCGGTAATTTCAAAGTATTCGTTCGGGCGTTTTTCCTCAACGAGATGATATTTCCAGCGGCAGGGCTGAGCGCATTCGCCGCGGTTCGCGTCACGCCCGGTCAGGTAGTTGCTGAGCAAGCAGCGCCCTGAAAATGAGACGCACATTGCGCCGTGTACAAAGGCCTCAAGCTCAAGATCTTTAGGAGAATTTGCACGTATTTGCCTGATTTCGTTCAAACTCAGCTCTCTTGCCAAAACAGCCCGCGAAGCCCCTATGTCATATATCATCTTACAGGTTTCGCTGTTTACCACGCCGAGTTGGGTGCTGATGTGAAGCTCGACGTTCGGAGCATATTTTTTTGCCATTGATATTACGCCCAAGTCAGCGACTATGAGGGCGTCAACGCCGATGTCCTCGAGAAACTCAAGATAAGCCGGCAAACGGACAAGCTCATACTCACGCGGAAGAGTGTTGCAGGTAACATGAACGGAAACACCCTTTTTGTGGCACAAATCAACCGCATGGCGCATGGTCTCTTCGTCAAAATTCCCCGCTGCGGCTCGCATTCCAAATTCGGTGCCGGCCAAATACACCGCGTCCGCTCCGTAATGAAGAGCCATAACAAGGCGTTCCATATCTCCGGCAGGGGCCAATAATTCAGTTTTCAAGTGTGTTCCTCCCGGTTCGGTTATTAAGAAGATAGCGTGAAATCCATCACGCTATCTTCTGAAAAATTATTTACTGTAGTCCTGTGTCGCCACAAAGGCGTTAAACTCGGCGGCGGTTTTGAAGAATTTGTGCGTTCCCGTTGCCGTATCGAGCGCATAATAAAGATAATCCGTTGTCGCGGGCTTCAAGGCCGCCATGATTGAGGGAAACCCGGGGTTTGCAATAGGCGTAGGAGGCAGCCCGGTGTACATTCTGGTGTTGTAGGGGCTGTCAATCGCAAGATCCGCCTCTGTCAGCACTTCCTTGTGCTCGGGGAGGGCGTATTGAATGGTCGCGTCGATTCCGAGTGCCATATTTGCCTTGAGACGGTTGTAGATAACGCTTGCGATTGTGGCTCGCTCGTCGTCATTGGCGGCTTCCTTTTCAATCATCGAGGCGATGTTGACTATATCGCGCATTGTAAGATTTTTCTTTTCCGCAAGTGTCCACATTTCAGCGGTCAGCTTGTAGTGGAAAATCTGAAGGAAGGTATCGATGGCGGCTTCGGGTGTCATGCCCTGATAGAATTCATAGGTGTCGGGGTACAGGAAGCCCTCCAGACGGGAAGCGTCGCCCAAAGGTACGTTTTCAAGGAACTTGTAGTTAAACTGAACTGTTGCGGCACACTCCATAAGGTCGTCGTACTTGCAGATTTTGTTTTCCTCAAGACGGGTGAAGATCTCCTTCATGGTGAAGCCTTCGGGGAAGGTGACCATTGTGCGTACCTGTGAGTCGCTGCCGAACTGCATTTTCTTAACAATTGCGCGATAATCGTATTCCGTGTTAAGGGTATAGGTGCCGGGGTCCATTTTTTCCTTCGCGTCCGAAATGCCGGAATACATTGTAAAAAGCGCCTTGTACTTAATGATTCCAGCGTCCCTGAGTATATCGGCGACCTTGCCGATATCCGCGACGTTAATTGTGTCAGTTCCCGTAACATTGCCGTCGGAATCCTTGATGTCAACTTCCTTCTGCGTGAAGATTTCTTCAGGCAGAGTAACCTCAATCGCCTCCGAGCCCTTATTAAGGGCAAGGACATCGCTCGCCGCCATCCAGCCCAGACAGGCGAGAATGACGCTGACACTCACGATGAATATAAAATACATCAGTCCGCCGAGACAGCCGGTCTTTTTCTGGCGGTTTTTACTGATGGGGCTTTCGCGCTTTTTTGCATTATTACCGACTTGACCTGACTGGGCACCGTCAAAGTCGGAATTTTTTTCATCGTTGTAATTTTTGTCTGACATCGGTAAACTCCTAACTGATTTGAATATTTCGCCGCTGTAACCGCGAATTGTTTCAAGGCATATTATGGGTCGTAAGGCGAACAAGGAGGCAAAGCCTCTGCCTTTCTTATGTTTTTGAACTTACAGCCTACTCACCGCGCAGAGTGGCAGAAAAAGATAGTTGTGCGCGGAGAAAGGGATATAAAAATGTTTGGATGCGGAAGTGGAATGAACAGCTGCCTGTGGGTAGTTGTAATTATTGTAGTTCTTGCCTGCTGCTGCGGAGGCGGCAACGCCTGCGGCTGCGAGCGTGAGCGCTGCTGCTAAGCCTAAATAGAACTATAGAAATTGCACTTATTATTTGCGGGGCCTATTTGGGCCTCGCAATCCTTTTTTCGGTAACAAGGCAGTTAAGTCTAATATCAAACTCATCCCTTGGGAGCCTGGCTGTCATAAGCGCCTCACGGCACAGACCCACGGAAAATGCCTTGCAGGCAGCCAGGTATCTGTCGTAATATCCGCCGCCGTGACCGAGCCTGTAACCCTCATCGTCACAGCTGAGGGCTGGAACGATGATGATGTCGCCCCTTTCGGGGATAAGCTCGGGCGAGCTGTCCTTCGGAGCGGGGATACCGTAGCGCCCGACGGGAAGTTCGCTTAAGGGACCTTCGAGAAGAGCAAATCTCATTATACCGTTTTCGGAGCTAATGGGGAGCGCGAGAATTTTGCCCAGCTTTCGGCAGTGCTCAATTAAACCCACAGTATCAACCTCGCGCCCGACGCTCAGATAGGTGAAAACGCGCGGAGCATTGATGAACTCGGGAAGGTCAAGGAGCCTTTCGAGAATTGCTCTGTCGCTTTCAGCGATATAATCGCTGCCAAGCGCCGCAATGCGCGCCGAGATTTCGGCTCGAAATGTCTGTTTATCCAACTTTCAGTACACTAGCTCCGTTCTTATCTTATTTGCCGTCGCTTCGCCCTTTAAACGAAAAAGAAGCGCAAGACCGAAGTCGATTGCGGAACCGGGCGCGCGTCCTGTTATAAGAGTCCCGTCAGAAGCGACTAATTTTGTGCTGTCGCAAACGGCACCGTCCATAAGCTCCTCACAACCCGGATAGCAGGTGATATGCTTGCCCTCAAGAAGTCCGAGCTGCGCCAAGACGGAGGGACCGGCGCAGATTGCCGCAAACTCCGCTCCGATTTTATCGGCGGCTCGAAGAAGTTTCATTGTCTCTGTGTCTGATTGTATTGAATTAACACCGCCCATCCCGCCGGGAATTACAAATAAATCCTTCGGATGGGGAGTAATATCTCTTGCAAGAAGCTCGCAGCAGATTGTGATTTTGTGCGAGCCGGCAACACATTTTTGACTGCCGACGGCGGCAAAATTCACCGCAACTCCGCCGCGCCCTAAAATGTCGCAGGGTGTAACGGCCTCAATCTCTTCATAACCCTCGCCGAGAAGAATATATACCATTACCGCAAAACCCCTTTCACAGTATTGTATATTTCCTCGTGAATGTCAGTAACGCCGCGCATTGCGCCGTCCCTTAAACACTCAACCTTATTCCAGCCCATGCGCTCCGCGGCAATCATTCCCGTGCGGAGGCAGGCGGCCAAATAGTCCGAACTTGTTTCGTGAATGTCGCCCTTCGTGTTCGTGGCGTCCTGCCTTGCCTTCATCTGGCGAAGGCTGGTTTCAAGGTCGATATTCATGTATAAGACGACGTCGGGACGGGGAAGTTCCATTAAACGGAATTCAAAATCATACAGCCAGTCCAAAAAAGCGTTTAGCTCGTTTTCGGGCAGCTTTGAGCCCTGATGAATGGCGTTTGAGGTGGTGTAGCGGTCGCAGATAATCAGGCCGCCGTTGTTATAAAACTCGCCCCAGTCGGTCTTGTAAGAGGCGAAGCGGTCGACAAAGAAAAAGGTTGAGGCGGCAAAAGCGTTCACATCGTTTGGCTTGCTGCCGAATTCGCCCGCAAGATATGAGCGCAGAAGACTGGAGGAGCTTTCCTTGTAACGGGGAAAAACAAGCTTGCGAAAGGGCAGGCCATCTTTTTCAAGCCTCTCGGTAAGAAGCTTAAACTGGGTAGACTTTCCGCTGCCGTCTATTCCCTCGAAAACTATGAGCTTTCCTTTCATAATTCTACTCCTTGTCCCGATTATTTTTTGCCGAAAATCCTTTTCCCGACAACGGCAAAGCCGAATTTCGGCAGATTCATCATTCGTCCCGCACGGCTCGGGTCCTCCTTGAGGCGATATAGCCACTCGAGATTGAGCTTTCTCCAACTCTCGGGAGCGCGCTCGGCAACGCAGGCGAAAACGTCCATCGAGCCTCCGAGACCCGCCATTAAACCGACGTCAAGCAGCGGTGCATTTTTCTGCATCCAAAGCTCCTGTTTCGGAGCGCCGAGGCACACGAGCAGAAGGTCGGGAGATACATCGTTGATTTTTTCGATAACAGGAGCGTCATCTGTGAAGTAGCCGTCATTGGTGCCGACTACATTTAAACCCTTGAAGCGCTCCTTTAAGCGCATCGCCGCCAGTTCTGCAACCTGCGGTTTAGCTCCGAGAAGAAAAACGGACATGCGGCGCTTAGCCATGAGAGCGAAAAGAGTCTCCGCGAATTCGATTCCTGGAATTTTTTCCTTAAGAGGAGTGCCGAGAATTTTTGCGCCCTTCACAATTCCGATACCATCGGGCAGAACAATTGAAGCATGGTTAACCGCGCTTAAAAGATTCGGGTCTTGCCTTGAAAGCATTACGATTTCAGGATTCGGTGTGACTATATAGGCCGCGTCTTTGCGTTCCATGAGCTTGAGCGCCTTTTCGGTCGCTTCAGCCATTGTTATATTGTCAAACTTTACGTTCAGAACATCAATTCTGATTGCTATCAGTCCTTTCGGGGGAAATGAGAAAATTAAATATGTCAGACCTGAGCCATGACATCGCCGATTTTGTCGTTAATTACGAGTGAAGCGCTGCTGTCAAAGGCTGTGGGTTCCTTATTTATTAAAACGAGCCAATCACCCTTGTAATATCTGATAAGTCCAGCGGCGGGGTAGACGTTCAGTGAGGTTCCGCCGACAATAAGAAGGTCGGCAGCGGCGATTAAACGTACGGATTCGGTAAGAACATCGTCGTCGAGCTGCTCTCCGTATAGCACAACATCGGGACGGACAACGCCGCCGCAGACGCAGCGGGGAACACCGGAGCAGGAGTTTGCCATCTCCGAAGGATATTCCTTCCCGCAGGAGGAACAGTAAAATCTGTGAATTGTTCCGTGGAGCTCAAGCACCTTTTTACTTCCCGCAAGCTGATGAAGTCCGTCAATGTTCTGCGTTATTACGGCCTTAAGCTTTCTCTCGGCCTCAAGCGCCGCAAGCTTGTAGTGCGCTCTGTTAGGTTTAACATCGTGCAAAACGAGCTTGTCATGGTAAAACTCATAGAACACTTCGGGGTTGCTTTTCAAAAAGCTGCCGCTGAGAATTTGTTCAGGAGGGTATTTGTATTTCTGATTGTACAACCCGTCCGCACTGCGAAAATCGGGTATTCCGCTCTCTGTGGAAACACCTGCGCCGCCAAAGAAGACAATGTTGTCGCTATGCTCAATCATCTTACGAAGCTCGTTGATTTTCGTATCCACCTCGCACCTCCGAACCGCTGCAAATTCATTTATGAAACAAACTTCATTATACACGGAGCTCTGTGTTTTCGCAACACAAAAAGGGCCGCCGCGAAATAATCCGATGAGCTTTTTGCAGGGAGAAAAAAGAACCTAAGCTTCTCGCCTGCGCAAAGGCAGTGGATACGTTGCGGCAGCCTTTTGTCTGTTTCTAGGGATTCATGGTGTAATTCGGTGCTTCCTTTGTGATGTAAATGTCGTGGGGGTGGCTCTCCTTAAGTCCCGCGCTGGTAATGCGGACAAAGCTGCTGTTCTTGCGCAGAGCTTCAATGTTAGGCGCGCCGCAGTAACCCATGCCTGATTTAAGACCGCCCATCAGCTGGAAAATCGCATCCGAAACCGCGCCGCGATAGGGGACACGCCCTTCAACGCCTTCTGGAACAAGTTTTTTATTGTCCTCCTGGAAATAACGGTCACGCGAGCCCTTTGCCATGGCGGCCAGGCTTCCCATGCCCCTGTAAACCTTGAACTGACGACCCTGATATACCTCTGTTTCGCCGGGGCTTTCCTCGCAGCCTGCGAAGAGAGAGCCGAGCATAACAACCGAAGCGCCGCCGGCGATTGCCTTAACAATGTCGCCCGAATATTTGATTCCGCCGTCCGCGATGATTGGAATACCGTATTTGTCGGCCATCTCGGCGCTCTCGAGCACAGCCGTCATCTGAGGAACACCGATACCCGAAACAACGCGGGTGGTGCAGATTGAGCCGGGACCGATTCCGATTTTTATGCAGTCCGCTCCCGCTTTTATGAGTGCCTCGGTGCCGGCGGCTGTTGCGACATTTCCGGCGACAAGCTGGACATCTGGGTATTTTTCTTTAATCTTGGCAACGCTTCGCAGGATGTTCTGGGAATGTCCGTGAGCGCTGTCGAGAGTAAGAACGTCAACGCCCGCGTCGATAAGCGCGGCTGTTCTCTCCATGAGGTCGGAGGTGACGCCGATTGCCGCCGCGCAGAGAAGACGTCCGTGAGAGTCTTTTGCCGAGTGAGGGTAGGCGAGAGCCTTTTCAATGTCTTTTATTGTGATAAGCCCGCGAAGACGACCGTTTTCGTCCACGATGGGCAATTTTTCGATTTTATTTGTATGAAGAACCTTTTTTGCCTCTTCAAGAGTGGTACCGACTTTGCCGGTCACAAGCCCTTCCTTGGTCATTACGTCGGCTATAAGCTGGGACATATCCTCTTCAAACTTCATGTCGCGGTTTGTGATAATTCCTATGAGTTTTCCGTCCGTGTCCACAATCGGAACGCCGGAAATGCGAAACTTTGCCATAAGCGCGTCTGCTTCGCCGATTGTTCGATCTGCCGTCAGAGAAAAAGGATTGGTAATAACGCCGTTTTCGGAGCGCTTGACGAGGTCAACCTGCTCAGCCTGGGCTTCGATACTCATGTTTTTGTGAATGACGCCGATTCCGCCCTCACGCGCAAGCGCAATCGCCATGCGGTATTCGGTGACCGTGTCCATAGCGGCGCTGATAAGGGGGATTCTAAGCGATATTTTCTTGGTTAAATTTGTTGTAAGGTCAATGTCAGCGGGCAGTACGCTGCTTTCGGCGGGGACAAGGAGGACATCGTCGTAGGTAAGACCCTCACCGACGAAGCGCTCGGTGTATGCTTTGCTCATTTCCACTTTAACCGCTCCCTTTCATTTATATATTTTGAACATTGTACTCCATTGGCGGACAGGCTGTCAACCGTTGAAACTGCAAATATTTTACGCAGTTTCAGGCTGAATAATTGTGGCTAGTTTACGAAGAAAAGTATACCTGTCACGAACACTCAAAATTGTTCCTGCCCTCGCTTGTCCGAGCGTAATAGAATATGTACTGCTGGGCAAGTCCCGCGTAAGGGCCGAGAACGGAAGGATCGTAGTTTTTGGGGAAATGACGCTCAAGCGCGCGTTTCATCCAGACGTCAACGGGGAACCTATCCATGCGGTGGAGACCGTAAAGCATGAAGCAGTTTGCAACTTTGTCGCCGATGCCGTGAATTTTTTTAACTTCCGCGAACGCCTCATCCGAGGGCATTGCCGATAGCGCCTCAAAGTCGAGCGAGCCTTCGTATACTGCACGTGCCGCATTTAATATATAGGCGGCGCGGTAACCGCTCCGAAGGGGAGCAAGGTCGCCTTCGCTAAGTGCGGCAAGCTTTTCGGGACGGGGGAAGGAATAAAGCCCGCAGCCGATTTCTTCTCCGAAAGCGGAACACATCGAGGATATTATTTTCTTGATTCGGGGAATATTGTTGCACTGGGAAATTATAAAGCTGCACAGCGTCTCCCATGGCTCCTGACGCAGTATTCGAATTCCTTTGCCGAAGTCGGCGCAGGTCTTGAGATATTGGGGTTCGGAAAAGCAGTGGAGGCTGTCGCCGTAATCGGTATCCAGGTCAAAGTAATTTTGCCAAAAGGAGATGTCATCTATTTCGGCATTGCAGATTATTTGATCGCCTTCCTGCCAGATTTTCAGGCATTTATCGCCCGCGGCCCCGACATATACTCCGTTTGCGTCCGAGTTCCAGCGGAAACACTGACCGCATTCAAAGGTCCTGTGCAGATTGAGCTCCTCCGCGGAAGCCAAAACATATCCGATTTGCG
Organism: uncultured Oscillospiraceae bacterium; assembly: GCA_964459785.1. Lineage (GTDB taxonomy): Bacteria > Bacillota > Clostridia > Oscillospirales > Oscillospiraceae > UBA2658. The sequence continues at coordinate 117,006 of CAYWNW010000003.1, read as the reverse complement.
CCAAATTCTGCATTGCTCTGTCCTCCGAACGGGTTTGATGTAAGATACATTTGCAAAAATCCCGCCCCAAAAGAGGCGGGATCAGTGTTCTTAACTTAATTAAAATGTGTGCTTATTCTTGTTTTTTCTTGCGGCCTCAGACTTTTTGCGGCGCTTTACGCTGGGACTCTGGTAGTATTCCTTTTTTCTGAGGTCTGACATAACTCCGGACTTAGCACAGCTTCTCTTAAATCTTTTAAGAGCGCTATCCAGAGATTCGTTCTCTTTTACGCGTACTTCTGACATTCATTTCCCTCCCTCCAAATACGCCAATCGGCGTCTTAAGGGCCATCGACCATGGCTTTTAGCATGACTGATTATAATATTTATTTCATTTGTTGTCAAGAACATTTAGCTGTGAGTTGTGCTTAGTATCTCCCGAATTTTCAAATAATGCTTGTATTATTTGGTTTTTTGCTTATAATGATTATTATGACATGTATTTACTGTTAGGGGGACTTACCTAGTGGAAACAAATCCTGTTCTTCTCAGCACTTTGTCGCTGGACAGCGACATTCCGCTGTATTCTCAGCTTGTTAGTATTGTAAAACGCAACATTACTGCCGGCACTCTAAGTGCCGGTGAGCTTCTGCCCTCCGAAGCGGAGCTTTGCAGAACCTTCAATATCAGCCGCAGTACGGTTCGTCAGGCTATCGGCTCACTCGAATCCGAAGGACTTGTTGTGCGCAAGCAAGGCAGGGGAACCTTTGTCGCCGAACCGAAAATGCGGCGCAAAACCGAGAATGTCTATTCCTTTACCTCTGAGATAAGCTCCATGGGACTCACGCCGTCCTCCACGCTGATTGAGTTTTCTGTAATAACACCCACACCTGATTTGGTTAAGGTGCTTGAGCTTAACTCTGCCGAAAAAGCGGTATACAAGTTTACGCGAATCAGAAACGTAAACGGCGAGCCGCTTATTCTGGAAACCTCATTTTATCCGCAATATATTTATCCGAAGCTTACCAGAGAGCTTCTTAGGACGCACAGCTTTTACAGCCTGCTTTACGAAGTCGGCATAGCTCCCGCCTCCGCAGTTGACTCTTACGAGGCTGTCGTTCTGGGACGTGAGGAGGCGGACATGCTGGGCTGCAGACCCGGGCATTGCGCTTTTTCCGTACAAAGAAGAACCAGAACGGAAACGGGTATGATTTATGAATATACGCAAAGCCTAATAAGGGCCGACAGAGTCACGCTTGACATATATCTGCATAAGGACGGCGTTTCCTTCACCCGCAATGTGGATAAATAGCAATTTCTATCTCACAAAAGTTTAAAAAACTGTGCGATAGCTGTTTACAAGGAAAGACTTTTGTAGTATATTAAATGTATCAGATGTACCATACGTTTAGAATGTGCTGATTAGGAGGAATAAAAATGAGCAAAATTAAAGTAGGCATCAATGGGTTCGGAAGAATCGGAAGGCTTGTTTTCCGCGCCGGACTGGATAACGAGAACATCGAATTTGTCGGAATCAATGACATGATTACCCCGGATTATATGGAGTATATGCTCAAGTACGATACGATTCACGGCAGCTTTAAGGGCGAAGTGAGCCATACGGAAAACAGCATTATTGTCAATGGCAAGAGCATTCCTGTTTTCAGCGAGAAGGATCCTTCAAAGCTCCCCTGGGGCAGTGTCGGCGCGGATTTCGTCGTTGAATCCACAGGACTTTTCACAACCGTCGAGAAGGCTTCCGCACATATCGCGGCGGGCGCGAAGAAAGTAGTTATCTCCGCTCCCTCGGCTGACGCTCCGATGTTCGTCATGGGCGTTAACAACAAATCTTATAAGCCCGAAATGAACATCGTCTCCAATGCCTCCTGCACGACAAACTGCCTTGCACCTCTGGCTAAGGTTATTAACGACAAGTTCGGCATTGAATCAGGCCTTATGACCACGGTTCACTCCACCACCGCAACTCAGCGCACGGTTGACGGCCCCTCCGCAAAGGATTGGCGCGGCGGCAGAGCTGCCTCAGGCAACATTATTCCGTCCTCCACAGGCGCCGCAAAGGCAGTCGGCAAGGTTATCCCCGAGCTTTCCGGAAAACTTACAGGCATGGCCTTCCGCGTACCCACACTGGATGTTTCCGTAGTTGACCTAACTGTCAATCTTAAAACGGCAACTACCTATGAAGAAATCTGCAAAGCTATGAAGGCTGCTTCGGAAGGTGAGCTCAAAGGAATTCTGGGCTATACTGACGAGCTCGTTGTTTCCTCCGACTTCATCCACGATGCACGTACCTCGATTTTTGATGCGGACGCAGGCATCATGCTCAACGAGAAGTTTGTTAAGCTCGTAGCTTGGTACGACAACGAGTGGGGTTATTCCAACAAGGTTGTCGAGCTTATCGAGTATATCAGCTCCGTGAAATAAACCGCTTCAGCGGAAAAATACAAAAACAAAGCACTCCTTATTCAAAGCTGAACAAGGAGTGCTTTTTAATCTTCTGAGGATAATTATTTGTTTAGTATGCGCCGATGGGCGGTATAAATTCGGGGAGAAAGAAGAGATTGTAGTTCCGATACTTATAAAAGAACATTCGGAAAATAAGATTGTCGCCGGTGGCGTAGCCCTTGAGTTCAGTTCTGCCGTTGTCAAGCTCAATGTTAATGGCCGCTGCGGGAACCTTTTTTGAAATTGCAACGATGCTTGCTATTGACTGAACGCAGAGGCTAAAAGCAAAGCAAAGATCGTTTTTTAGGCTGTGACCGATTTCGAGATACTCTGCTTTCACATCTTCCGCATTATTTATTATTTCGTCGGCGGTTGAAAGAGTATGTATCTGTTCGGTACCGTGCACGTCCAGCAGCTTGAGACAGTTTCCCCGAAAATAAGCATCCAGCTCATTTTCGTAAGCGGCGTGCTGCTTAAGTCCGCCGTAGAAATCCTCATTATGGGCAAAACAGAAATAATCGCAAATAAAATGGCACATATATCCGAGCTGTCTTGAGTACTCGGCGCCGACCCTTCCGCTGACTGACACGGGAAGTTCGGAAAGCTCAGTCAATATTTCAGAGCTTGCACGGGAGCATACTTTGCCGAAATGAGGTGAAACCCACATTGAAGGCTTGTAATCCGGCGCTATGTTGCCGTAAACAAAGGCCACTCGGTTAAGATAAATCCCGCGGTTTTGAAGCGCGGCAAAGAGCAGGTGAGCCATTGCAAAGTGTGAGGTCGCTTTCATGAATACTCCAAATCTGCTCATCGCGGCAGCCGCCTCATTATGACGAGCAAAAAATATTAAAAGAAAAATCGAATTGATTGACACAAGCATATAGCATTGCAACAAGTTAGTTTTAGCAGGTCTGAGCAGTTATGTCAAGCTTGCGGACATATATATAATTAGTAATAATGCACAACAAATATCAGAATTACAGGAAATAATGACAGATATCACAGAAACGGTACAAATACGCCGAATGTTAATAAAAAGTTTACTTTTGAATTGCCAAAAACCTAGGAAAATAAAGGAATAAATAGGGAAATACAGGCAATAAATCTTCAACATAAATTCAGGGCATTCTTCTTATTTCCTGCTCAAACATATGCTTTGGCGATTGAGAATAATTAAGTCGGCAGCTTCACATATAAATAATTATGTAAACCTTATTCAACGCTGAAATGTTTCCGCCAAAAAACATAAGCCTAACTTCAGCTGAAATATAATATGGAAAATAAGGAACATATTTTCGGGTTTAACGTCAAATAACACATCATGCGCAAGGTTGTCATAAGAACATTATAACTTAAAGGATTGACAGTAATCGTAAGCGGTGATATATTGACAGGTGTACTAATACGAATCATACACCATAAGGTGTTTTTTAAGGAGAGATTAGATGAAAAAGAATAGTGCGCTTAAACGGGCAGCTACACTTATTCTCGCGTTTGTGCTTTTGGCGGTTCCCCTTACAGCCTGCGGAGGAAACTCCGGAAATGACGGGCAGGAGGCTCTGTCGGAATTTGTGTATGTACCTCAATATACCAGCGTCCCTAAGGAGATAACGGACATTTCAAATCCTTATTTATCGGGGGATACGGTTTATTTCACAGCTTACGTCCCCGTACATTCGGATGGCACCGAGGCGACACAGGAAGAGGTTGACGCTTATAACAACGGCGGCATTTTGTATCAAAGCAAGTCCTCAGCATCTGACATAACGGTAAGCTCCGCTGCCGGAACGACAGTTACGACAACGGAAGCGGTTCCCGCTCCCGCAACTTCAGACCCTGAGGTTTCGGATATTACATATAAGACCTTCATTTATGCAATCGGTAAGGACGGAACAAATTACCACAAGCTGGCTGACTACGTTCCGACTGAAGGCTCGCAGGACAAGTACAGCTACTCAAGCCTTGACAGACTCGTTGCAGATGCACAGGGAAATGTCTGGGTAGCCGAGAGTATAAGCAAAACTATTTTTGATTTGCCCGAAGGCTTTGACGAGACTAAGGATGACCCCTATCAGTACTATGTAAGCGATGAGAGACAGAGTATAATCCGCAAGCTGTCGAGCACGGGAGCGGAACTTGCAAGCATTGACCTGAGCCAGTATGTTGACAGCACCGCGAGTGCGGACAGCAAAGACGGCGGCGGCAGCTTCTATATCAATTACATGCTGACAGACGATGCCGGAAATGTGTATATTTCAGACGGAAACAATACTGTTTACGTTATCGGCAATGACGCAAAGTTTTTGTTCAAGGTTTCGGTGGACGGATATATTTCGAGCCTAATTAAGCTCAAAGACGGTTCCATGGGAGTTTCAACAAGCGGTATGGATGCCGGGGTCGACGGCACCTACAAAACAATTCTCAAGGTTATCGATCTGAACACCAAGGACTGGGGCAAGGAATATACCATTCCCAACAGCGTTTGGAACACAAGCGACGGCGGTGATAAGTACGATTTCTGCTACACGGACAGCTCCTCGCTTTTCGGCTATGATTTGGTTACCGCTGTTCCCGAAAAAATTCTGACCTGGCTCAACTGTGATGTGGACGGTGATAATATCAGATTCAGCACAGTTCAGGACGATGGAAACGTATTTGCAATCTCCAACAGCTACAGTGACGACGGAGTAAGCTCCTTTGAAATTATAACGCTTATTAAAACACCGAGAAGCGAAGTCAAGCAGAAAACAACACTCCGACTTGCGACTATGTGGGTGGACTGGAATCTCAAAAAAGAGCTTCTTAAGTTTAATAAAACCAATCCCGACTACAGAATCGAAATTACCGATTATTCCGAGTTCAACACAGACGAGGATTACACAGCGGGTATTACGAAGCTGAATACCGAAATTATTGCCGGAAACATTCCCGACATGATTGATATTTCCAATCTGCCGTATAAGCAGTATGCCGCAAAGGGCTTACTCGAGGACCTTTACCCTTACATAGAGAGCGATTCGGAGCTGAGCCGCGAAGACCTGATGCCCGGCATTCTGAATGCTGTTGAGACCGAAGGCAAGCTCTATCAGCTGGTTTCCAGCTTCAGTGTTTTGTCAATTGTCGGCTCTCCCGACGTTGTCGGAACCGAAATGGGCTGGACCATGGACGATATGCAGAGGATAATTGATGAACACCCCGAAGCAGACTCTCCCTTCGGCTCATATATGACGAGAGACAGCGTTCTTCAGTATTTGTGCATGCTCAATATGGATAACTACATGAACTGGCAAACAGGCGAGTGCAGCTTTAACTCCGATGAGTTCAAGAAGCTTTTGACCTTTGCAAAGAGCTTCCCCGAGAAGATTGAAGAAAGCTCGGACGGGGAGGACTGGGTTGATCCTGCCACGCTTGTCAGCGAAGGACGTCAGCTTTTCAGCATATTCAACGCCAGCGACTTCCAGAGCTATCAGTACTACAAGGCAATGTTCGGCGGGGCAATAACCTTTAAAGGTCTGCCGACTGAATCAGGAGTCGGCAACATTGCCCAGATTAACGGCGGACTTGCGATGACCACCGCCTGCAAGGCTAAAGAAGGCGCTTGGCAATTCATGCGCGTTCTCCTTTCGGAGGACTATCAGGAAAACCTCTCCTGGGGCTACCCGATAAGCCAAAAGGCCTTTGACAAGAAGCTTGCGGAAGCGATGGTTCAGGAGTATACTACTGATGAAAACGGCAACAAAGTTCCCGTATCCTCAGGCGGAATGAGCATGGGCGGCGATATGTCGGTAGAATTCTATGCAATTACTCAGGAAGAAGCCGATCAGATTGTTGATATGATTAACTCTGTTAAACATACGGCGGTCTACGACCAGAGCCTGCTCGATATTATCAGCGAGGAATCGGCGTTTTTCTTCTCAGGCGAAAAGACTGTTGACCAGGTGGCTGATATCATTCAGAGCCGCATGAGCATCTATATAAACGAGCAGAGATAGCACGCTCAAAGAGCAAACTGTTTTGCGAGTCTGAGCGGAAAAAGAGGAAGGTACGATGAGATTAAAGTGGCAGCAGCTTGATGAACGCAAAAAGGATCGCCTGCGCGACCTCGCGTTTATTTCTCCCAGCATATTGGGTGTTGCCGTGTTCTTCATCGTACCTTTCTTTGTAATAGTCTATTATTCCGTTATCAATAATCCGATTTCGCATGAATTTGTCTTTCTGAAAAACTTCATCTCGCTGTTTAAAAATTCTGCCTTCGTGACCGCAGCAAAGAATACGGCAACCTTTTCCTTGGTTGCGGTTCCGCTTGCGGTTGTGCTTTCATTTCTGCTTGCGCAGATGCTTGAAGCCAGAATTCCTCTGAAAAGCCAGTTTAGAACCTTCTTTCTTAGTCCGATGATGGTCCCGGTTGCCTCTGTTGTTCTGATCTGGCAGGTTATTTTCAGCAATAACGGCAGCTTGAACGACTTTCTGGCAATTTTCGGTATCGTCAAAGTCGACTGGCTTAAATCTCAATACGCGCAGCTTGTCGTTGTCGTGCTTTTCCTTTGGAAGAACCTCGGTTATAACATGATTCTTTTCATGGCGGCACTAAACAATATACCGAAGGAGCTTATAGAGGTTGCCGACATTGACGGTGCAACGCCGTGGTTCAAGTTTAAAAATATAACTCTGCGGTATCTTTCACCGACAATTCTTTTTGTCACGATACTGTCACTTATAAATTCCTTCAAGGTCTTCCGCGAGGTTTATCTGCTTTCGGGCGGTTATCCGGTTGAAAGCCTGTATATGCTTCAGCACTTTATGAATAACACCTTCAAGGCTTTGGATTACCAGAAGCTTTCCGCCGCGGCTGTGCTGATGGCGCTCGTTATGGTCGTGATAATCGCTCTTCTGTTCTTCTTTGAGGACAAGCTCGGAAAGGATGTGGAGGGATGAAAAAGAAACGCTATTTCGGCAGGGGAATGCTCACTGCGCTTGCGGCAGTTTTCGCGATAGCTTTCCTTCTGCCGACGGTACTTACCTTTACCAATTCCTTTATGTCGCAGTCCGAAATCTCCGCAAACTACGGGGCGGTTTTTCAAAACGCGAACAGCTCCACAAAAACCTATATCTCCGAGCAGGTAAACCTGAAATTCATTCCCGATAAGGTTTCCTTCAACCAGTACGCAACGGCGCTTATAAAAAGCCCCGACTATCTTTTAAAGTTCTGGAACTCGGTTTTATTGGTCATACCCATCGTTCTGCTTCAGGTTGCAATAGCTACGCTTGCGGCTTACAGCTTTACCCGTTATCGGGGAAAAATAAAGACTTTCCTATTCTTCTTTTATGTTATACTGATGTTAATGCCCTGTCAGGTTACGCTGGTTCCAAACTATCTTGTGTCGGATTGGCTCGGAATTTTGGATACCCGCTGGTCGATTATATTGCCGGGCGCTTTTGCTCCCTTCAGCGTGTTTTTGCTGACGAAGTTCATGCGACGAATACCCAAATCCCTCATTGAAGCCGCCAAACTGGACGGTGCAGGGGAGTGGTTCATATTCACGAGAATATGCCTGCCCCAGTGCCGCAGCGCGCTGTATTCAATCGCCATTCTTGTATTTATCGATTACTGGAACATGGTTGAGCAGCCGATAGTTTTGCTGCCGGACGCGACAAAACAGCCGCTTTCTGTTTTCCTGTCCACGATTAACGCAAGCGAGGTGGGACTTGCCTTCGCTGTTGCGACTATCTATATGATTCCGTCTCTTCTGCTGTTTCTCCACGGCGAGGAGGCGCTTGTTGAAGGTATTACAAACTCGGGCTCGGTTAAGGGCTGATATATGAAGCAAGCACCTAATAATTATGTAAACCAGTTGAAAGGAAGAAATCTATGACGGATCAGAAAGTCAAAAAGAGGGCCTGGGTGAAAAACGCAGCCATCATCTTTTTATCGGTTATGCTCGTACTGACCTTCTTTTCAAATACCATAATGAACCATTCGCTGGCGGAGGTCGCAGCTAGCTATGTTCAGTCCGGCGCGATAAACGCCAAGATACGCGGGAGCGGTACGGTCACCGCAATGGAGAGTTACGAGGTTAAGAGCGAGCAGTCCCGCGAGGTGCTCTCAGTTCCCGTACAGGTGGGGGACGAGGTCAAGGTGGGCGATACGCTGGTTCTGTATTCCGATGCGGAAAGCTCTCAGCTCAGGGAGGCCGAGGATGCTCTTGACGCACTCGTGCTTGCATACCAGAAGGCACTCTTAAACGCAAATGACAGCGACTACTCAAAGGAAAACCGAGACATTGCTCTCGCTCAAAAGGCTCTGGAAAAGGCTAAGGCAACGAGGGATGCAAACACCTACTCGGAAGCCGACTATGCCGCCGCGCAGGCAAATGTGAACAGGGCGGATGCTGAAATTACTCAGCAGAAGGCAATAATTGCAAACCTGGAGTCGCAGCTTTCAGGTCTTTCGGGCGGCGCGGAAAATTCGGCTGAAATCTCCGCAAAAAGAAGTGAAATCAGCGCTGCACAGAAAAAGCTCGCGTCGGCAATGCTCGCTTATAAGACAGACTACGACAATTTTATAGATTGCGCCACGGCATGGAGGGAAACCTATCCCGCAAGCGAGCAGCAGGACCTGCAGGTCTATAAGGACGCCCTCTATGAGAAATATACCGCGCTTCTTGCGCTTGCAACTTTCCCGGCATCTAAGCCTTCATACATCCCGGAACTTGCCGAAGGTTTGACCTATGAAGAGGACACTATTACGGCGATGACCGCCGCCTACAACGCCGTTCACACCATCGAGCTTAACATAAGCTCCTTACAAAGCGCGCTTTCGGCGCTTTACGCCGCGGCAAGTGCCGATTCCAATTACTATACTCTTAAAAGCAAGCTTGCAACGGAGCAGGATACCTTGCTTAACCTTCAGACAATTTACAACAGTTACAGTACCTCATTGAAGAAGCTCGAAGAAAAGAAAACAAAATTCGATGCGGCGCAGACTACCGTTGAAGAAACCCAGAAAACTCTCGAAGATTTAATGTTCGATCTGGCTGAAAAGCAGAAAACCGACGGTAAGACCGCCGCTTCCGCCGCTTTAGACTTAGCCGCGCAAAGGAAGCAAATCGACGAAAAGAAAGAGGATTTGGAAAAACTGAAAGCGGGCGGCGAGGGCGCTTCTGTTGAAAGTAAAGTAAACGGAATAGTTGCCTTGGTCAATGTTTCTGCGGGTAAAACTGCGGAGGCAGACGCGGTTATGATGACCATCGAAGTGCCGGACATGGGCTACGGAGTGAGCTTTTCTGTCACAAACGAGCAAAGCAAAAAGGTTAAGGTCGGTGATGCCGCCGAAATTACAGACTACTACTACGGCGGAGATATCAGCGCTACCCTGATTGCGATAAAAACAGACCCCCAAAACCCCGGGACAAACAAAATCCTCAGCTTCAAGCTTCAGGGGGAGGTTGAAAGCGGTACGCAACTTGCAGTTTCGATAGGTGAGCGGGGCGGCAGCTATGACGCGCTTGTACCGAACAGCGCAATCCGTTCCGACAATAACGGAAAATTCGTGCTCACAGTTGTGGCAAAGAGCAGCCCCTTGGGCAACAGGTATATCGCGACACGCATTGACGTTAAGGTTTTGGCCAGCGACGATGTCAATACAGCTGTTTCGGGCGCGCTTACCACAAGCGACATGGTTATAACGACTTCAACAAAGCCGATAGAACCCGGCTCGCAGGTGCGTCTGGCGGACTAAAAGCAAATTAACTGCTTTATCGAATATTTTAAGGCATATCGAAAGGAGCGGCGCTTTTGAAAAACAAAAAGAGAATACTGCTTTACGCGGTAAACGCCCTCCTTCTGATTCTAATCGGAGCTTGTCTTTTGCGCGCCGGTTCTTACAGCAGAATTTTACTGAGCCAGCAGGCGGCTAAATATTGGGCGGGCGAAAGCGATGAACGCTTTGCACAGCTTTCATGCTTTTTCCCTGTCGGCGGCGGGGTTTCCGCAGATACTATAAACGCCTTTCGCAAGGGCATTGACGGCAAGCTTAACGACGCAGGAGTTGAGCCACGGGAGGAAGGAGAAAGCTGGACTGACTGCTACTCCGCTGTGGGCAGTCTGACCGTTTCAGGCGATCGTGATTCATCCGAAGCAACAGCAATCGGCGTAGACGGTAATTATTTTCTGTTTCATCCTTACGAGCTTCTCTCGGGAAGCTTTATCTCCGAGGACGATTTGATGAAGGACAGAGTGGTGCTGGACTATGAGCTTGCATGGAAGCTCTTCGGCGGAACCTCTCTGGAGGGAATGACGGTAAAAATCGGCGGAACACCGTACTATGTTGCGGGCGTTGTCCGCAGGGAAACCGACAAGTTTTCAAATAAAGCCTTTTCGGGTGACCCTGTGGTATTTATGGCTTATTCCACGTTCGCCTCATTTCAGGAAACAACGTCAATCAGCTGCTACGAAGTGGCTATGCCCGACCCAATTTCAAATTTTGGAAAAAACCTGCTCGCAGAGAGCTTCAAAGCGCAAAAGGCTGTGGTTGTTGAAAATAGCTCCAGATACTCGCTGCCTGCCATTTACGGGATGTTTAAAAATTTCGGAGACCGCTCAATGGCCACAACCGGCGTTATTTATCCCTATTGGGAAAACGCCGCGAGAGTGTCGGAGGATTATGTGGCAAGGCTCAGTCTTATTGCCGTATTGCTCGGTATATTCCCGTTTATCTGTTTTGCCATTCTTGCCGTAAGGCTTATCAAACTTGTTGTGGCTAAGCTCAAGCGTCTGAAATTTGAGCTTTGGGACGCCTGGGACGACAGATATGCCCGCAGGGACGCCTGGAAGGAGAGAAGGCTGCAAAAACGCCGCGATAAAACTCTGCGCCGTCACTTCGAAAAACCGACTTTGAGAGTTAATAAAAAAGGAAGAGTCTCCGAAGATAAGCAGGACAGCAGCGAAAAAGATCTTCAGCTCGACATAGAAAGCATTGTCCGAGAAATCATGGAAAGCCCCGAAGGCTCGGATTTAAAGCAATAAATATTATACGGAAAACCACAAGACGCAGAGTGCAATAAGCTCTGCGTCTTGATTCATTCAATATCGATTTTCTGTTCATATAGGTACAGGTGTTTAAATTCCAAGTGCTTTCAGATGCTTTTGTGCAAGTGCGCCGATCCCGTCAAAATCAACATTTGGATTAAAAATCCTCTCTATTTCATCATGCATGAGTTTCGCCTCGTGAAGATTTGAGCAACCCTCGCTTACAAGCGCCTCAGTCAGTTTCTCACATCTTCGCAGTTCGGCTCTGGTCTTTTTAAGTCTTTCAACATCCGCAAGCGCGTCAAGTCTTATACGGCGTGCGTCAAGTCCGCTGTTCAAGGCGCACTCGTCGGTAATAAAACCGAGCGAAAGGGACGGCAACAGTACGGCTTCGATTTTTTCAGGAGTCAGGGGATTCAAACATGCTATTACGTCATGTCCCGCTTCGGACGCCGCTTCACAAAGGAAGTTCAGAGCCGGTGCTGCCATCCTTAGTCTGTTTTCAAAAACGTAGAAGCGATTGCAAAGTGCCGCCGAGGTTTCGGGCAGAGAAGAGAGCCCGTTATAGGTGAGAGCGCTAAGAAAACGCCGCTTAATCAGACCTTTTTCCCTGTGCCGTTTACCGAATTCCCGAAGCGCTATTCCGCTGACGCGCTTAACCGCCTCCTCTTTTTCCGACTGCGTTGAAAATTCGTCCTGCCATCCGTTTTGAACTGCTCCGGCTGCCGAAAAAACAGAATAAGCCTTTTTATAACGCGCTGCGCAGCCGCCGTAAAGCTGCTTGAGCTCGTTTTTGCAGTCGCTGATTGCTTCATAGTCGTAATATGCGCCAAGGTCTATATAGGCGGAATCAACCGCGGCCATGTGGGTGTCGGCCGTGTGCGGAGCTGTACCGTCCATATACGCTGTTTTCAACTCGGGGATGGAGATTCCGTCTAGCGAACCCGGGTCTCCGGAACACACAGCGTATTCAACGCTGAAGCCCGCATTTTCTGCTGCGCTGCCAAGCATTTTCATGAAGCTTGATTTACCGCAGCCGGGACCGCCCTTAATGACCCATAGAAAGCAATCGTCAGATGGGGATACGAAGCTGTCGTAAAGAGAGTAGAAGCCGCTTGAGGTGTTTCCCCCAAGAAAATATCGTAAAATACGTTGGTCGTTCATAGTGTTTCAGTCCCTTCCACAAGGTGTGAATACTCTTATTCGCTACACATTATGCGAAGGCGGGGGCTTTTGATAGCTTTTTCACGGCTGTTTCAGCTTATAACGGAAATGTTTTTTAAAGTGCTGTCAGCTCTCAGACAACAAAAAGATGGGATGACTGAAAAAGTCATCCCATTGCTAATTTTAAGCTAAATCAGTTTTTATTTATAGCTCAACGGTACCGTTGAAAACAAGACTTGCGTTGCCAGTCATATACACCGCCTCGTCAGAGTAATTAACCACAAGCTCACCACCCCGAACCTTGACGGTTACATCCTCGCCCTTCGCGCAAAAGCCGTTTTCAACGGCCGCAACAACCGCGGCACAGGCTCCCGTTCCGCAGGCGAGAGTTTCGCCGTTGCCTCGCTCCCAGACGCGCATTTTGAGCGTGTTGCCGTTCACTACGCGGACAAATTCCGTATTTGTGCGCTCGGGAAACAGGGGGTCATACTCAAAGAGCGGACCAAGCTCCGTGATATTCACGCGGTCAACCCTCTCACAGAATACCACGCAGTGGGGGTTGCCCATGTTCACGCAGCTTATTTCATACTCGCCGTCCGCCACCTTGAGCCTGCGGTTAATAACCCGCTCACCGTCGAGTTTAACGGGAATTTTAGCGGGATTAAGCTCGGCCTTTCCCATGTTTACGCGTACTGAGCGAACCTCACCGCCGAAGGAGTAGAGAGTCAGCTCCTTTATTCCGCTTTCGGTTTCAATATTCATTTCCATCTTCGGAACTATTCCGCGGTCATGCAGATATTTGCCGACACAGCGCATACAGTTGCCCGCCATGCCGCTTTCCGAGCCGTCGGCGTTGAAGATGCGCATTTTTGCGTCCGCTATAACCGAGCGCTCGATGAGAACTATACCTGTACCGCCGATTCCGAAGTGCCTGTCCGCAAGCGAGGTGCTGAGCGATTCGGGGCAGGAAATGCTGCCGTCAAAATTCTCGAAAAAGATGTAATCGTCGCCGCTGCCCTGCATTTTTACAAAGGGCAGGGTTTCGCGCTTTGTTCTCATGTGGGCAATGTCCACGAGCTCTGTGTTGTGCTCGGTGTAGCGGCTCGAAAGCATGTCCGCAAGGGCGTTTGCTGTGTCAAGCGAAGTCAGGCAGGGGATGGAGAGCTGCAGGGCACGGCGATTTATACGGATGTAGTCATTTACATAGTTCGGCTCGGTTGTGCCCGTCATGATTAGGTAGGATATTTTTCCGTCCTCCAGTAGACCCAGAACATTGTTGTCGCTTTTAAGCTTCCCGACAATTGTCACATCGGCGCCCAGACGCTCAATCTCGTGCGCGGTACCATCCGTTGCGTAGAGCTTGTAGCCAAGCTCGTCGAACTTTCGCGCGAGGTTCAGAAGCTCAAAGCGATCCTGCCTGTTGACGCTGATAAAGACCCCCTTCTCGCTGCTTTTTAAGTGGGAGTCAAGGTGAAAGCCCGCCGAAAGAAGCCCTTTAAACAGCGCCTCCTCAAGGGTTTTGCCGATACCGAGCACCTCGCCCGTGGACTTCATTTCGGGGCTGAGCGCGGAGTTGACACCCAGAAGCTTCTCAAAGGAGAAAACGGGAACCTTAACGGTAACATAGGGCGGCTGCTTATAAAGACCTGTGCCGTAGGGGAGATTTTTGAGGCTCTGACCGACCATGAGGCGTGTTGCTATATCAACCATCGGAAGTCCGGTGACCTTGCTGATGTAGGGAATCGTCCTCGAGGCGCGGGGATTGACTTCGATAACGTAAAGCTCGCCGCCGTAGATGAGGTATTGGATGTTGACAAGACCGCGCGTATTCATCGCAAGGGCGAGCTTAGTGGAAACCTCGATAATATTTGTCAGCATTTTATCGCCGATATTATACGGAGGATAAACCGCGATACTGTCGCCGCTGTGGACGCCTGCTCGCTCAATGTGCTGCATTATTCCCGGTATCAGCACATCCGTACCGTCACAGATTATGTCAACCTCAAGCTCTGTGCCCATCATGTATTTGTCGACCAAAACAGGGTTTTCGATACCCTGAGCGAGAATGATGTTCATGTACTGGCGAACATTATCCTCCGTGTAGGCAATTGTCATGTTCTGGCCGCCGATAACGTAGGAGGGGCGCAGCAGAACAGGGTAGCCGAGGGTTTCGGCGGCACCCAGAGCCTCGTTCATATTGACCGCCGAAAGTCCTTTCGGACGGCGGATATTGAAGCTTTCCAAAAGCGCGTCGAAGCGCAGCCTGTCCTCCGCAAGATCAATGCTTTCGGCGGAGGTGCCCAGTATCTTTATCCCCGCGTCGCTCAAAGCGTGGGTCAGATTTATCGCCGTCTGTCCGCCGAAGGCGACCACAACGCCAAAGGGTTTTTCAACCTCGATTACCTGCATAACGTCCTCAAAGGTGAGCGGTTCAAAATAGAGCCTGTCCGCTGTGTCGAAGTCCGTGGAAACGGTTTCGGGGTTGTTGTTGATGATAACGACCTCGTACCCAAGCTCTTTGAGGGTTTTCACGCAGTGAACGGAGCTGTAATCAAACTCAATTCCCTGTCCGATGCGGATAGGTCCGCTGCCGAGGACTATAACGCGCTCCTTTAAGCCTTTTATGAAGGGGCGAGCTTCGCAGTGGGCGTCACAGGAGGAATAGAAATATGGAGTTTCTGCGGCAAATTCCGCGGCGCAGGTGTCAACCATCTTGTAGGAATATTTTGCGGGGCTCGGCACCTTGCCGCAGGAAATACGCTCTAATGCTTTGTCCGTATAGCCGTAATATTTGCCTTTTTTGTAGCTTTCCTCAGTCAGGCCCATTGCGGAAATTGAAATCTCATAATCTGCGAGATTCTTAAGTTTATATAAAAACCAAGGGTCGATTTTTGTTATCTCGTTAATCTTTTCAACGCTGACTTTTTGTTTAAGTGCACTGAAAACAGTAAACAGCCGCCTGTCGTTGACTAGCGCTATGTCGGTAATTATGTCAACCGAACACGGAGCTTTAGGGTTGAGAGTGTCGAGCCCCAGCTCTGCGCCGCGGACAGCCTTCATAATGGCAGCCTCAAAGCAGGGGGCGATTGCCATAACTTCGCCTGTTGCCTTCATAGCGGTGCCGAGCGTGCGATCTGCTACCACGAATTTATCAAAGGGCCATTTAGGCAGCTTACAGACCACATAGTCGACTGTCGGCTCAAAGCAGGCGCTGGTTTTGCCGGTTACATCGTTGCGTATCTCGTCGAGAGTGTAGCCGAGAGCGATTTTTGCCGCAACCTTCGCAATCGGATAACCCGTTGCCTTACTGGCAAGAGCTGAGGAGCGCGAAACACGGGGATTGACTTCAATAACGGTGTATTCGAAGCTGTGGGGATTTAGTGCAAACTGGCAGTTGCAGCCGCCCTCAATACCGAGCTCGGTTATAATGTCGAGAGAAGCGGAGCGAAGCATTTGATATTCCCTGTCAGAGAGGGTCATAGCGGGGGCGACAACTATGCTGTCTCCCGTGTGAACACCAACAGGGTCAAAGTTTTCCATACTGCAAACGGCGATTACGTTGCCGGCCTTGTCGCGCATTACCTCAAACTCAATTTCCTTCCAGCCCGCAATGTAGCGCTCAACCAGAATCTGTGTAATAGGGGAGAGCATAAGCCCGTTGCGTGCTATGACCCTAAGCTCTGCTTCGTTGAAAGCCACGCCTCCGCCTCCTCCGCCGAGCGTAAAAGCGGGGCGGATGATAACGGGATAGCCGATTTCGCGGGCAATCTCCGCGGCGCGTTCAAGCTCGTTTGCAACATCTGAGGGGATAACAGGCTGGCCGATTTTCAGCATTGTGTCGCGGAAGAGCTGCCTGTCCTCAGCTTTGTCAATGGCCTCCGCAGAAGTACCGAGCAGGCGAATGCCCATTTTTTCAAGATAGCCTTCCTTACTGAGCTGCATGGCTATGGTAAGTCCGGTCTGTCCGCCGAGGGAAGCCAGCAAACTGTCGGGGCGCTCCTTCTCGATGATTCGCTTGACGGTTTCCGCGGTGAGCGGCTCTAAGTAAATTTCGTTGGCGAGTGTTGTATCAGTCATGATAGTCGCCGGGTTGGAATTGACGAGAACGACATTCAGACCCGCCTCTTTCAGAACTCGGCAGGCCTGATTTCCGGCATAGTCAAACTCTGCCGCCTGTCCTATTACGATAGGGCCGGAGCCGATGACCAGCACCTTTTTAATCTGTTTATCGAGCGGCATTGTCCTTACCTCCATCCATTAAATCCAAGAATTTTCTGAAGGCAAATCGCATATCACGCGGACCGCAATGAGCCTCGGGGTGGAACTGAAGGGAAAAAGCCCTGAGCGACGGATAGTCAAGTCCCTCACAGGTGTTGTCATTAAGGTTTACATAACTTAGTACCGCAACACTCGGGTCAAGGCTCTCGGAGAGAACGGCGTAGCCGTGGTTCTGAGAAGTTATGTAAACTCGTCCGCTCTCGAGATTCTTGACGGGCTGATTGCCGCCGCGATGACCGTAGCGCAGTTTTTCGGTTTTTCCGCCTGCGGCAAGAGCCAGAAGCTGATGACCGAGGCAAATACCGAAAATGGGAACTCTGCCGAGAAGCTTTTTTATCTCTTCTATACACGCCGTGTTTTCGGCAGGGTCGCCCGCTCCGTTTGAGAGCATGATTCCGTCGGGGTTTGCTGCGAGAATTTCCTCGGCGCTCGTGCTTTGAGGAAAAACCGTCACCTTACAGCCGAGCTCGGCAAGCTCGCGGATGATATTGCGCTTTGCGCCGTAGTCGATAAGGGCGACATTGTAGCGCCCCTCGCCCTTTGGAGCGACGATGTAAGGGCTTTTTGTGCTGGTTTCGGGGACAACACCTTTGACCGTATAGTTCTTGACAGCTTCGGGAACACCATCGGGTTTAACGCTAGTTATAAGTGCGTTCATGACGCCCGTTTCGCGGATAATTTGGGTTATCTCCCTCGTGTCAACTCCGCAGATTCCGACAACACCCTGATTTTTCAGGAAATTGTCCAGCGTTTCCTCACTGCGGAAGTTTGACGGATCTTTACACCAGTTTCGAACGACGACCCCGCGAGCGTGGCACTTCCAGCTCTCGTAATCCTCATGAATAATGCCGTAATTGCCCATTTCGGGGAAGGTGTGCATTATTATCTGCCCTGCGTAGCTCGGGTCTGTCAGAGTTTCGACATAGCCGACAACGCCCGTGGTAAACACAAGCTCGCCGATAGTATCACCCGCCGCGCCAAAGCCTTCGCCCTCAAAAACGCGGCCGTTTTCCAAAACCAAATAAACCTTACTCATGGCTCTATCTGGCGCCGAGGAGCTTGACTAAAACGGCCTTCTGGGCGTGGAGCCTGTTTTCCGCTTCGTCAAACATCTCGGTTGCGTGAGCTTCAAAGACCTTCTCGGTTATTTCCTCCTCACGGTGAGCAGGCAAGCAGTGCTGAACAATCGCATCGGGCTTTGCAACCGCCATAACGGCGTCGTTAACCTGATAGTTCTGGAAGGCGACGACGCGGCTTTCCGATTCGCCCTCCTGTCCCATGGAGGCCCAGACATCTGTGTAAACAACATCGGCATCCTTCGCCGCGGCAAGAACATCAGTGGTGCATACAAAATCACCGTTTTCGGCTGCCCATTTCATGAGCGCTGCGTCCGGCTTGTAGTTTTCGGGACAGGCGATGGCAACGGACATTCCCATTTTTATGCAGCCGACCATGAGGCTGTTTGCCATGTTGTTTCCGTCACCGATGAAGCAGAGCTTAAGACCCTTGAAGCTGTGCTTGTATTCGCGTATGGTCATGAGGTCTGCGAGCACCTGACAAGGGTGAGCGTAATCCGTAAGCCCGTTGATTATGGGAATTGAACCGAATTTCGCGAGATCCTCAACCTCCTGCTGCGCGAAGGTTCTTATCATAATGCCGTCAAGATAGCGGGAGAGCACTCTTGCCGTGTCCTGAATAGGCTCACCGCGCCCGATTTGAAGGTCGCGCGAGGAGAGAAACAGAGCGTTTCCGCCGAGCTGATACATGCCGACTTCAAAGCTGACCCTTGTGCGGGTTGAGCTTTTTTGGAAAATCATGCCGAGCGTCTTCCCCTTTAGATGGTGATGCTCAATGCCGTTTTTCCTCTCGTATTTGAGCTGGTCGGCGAGGTTAAGGATTCCGACGATTTCTTCCGAGCTTAAGTCGGAAAGCTTTAGCAGGTGTTTCATTGTGCGAGTACTCCCTTCAAAATCTGTATGGCTTTTTCAAGCTCTTCCTGTTTAATGTTCAGCGGCGGAAGCAGCCTTAGCTTGCTTTTCGCCGTTAATACGATTACGCCTTTGTCTAAGCATTCCTGTGCTAGAGCCTTTGCGTCCTTTTCGGTTTCAATTCCGAGCATTAAGCCCAGACCGGTAACGGATTTTACACCCTTCGCGCCCTCAAGCTCCGCCTTTATGTACTCTCCCTTTTTGCGAACCTCGCTGAAAAGAGACTCGTCGAGCCTTGAGATTATACTGAGAGCGCCCGCCGCGCAAATCGGGTTTCCGCCGAAGGTCGAGCCGTGAGTTCCAGCTGAAAGAGTGTTTTCAACCTTTTCTCCGAGCATGGTGCAGCCCATCGGGAGCCCGCCCGCCAGACCCTTTGCGGTGGTTATTATATCTGGCGAAATGTCATACTGCATATAAGTATAGAGCGTTCCAGTTCTTCCGTTTCCTGTCTGCACTTCGTCGATAATTAGAAGAATGTCGCGCTCGGCGCAGAGCTTTGCCGCCGCCTCAACGTAGCTTTTATCGAGCGGTATAACGCCGCCCTCGCCCTGAACCAGCTCCATCATAACAGCACAAACGCTGCCGCTGCAGAGCGCCTCAAGCGCGGGAAAGTCATTTGCCGGCGCGTTAACGAAGCCCTCAAGGAAGGGACCGAAGTGAACGTGCATCGCGGCCTGCCCCGTGGCGGAGAGGGTAGCCATTGTCCGCCCGTGAAAGCTGTTCGTGAGCGTAATAATCGTGCTTCGCCCTTCGCCGTATTTGTCGTGAGAGTATTTTCTGGCGCACTTAATGGCGCATTCATTTGCTTCGGCACCCGAATTGCCAAAAAAGACCTTCTTCATACCGGTTCTCTCGCAGAGAAGACGGGCAAGCAGAGCCTGAGGCTCCGTATAATAAAGGTTTGACAGGTGAGAGAGCTTGTGAAGCTGGGTTTCAACCGCTTTAATCCACTCGTCGTCGCAGGCTCCGAAGGCGTTAACTCCGATTCCGCTGCCGAGGTCAATAAAGCTTCTGCCGCCCTCGTCACCGATTAGTGCGCCCTTGCCCAGCTCCGCCACAAGAGGCGCTCTTGCGTAGGTGTTGGCGACGTATGTTTTGTCGGATTCAATTATATCCATAGTGTCACACTCCTAATTATGTAAACCGATTAGACGAACATTGTGCCGATGCCTTCGTCCGTAAGTGTTTCAATCAGTATTGAATGGGGTACACGTCCGTCGATAATAAAAACTTTTTTAACTCCGCGGCGTATCGCCTCAATACAGCATTCAATTTTCGGAATCATACCGCCAGAGATTATGCCCTCACGTATCAGATGAGGAGCCTCGCTGACATTGACGACGGGAATGAGGGAGCCGGGGTCGTCCTTGTCGCGCAGAAGCCCCGAAATATCGGTCATTGAAATTAGGCTTTCGGCCTTTAGCGTTCCCGCAATGCGGCTGGCGGCGGTGTCCGCGTTGATGTTGTAGCTGTTGCCAAGCTTATCGTAACCGATTGATGAAATTACAGGGATATATCCCTTGTCGAGCACATCAAGAATAGGCGTAGGGTCAACGCTGACAATATCGCCGACATAACCAAGATCGTCGCGAAGCTTCTCGGCTTCAATCATGTGCCCGTCCATTCCGGAAAGACCCATCGCACGTCCGCCCATGTTGCCGATGAGATTGACAAGATTTTTCGAAATCTTGCCCGCGAGTACCATCTGCACGACCTCCGCCGTTTCCTTGTCGGTAACGCGCAGCCCGTCGATAAACTGTGTTTCTCTGCCCATTTGCTTGAGAGTGTCGCTGATTTCCGGCCCTCCGCCGTGAACGAGGACGACCTTGATTCCGATTAGCGACAGCAAAACAATGTCGCCCATAACGGCGCGCTTTAAGTCTTCGTTCAGCATTGCGCTGCCACCGTATTTCACGACAACTATTTTATTATTGTAGCGCTGAATGTACGGAAGGGCTTCGATTAGCACCTTTGCCCGCTGCGCATTTGTTAGTTTTTCATCCATTATGAGAGCCTCCGATAAAAATTATGTCAACTGCGATAGTCGCCGTTTATTTTAACGTAATCGTATGTTAAATCACAGCCGAAGGCGGTTGCACAGGCTTCACCTTCTCCCAGGGAAATGTCGATTATTATCTCGTCGCAGGAGAGAACCAGCTTTGCCTTTTCTTCAGAAAAATTGATGCCTCCGCCGTTTTCACAGACTCTGATTTCACCCGCCTCCGAGCTGAAGCCTACCGCGATTTTTGTCACATCAAGCTCTACACCCGCGTAGCCGATTGCACAGAGTACTCTGCCCCAGTTTGCGTCCGCGCCGAACATGGCGCATTTGAAAAGGGGAGAGCAGATTACGGACTTTGCGACGATTCTTGCCTTTTCCTTGGTTTCGGCGCCGCTCACCCTGCATTCCAAAAGCTTGGTTGCGCCCTCGCCATCCTTTGCAATTGCGCGGCTCAGGGTTAAACTCAAGTCACTCAGTGCAGCGCAAAATGTTTCAAAGTCAGCGTTATCCTCGGTTATCAATTTATTATCCGCCATGCCGTTTGCCATGACTATCATCGTGTCATTTGTCGAGGTGTCGCGGTCGACGCTTATCATATTGAAGCTATCTGCAACAGATAAGTGAAGCGCCTTATTTAGCATTATGGGAGAAATAGCGGCGTCTGTTGTGACAAAAACGAGCATCGTTGCCATATCCGGGTGTATCATGCCGCTGCCTTTTGCTATTGCGCCCATTCTGACGGGTTTACCACCGAGTACAAACTCGAGCGCGACCTCTTTTTTGACTGTGTCAGTGGTCATTATCGCTCTCGCTGCGTCGTCCGAATTATCCCCAAGCCCCAATTGAAGTTCCACCATTCCGCCCGCAATCGGTGCGAGGCTCA
The DNA here is from genome assembly GCA_964459785.1 of uncultured Oscillospiraceae bacterium. Lineage (GTDB taxonomy): Bacteria > Bacillota > Clostridia > Oscillospirales > Oscillospiraceae > UBA2658. The sequence continues at coordinate 95,222 of CAYWNW010000003.1, read as the reverse complement.
GTCTCTGACCGATAACACCCGTAGAGGCAACCAGCACATCCTCGCGGGGGATTCCTGTGCATTCTTCGACCAGCTTGCACATTCCCTCTGCTATTTCAATGCCGTTGTCGTTGCAGGTGTTCGCGTTGCCGCTGTTTGCAATTATGGCTCTTGAGTAGCCGTTTTCAAGGTGCTGCTGCGTTACGATTATCGGAGCGCCCTTGACGAGATTTTTAGTGTAAACCGCCGCGGTGGACGCTAATTTCTCGCTTACGATTAAGGCGAGATCCTTCTTGCCGGGCTTTCTTATACCGCAGCTTATTCCCGAGGCAATAAAGCCCTTAGGCGCGCATACGCCGCCGTTTATATATATCATGTTATGTTAACCTCCGAATGAATTTGTTTTTGGGCGACTTGCCTTACCCCAGCGCAAGACCCGTGCTTTCCTCAAGACCGCACATAATATTGAAGCACTGGATAGCGGCACCCGAGGCCCCCTTGCCGAGATTGTCAAAGCGGGAGCAAAGGAGAAGCTGTTCACCGTTGCCCGAAACGTAAAGCTCCATGTCATCGCGCCCTGCGAGAGTGTTTGAGTAAATAGCGGTGGGCGCATCTTCGATAATCTTTATTAGCTTGCTGCCTTTATAGTGCGTCTTGTAAACATCAATAATATCCGAAACAGAAGGCTTTGATTTGAGCGCTGCGGTCTGGAGCGGAATACTGACGACCATCCCCGCGTAATAGTCACAGACAATCGGCATAAAAACAGGGGCCTGCGATAAACTACACTGTTTTGATATTTCGGGAAGATGCTTGTGGCTCTGATTCATTGCATACAGTTTTGAGCTTTCAAGCTCGGAGCCTCGCTCTTTGTTTTCGTATTCTGCGATCATTTTTTTCCCGCCGCCGCTGTAACCGGTTTGCGAAACGAAGGAGAGAGGATAATCAGTCGTTATTATTCCCGAGGAAATAAGCGGATAAACAAGGGAGATAAAGCCGCTTGCATGGCAGCCCGGGACGGCGACATATTTCGATGAGTATATTGCATCTCTGTGCTTCGAAGATAACTCTGGAAAGCCGTAAGCCCAGTTTTCCGCCGTGCGGTGAGCAGTGGAGGTGTCGATTATTCTTGACTTCGTTCCCTTGGCAAGCGCGATAGTTTCGCGTGCCGCCTCGTCCGGCAGGCAGAGAAAAGTGAAATCTGAAATTTCAATCAGCTTTCTGATCTCGTCTGAATCCTTGCGCAGCTCCGAACTTATTTCAAGAAGTTCGATATCCTTCCGCAGCCTGAGCCGCGAATGAAGCCGAAGACCGCTCGTGCCTTCGCTGCCGACTATAAAAACCTTAATCATAATATTCACCACCGAATAAATATGCAGTATATATGAATATAATACATTGATATTCAGGCAAAAGCAAGCAAATATTGCATAATTATGTTATAATATTTTGCCTGATTAGCATTTATTGTTTGTGCAGAAAGACAAAACCCGGCGAGAGGTTCGCTGTGGAGGGCAAAAAAAATACCAAAATCAAAAAAATGATTTTGGAATAAAAAGTGGAAACACGTATTTAAAAATGGAAAAGCAAATTTTCTTTTTCTTTGCACTTGCGATTACGCTGTTTGGTTTTTTAACTTTGTGCAAAGCCATAAATGCCTCCCAATAGAAATAGTTGTAAACCGAAAAATATTTATCTCATATATATTGCACTATATTCAATGAGAAATCAAGCCCTGCGGCAAATTTTTTTGCCGCAGGGCTGAAAATTATTGAGCAAGCGCTCTGTCGAGCCAAACCGAGGCGACATCCATCGCCGCATAAAGGCTATCCTTCTCGCTCTTTTTTACAATGCTGTCACGGGATTTGAGATTGGGGTCGGTAAGCTGAAGCGATACCGAAACTTTTGTCGCCACATCCATGTCCTTAACTTTTTTTGTGTCAAGAACCTGAAGTAAAATGATGTATTTGTCGGACATGCTGCCGAAATAAATCATGTTATCCTTGCGGCGAAGCGGATGTCCCTTATATTCGAGTGTTACTGCTTTATCTTCTGACATTTATTTTCTGTCCTTTCTTTAGCACGGAAAAAAGGCAATTTATACTAAGTAACCGAATTGTAACACATTGTTTCTTTATTGTCAACGAGTGGAAGTAATTACTTTAAAGAAATAAGGCTGAAAACTGCCTGCTTTCGGCTTTGACGGGAAATTCTTGCATAGTTTACTTGTAGTATTCCACTGCGGAGGCAAAAAGGCGAATGTCGCAGCGCCCCTCCACGTTTTTGTACAGTCCCTCGCCGATTCGCTCGGAATGACCCATTTTGCCGAAGACACGGCCGTCGGGGGAGCTTATGCCCTCAATCGCGCAGAGGCTGCCGTTAGGGTTATAGCGGACATCCTGCGTAACATTGCCGTCAAGATCGACGTATTGCGTGGCAATCTGTCCGTTTTCACCAAGCCTTTTAATTAAATCCTCATCGGCGAGAAAACGCCCCTCACCATGCGAAACTGGAACGGTGTAAATCTCCCCGACACGGGTGTTCATAAGCCAGGGCGAAAGATTGGAAGATATTCTTGTGCGAACAAGCTTTGACTGGTGGCGCCCGATAGTGTTGAAGCTGAGAGTAGGGAAGCTCTCGTCCGTGTCCGTTATATGTCCGAAGGGCACGAGACCCAGCTTAATAAGAGCCTGAAAGCCGTTGCAGATTCCGAGCATTAAGCCGTCACGCTGCGCTAGAAGCTCCTCAACCTCATCGCGTATGGCTGCGTTTCTGAAAAAGGAGGTGATGAATTTTGCGCTGCCGTCAGGCTCATCGCCGCCGGAAAATCCGCCGGGAATAACAACCATTTGAGCGTTTTTTAGCCTTGAGGCAAATTCTTCCACAGAATGGGTAATGCTTGTCTTGGTTAGATTCTTTATTATAATGATTTCAGCCTCGGCTCCGGCCTTTTCAAGCGCCTTCGCTGTGTCGTATTCACAGTTTGTTCCGGGAAACACCGGAATTATGGCTTTCGGACGGGCAAAGGCAATTCGCGGCTTTGCGATTATGCCCTTACGCTCAAAGGAATAGGGAACTGCGGGCTTGTTGTCGGTTTTAATGTTGCAGGGATAAACGGGTTCAAGCTTGTCTTCATAGAGCTTTTGCAGCTCTGTAAGCGGCAAAACAGCGGAACCATAAACGATTTCCGCTTTTTCAGATGTTTGTCCCAGAAGTATTCCGCTGCGCTCGTCGCCTGTCATCTCGAGGATAAAGCTGCCGTAACGATAAGCAAAAATATCCTCCAGAGAAACGCCGCTGTCATAGACAAAGCCAAGTCCGTTTCCGATGCACATTTTAAATATGCTCTCGCCAACGCCGCCGAAGGTCGGAGTATACACCGCGCAGACCTTTCCACTGTGGATAAGCTCCGTCACGGCTTTAAAGTTCTCTTTCAGCGAAGCCGCCTCGGGAAGTCCGTCCTCACCGTAAATCGGACTAAGAAGGCAAACGCTGTGGCCTGCTGCTTTGAATTCCGGTGAAATGACATTTTTTATACTGTCCGTTGTGACCGCAAAGGAAATAAGCGTAGGTGGAACGTCCAGCTTTTCAAAACTCCCGCTCATAGAATCCTTGCCGCCGATGGCTGCAACGCCCAAATCAAGCTGAGCGATAAAAGCTCCCAGAACGGCGGCGAGAGGCTTACCCCAGCGTTTACCGTCGCGGAGCGGCTTCTCAAAATACTCCTGAAAGCTGAGGTAAACGTCTTCGAAGGAGGCGCCCGCCGCGATAAGCTTTGAAACCGATTCGACAACCGCAAGATAAGCGCCGTGGTAGGGGCTTTTTTCACTTATCAGGGGGTTGAAGCCGTAGGCAATGAACGAACAGGTGGATGTGTCTCCATGCTCTCGGGAGATTTTATGCACCATTGCCTGAATTGGGGTCTGCTGATATCTGCCGCCGAAGGGCATGAGCACGCTGCCCGCGCCGATTGTGGAGTCAAAGCGCTCCGAAAGTCCTCGCTTTGAGCAGACGTTCAGGTCGGAAACAAGAGCAACCATTCCACTTTCAAAGTCGGCGGGAAGCTCCTTCAAAAAGCTTTGCGGTTTTTCGGGAGCAATGTCGATGTGCTTTTCGGCGCCGTTACTGTCAAGGAACCTGCGCTGAATATCGACGATAGACTTTCCGTTCCAGTTCATTACGAGCCGAGGGAAGTCCGAAACCTCGGCAACTACGGTAGCCTCAAGGTTTTCGGCAGCCGCAAGTTCCAAAAAACGGTTTACATAATTACTCTCGACAACCACCGCCATGCGTTCCTGCGATTCGCTGATGGCAAGCTCTGTGCCGTCAAGCCCCTCATATTTTTTCGGAATTGCGTTGAGATTGATGGTAAGCCCCTCGGCAAGCTCGCCGATTGCGACGGAAACGCCGCCCGCGCCGAAGTCGTTGCAGCGCTTTATAAGGCGTGAAGCCTCAGGATTAAGGAAAAGGCGCTGGAGCTTACGCTCCTCGGGCGCGTTGCCTTTTTGCACCTCCGCGCCGCAATTTTCAAGGGAAGTGAGGTCATGAGCCTTTGAGGAGCCGGTTGCGCCACCGCAGCCGTCGCGCCCCGTTTTGCCGCCGAGCAGAATGACGATATCGCCGGGGCAGGGTCTTTCGCGGCGAACATTTGCCTCGGGCGCGGCACCTATAACAGCGCCGACCTCCATGTGCTTTGCGGCATAGCCCGGATGATAAATCTCGTCTACTATGCCCGTTGTGAGCCCAATTTGATTACCGTAGGAGCTGTAGCCAGCGGCGGCGGTTGATACGAGCTTCTTCTGGGGAAGCTTGCCCTTGAGTGTTTCGGAAACGGGACGGAGAGGGTCCGCCGCGCCCGAAACACGCATTGCGGCATAAACATAGCTCCTGCCCGAAAGCGGGTCGCGTATGGCTCCGCCGATGCAGGTCGCCGCTCCGCCGAAGGGCTCAATTTCCGTGGGATGGTTGTGAGTTTCGTTTTTAAAGAGGAGAAGCCATTTTTCTGTGCCGTTTTCTGCTTCAACGTCTATTTTAACTGTACAGGCGTTGATCTCCTCGCTCTCGTCGAGTTTATCAAGCTTACCGTCGGCTTTCAGGGCTTTTGCCGCAAGCGTGCCCAAATCCATAAGGCAAATCGGCTTTGTGCGATTAAGCTCCCTGCGAACTTTAAGGTATCTGTTCCAGGCGCTTTGGAGAGTTTCGTCCTCAAAGCTGACACTGTCTATAACGGTGTTGAAGGTTGTATGGCGGCAATGATCCGACCAGTAGGTATCAATCATCTTGATTTCTGTTATGGTCGGGTCCCGCTTCAGGTTAATGAAATACTTCTGGCAGAAGCGAAGGTCGTCCGCGTCCATGGCAAGACCGCGTTCGCGTATAAAACGCGAAATATCTTCGCACTCCATGGCGCGAAAGCCGCAAAGAAGCTCGACCTCCGTTGGGATTTCAAACTTCACCGCGAGAGTGCCTAAGGGTTCAAGAGCGGCCTCGCGGCTCTCAACTGGGTTAATAACGTAGTTTTTAATCGCAGTCAGCTCAGCTGCGGAAATTTCACCGCTTAAAATATAGACCTTAGCTGTACGTACAATCGGGCGCTCGCCCTGCGAAACTATCTGTATGCACTGGGCTGCCGAATCGGCTCGTTGGTCAAACTGCCCGGGCAGGAACTCAACCGCAAAAACAGAGCAGTCTTCCGCATACCCCAAGCTGTCCGAAACAAGGTCCAGCTGCGGCTCGGCAAAAACGGTGTATTTGCAGCGCTCAAAAAGCTCATCGGCGATGTTCTCAACATCGTAACGATTGACAATCCGAAGCTCAGTAAGCTCCTTAATACCCAGGAAGCTGCGCAGGTCCTCAAAGAGCGCTCTTGCCTCAAGCGCCTCGGAGGGTTTCTTTTCAACATAGACCCTGTAAACCATCAGTGAGCCTCCTTATTTAAGAACCCAAGAGCCTTTTGTCCGATGTCCCTGCGGTAAAACGAATTCTCAAAATGAACGAGATTTACCGCCTCATAAGCCTTTTTAACGGCACTCGGCAAATCCTTGTCTTTTGCGGTAACTCCGAGCACACGTCCGCCGTTCGATAAGAGTTTCCCTTCGGAAAGATTGGCTCCCGCCACATAGATTTCGGTATCGGCAGGCGCGGGGCAGGGGAGGGTGATCTCAAAGCCCTTTTCGTATTTCTCGGGATAGCCTTTTGACGCCATAATCACGCAGCAGGCTGCGCCGCTTGAGAAGCGAATATCGACGTCGCACAGCGTGCCGTTTCTCGTTGCCAACATTATGTCAACCAAATCGCTCTCGAGGAGAGGCAAAACAACCTGCGTTTCGGGGTCGCCGAAACGGCAGTTGTATTCAATGACCTTTGGCCCCTGAGTGGTTAACATAAGTCCGAAATACAGGCAGCCCTTAAAGCTGCGGTTTTCGCTGTTCATGGCGTTTATAGTCGGCAAGAAAATCTTTTCCATGCACTCGGCGGCAATTTCCTCAGAATAGTAGGGGTTGGGAGCGATAGTCCCCATACCGCCTGTGTTAAGCCCCGTGTCGCCGTCATGAGCGCGTTTGTGATCCATGCTGGAAACCATGGGTACAAGGGTTTTACCATCAGTAAAGGACAAGACGGAAACCTCGGGACCCTCAAGATATTCCTCGATAACAACGGTTGAGCCGCTTTGCCCGAAAACCTTGTCCTCCATCATGGAGCGGACGGCGGCTTTCGCCTCATCCCGTGTCATGGCTATTACAACACCCTTGCCGAGAGCAAGACCGTCCGCCTTGATAACTGTCGGAATCGGCGCAGATTCAAGGTAATTCAGCGCTTTTTGCAGGTCGGAGAAGACCTCGTAATCCGCTGTCGGAATACCATATTTCTTCATAAGATTTTTGCTGAAGGCTTTGCTGCCCTCAATAATCGCGGCGCTTTTATTCGGACCAAAGCAGGGAACGCCGATGTTTTCCAGCTCGTCGATTAAACCGAGAACCAACGGGTCATCCGGCGCGACAACGGCAAAATCTATCAAATTGTTTTTGGCAAAATCCAGAACCGCGGGAATATCCGAAGCGCCGATTCCGGTGCAAACGGCGTCCATGGCAATGCCGCCGTTGCCGGGAAGAGCATAAATTATGTCAACCTTATTGCTCTGCTTCAGCTTTTTTATTATTGCGTGCTCTCTGCCGCCGCCGCCGATTACCATTATGTTCATATTACACCTCGGTTTACATAATTAGTGGTGAAACAATCTCATTCCCGTGAAAGCCATGACCATATTTCGCTCATCACACTCGCGTATAACGTCCTCGTCACGAACGGAGCCGCCGGGCTGCGCTACAAAGCTAACTCCGCTTCTTCTTGCACTTATGATATTGTCGCCGAAGGGGAAGAACGCGTCGGAGCCGAGAGAAACACCCTCAAGCTTGGAGAGGTATTCGCGCTTTTCCTCATAAGAAAGCTTAGGCGGCTGCCGCGTGAAGAATTGACGCCAGACATCTTCACCGCTGACATCGTCCGCCTCTTCGGAAAGATAAACGTCGATTGTGTTGTCACGTACAGCTCTGGGTAGGTCTGCGATAAACGGCAGCTCAAGAACCATCGGGCTTTGACGAAGCTGCCAGTTATCCGCCTTGCTACCGGAAAGACGGGTGCAGTGGATGCGGCTCTGCTGTCCCGCGCCGACACCGATTGCCTGCCCGTCAAAGGCGAAGCAAACGGAGTTTGACTGGGTGTATTTAAGAGTGATAAGACTGATAATAAGGTCGCGCACAGCAGTTTCGGGAAGATTTTTGTTTACGGTTACAATGTTTTTAAGAAGCTCGGCGTTAATCACAAAGTTATTGCGACCCTGTTCAAAGCTGATACCGTAAACCTGCTTAATCTCCTGCGCATCGGGGATATAGTCGGGGTCAATTTGAACGATATTGTACGCGCCCTTTTTCTTCTCCTTAAGGATATCCAGAGCCTCGGGCGTGAAACCGGGGGCGATAATTCCGTCCGACACCTCGCGCTTAATGATGTTCGCGGTTACGGTGTCGCAGGTATCGCTAAGCGCAATCCAGTCGCCGAAGCTGGACATGCGGTCCGTACCCCTTGCCCTTGCGTAAGCACAGGCGAGAGGGGAGTCGTCAAGCCCCTCAATGTCATCGACAAAGCAGGCGCGCTTAAGCTCCTCGGAGAGCTTGGTTCCCACAGAGGCACTGGTTGGACTGACGTGCTTAAAGCTTGTGGCGGCGCACATTTTGGTGGTTTCAGACAACTCCTTGACAAGCTGCCAGCTGTTAAAGGCGTCAAGAAAATTTATATATCCGGGTCGGCCGTTCAAAATCGAGATCGGAAGCTCGTTTCCGCTTTGCATAAAGATTCTGGCCGGCTTTTGATTGGGGTTGCAGCCGTATTTCAGTTCAAATTCTTTCATGGCTAAACTCCCTTTTCGTTTTTATTTACCACGCGGCTCTCGGCCATCCCGCTGTCGATGTCGGTATAGCGCACATAGAGGGACACACGGTTGTCGGCGTTCAGGTGCCGCCAGATGAGCCAGACAAACACATCGATATCGTTTCCGATTGCGACAGGAACAGGCTCTCCCATAAAGCTCGGTATTGGGTTTCCGTTTGAAGCATAGGTGTGGATAAAATGCCCGACACCGGCGGTAGGTTTATATGCGAAGGTGAAACGGTTGCAGCCGCTTCCTTCTGCGTCCGCAGCCTTTAAAATGCTAAGTTTATAGTCAAAACCGTCTTCAAAATCGAGAAGTCCGCTGATACGCGGAGTGTAATTCGGTACATCAGGCTCGAAGCAGCGGGTTTCAAGAGCGTCCTCAAAGCTGCCGCCCTTTTTCAGGAAATCAATTATTGTATCGGTCTGGTCTCCGTTTGTGACGACTGTTTTGTTTCCGAGCACACGTACGGGAGAGTAAATTATTAGGCTCGGGTCCTCAACCTTGCTTAAATCGAAGGGGTGGATTTGCAGCTCGTCCTCATGCTCAATAAACACTCTGTTGCGGCTGTTTTCACTCCTGCCCATGATGAAATAAGCAAAAACAGCCTTTTTTCCGTCCGAGCTTTTACCGATAATAATTCCTCTGCCGGGGTAGTCGTTTTTACGGAGAACTGCTCCGATGTCGTTTATCTCAAAAGCCATACTTTTCGCCCTCTTTCAAAATCTTTGCGGAGATAAGCTCTGTCGCCTTGGGAAGGATAATCCATTCGGCGCGTTCCATAACGCGCCTTTGCAGTCTTTCTGGGCTGTCGTTTTTAAAGACGGGCAGGCTCTTTTGCAGAATTATCTCGCCGCCGTCGGGAATCTCATTAACAAAATGCACAGTTGCGCCCGTGACCTTTACCCCATATTTGAGTGCGGCCTCGTGAACCTTCAGCCCGTAAAAGCCCTCTCCGCAAAAGGAGGGTATAAGCGAGGGGTGGACGTTTATAATTCGCTTTTCCCACTTCCTCACAAACTCGGCGGACAGAATTGACATAAAGCCCGCCAGCACGACAAGTTTAATTTCGTGTTCCTTAAGCGCGCCGTTAATCGCGCTTTCAAACTCCGCCTGAGTTCCGCAGGATTTTCTCGAAACAGTGACGGAGGGAATATCGTGCTTTCTGGCTCTCTCAAGGGCAAAAGCAGTTTCGTTGCTTGAAATTACAAGCGCGATTTTGCCGCTTTTTAATATTCCTTTTTCCTCGGCGTCAATAAGCGCCTGAAGATTCGTTCCGCCCCCCGAAACAAGCACGGCAATTCTGGTCTTCAGCATATTAGCCTCCATTCATCTGACGTACAATTTATTCATTGATGCTCCAAATGAATGGAGGCTAATGGCATTTGTCGCGGTTGCCGTTTGACGGCGAGCGACAAGCCATTATTGAATCGAATGTTGTTATAGTGTGATTCTCACACTATAACAACGCCCTCGTCGGAAATAATAACCTCGCCCATGATATATGCGTCCTCACCGTTTGCGCGAAGTGTCTCAAGCGCCTTTTCCGCGTGCTCTTTAGCGACAACAACGCTCATGCCCACACCCATGTTGTAGGTGTTGAACATGTCGCGTTCGGGGATGTTACCTGTCTTTGCAAGATAATCAAAAATCGGGAGTATGCGCAGCGCGGAGCGGTCAATCTTTGCTGATAGCCCCTTCGGAAGGCTGCGCGGAATGTTCTCATAGAAACCGCCGCCCGTTATGTGGGAAACCGCCTTAACCGAAACGGCCTCGAAAAGCGCGAGCATGGGTTTTACGTAAATTTTTGTAGGCGTAAGCAAAGTTTCTCCGAGGGAGGCTCCGTTTAGTTCCGAAATCGAGGCCTTCAGGTCGATGTGCTCAACGTCAAAAACCTTGCGTACAAGCGAAAAACCGTTTGAATGTACGCCGCTGGAGGGAAGAGCAATTATAATGTCGCCCTCCTTGACGGCGTTTTTGTCAAGAAGCTTTGACTTATCTACAACGCCGACTGAAAAACCGGCAAGGTCGTATTCGTCAATTGGGTAGAAGCCCGGCATTTCCGCCGTTTCGCCGCCGATGAGAGCGCAGCCTGACTGAACGCAGCCCTCCGCCACGCCCGAAACGATTGCGGCAATTTTTTCGGGTACATTTTTGCCGCAGGCGATGTAGTCAAGAAAGAAAAGCGGCTTGGCTCCGCAGCAGATAATGTCATTCACGCACATTGCAACGCAGTCGATTCCGACAGTGTCGTGCTTATCCATGAGGAAAGCAAGCTTCAGCTTAGTTCCCACACCGTCCGTTCCGCTGACCAGAACAGGATTCGGAGTGTCAGAGATGTCAAGCTCGAAAAGACCGCCGAAGCCGCCGATATCCGAGCTTTTTGCGCCGAGCATAGTTCTGGCAATGTGGCTTTTCATAAGCTCAACAGCCTTGTAGCCGGCAGTAATATCAACTCCCGCGTCCTTATAGCTTTCGGAAAAGCTTTTCATTTCGTTCCGCTCCTTTCGCTGAGCTTCTGTTCAAAGCGATTCTTGCTTGCCTTATGCGGAATTTCGGTGGGATAACGCCCGTCAAAGCAGGCGGAGCAATAACCTTTGTGGCAGGGATTATCCGTAAGCTTTGTCACATTCTCAACGCTGAGATAGCCTAGCGAATCCGCACCGACGATTTTCGCGATTTCCTCAACCGTGTTGTGGCAGGCGATGAGGTTATCTCGGCTGTCAATGTCGGTTCCGTAATAGCAGGGATTGAGGAAGGGAGGCGCAGAAATGCGAAGGTGAATTTCCTTAGCGCCGGCCTCGCGGAGAAGTCCGACAATTCGCGCGCAGGTCGTTCCGCGCACTATTGAATCGTCAATCAGAACAACACGCTTATCCTTAACCGTTGCGGCGACGGGGTTCATCTTTATGCGAACCTTATCCTCGCGGGACTTCTGACCCGGAGATATAAAGGTTCGGGCGATGTAACGATTTTTAATTAGTCCGATGCCGTAGGGAATCCCGCTCTGTCTGGCAAAGCCGATGGCGGCGTCAATTCCCGAGTCGGGAACGCCGACAACCACGTCCGCCTGAACGGGGTGCTCGAGCGCAAGAAAGGCGCCCGCGCGAACTCTCGCGTTATGGACGCTGCTGCCCTCGATTACCGAATCAGGGCGCGCAAAGTAGATATACTCGAAAACGCAGAGACTCGGCTCGCAGATTCCGCAGTGGTCAGTTATCGAGCGAACGCCGTTCTTGTCAAAAACGAGTATCTCTCCCGGTAAAAGGTCGCGCTCCATCGTCGCGCCGACGGCGGCGAGTGCGCAGCTTTCAGAGGCGACAACATAATCGCCGCCCGGGGTTATCCCGTAGCAGAGCGGACGGAAGCCGTGCTCATCGCGCGCAGCAATGAGCTTTGTCGGGGACATAACGACAAGCGAGTAAGCCCCTTTGAGCCTGTGCATTGCCTTGTTAACAGCCTCCTCAATGGAGCCGGAGGAAATGCGTTCCTTAGTGATGATATAAGAAATTACTTCGCTGTCCGTTGTGGTGTGAAAAATGCTGCCCTGAAGCTCTAGCTCCTCGCGAAGCTCCGCGGAATTGACAAGATTGCCGTTATGGGCAAGCGCCATCTTTCCCTTTATGTGGTTAACGAGCAGAGGCTGGGCGTTGTTGCGATCCGAGCTGCCGGTTGTGCCGTAACGGCAGTGGCCGACGGCAAGCTTACCCTCGCCGAGGGATTCCATTACAGTCGGAGTAAAAACATCGTTAACAAGACCGGTGTCCTTGAAAGCGGTAAATACGCCGTCGTCGTTCACGACAATTCCGCAGCTTTCCTGACCTCTGTGCTGCAGAGCGAAAAGCCCGTAATAAACGGTTGCGGCTACATCACGGGCGGTGCTTGAATAAACGCCGAAAACTCCGCATTCCTCGTGAATTCCGCTCATTATTTTGTATCCCCCAAAAGACGCCTCATAACCTCGTTATAAGCGTCCTCAACTCCGCCGAGGTCGCGGCGGAAACGGTCTTTATCGAGCTTTTCGTGGGTGACAACATCCCAGAAACGGCAGGTGTCGGGGCTTATTTCATCCGCGAGAACTATGGTTCCGTCGGGGAGCTTTCCGAACTCGAGCTTAAAGTCGACAAGTTCAATTCCGTGCTCGAGCATGTATGCCTTCAAAAAGTCGTTAATCTTAAACGCATAGGTTTTTATTGTGTCAATATCAGCCTGCGTGGCAAGTCCGAGAGCCAGCGCGTGGTAGTCGTTTATCAGGGGGTCGCCCAGTTCGTCATTTTTATAGGAAAATTCGATAGTCGGGCTTTTAAAAACAATGCCCTCCTCAACTCCGAAGCGCTTTGCGAAGCTGCCTGCGGAAATGTTGCGGATAATTACCTCCAGAGGGACGATGGAGACCTTTTTGACCAGAGTTTCGCGGTCGTTTAACTCTTCAACAAAATGTGTGGGTATTCCTTTTTCGCTTAGAAGCTGCATAAGACGGTTTGTAAGGCGGTTGTTAATAACGCCCTTGCCGAGAATTGTACCCTTTTTTTCGCCGTTGAAAGCCGTCGCGTCGTCCTTGTAGGAAACAATGCAGAGATTCTCGTCAGTCGTCGCAAAAACCTTTTTTGCCTTGCCCTCATAGAGCTGTGAAGTCTTTTCCATCGATTTCTTCCCCTTTGAATGATTGTGAGTTTATTAAGTTAAGTCAGATATTGAACTTTTCTTCGACTGCCTTGTTCTTGGCAAGAACGCTTTCGGCAGCGGCTTTTCTGTAAAGGGTGAGCTTTGCGGCAAGAGTTTTGTCCGATACGGAAAGTATCGAAACAGCAAGAAGGGCGGCATTTTCCGCTCCGTCAATTGCAACCGTGGCTACAGGAATACCCGAAGGCATCTGTACGGTTGCAAGGAGAGCATCCAAGCCGTCCAATGTAGAAGATTTTATAGGTATTCCGATTACAGGAAGGGTTGTGTTTGCAGCTATCGCGCCTGCTAAGTGTGCCGCCTTTCCCGCGGCTGCAATAATTACGCCGAAGCCTCGTCCTCGTGCTTTTGTAGAAAAGCTTGCAGCTTCGGCAGGGGTGCGGTGCGCCGAATATACATGTACCTCGCAGGGAACTCCGAATTCCGCAAGCTTAGCGACAGCTTTTTCAACAACGGGTAAATCGCTGTCGCTGCCCATAATTACAGCTACTTTTTTCAAACTTCACCATTCCTTCAAAATTTATTATTTCGAACTGTTGTGGCTGATTCGGTTTTGGTGTAAAATCAATGTGCTTACAAGTTTATTCTAAACTAACGATTTTTCGAGGTCAATAAAAATTGCGATTTTTGAGCATAGGAAAATCGATGATTTTTACAACAAATATACAAACATTTTGGTGTTTTTGACAAAAACAATATACTTACAGTCTGCCTGAATAAAAATAGAGAGAAAAATATCCGGTTTTCGTGATTTTTGCACATTGCTAGTGTATAATGCTGAATGTAAAATGTACTTTGGTTTTAGAAATATTGATGTTCATCACAATATATGGACATGGAGGAATATATGAAAACAGATATAGTTATTGTCGGTGCGGGTCCGGCGGGAATTTTTACGGCGCTTGAGCTTATTCGCCGAGGCGGCCCAAAGAAAATAGTGATGGTGGAAAAGGGTATGGCCGTCGAAAAGAGGCGCTGCCCGAAGGCGCAGACGAAAGAGTGCGTCAACTGCAAACCCTATTGTCATATCACAACGGGCTTCTCCGGAGCCGGCGCTTTTTCCGACGGAAAGCTCTCGCTGAGCTACGAGGTCGGCGGAGATTTGCCGTCGCTTATCGGTGAAGGGCTTGCGCAGGATTTGATAGATTACGCAGACAAGATATATCTTGAGTTCGGTGCGGATGACAAGGTTGAGGGCGTCAGTGACTATGAGCAGGTCAAGGATATTCGTAAACGCGCAATTCAGGCGGGACTCAAGCTCGTCGACTGCCCGATTCGTCACATGGGAACGGAAAAGGCGCAGGATATATATTTTGCCATCGAGCAGTACCTTATAAACAACGGCGTTGAGCTGATGTTCGGATACGAGTGCGACAACGTGATTCTGGAAGGCGATAAGTGCCTTGGAGTTGTCATCCACAAGGGCGCAGAAAGCCGTGAGATTTTTGCCGAGCGCACTGTTATTGCAACGGGAAGACGCGGCGCCGAGTGGCTCGAGAAGATATGCGCCGAAAACGCAATCGCCCATCAGCCCGGAACTGTTGACATCGGCGTGCGCGTTGAGGTGCGCAACGAGGTCATGGAGCAGGTCAACACCGTTTTGTACGAATCGAAGCTCATCGGTTATCCGCGACCCTACAAAAATAAGGTTCGTACCTTCTGCCAGAACCCGGGCGGCTTTGTCAGTCAGGAAAATTATGATGATGACCTTGCGGTTGTCAACGGACACTCTTATAAGGACAAAAAGTCCGATAACACAAACCTTGCTATATTATGCTCACACAATTTCAGCTATCCCTTCAACCAGCCGATAGCCTACGCGCAGAAGGTGGGCGAGCTCACCAATATGCTCGGAGCGGGTCACATCATGGTTCAGCGCTTCGGAGACATACTGGACGGCAAGCGCACCTGGGAAAAGGAGCTGGCGCAGTCAAATGTCCGCCCGACACTGACGGATGCCGTTGCGGGAGATATAACTGCTGCAATGCCGTACAGGTCGATGATTAACATTATCAACTTCATTCAGGCGGTTGACCACGTTGTGCCGGGTTTTGCCTCATACGAAACCCTGCTGTATTCACCCGAACTTAAGTTCTATTCAAACCGCGTTAAAATGGATAAGGACTTGAACACCAACATTTCAGGCCTTCACTGTCTGGGTGATTCCAGCGGCTGGACTCGCGGGTTAATGATGGCCTCCGTAATGGGCGTACTCATGGGAAGAAAAATCGCGGAGCAGACCGAGGCATAAAAAACGCAAAACGGCTGACGCGTAATTCGCGGCAGCCGTTTTTCTAAAGAAGCTCAGATTCGTTTTCGGGTATAAGTTCTTTCTTGTGCCGAAGTGATGAAACAAGAAGCCCCCAGAATAGCCACATAAGGGGCGACACAAGGAAAAGTCCAAGTCCGAAGAAGGCCTGAATCCAGTAGCAAAGCAGGGCGCAGGCAAATATGCCGCAAAATTCCGAAAGCGAAGCTGATTTAACTGCTTTCAAAAGGCTGTAGAGCTGTGCGGCAAGATATGCCGCAAGCGAAAGCAAGCCCGTGTTTACCAGAATACCAAGATACTCGTTGTGGGCATTATCAACCGAGCTTGAAAGAGTTTTACCCGTTTCCTCCACAAACCGCGAGAAGTCAACATCAAGCCGCAGTGCGAGAGTGCCGGGACCTCCGCCAAACAGGAGCCTTTCGGGGACAAGCTCAAGTGTCTTGCGCCAAATCAGTATGCGCGAGGAGCCGAAACTGTCGTCAAAGTTGCCGTGCATAAGTTGTGAAAGCTCATAGACAGAGCCTTCGGAACCCTTCCAGAAATAAGCGGCAGAAAGTGCCGCAAAAAAGAGCGTGCCGCTTGACGCAAGAAAGAAGAGCCTGAGAGCCTTTTGGGAAAAATCTTTTTTTGCGAGTGCCAAACGAGCCGCTGCGACGCAGACTCCCGGTACCAGCAAAATCATGCAGTTGCGGGAAAATGAAAAGCTCACGGTCACGATGTCCGCTGTTTCGGCGGTTGTTCCCGAAATCGCAAGAATCACGGAGCAAAGTATTAACAGCGCGACCTCAAGCGCCCTGCGAAGCCGCTCTCCGTTCGTTATAATAAAAGGCGAGGCGAGCAGAACGGTTGCGGAAAGCGCCAGAATTCCACCCGAAACGCCGCTTTTGAATAGGCACAGGGCACAGAGAAAAGCTGAAACAAGTAGAATATGAGGCCTTTTTACGGCGGATATATAATAGGCGCAGATTAGGGGCAGTATCAGACAGATATAAGCGGAAAAAAGGTCCGCGTTGCCGATGGTGCCGAGAAAAGTGCTGCTGAACTCGCGCCCCGCATCGTAAAAATTATAGCTCCCCGGGAAAAGCCGCAGGGGATTATAGCCGAGAATCTGAAATACGGCGACAATGCAGTTTAACGAAACGGCAAGGGCGGCGGCATAGATATAGCTTTTCTTGACGCGCCCGAAATGCGAAACACCGAAGAAAATTCCGGCGCACAGCAAGATTGTCAAAAGCCCGTCGAAACGTCCTTCTCCCAAAAGCACGGAGGAGCGGAAGGATGAAAGAACAGCGGAAAAACAGCAACAAATCGCGAACAAAAGGATGAGAACTTCGACGAGGTCAAGTTTCTTAAGTTTGAAGCTCATTTTTTTCTTAAGGGCGGCTGCAAAAAGCAGAACCAACCAGAGGGCGCTTGCAGACACAAAAAAGATGTATTTTGAAAGAGTTATCTCAGTGTAACCCTTAAACCCCGTAAACAGAGGAAAAGCAAAAAGCATCACGAATACATATATATCCGTGACCCGTTCCGAAAAAGACGCGGTATTTGCTTTTAGCTTCAGTTTTATCATTTTTACCTCAACAGAGTTCAATTTATAAACGGAGGCGGCTTACTTGTATTTTGACACACATGCCCATTATACCGACGAGGACTTTGACTCGGACAGGGACGAAGTTCTGAAGGCAGTTTACGAAAACGGCGTTGAGCTTATTATGAACGCTTCAAGCGATTTGAAGAGCAGTTTGCAGTCGATTGAGCTAACGGAAAAATATCCCTTTGTCTATGCGGCCGTCGGCTGGCACCCGCACGATGCAAAGACTTTTTCGGAAGAATCGGATAATCTGCTTCGAAGCTGGTGCTCACTGCCAAAGGTTCGGGCAATAGGGGAAATCGGGCTCGATTTCTACTATGACCTTTCCGAGCGCGACGTGCAGAGAAAAGTTTTTATCCGCCAGATGGAGCTGGCGCGCGAGCTTCATATGCCGGTTGTTATCCACGACAGAGAAGCCCACGCGGAGTGCATGGAGATTATAAGAAAATTTCCCGAGGTAAAGGGCGCCTTCCACTGTTATTCGGGCAGCGCGGAGATGGCCAAGGAAATCCTCAACATGGGCTGGTATTTGGGCTTTACGGGAGCTATTACCTTTAAGAACGCAAAAAAAGCGCTTGAGGTTATTAAAATGTGCCCCAATGACCGCATTTTAATTGAAACCGATTGTCCCTATCTTGCTCCCGTACCCTTTCGCGGAAAGCGAAATGATTCGAGATATCTTACCTATATGGCACAGACAGTAGCGGAGCTTAAGGGCTTAAGCGTTGAGGAAACCGCCGAAATGACAACAGAGAACGGCAGACGCTTCTTCGGGATTTAATTTATGAAGGCTGTTTCAAACTTACGACACACAACAAAAGTGTGTAAGCTTTGAAACAGCCTGAAGTATTCTCAGTCCTCGTATTTCGGACCGTAGCTTTGACTGGAGAGAACATCGGCAAGCCCTGAAAGGGCGGAGGATAATTCGCTGTGCCGATACGTCGTCTCGGGGCTGTTAAACTTAGACGAGGGCGTTTCATCCGTCGGAAGCATAACTCGTACGCGTGTTCCGCCGTTTTCACGGCTTTCAATCAAAAGGACGCCCTTGTGAAGCTGAGCGATTCCGAAGGAGATGTAGAGTCCCAGACCGTTGCCTGACTGATCCAGCTTATCGTCGAAATTATCGTCAGGCAAGCAAAAAATATTTACAAGCTTTTCCTGAGGGATACCGCAGCCGTCATCATCGAGCGAAATTATCATTTTGTTGCCTGTTCGCTGGAGGGTCAGAGTTACGCTGTTTCCAGCAGTGGTATGAGAAAGACTGTTGGCAAAAAGATTTAAGAGCAGCTGCTCGATTTTTGACGGATCTACAACGGCGAAGAGCTCCTTCTCAGAAGTTGAGAAAACGACATTAACCCCCGTCTCTTTGCAGAGCTGAGCCACGGTGTTTGTTAAATCGGAACAAAGCGCGACAAGGTCGGTGTTAACGGGGAAAAACGGCAGCTCTCCACGCTCGAGCAAATCGGCACTGTCAATTTGCGTAATGGTGCGAAGCAGACAGTAGTAATAATGATACAGCACGGATATGTTCTTATCGCTTGGAAGCAGCCCTTCCTCAAGACCCGCAACACAGCGGTCCGCAGACATTTTTATACCCATTGTGCTGTTTCGCAGGCTGCTTATCATGTGGCGGTTAATGCGAAGAGAAGGCTTTTTTTTGTCGTTAACAAAATCGAAGAAAAGAAGAATGTAAGTATCTTCCTTAACAACCGAAATGCTTGCGGCGCGCCCGTTTAAGGTCGTTCCGCAAACATATTGTGTTGCTTCCTCAGAGAGAATATCATAAGGTAATAATTCTTTAGCCGGCCGCCCGGTCGGGTCGAAACCCAGAGCGGCTTTGGCGGAGGGATTAGCAAAAATTATGGTTGAACTCATACTGTCCAGTCCTATTACTGACTGACGCAAAGAGGAAAACACTCTTGAAAGCTCGATTGCTCTGTGCATAGGCAAGACCTCCAAATACAGATACTGTAAGTATGCTCAAATTACGGCAACTATATGTCTGAAATCGTGTGTCTATATAGTATCACATATTGGAGTATTTACAAGCAAAACGGATTATTTTGTCAATGTTTTGAGATATAAAACGAATGTTATTAAGCGAAAACGACCGTCAAATTCTTTCTTAAGGCCATCGAAAAACAATATAACCGGCTGACGATAATCCAAATGAAATTGCGGTACAGCAATCTGAAACGAGAGCACAGGTGACTTAAATTCCCGTTTTTTCCTTGATTTTTTGTCCGCCTTGGTGTACATTGATACGGATTAGTCGGCAAGACTGTTGTTGCAATTAAGCCTTTGTGTATAGAAACAGCGGGTTTTTGCATATATAATACGGGTAATAACGCGAAAATAAAATTATTTCATCGGAGGTGCAATTTGGCATCGTCTAAAAAACAGAACTATCTTCACGGCGCGGCAATCCTTGCCGTTTCCGTTGTGATAATCAAATTGCTCGGCGCCGTCTATAAGATTCCTCTGGGGAACATTCTCGGCAAAGAAGGCTTTGGGCATTTTAATGTTGCGTATAACATTTACAATGTTCTGCTTGCGCTTTCGACGGCGGGACTTCCGATAGCTGTTGCCAGAATGATATCGGAAGCGAACAATCTTTCAAGACCCTCGCAGGTAAAGAAAATATTCCGTGTCGCGTTTGCTTCTTTCGTTGTGCTGGGCGCCGCAGGCAGTTTGGTGCTTTATCTGTTTCCGGTGGATTTCGCAGTACTTCTGGGCGACCCGATGGCAGGGCAAAGTATAGCTGCGCTTGCCCCCGCGGTTATTCTCGTTTGTATACTCTCTGCCTTCAGAGGATACACAGAGGGACTTCAGGATATGCGCCCTACCGCCGTTTCGCAGGTGATCGAGGTTGCGGTTAAGATTGCGGTCGGACTTTCGGTTGCGATTATCCTTCTTAATCGGGGCAGCAGCGTACCGATAATGTCTGCGGGTGCGGTTATGGGAACCGCCGCCGGCTCTCTTATCGCCTGCGCCTACATGGGTTATATCGTCATCAAGCGCAGGAAATACGAGGAAGGGCTGCTTCGCCTTCGACCGAGAGCGGAGCTTGACTTAACAAGCGACGACAGCGGCAAAATACTTAAAACTTTTCTTAAAATAGGCGTCCCAATCGCGCTTGGTTCCTGTGTTTCAAGTATTATAGCTCTGATAAATACAGGTCTGATTCTTAACAGGCTTCAAGACGCCGTGGGCTTCTCCGCAGTCAAGTCCTCGGAGCTTTTTGGTGTTTATTCCATGGCACTGACTTTCCTTAACCTGCCATACGCGCTCTTAACTCCGCTGACAATAAGCGTTATCCCCGCGATTGCCGCTTTCAAAGCGAAAAAGAGCTTGGGTGAATCGAAGAACGTGATTGAGTCCTCCATGCGCATAGCGACTATCTTTGCGCTGCCCATGGCAATCGGAATGAGTGTGCTTTCGCAGCCAATTATGACCGGAGCTTACGGAAGCACGGCAGAGGGCGGTTCGCTTCTTGCCATAATGGGCATCTCCTCGTTTTTTGTCTGCATAGTCGCCGTAAGCACCGCGATTTTACAGGCAGGCGGCTTAGAACGAATTCCGATGTATAATATGCTGATCGGCGGCGCCTTGAATATTGCCGTCAGCTGGGTTCTTCTCGGAAACCATCAGATTAACATTTACGGTTCGGCCATAGGTACTCTTGCAAGCTATCTGGTCATGTGTTCCGCCAATATATTTTTTATCGTTCGTAAAATGCCGGAACGTCCCAAACTCAGCAGCGCATTTCTTAAGCCCGCCATAAACGCCATTTTAATGGGTGCTGCCGCGTGGCTGGTTTATCCTGCCGCGCTGAAGCTGCTGGGAGCCGGGCCGGAGCCGGGAAGAATTATTGTTCTGGCGGCCCTTGCCGCCGCGGTTGCTGTCGCAATTGCGGTTTACGGTGTGCTTACCGTTATCACTAAGGCAATTACTTTAGAAGACATGAAGCTTCTTCCCAAGGGAGAGAAACTTGCGAAGCTTCTGAGAATAAAATAGCAAATTTCGGCGAAGATTTGAAATAAAGCCTGATTTCGCTGTGAATAGGGCATATTAAAGACAATACTTGCTCAAATTGTGTTGAGATTTGCAATATGTGTACAGATAATTTGAATTCTTTTTATATATATGCACATAAGTTAAATTTCAGCTTGCGGAAGGGTGAAAAGTGTGGTAAATTTTGAATATAAATCCTCCTACGATATGAGCGATTTTCGCAAAATAATCGAGGCTTTGCGTTCCCCGGGCGGCTGTCCGTGGGATATTGAGCAGACTCATGAAAGCATCCGCCGCAACCTGCTCGAGGAGGCTTACGAGGTCTGCGAGGCAATTGACCAGAAAAGCCCTGAGCACCTCCGCGAGGAGCTGGGGGATCTTCTGATGCAAATCATCTTCCATACGCGAATCGAAGAGGAAAATGGCAATTTCGATTTGGACGAGGTGGCTGATTCCGCCTGTAAAAAGCTGATTTATCGTCACCCCCACGTTTTCGGAAACCTTAATGTGTCGGGCAGTGACGAAGTAATCCGAAACTGGGACGAGCTTAAAAAAACAGAAAAGTCACAGACGACGGTTGTAAAAACCATGACAGACGTTGCTGAAAGCCTTCCGGCGCTTTGGCGCGCCGAAAAGATACAAAAAAAGGCGAAAAAAGTCGGGTTCGATTGGCCTGATGTCAGCGGCGCGATGTCGAAGCTTAACGAAGAAGTTTCGGAGCTGATTGAAGCGCAGGCTGAGAACGATAAAGCTCACATCGAGGAAGAGCTGGGAGACCTTCTTTTTACGGCGGTGAACATCGCGAGGTTTTCGGATGTTGACCCTGAGACAGCTCTTCATAAGAGCTGCGAGAAGTTTATAAAGCGCTTTGAATTCCTCGAAAGCGAAGCCAAAAAAAGCGGCAAAAAGCTCGAGAATATGACCCTTGAGGAAATGGAAGTCCTTTATGATGCCGCCAAGCAAAAATGCTAGTTTTTTGCAGAATTTGAATTGTGCAAATTTCTATATAACAAAAATTACTCAGTGAGAAATTATTTAGGAGGAAAAACATGAACAAAGCAGAACTTATTGCCGCAGTGGCAGGGAAAACAGGCTTATCCAAGAAGGATAGCGAAAAGGCCGTTAACGCTACGTTCCAGACCATTGAAGAGACAATTGAAACAGGTGAGAAAGTACAGCTTGTCGGTTTTGGCGTTTTTGATGTTAAGACAAGAGAGGCCCGCGTAGGACGTAATCCCAAAACAAAGGAAGAAATTAAAATTCCTGCGTCCCGCGTTCCGGTATTCAAAGCCGGCAAGGCCCTTAAGGACTCTGTAGATAAATAAAATGTTTGGGCGCGGTTTTTCCCGCGCCCTTTTTTAATAATGAAAGGATCAATAAATGCGCCTTGATAAATATCTGAAGGTATCACGGCTTATAAAACGCCGTACCATAGCCAACGAGGCCTGCGACGGCGAGCGGGTTTCCGTTAACGGCAGAGCGCAGAGAGCCTCTTATGAGGTTAAACTCGGCGATGTGATCGAAATTCGTTTCGGGCAAAGAACTCTTAAGGTTGAGGTTCTTGCGATATCCGAAAATGCACAGAAGGCCGATGCGCCCGCGATGTATAGAGAAATACCGTGAAAAAATGCAATACTCCTAACAAAAGACGAAGCGGCTTTGCGCTTCGTCTTTTGTATTTTCAGCAAAAATCGGAAAACAAAAAAGACGATTTGTCAAGTATTATTATTCGACGATTTCTCATGAAAAAATTGGCTAAAAAATGATTATGTAAACCTATATTGAATAATTTGTCGAATAATGTGGTGCAAACAGTGTGGAAAACCCTGTTGGAAGTGTGGAAAACCATTGATAAATCGAAACCCGAAAAATGAGCCCGCGAATAAACGAATGATAATGTAATGAATATGCATAACTTTTGTAAACCGGCACTTTTTAGGTGTTGCAAAAAATGAAACAGCAAATAAAAGACTTGACAGTTTTCATCGAGGGAATAATGGCAGAGTGTGCACCATATAGTTCTATTAAGTTATGCTTGGACGAAGCTATTATGGAGGCTGAAAATGAAGAAATTATTGTTTGTGCTTATTGTTGCGGCTTTGTTTTCAACAAAGGCCTTTGCCATCGAAGCGCTCGGGGAAGAGTCGCTGACGATATCGGCGCCGTCGGCTGTGCTGATGGAAAAATCCACAGGAGAAGTGATTTACGAAAAGGATGCCCATAATAAAATGGCGCCCGCAAGCGTCACAAAAGTGATGACTCTTCTTCTGGTCATGGAAGAAATAAAAGCCGGACGTCTGAGTGAGGATGATATGGTGGTCTGCTCCTCGCACGCTGCATCCATGGGCGGGAGCCAGATTTGGCTTGAGGAAGGGGAGCAGATGAGCGTGCATGATATGCTCAAGGGCGTATGCGTTGTTTCGGCGAACGATTGCGCGGTTGCGCTTGCGGAGCATATATCCGGCTCGGAGGAGAGCTTTGTTAAAAGAATGAATGCGCGCGCCGCGGAGCTTGGCATGGTTGACACAAATTTTTGCGACTGCACGGGCCTGACTGACAATCCCCAACATCTAACGACAGCTTACGATATCGCGCTTATGTCAAGAGAGCTTATAATGTTTGACAAGATTAAGTCTTATACTACTATCTGGATGGATACTTTGAGAAACGGAGAGGCGGAGCTTGTCAACACAAACAGGCTTGTTCGTTTTTATAAGGGCGCGACAGGACTTAAGACCGGCTTTACCACCGGCGCGATGTACTGTCTTTCTGCAACCGCTGAAAGAGACGGCACGGAGTATATCGCGGTAATAATGCACGCCGCCACTTCAGACCTTCGTTTTGAGAGCGCGAAAACGCTCCTTAACTTTGCTTTCGCAAATTATTCGCTGTGCCCGCTTAGAAGTCCGCAGGCGCTTCCGCCTGTTCGTATTTCCCTCGGCGATTGCGACTGCGTACAGCCCGTTTACGGCGGAATGGAGAGCCTGCTGATGGAAAAAAACAGGCTCGGGGAGCTAAGCTATGAATTTATTTTGCCTGAGAGCCTCCAGGCTCCGATAAATCAGGGTGACGCGTTGGGTGAAATGGTCGTATATTCCGACGGCAGCGAGCTTGCGCGTGTGCCTCTGCTCGCGGGAAACTCGGTGCAGAAGCTGAAAATGATAAAACTGTACGGAAAAATGCTCTTGAGGCTGTTCGGCAGCTAGTATTTTCCACTTATTGCCTAAATGGCGGCAAATTATGGTATCCGCAACCCACAAACAAGCATAATTCATTAAATATTGCTTGTATTACAAAGCGGAATATATTAAAATACAGGAACATAAAATCCCGCGGCAAATAATGGCCATCGGGGAAAAGAGGACACGGTTAATGGTCAAGGTTGATCTATCGGGCGCAAAAGAATTTTTCAAAGCGGCAGGTCCGGACTACTCAATGGTTGCGGAGGCACACAGGAAGCTTTTTGAACATACGGGCGAGGGCTCGGAGTACACGGGCTGGGTAGAATTACCGGGGCGCGTTCTTAATAATGAGCTCAAGGCAATTCAAGCATGCGCCTCAAAAATTCGTTCAAATTCACAGGTGCTTGTCGTTATCGGAATCGGCGGTTCATATCTCGGAGCCAGAGCAGCCATTGAGCTTATGCGCTCGCCAAACTATAATCTTATGAAGAAGGAAACGCCCGACATTTTCTTTATGGGCAACGGGCTTTCCGCTTCAGCCATAAATGAAACAATCGAGCTTATCGGTCAGCGGGATTTTTCTGTAAACGTCGTTTCAAAGTCCGGCGGAACGCTTGAGCCCGCTTTGTCCTTCCGTGTGTTCAAGAGCCTGCTGGAGAAAAAATACGGCGCACTGGCTAAAAGGCGGATTATCGCCACAACCGATGAGAGAAAGGGCACTTTGCATGACATGGCGGTTGCCGAAGGCTGGGAGCGTCTGGTTGTACCCGAGGATGTCGGCGGAAGGTTTTCTGTGCTTTCGGCTGTCGGACTGCTGCCGATGGCCGTGGCGGGGATTGATATTGAGAAAATCCTTCAGTGTGCAGTTTCAGAAATGCATGATCTTGACTTGCGTTCCGTGGAAAACCCTGCTTGGCTTTACGCGGGCGCAAGGCAGCATTTGTATGCAAACGGCAGGGCGGTGGAGATTCTTGCGAGCTTTGAACCGTCGTTCCGCTCAATGGCGGAGTGGTGGAAGCAGCTGTTCGGCGAGAGCGAGGGTAAAAACGGAATCGGTATTTTCCCCGCGTCAGTCGAGTATTCCGCCGATTTGCATTCAATGGGGCAGTATATTCAGGATGGGCCGAGAAGACTGATGGAAACCGTGGTTTCCTTTGATAATTCCGATTCGTGCCTTAAGGTGCCTTTTGAACTTGGCGACAAGGATAAGCTGAACTACCTTGCAGGACGTGAATTCGGCGATATATCAAAAATTGTCGCAAAGGCTGTTGCCGGTGCGCATATTAAGGGCGATGTGCCGAACATTTCTTTAAGCGTTCCGAAGCGGAACGAGGAGGGCTTTGCCTCACTCGTATGCTTCTTTGAGATGAGCTGTGCGCTTTCCGCCTATGTTTCGGGCGTTAACCCTTTTAATCAGCCGGGTGTTGAGGCATATAAAAGCAATATGTTTAAGCTTTTGGGACAGGAGTAAATACTGAGGAAAGACTGTGCAAAATGCTGACAAACAAACCGTTGAAGTTCTGTAAATTGTATGTTAGGATAAGCTTAGAAGCAAGCACCACGCTTTTTTTCGGTATAAAATTTAAGGAGTGTGTTTATCATGGTTAAGCTTATCGCCGGCCCGAAGGGGAACGGCAAAACAAAATCTTTGGTTGAACTCGTAAAACATGCCGTTGAAGAAGAAAACGGCAGCGTAGTGTGTTTGGAGAAGGACAAGAATTTGACCTTTGATATACCCCACACAGTTCGTCTTATCCATGCCAGCGACTACAGTTTCAAGTCGATGGAGTTTTTCAAAGGCTTTATCAGCGGACTGCATGCGGCAAATTACGATATTTCCCATGTTTTCATTGCAAATTTCTTCAAAATGATAGGCGAGCCTGATATGGACAAGGTTGCGGAGCTTCTTGACGCACTCGATGCTTTCGGCACAAAGGAAAACATCAAATTTACGATTACTGCTACAGCCGATACGGAAAAGTTCGGCGATAACATAAAGAAATACTGCTAGTATAATTCAGGGCGGCTGCGATTTTTCATCGCAGCCGCCCTTTTTGTTGACGGTATCGTCTTATTGCTGTAATATTGTCCTATAATAAAAGCGGGCAAGCGCGGCGGGAGATGATTTGAGTATGAAAAACTTTAAGTGGAATAAGAAATATCTGTATTGGGGCGTAACTGCCTTTCTCGTCATAATTGCCTGCATCGTGTTCTTTTGGATAATACAGAGATGGTCGGGGCTAAGAGCGTCATTTTCCGTGCTCCTTGACATACTGAGCCCGATTATAGGCGGCTTTGTAATGGCCTATATACTGACGCCGTTTGTAAAATACTTTGAAAGAAAGCTGTTTCTCCCGCTCGGGAAAAAAATGTTCGGGAAAAAGGAAAAAAGAGCTCGCAGCTTCAGCCGCGGCATGTCGATATTTCTTGCAATTGTGCTCGTCATTGCTCTGGCCTCAGCGCTATTCAGTCTTGTTATTCCTCAGGTTTACGACAGCGTTGAGAGTATTGTCAGGAACCTGTCGTCAAGCATTGCAAAGGCGGAAAAATGGGCGGATAAATGGCTTCAGGGCTATCCTGAGCTTGAAGCCACCTTCACGGATATACTCGGTGCCGCCGGCGGCAGGCTGACACAATGGGCCAAGACGAGCCTTTTGCCGCAAATGAACGATATAGTTTCAATCGTATCGACCGGAGTTATAAACATCCTTAAAGCACTCTTAAATATGTTTGTGGCGGCGGTTGTATCTGTTTATGTCATGTTCAGCCGTGAGAAGTTCGCGGCGCACAGCAAAAAAATCCTTTACAGTATATTTCCGCCGGATAAAGTCAAGGGTATTATTACAGCTATAAAATTCACGGACAAGTCCTTCATGGGGTTTTTTACGGGCAAACTGCTCGATTCTCTGATTATCGGAATAATATGCTATGTGGGCTGTCTTGTCATCGGCATTAAGGACGCGGTGCTCATCGGCGTAATTGTCGGCATTACCAATATAATTCCGTTTTTCGGACCCTTTATAGGCGCGATTCCCTCAGCGCTCATAGTTCTCATGTATTCTCCGATGCAGTGCCTGATTTTTGTTATATTCATAATAGTGCTCCAACAGTTCGACGGAAATATACTCGGACCGAAAATTCTCGGCAGTACGACAGGATTAAGCGGTTTCTGGGTGCTTTTTGCCATCATCGTGGGAGGAGGACTTTTCGGCTTCTTCGGCATGCTTGTTGGTGTCCCCACCTTCGCAGTTATCTATGCGGGAATAAAGACCCTCGTGCGTCGAAAGCTTGAAAAAAGCGGCCTCCCTTCGGAGACCGCGGTATATGAGAATATGAGCTATTTTGACCCTGTCAGCCTTGAACCCGTTCCGCTGGAATCGAAAAAACAGGCAAACCGTCGGAAAAGACAGCCGAAACCGCAAAGCAAGGGGAGAACACGGAGGAGTAGACAAAATCAGTGCAAAACCGTGAAGAGTTTTTCTCTTGCCATAGAAATTCCGTCGCAGAGAGCGTTCACTTCGTCCAGTGTCGTATAACGAGAAAAGCTTATGCGCAGAGCGCCGTCAATTACTGCGCTCGGCAGACCCATTGCTTCCAAAACATAGCTTCTGCCGCCTTTTTTGCAGGCTGAGCTTTTTGAAACATAAATCCCGAGCGAGTCGAGATAATTCATGACGACCTCGCTTTTATAGCCGGGCATGGAGATGCTTAGAATATGAGGCGCATCGCCCGAGAGCAGCATAAGTCCCTCGTTTTCGGTGCAAAGCCGAGTTTCGGCGAGCTTTTTAAGCTGCGCCATTTCCTGCTGTGCCTGTGAAGCCAAGCTGCTTCCGAGCTCCGCCGCAGCAGCGAACGCCGCAATGAGCGGCAGAGACTCGGTTCCCGCGCGTTTTCCGAACTCCTGAGAGCCGCCGACAATGAAAGGCGCTAGATTTCGAGTTTTAGCTCCATCCTTAATATATAACGCACCAATACCCTTCGGAGCATGAATTTTATGACCGCTGACTGTGATTAAATCCGCGCCGAGAGTTTTCGCGGAAAACGGAACCTTTAAAAAGCCCTGAACGGCGTCCGTGTGTAAAAGTGCGGCGCTTCCGCTTTTTTTAAGGGCTTCCGCTACTTTGGCAATGTCGGTTATACCTCCGGTTTCGTTATTTACAAGCATCAGCGAAACGAGAATTGTATCCTCACGCAGCGCGTCCTTAACGGCTTTTGCCGAAATACTTCCGTCGCCCTCTGGTTTAAGTCTTGTCACCTCAAACCCGCGCTTTTCAAGAACCTCGAGCGATTTTAAAACCGCGCTGTGCTCCGCTTGCGAGCTGATTATGTGATTTCCGTGCCGTTTCATAAGCTCGGCAGACGAAATGAGTGCCCAGTTGTCGCTCTCCGAGCCTGAAGATGTAAAAAATAGCTCCTGAGGCTTCGTGCCGAGAGCCAGGGCAAGCTTTGCCCTTGATTCGTCCAGCAGAGCTTTGGCCTCCCGCCCCATTTTATGAGTGGAGCTTGGGTTCCCGTAAAGCTCCGTCATTGCGTTTAGAGCGGCCTTCGCCGCTTCATTGCAGACCTTTGTTGTGGCCGCATTGTCAAGATAAGCTGTCATATTATCCTCCGCGGAATTATGTCATAGCCGCTAAAGCGGCGTTATGATATATATTTAATCGAGAGAGTGCCGACGGCGTCGGTACGGACGCGGTATAATGGTCATTATATTCCGAAAACCCAATGAAAACAAGGTGAACCTATGAAATACAAAATCGCCACCCTCGGCTGTAAGGTTAATCAATACGAAACACAGGCAATCGAAACAATGCTGAAGCAGCGCGGCTTTGAGCCGTCCGAAAACGAGGAAGCTGCGGAGCTTATAATTGTCAATACCTGCGCCGTTACCGCGGAGAGCGGAAGAAAGTCGCGTCAGGCAATTCGAAAGCTCAAGGGCGCTAACCCCGAGGCTCTCGTTGCCGTATGCGGCTGTTTTTCCCAGCTTAGCCCCGATGAGGTTGCGCAGCTCGGCGCCGATGTCGTCCACGGAAGCGGTGACAAAGAGCGTTTTTTGGATGACATCGAGAAGGCTCTCGGCGAAAAACAAAAAATCGAATGGGCGGACGACCCCTTTTCTCGAAAAATTTTGGAAGAGCTTCCCTCAGGCGCTGTGGACGGGCGTACAAGAGCCATGCTCAAAATTCAGGACGGCTGCACGAACTTCTGCACCTACTGCATCATACCATACACAAGGGGCAGAGTGCGCTCTCTGCCTCCGGAGCGCTGCGCCGTGCAGACCGAGGAGCTCTCAAAAAGGGGCTTTCGCGAGCTTGTAATAACCGGAATCGAGATTGCCTCCTACGGGCGCGATCTTGAGCCGAAGAGCGGCCTCGCCGACGCTATTGAGCGCTGTGCTGAAAAGGCAGGGGATATGCGACTTCGCCTAGGCTCTCTGGAACCTACAATTATAACGGAGGATTTTGCAAAAAGGCTCAAAGCAACGGGCAAAATTTGTGACCACTTCCATCTCTCGCTGCAGAGCGGCTGCGACGCCACCCTAAGCCGAATGAACAGAAAATACGACACGGCAAGGTTTTTTGAGGCAACAGCGCTTCTGCGCAAGTATTTCCCTAATTGCGGGATGACGGCGGATTTAATCGTGGGTTTTCCCGGCGAAACGGATGAAGAACACGCCGAAACTCTGGCATTTATAAAAAAGTGCGGCTTTTCCTCCATGCACATTTTCCCCTACTCAATAAGACCGGGAACAAAGGCCGCGGAAATGGGCGGGCAGCTTTCCAATACAGTAAAAGCTAAAAGGGCGATGGAGGTACAGAAGCTCGCGGATGAGATGGAAAGCGAGTATCTGAATTCCTGTGTCGGGAAAATACTGACAGTTCTCTTTGAAACCGAAAAAGACGGCATGTCCATAGGTCACGCAGCGAATTATACTCAAGTGTGCGTGCACAATGGACAGCTCCGAAAAATTGTAGATAATGTCCAAATAATCGGCGTTATAGACAAAATGCTTGTAGGTAAATTAGTTTGACTTTAGAATGCTAAAGGATTTATAATGGCTTTGACATTATTCTGACAAGCAGAATCAATGTGAAATTGCATGGAGGTTTTTCGATGAAGAGAGAAGAAGTTTTCAATTTTTCAGCAGGTCCATCCGTACTGCCGACTGAAGTTCTCGAGATTGCCGGAAGAGATATTCTCAACTATAACGGCAGCGGAATGTCAGTTATGGAAATGAGTCACCGAAGTAAAGTGTATCTGGAAATCTTTGAAAGTACCAAGTCTAAAATGAAGTCGGCACTTTCGATTCCCGAATCACACGAGGTGCTGTTCCTGCAGGGCGGAGCTTCATTGCAGTTTTCAATGATCCCGATGAATCTTATGAGCGAACTTGGCAAAGGCAAGGCTGATTACGCGGTCACGGGTAATTTCGCCACAATAGCAACCAAGGAAGCCAAGAAATACGGCACAATAAATATCGCTGCCTCCTCCGAGGATAAAAACCACACATATATTCCCGCACAGTCCGAGCTGAAGCTTACACCCGACGCGGACTATTTTTACTACTGCGCAAACAACACGATTTACGGCACGGAATGGCAATATATTCCCGAAACCGGCAGCGTTCCGCTTTGCTGCGACATGTCCTCAAATATTCTTTCAAAGCCCGTTGATGTTTCAAAATACGGCATTATTTTTGCAGGAGCTCAGAAAAACATGGCTCCCGCTGGCCTGACGGTGGTCGTTATCGACAAGAGCCTTGCCGGGAAAGAAATGCCCTGCACGCCGCTTGTTATGAGCTATAAGACCATGATTGAAAACGACTCGATGTACAACACGCCGCCTTGCTGGAATATCTATATTCTCGGCTTGGTGCTGGATTGGCTTGAGAAGCAGGGCGGAGTCAAGGGTATGGAGCAGATTAAAACGGCAAAGGCCGCGCTTCTCTACGATTACCTTGACGGCAGCGCTCTTTTCAAGGCTTGTGCCGAGAAGGGCTCAAGGAGCGATATGAACGTCACCTTCCGCACGGGAGATGAAGCGAAGGATGAGGAATTCTGCAAGAGCGCGACAAAGCTCGGGCTTACCAACCTTAAGGGACACCGCAAGGTCGGCGGCATGAGAGCCTCCATCTATAACGCCATGCCGATTGAGGGAGTTAATAAGCTCGTAGAGTTTATGAAGGAATTTGAGGTGGCAAACCGTGTATAATATCAAATGCCTTAACAAGATTTCGCCCTTCGGCCTCGATGTGGTTAAGGAGAGCGGAATAGGACTTGACGATAAAACCGAAGCTCCGGACGCAATTATGGTCCGCAGCGCGGATATGAACGAAATGACCTTTAACCCGAACCTGCTTTGCATAGCAAGGGCGGGAGCCGGCACAAACAACATCCCCGTCAGCCGCTGCGCCGAGCAGGGGATAGTGGTTTTCAATACCCCCGGTGCAAACGCCGAGGCGGTTAAGGAACTTGTTATCTGCGCGCTACTTATGGCCTCCCGCGATATAATCGGCGGCGTTGAATGGGTTCACAGCATTTCCGACAAGGGCGATGAGGTTCCCGCAATGGTAGAAAAGGGCAAGGCTAGCTTCACGGGTCCCGAAATCGCGGGAAAAACTCTTGGTGTTGTCGGCCTCGGCGCAATCGGCGCAAAAATCGCGAACGCCGCGCTCGAGCTCGGAATGAAGGTTTACGGCTATGACCCCTTCCTGTCAGTTGACGCTGCGTGGATGCTTTCAAGTCAGGTTCACCACGCAACCGATATTGACACGATTTATCGCAATTGCGACTACATCACCCTGCACGTCCCTTACAAAAAGGACGCCACACACCACATGATAAATAAGGACGCCTTCGCCAAGATGAAGGACGGGGTTCGCATAATTAACCTTGCCCGCGGGGAGCTCGTCTGCGACGAGGACATGCTGGAAGCAATCGATTCCACAAAGGTTGCGCGCTATGTAACGGATTTCCCCAACGCGATTACTTCCAAAGCTCCCAACACAATTCCGATGCCCCATCTGGGCGCCTCCACTCCCGAGAGCGAGGAAAAGTGCGCGATTATGGCGGCACAGGAGGCTGTCGATTACCTGTTAAACGGCAATATCAAAAACTCCGTAAATCTCCCGAACGTCAGGCTTGACCGCATGGGAGTAAACAGAATCTGCATTATTCACCGCAACGTACCGCGTATGCTAAACCATTTTCTTGACCTTATCGGTGAGGCGAATATAAACGTAGCCCACATGGTTAACGCGGCAAAGGGCGAGATCGCCTATACCATTATCGACACCGATACTCCCGTCGGGCAGATTATACCCGAAACCATAGCAAAGCAGGACGATGTTTTCAGAGTTCGCGTGCTCTAATTCCAAAATACCTGAAGCTGCCGGTGAATTATTTGACCGGCAGCTTTTATATGCTGATTTATTCCCTGCATATAAGGGTAAAATCATAACGGAAAAATTTACAAAAAATTTCCCAAACTAATGAAAATTATGGTATTATATCCGCAGGCGTATGTAATACGGATTAAAATACAAATACCACAACTGCGCTCCGCGCCTGTGGTATTATGATGTTGCATCTGCAATTTTCTGCGAGGGGATAGAAGCTGATGGCTTTTCGCAAATCCGGAAAAAAGAAAAATGAGCCCGTACCCGAAAGGCGTATTATAGCCGAGCTGATTGCACCGCCGGGGAGCGGGCTTACAGCGCGGCAGGCGGCGGAGCGTTTGGAAAACGGGTATGGCAACATACCGATAGATCCGCCTTCAAAAACAGTCGGGCAGATAATCTGGTCAAACTTATTTACGTATTTCAACATTGTCTTTTTCGCCCTTGCCGCCTGCGTAATTGCTGTCGGTTCATGGCAGAATTTGACCTTTATGCCTGTTGTTCTCGCAAATATTTTGATTGGCATTATTCAGGAACTTCGCGCCAAAAAGACACTTGATGACCTGAGTATTATAAGCGCCCCCAAGGGCGTCGTGGTGCGAGACGGGGCTTTCAAAACAATCAGCACCGAGAATACGGTTCGCGACGATATTGTCGTTTTCGCACAGGGAAATCAAATTTTCGCGGATGCAATTGTTGTTGCGGGTGAGTGTCAGGTCAATGAAGCTCTTATGACAGGCGAGGCAGACGAGATAAAAAAGGTCGTCGGCGATGAACTTATGAGCGGCAGCTTCGTTGTCAGCGGCTCTGTAAGGGCAAGGCTTATTCGTGTCGGCAAGGATTCATACGTTTCAAGACTTACACTGGAATCGAAAAAGAGCAGGGGTCAGAAGCAGTCGGAAATGATGCGCTCGCTGTCAAGCCTAGTCAAGTGGATTGGTATTGCGCTTATTCCCATTGGCGCCGCGCTAGCTGTTAAGGAAATTATCTGGCTTCACGGCACGGTTTCGCAGGGCGTTGTTTCAACGGTCGGCGCCTTGGTCGGAATGATACCTGAGGGGCTTTATCTGCTGACGAGCATCGCGCTGGTGGCGGCTGTCATCAGACTTGCACAGAGGAAAACTCTGGTTCATGATATGAACTGCATTGAGACTCTGGCACGGGTGGACACGCTTTGCGTGGATAAAACCGGTACGATAACCGAAAACAAGATGATTGTCGAGGATATTTATCTCCTATGTGAGGACAGGTTCATAGCCGACGACATCCGCCTTATTATGTCGGATTATGTTTATGCCATGCAGGACGACAACGACACAATGGCGGCGCTCCGAAGATATTTTAAAAACGAACACAAGCAGACGGCTTTGGAAACATTGCCCTTTACCTCCGTCAAGAAATACGGCGGAGTTGCTTTCCACGAGGATGAGACATATATACTCGGAGCTCCCGACGTTATAATGGGCGAGAACTATTCCCAAATTAAGGACAAGGTCGACTTCTATTCCAAGAAGGGCTGCCGAGTTCTCCTTCTGGCGATATATGACGGGAAGCTCTCCGACGAGACTCTGACCCAGGAAGTGTTTCCTCTTGCCTTAATTCTGCTTGCAAACAAAATCAGAAAAAACGCGCCCGAAACCTTCACCTATTTTGAAAGACAGGGCGTCGCGATTAAGGTTATCTCAGGCGATAACGCGATGACTGTTTCGGAGGTCGCAAAGCGCGCAGGGATAGCCAATGCAGAAAAGTATGTCGACGCGCGAACCTTGGATGACGACAGAAAAATCCGCGCAGCGGCAGGGGAATATACGGTTTTCGGAAGGGTCAGCCCCGAACAGAAGAGAAAGCTCATTAGAGCGCTTAAGGCGGACGGGCACACTGTCGCCATGACGGGTGACGGTGTTAACGATGTCCTTGCGCTTAAGGAGGCGGATTGCAGCGTTGCAATGGCTTCCGGAAGCGAGGTTGCCTGTCAGGTTTCCCATGTTGTCCTTTTGAACTCGAATTTTGCGTCAATGCCGTCCGTTGTTATGGAGGGCAGGCGTGTAATAAACAACATAGAGCGAAGCGCGGCGCTGTTTTTGGTTAAGAACATTTTCTCCTTCGTTCTGGCGTTAATATCGCTCGCGTTTACGCTTCCTTACCCGCTTGAACCTGCGCAGCTGACGCTCGTCAGCACTCTGTCAATAGGTATCCCATCCTTTGTGCTGGCTATGGAGCCCAACAACAGCTTAGTCAAGGGCAGATTTCTTAGAAATGTCATTTACCGTGCGCTTCCGGGCGGTTTCACAGACCTCATCCTCGTAATAGGCGTCATGCTGTTTTACGTTGCCTTCGATTTTCCCAAGGAGGAGATGTCCACAATTTCCGCGCTTCTCATCGGGGTTGTCGGGCTTCTCGTTCTGCACAGATTCTGCATGCCGTACAATAAAATTCGAACCATGCTAATGGTTGGAATGACCGGCAGTTTCATTGTGCTCGCGGTTTTCTTTAAACAGCTGTTTTCTCTCACGGAACTGTCCTTCTCCTCGTTCCTTGTGCTGGCCGTCTTCGCGCTTCTGGCCTATCCGCTTATGAAGACCCTCACTTGGTTTTTTGAAAGACTTGACAAGAAATTCTCACCGTCTGAGGGCGTGAGAAAACGGCAAAAGGGCAGACATGCAGCTCCTTCGAAAAAAAGATAAAAACTACATATATGCCGGAGAAGTACCTTCTCCGGCATATATTGTTATTGACATATATTTGACTAACTTTACAAAAATTTCACAAAATATTTGTGTAATTTTCCTTGATTATTTCAGATCTTTGGTGTAGTATGATAACATCTCGAGGAAAGGAGATGATTGAATGAACAGAAAGTTCAAAAACAGCGATGTTGATGACATGATTTACGGAAGCACTGTTACTGTTCCAAGCGACAGATAGCCAAGTCCTGTCACTAAGTAATAATCCGCAATGAAGCGGTTCACATATAAACTTAAATACTTCAGATGCTGCGTTCCGACGGTCATGAAGCCGTTTGAACGCGTTTATTTTTATTAAGGAACACTTACAAGGCAAATTTAGGATTAGGCGGCGGACGTTCGCAAAAAAACATCAACAAACGCAAAAGCCCCCTCATTTCAGAGGGGGCTTTGTAATAAACACTTTCAGACTTCGGCCGCAGCAGACTTGGTCTGCTTTTTCGGAGGTTCAGCCTCAGAATCGTAAGACATATTATCAATAATATATTCGCTGGCTATCTTGCAAAGATAGCTTTCCACCGCAAGCCTCATGGCGAGTTCCGGCAGGTTGCTGTCTGAACTCAAAGCCTTGTCGCTTAGCTCCTTGGCGCAAGATTCGACCATGCTACGAAAGTTCTCGTAAAATTCCTCATCGCCCTTATTCTTCTTAACAACCTTGATAAGGTATCCTGTGTCTTTTACCGAAAGCACTTGCTTAAGCCGCAGTATTATTGAAAGGTAAACAAGGTGTTCTCTCGAATACTTTTTACCTCTGGCTCGGGGAAGAACGTCAGCCTTAATGTAATTGTTAACCATGGCGGAACTGAGCCTGTCATCATCGCGCAGACTGGTTTTGCTGCGGGAAAGAAAATCAAGCACCTGATCCATATATAACTCGATGTCGGGAAATCCGTTATAATCCGGGAATTTAAGCTGATTCGATAGTTCACGCAGCTTTTCGACTTTACTCATTCTTCAGACACCTCAGAACATTAGTGTGTATATTATAGCGCGGGATTGAAAATAATGCAAGTATCATATATATTTGGTTGACATATCGATAACAAGGTAATATAATAATGATAACCATATTGCACGATTATTCGGAGGCGTATTATGAGCAAAATTTGTCTTTTCGGCGACTCAATTTCAAAGGGTGTTATCATCGACGAGCTGCGTGACAGATATGCGATGACGAAAAATTGCTTTGCCAATATTCTTGCAACCGGCGATTCCGCGCTGGATTTATCTAATTATTCCATGCTTGGCTGCACAATTATGAAAGGGCAAAGCATGATAGAGCGGCACATTAAGGATGTTCAAAGCTGCGACGTGATGGTTCTTGAGTACGGCGGTAACGACAGCGACCACAATTGGAAGGAGATTTCAGAAAATCCGTCAGGTGACCACCTTCCAAAGACTCCGATTGAAGATTTTGTGAGCGCCTATCGCTCAATTATAAACA
This sequence comes from uncultured Oscillospiraceae bacterium, assembly GCA_964459785.1. Classification (GTDB taxonomy): domain Bacteria; phylum Bacillota; class Clostridia; order Oscillospirales; family Oscillospiraceae; genus UBA2658. Next base: position 58,493 of record CAYWNW010000003.1, on the reverse strand, counting down.
GCCTGAAGGAAATGGGCAAAAAAATCGTTATGATGAATCTGCCTCCGATTGATGAGCATAAATACTTTGATTGGATAAGCAGGGGACTGGATAAGTCGAAAATTCTCCAGTGGCTCGGCGGAAGCGACGAGTACATTTACAGATGGCATGAGATATATAACGTACAAATCTGCAACATTGCCTCGGAATACAATATACCAATAATCGACATACGCTCGGCGTTTCTGGAAAGACGCAATTACAGCGATTATCTCTGCAATGACGGTATTCACCCGAACGAAAAAGGACACGAAATTATTGCGGAAGTGATAGCCGAGGCTATTCCGAACCTTGAGCATGCGATGCAGAACAAAGCGGTTTTTGAAAAGGGCGCATGATGGCGTTTTTCAGTTGACAATTTCGCTAAATTGTTGTAATCTAAAGTGCGGCCGTTCTTATGGCCGTACTTTTTGCAATTTAATATGGAAGAGTATCGAAGTGGTCATAACGGCCCTGACTCGAAATCAGGTAGACGGCAACGTCTCGTGGGTTCGAATCCCACCTCTTCCGCCAAAAGAAAGACGGCAAACATTAGGGTTGCCGTCTTTCTTTTTCGGTGCTTGTCTTCCTGTCAATACTTAAGTTTTGTACTACTATCAGATGTTTGAAACTCCATAGAGAGGGATTATTTCTAAACCCAGCCGTTCTTCATCGCGGGATTGTCGATTAAGCGGCCGTTTCGGTCAAATCGGGAGCCATGACATTTGCAGTCCCAGCTATGCTCTTCGCCGTTCCATTTAAGCGCGCAGCCCATGTGCGAACAACGCTTTGCAGTCGGGAAAAGAAAGCTTCCTAAGTCGGTTCCTATATTTGAAAGAAGCTGACGGTGCAGCATGCTTCTCTGCGGCTTAAACAGCGCGGAGTATGCGTTCTGCACTCCCGCTAGCCTGTCCGCGAGAATTGAAGCGCCGACCATCGCGGAGCTCATGCCCCATTCGTTAAAACCTGTAAGCACAAAAAGGTCATCAGCCCCGCGAAAATAGGAACCGATATAGGGCAGAGCGTCGAGGCTCATACAGTCCTGTGCTGCCCATGCAAATTTTTCTCTTGCCGAAGGGTAATATCTTTCCGCAAATTCACGCAACGGCTCAAAGCCGCCGCCGCACTTTCCCGTGCGGTGGTCGCCGCCGCCAATCAGAAGCAAATCACCGTAATTTCGAAAATAGAGCCCGTTCTCCGCGTTGTCAACATAAGAGCCGCAAATCTCGGGCGCACCTTCAAGCGCAATGACATAGGAACGCTGCTGATAGAGCTTCATGAAAAACAGACCACGGCTGTTTATGAAAGGAAAGTGGGTCGCAACGATGGTATGTTTAGCGGTAATTTTACCTCTGTTTGTATAAGCACACCCGTTTTTAATTGCGGTAACAAAGGTGTTCTCCCGTATGTTTAATGTCGGCGCAAGCTGCGCTATGAATTTAAAAGGGTGAAACTGCGCCTGCTTGGGAAATTTAACGGCACCGGCAATCGCGAAGGGCAGAGGAATATCCCGCACAAACTCGGCGGGAAAACCGAGCCGCCTTATAGTAGCTGCCTCTTCTTCCATTTTTGTTCTGTCGGTTTTTGAAAAAATGTAGGAGGGGCGTATTTCAAAATCGCAGGAAATGCGGGTGGCAAGCTCTTTAAACCTCGCGACAGCCTCCAGATTTGCCTGCAAATAGGCCTTTGCCTTTGCTTGACCGAAATTCTCAGCAAGACTGCTGTAAAGCGCGTCATGCTGAGCCGTTATCACGGCGGTGGTGCCTTTTGTTGCGCCGCTGCCGATTTTTTTTCCCTCAACCAATAGACAATCAATTCCACGCTCTTTCAGCTCCAGGGCACATAAAATACCCGCCATGCCGCCTCCGATTATCAGCACGTCCGTGGAGACGTCGCCTTCCAGCGCCGGGAACTCGGGCATTTCAATTCCTGTACTCCAAATGGTATCCAAAATATTTTCTCCCGTTTCAGATGTTTCGGTTTATTATTGTCCGCCGAGCGAAACTTATGCGTGAATGTATCACGGAGCAACCACAAAGAAGGATTAAATTTAAATAATTACAAAATTGCATTGTCTATCAGTAGTATGTGTGATAGACTTGAAAAAGCGTTGTGTACTTGATATAGAGTTTATATATAATCGGCGGTTTATTAAATTGTGGGTGAGGGAGAATGAAAAACAATAAAGGCTTTACTTTGATGGAACTAATCGTTGCGATATCTATTATCAGTGTTTTGGGCATGATAATGGTACCTGCACTGACTAAATATGTAATCAACGCGCAAAAGGGCGTCTGCGAATCGAACCGTGAGGAGTTCATGTACAGCTTCAGGACCTTTAAAGCGACGGATGAGGCGGGGCTGACACTTGAGCAGGCAATAAACGGAGACATTCCTGAGCTGGCAGGTACCGTTGAAGGGCTAAAATGTCCTTCCGGCGGTGAGTTTACGGTTGTGGACGGTGCGATTCACTGTTCCGTGCACGATGGCGAAGGTGAGTCGGAAGGCGGTGGAGCTCCCGGTGCGGGTGATACAATTCTGGGCTCCGTTGCTCTTCTGGACTGGACGGCTGCCTGCAATCAGGCTCTCAATGCAGGTCAATATGAGTCGGGAACGACGCTTTCTTCAACAACAGGTCAGGTTTATTATTACGACAGTAAATACTATATGGTTAAGTGGGACAACCCTTGGCTCACAAAATCCGATGCTTCAAGCCATCTGACAAATCCATCGGGTGTTTATTTCCTTCAGGAGTTCGACCCGAACGTGACAATTACTTCTTCAAACTATAACAGCTCAACCGGCTGGGATCCCAACTTGAAGCATCTCGATGTGCTGTATGAAAACGGAACGGCTTATCTTTACATGGGATCCACAACCAAATGGGAAGTGCTTCCGCAGTATGGCGGTTATTGGATTAAACTTGCATAAATTATTTGTGTTTGGCACACAAAACTTGTTAACGGCGGCAGGGAACTGCCGCCGTTTCGCGTTGACTTTTATACTTCAGCGATGTACTATTATGGGGATAAAACTGACAAATTTATTCAATCTTACCCGTTTCAGGAATTTTAGGAGGTATTTTAGTGGTTACAAGACTGAGATTCGGCTATGCCAATTGTTTTCTTCTCTCGGGGCAGGACGGGTCGATTTTGATTGATACCTGCAATTATTATAACGGTTCAGGTATATTAAAACGCGTTAAGGATAAAAACGTAAAGCTGATTCTGCTTACTCACGGTCATTTCGACCATGTGGGTTCGGCACAATATCTGGCAAAAAGACTCAATGTGCCGATTGCGATGAGCGAAAAGGATTTGCCTATTATAGGAAAAGGAGAAGACAGTATTCTTCTTGGTACCACTGCGCTAGGAAAGGTGTTCTCTTTCTTTTCACTGCCTGTGCTAAAAAGGGCTAAGTATTCAATATTCAAGCCCGAAGTTCTTCTGAAAGAGGGGCAGGAGTTGAGTGAATACGGGGTGAAAGCAAAAATTCTCGAGCTTCCGGGACACACAAAGGGTACAGTCGGAGTTTTGACAGAGGACGGAGAGATTGTTGTCGGAGATGCGATGTTCAATATGCTGAGACCCACAGTCGCCAGAATTTTTGAGGACGAGAAATCGATGCGGAAAAGCGTTGAAAAAATAAAAAATTCTGGGGCGAAGACTATTTATGTCGGTCACGGCAAGCCGATTAAAAACGTCTGATATTAGGAGTTAATAAATGAAAAAGTATGAATGGCTGGATGAATACCTTTTAAGCAAGCCCGGGGCTGTAAAGGACTTTAAACCCGAATGGGAGTGGTTTCGCTATCAGGTCGGGGGAAAAATGTTCGCCGCAACCTGTCAGCCCGGACCCCGGTATAAGGGATATGACAATAGGGAGCTACTGCAGCTCAAGTGTGAGCCGCTTTTCGCCGAACTCATTCGAAGCGAATACGCCGACATCGTTCCCGGCTTCTACATGGATAAGAACAATTGGAACTCAATTTTTCTGGACGGCAATGTGCCTGATGAATTTCTGCGCGAGCTGTGCGACAGGTCTTATGCGCTTGTTTTCGCAAAGCTTACCAAAAAAGTCAGAGAAGAGATTTTAGGAAAGTAAAAACGCGGTTTAAATACTTAAAAAGCACAGGGGACGCTGTTTTGCCCTCTGTGCTTTTTTGTATCAAAAACCGTTTAATTGCAGATAATATCACTGCATTTCTTGCATTGCTTAAACTTATAAATAGGAAGGCGGTAAAAATGAAAGACTTTGATAGACCAATATTGCAAAGAAATCGCTCGGTTGAGCAGTATTATGACACAAATTCGGTTGAATCCTCAACGGGCATGACGGGGCTTACGCCAAGTCTGCCCCTTTCCGATGAGGAAGAGGAATCCTACTCGGATATCTATGGAACGCCGACCCCGAACACGCTTCATAAGAGCACAAAGAAAAAGAAGTAATATTATGTAAACCGAAACACGTCGAATTACTTCGGCGTGTTTCGGCTTTTTTGTCTATTTCTTTTTAGTTACGGGCAGCCACACCTCGCACTTGTAAGATTCCGAACTCATGTCGCCCTCGGGGTAAAGCTCAATATCGGGGGCATCGGCATATTCGTAACCCGAGGCGGGCAGCCACTCAGATACAATGCGAGTCTGAAGCTCCTGGATTGCGTTTGGCATAGCGCCGACACACTCAAAGATTGCCCATGTTGCAGCGGGCACCTCATATTCGTCCATATTCTCAGGGCAGGATTTATCGGACGCAACGCAAATGTAATAATCGAAATCCTTTCCGTCCATGCAGGTGCAGACGCCCAAAACACCGTGGGGTGGACTATTCATGAGCTCACACAGCTTAGGGATAATTCCCGCCTTATTCTTCTCCTGCCAAAACAGCGGTACAAGCTTAAAGCTTTCCTCAACCTGCATTGAAAAATGTCTTTTTGCTCCGACAATTCGGAAGGCTTCCTTTGATTCGATTTTGTAGTTCATCTCGGCATCTCCTCTGATTGATATTTTGAAGCTGATGCGCGGATATGCCTTGAGCGTAACACCCTCGTTGCGAGCCTGAGCAGGGGCGACTCCGTGCACGCTTTGGAAAGCCCGATTAAACGAGGTGGGCGATTCGTAGCCGTATTTCAGTGCCGCGTCTATAACTTTAAGACCCATTTTCTGCAAATCGAAAGCTGCCTCAGTCATCTTTCTTCGGCGTATGTACTCACCAAGCGGTATGCCCGCGATATAGGAGAACATACGCTGAAAGTGAAAAGTTGAGCAGCAGGCAATTTGTGCGGCTCGGTCAAAACTAATCTCCGAAGTCAGATTGTCCTCAACATAGTCTATCGCCTGATTCAATCTTTCAAGCCAATCCATTGCATCACCTTCTATTATCAAGTTTAGCAGAAATTAAAACAAAGTCCTCGCAGTTCGTGCACCGATATGAGAGGCTCAGGAAAAGAGCGAGAGCTGCTCGAACTCGGGCTTGTTCAGCTTTTCCCGAATAGGAGCGTTAAAATCGGTTGAGAGCCCGTATTTTTTCTTAAGCTCATTAACCAGCGAATAAATCTCGTATTTATAGGCCTTATCTACACCGCCTGAGCTGTACAGGTCTTGGAAAGGTTTACATAATGTCGGGTATTCAGCCCTTATAAACTCAAAAAATGTCTGCCGTGTTCTTCCGCGCAGATTCAAAATTTCGGGAATAAAGTATTTGACGCCGCTGTCGGAGGCATGGGAAAGCAGAGAATCGATATTATTTCGCGTATCGGTTAGAAAGGGGATTATAGGCATAAGGTGCAGTCCGACGGAAGCCTGCGTTTTTGAAAACTCCCTGAGCATGGCAAAGCGATTCAGAGAGGAAGCCCCGTTAGGTTCGATTTTCTGCCTTATGCACTCGTCCATGCATGTTATCGTTGCCGCAATATTGACATAGGTGAGCTTTGATAGCTCCTCAATCAGGTCGTAGTCGCGCAGAATCAAATCCGACTTGGTTGAAATAATGCAGGGATTTTTATACTTTATCATAAGCCGCAGGATATCGGGCATGAGCTTATACTGCGCTTCAATCGGCTGATAGCTGTCCGTAACACCGCCGATATTGATGATTTCCCCTTTCCATGAGGGACTCTTAAGCTTCTTTTCAAGCTGCTCCGCAACATTTGTCTTGATGAAGATATCGTCGAAATACTGTTCCGAACCGAGATACTTATGTGAATACATGGCAAAGCAGTATTTGCAGCCGTGCCCGCAGCCGCGGTAAATATTCAAATCCCAGTTATAGGGGAATCTGCCGCTGACATTGTTGAGGGCGGAGATACAGCTTATTTCTTTGTAGTTCGCCACGGCTAAGCCTCCCCATCCGATAGAAATGAATAACTGATTTTACCACATTTATTATCGGTAGTGAAGCAAAAAAGAGGCAGAGCAAGGCGTGCTCTGCCTCGATTATTAAGTGTTAATCGCCCTGACTGGTTTTGCCTCGATATAACCGCGGTAGCCCATCGGCGCAAGCTGGAATCTCGGTGCGTCGTTTTCCGCCCACTCGTAGCCGTAAAGCTTCGGGTCGAAAGTTTTAACGAACTCCCAGAGTTCTCCGATAGCTTCCTCAAAATCGTCGTCCTCAAAAGGCGGACCTTGAAAAACCATCATCTTACAGGGCGGTAATTCTGCCAGCTCATAGCCTTCGGGAACGGGCTTATCGTAATCCAAAGGAAGCTCAACGCCCTGAACGTAATCCGAGCCGCCCTTTCTCATGCTTAGCGGCAGCCACATCCCGATTGGCTCGTAAAGCGCTTCCTTAACGCTCGACAGCACGCCCCAAACCTCGCAGCCGACCTCATCACAATACTCGAAGTAGCCGGGGGCCTTGATTCCGCGCCTGAGGAGCACTTTTCTCGCCGGACGTTCAACGATTTGAATGAAAACGGGCTTTAGGCTCTTGTTTTCCTGCATTTTGTTCTCTCCTTTTAGTTTTGTTCGGCGATAATCGCTCGCAAGATATGGAATAAAAAGCGAAATCGGAGGAACGTCTTTTGAATAACTTTTCGGCGAAAGTCCGAATTGTCTTGAAAAGGCTTTGGTAAAACCCTCGTGCGAATCAAAAACGAAATCGAGCGCAACATCGATTACCTTTGACTTGCTGTCGCGAAGAACGAGCGCCGCTTTTGAAAGGCGCAGAGCACGGATGTAGTCAAAGGGGGTTTTTTCGGTGTATTCTTTGAACAATCTTTCACAATGCCATGGGGAATAACCCGCGGCTTTTGCAAGCTGTAAAAGAGTAATCTGCTCCGAAATATGCTCCTCGATGTAAGCCTGCATTCGTCTGACCGCAAGCACGCTATTATTCTGCTCCAAATTATCACCACCTTCACAAGGATAAACTAAAGGGAGAGCGTTTTCTTGACCGCGATTGGCAAAAAGTAAGATTACTCAGTTAATTATAATATAATCCTTTCGGAACAGAAAGTGATTCTACACAAATTTCATTCTGAAATGAGTAGTTACGGATTTTGGTTTGCGACAGCACGCTTAAGGTGTATAATATTGGTGATTTATGAGCTATCGTATTTTCGGGAGGAATACCAATGCGGCTTTTTATAGCTATCCATTTTTCATCGGAAATAAAGAACATTTTACTCTCGGCAATTGAGGTATTGAAGCAGCAGACGGTTTCGGGAAGCTTTACAAGCCCCGAGAATCTGCACCTGACCTTGGCATTTATAGGGGAATCGGACAGGGTTTCGGAGATTAGAGCGGCGATTGACCGCTGCGCAGCCCATCCTTTTGAAATGGCGGTCTCGGGAACGGGTCACTTCGGGAGTATTTATTGGGTCGGAATAGAGCATAACCCAAAGCTCAAAGCCCTTGTCGAGAACCTACATGCCGAACTGCGTCAAAGCGGCTTCGAAATTGAGAACCGCGAGTTTAAACCGCACATAACTCTGGCAAGAAAGGTCGAAGCAAGTGCTCCGATAAGCCTCAGCATTAAAAGAACTGCCATGACCGTTACGCGCATATCACTAATGAAATCGGAACGAATCCGAGGAAAACTGACCTATACAGAGGTCTACGGACGAAAGCTGTAAGGAATCCGCAGCCAAGAAATAGATAAATACGATGCGGTTGTCACTCCAAAATCGTATTGAAAAATAACGAAAATAGTGTATAATAATCGGAATACCATAATGCGAAAAAAGGGGGATAATCGTTGAATTTGGAGTTCAAACTGCCGCTTATTGCGGTGAAGAATATTGAAATCTCAAAGAAGTTCTATTCGGAACTTTTCGGGCAAACTGTTTCCCTCGATCTGGGGAAGAATGTGACCCTGAGCGGCGGCTTCGCCCTTCAGGAGGATTTCAAACGGCTGGCCTCTCTTCCCGAAGAGCCATCTTTTGACAAGTGCTTCAACATGGAGCTTTATTTTGAGGTAGACGACTTTGATGCCTTTTTAGTCAGGCTCAACGCTTTTTCCGAAATTGAACATGTTCATCCGCCCAAAAAGCACGACTGGCAGCAGAGGGTAGTCCGAATATTTGATCCGGACGGCCATATTATTGAAATCGGCGAATCCATGGCCGTAATTGCAAGAAGGTTTCTTGCCGAAGGCAAATCCGCCGAGGAAACAGCGGAGCTTATAATGCATCCGCTCGAATTTGTTATTGCCTACAGGGACGGGATAATCAAGTAATAAATCGCAAACTTTAACTTAGGGAGGATATGCCCATGTCAGAGAAACCGATTTTTTCCCTGATGTACGACTTCGACAAAACGCTCTCGCCAAAGGATATGCAGACCTACGCCTTCATCCCCACAATCGGAATGACGGAGGGGGATTTCTGGGCAGAGTGCGGCAGGGTTATGCGCGAAAACAATATGGACCAGATTCTTGCCTATATGTTTGTGATGTTTCGCAAAGCCAAGGGAAAATTTCTTTTCACTAGGGACACCCTGCGCGCTCTGGGTGAGAGGGTTGAGCTTTTTGACGGGGTTGAAAGCTGGTTTAAACGAGTTAACGACTATGCCGAGGCGCGCGGCATGAGGGCACAGCACTACATAATCTCCTCGGGACTTAAAGAAATCATCGAAGGTACAAGGATAGCTCAAAACTTTGAGCGGATATATGCTGCGGAATATTGCTATGATGAAAACGGCGAGCCCTGCTGGCCCGCGATGGCGGTTAATTACACGAGCAAAACACAGTTTCTGTTTCGAATCAACAAGGGCGTTCTGGACGTAACCGAGAATGACGGATTGAACGAATTTATGGAGGAGGACAAGCGACCCGTTCCTTTCCGAAACATGGTTTATATAGGCGACGGGCTGACGGACGTCCCATGCATGAAGCTTGTGCGCACAAACGGCGGGCACTCCATAGCCGTTTATCAGAACGACAATGAGGCGGTCAATACTCTGCTTTTGCAGGGACGAGTTGATTATGTTATTAAGGCCGACTATTCTCAGGGCGGAGGGCTTGAAAAGGCAGTCTTCGCAATTATTGATCAGGCGGCGGCAACGAATATAACGACACAAATGCACGTTCGGAGCATGGAACAGGCGCAGGCGCAGGATAGAGAGAAGCTGGTTAAAGAACTTGAGCGCTCTTTCGACAAAATAAAAATTGATTAAAGCCTGGAGGGACAAAAATGAAAAACTATGCCTATGCGGTTTATGAATTCCCCTGCGGCCGACTGGAAATCGGCTATAACGACAGAGCTATTACGCATGTTCTGTTTACAGACGAGAAGGGGAGCGGAACACCGAGCGAGTTGAGCGAGCTTGCGGCAATGCAGCTGACTGAATACTTTGCAGGTAAACGAAAGAGCTTTGACCTTCCGCTTGAGCTTGAAGGCACAGAATTTCGCAAAAAGGTCTGGGCGGCGCTTGCGGAGATTCCCTTCGGCGAAACCAGAAGCTATAAAGATATAGCCTGTGCGATAGGCAAGCCCCACGCCTGCCGCGCCGTAGGCGGGGCAAACAACAAAAACCCGATTTCAATTATCATACCCTGCCACAGAGTTATCGGGGCGGACGGCTCTCTTGTCGGCTACGGCGGCGGACTTGAGAAAAAGATTATGCTGCTCGGGCTCGAAAGGAAATATCACTAATGGCCGATACTTATGAAAAATACCGTGAAAAACTTCGGGAGTACGCCGACCCTAAAAACGAGGTGTTTCTAAAGTCACTTATACCGGGCGTGGAAGATGCTTTAGGTGTGCGCTCCCCCGATATGAGAAAACTTGCCAAGGAGCTTTACAAGGACAACTGGCGCGAATACTTTGAGCTTAATCAGGACAGCTGCTTTGAGGAAACCGCGCTTCAAGGCTCCGTTATCGGCCTTATGAAGGAGGATATTGAGCTAGTCCTCAACGAGGTGCGAAGATATATTCCAAAAGCTAGGAACTGGGCGCTGTGCGACAGTCTTTGCAGCGGTCTAAAAATTACGAAAACCCATAAGGAGCGGATGTGGGAATTTCTCATGGATTATGTTAACTCAGACAAGGCCTACGAAATCCGTTTCGCAGTCGTAATGATGCTCGCGTATTACATAGATGATGAGCATATTAAGCAAGTGTTGGTGCTTTTGGAGAAAATTAAGCATGAGGATTATTATGTGAAAATGGCGGTCGCATGGGCTGTGTCGATGTGTTATGTAAACTATCCTGCGCTGACACTGGAGTTCCTGAAAGAATGCAAGCTTGACGATTTCACCTACAACAAGTCGCTTTCAAAAATTTGTGAATCACTTAAGCCGAGCGCAGAGGAAAAGGCGCTAATAAAAACCATGAAACGCCGTTCTCCCAAAAAGGCGCAGGCCGTTTCAAAATAAGTAGTTAAAGGTAGAAGCAAATGTTTTATATAATCAGAAAACTATTAAAAAGCGGCGACCCGCCATACAGCGCAGAGACACGCAGAAAATTCGGAGTTTTAAGCGGTTCTGTGGGAATTATGTTAAACCTCCTGCTCTTCGCGGGGAAACTTACGGTTGCGCTCTTGTCCGGCTCGGTAGCTATCATCGCCGATGCCTTCAACAACCTGTCGGACGCCGCATCCTCCGTTGTGACAATAGTCGGCTTCAAGCTCTCGGGCAAAAAGGCAGACCTGCAGCATCCATTCGGACACGGAAGGTTTGAGTACATTTCGGGTTTCATTGTTTCGATAGTAATAATTCTTGTGGGCTTCGAGCTTGCGAAAAGCTCGATAGCGGGCATTATTACTCCGAAACAGATTGAATTCAGTGCCATAACCGTAATAATGCTTGTTGCGTCAATGTTTGTAAAGCTTTACATGGCGCTTTACAACCGAAAGCTCTCCAAGGTGTTCGATTCTGCAACAATGAATGCTGTTATGCAGGACAGCCGCAACGATGTGCTTGCAACCGGCGCCGTGTTAATCTCACTTCTTATTACCCACTTTACGGCGCTTTCGCTCGACAGCTACGCAGGACTTCTGGTTTCGCTCTTTATTCTCTATTCGGGAGCAATGTCCGCTAAGGACACTCTCGCTCCGCTTCTGGGCACTCCACCCTCACAGGAACTGGTAGCTGACATAGAAAAGATCGTAATGTCGCACAGCGTAATTGTCGGTATGCACGACCTTGTGGTTCATGACTACGGTCCCGGCAGGCGCATAATTTCTCTGCATGCGGAAGTACCCTCTTCTATACAAGTGTTTGAGGCGCACTCGGTTATTGATGATATCGAAAACGAGCTCGAGGACGCGCTCGGCTGTGAAGCGGTAATACATTTTGACCCGATAGATACAAATGACGAGGAACTGAAACGGCTCAAGGAAATTGTTGAGGGCATTGTCAAAAAAATTGACGACACCCTTTTAATACACGATTTTCGATATGTTCCCGGAGAAACACATACAAATCTTATTTTCGACATTGTTGTGGGCTTCGGCTGCGCCACCTGTGACGATGATTTAAAAAAGCAAATTTCCGATGAAGTTTTAAGGCATCTTCCGAATCATTACTGCGTGATAAAATGTGACAGAGCTTATACCTGATGCCGATACATAAAAAGACCTTCTTTTCCAAATCGGGAAAGAAGGTCTTATCGTTCAATAGAATTTTGCGGTTTGTGTCGAGGATTTAGCGATAACAACCTCAATCTCGGGGAAACCGCTTTTGAGCATCTTCGCCAGCACGGGAACGACGACATTTTCCGTGCAGAAGTGATCCGCGTCGATGAGATTAAGACCCAACTCCTTTGCCTGCAAAAACTGATGATATTTGATATCGGCCGTAACGAGAGTGTCGCAGCCTAGCGCAATCGCTTTCTCGATATACTGCCCGCCTGTACCTCCGCAGAGTGCAACTCGGCTTACCTGCCTGCCGGCGTTGTGATAGCGAAGTCCGGCGCTGCTCAGAGCAAATTTAAGGTCGCACAGATAGTCCTCGAAATCAACGGGGGAGGATAGCCTTCCGAAGCGGCCCATGCCGTATTCCTTACCGTTATGAGTATAATGCGGACCCTCCAGATAGCCCTCGACGATTACGCCCAGCTTATCGGCAAGAGTGTCGTTAACGCCGCCCGAAACACAGTCAAGATTTGTGTGCTGACAAAAGCCGGAAATGCCGTTGGCAAGCATTTTGACGATTTTTCTCCCCACAAGGCTGTCATCGCTTATTTGCTTCAGGTCAAAAAAGATGGGGTGGTGGGAAAAAATCATCTGCGCGTTTAAGCGAATCGCCTCGTCAACCACCTCCTCGGTAATATCGAGAGCGATGAGCGCCCTTTTCACCTCGGCACCGTTAAGCCCGACGAGAAGCCCGACATTGTCGTCCTCCGTTTTCATTTCGGGCGGGACAAGCTGGGTAAAGTAACTGACAACATCCTTAACCTTTGGCATAAAACCCTCCTTAAGATTCGCTCGAAAAAACGCTATTTTTCAGCTCGAACAAAGAAGAAAGCGCTGTGTTTGCCAGCGCAAGGCGCTCGGAGTCCTCCGCTCTGGTTGAAGCGCGAAGCCCTGAAATCGCCCTTTCGGTTTTTTCAATGAGCGTTTCAAGACGGCTTTCAAACAGCGGGTCGGAGCGGATAAGCTCCTTGTGCCCAATCAAAAGCTCGGCAGGGGAGTAAGGCTCGTCTTCGCCGCCCTCCGCCGAGAGGATTTCATAAACCAAGCCGTCCCGAACGAGCTGCTCGGACAAAACACGGTAGCCGTTATCAAAAAGCCACTTGCGAAGCAGCGGGGATTTTGACATCGGTTGGAGTATCAGCCTTGGACGAAGCGTTTTTGTCCAAGGCGCGGCTGAAAGAATGTCCGCAATGTTTTCGCCGCCCATGCCAGCGATAATAACGGTGCTTATTTCTGATCCGCTTAAAGCCGCGAGCCCGTCGCAAAGCGCAAAGGAAATCGCGTTTTCCAGCCCGAATTCCGCCGCCGTCATTTCAGCGTGGCGGAGAGGGGCTTCGTTAATATCGGTTGCATAGATTTTTCCGCTGTGCCCGTTTTGGGCGAGCCAAACGGGTATATATCCGTGGTCTGTTCCGACATCCGCAACACCGCCGACAGCGGGGACAAGCCCTGCAATGGCGAGGAGTCTGTCAGAGAGTTTAATCTGCGCCAAACGAGTTCCTCCATATAGCAATATACCGTTCCAATATATTCGGCTTGCTGCGGGCGAAAAGCGAATTGAGCACTTTTCGCCGCGAGGACTGCGAATTTATTGAAACGGCATATAGTCGGTTTTTTAATCAGCCCTTCGGCTTAGCCTGCTCCTCAAGGAAATTGTTAACCTGGAAAACGAAATCGTCAACGTCGAAGCCGTGAGCGGCGCAGGCCTGCTCAATGGTTTCATCGAAGGCGAGAGAGCAGGTCAGACAATGCATTCCGATTGCGTTGAAAAACGGAGCAGTCTGAGGAGCATTTTCCAAAACTTCCATAAGAAGTGAATCTTTTGTGATAGTGTACACGTTGCATGCCTCCATAAAAATTTATAAGATTATTATACTCATATAGTATGAAAAAAGCAAGTCCAATTGAAAAAACGCTATATATCCGCCCGTTGCGTTTAGAGAAATAAGATGATATGATTCTGGAAAAGAGCGAAAATTTCTTTCAGGAGTTACTTATGAAATCTCTGAATAAACTCATAAGCGATTATACAAAGCTGTTGCAGAGCGGGGAACTGCAGCTTGCCTATAAAGGAATATTGGATTTTATGGGGAAACTGCGCGCGGACTTCATTAAGAAATATCAACAGTATGACGTCAGCGGTATCTATCAGGGCTACATGGACATGTCATACTTTGCGTTAAGCACGAGCGCGCTCAAGGAAAAGGGGCTTAAAATTGCCATTGTCTACCTGCACGATAAGGGCACATTCGAGGTGTGGCTTTCCGCGCGAAACAGAGACATATCAAAGAGCTTGGAACCGCTTTTCAAAGGTATCGTTTCGGATGGGCTTAAATTCTTTCATGATGAAACCAATCTTGACGCCGTTATTGAATGCACCTTGAGCTCCGCACCTGATTTCGATAATCAAACGGAGCTGATTATGGAAATTGAGGCGGGCGTTGAGAGATTCGTGGGAGCGGTACAGGTTGTTTTGTAAAGGAAAACCAACCCAATAATCATACACACATATTGAAGGGAAAGACTTGCCAAAAGTGAGCGAATGCATATATTACCCACTTGCGGTGCAGGAGCCTGATTTAATTGAAATGTTCCGAAAGAAGACAGTGACAGCAATTATGGTTTTGTCAATATCATATTTTATAGGTTTAGTGTTATTTATCCCCATTTATAAAACTAAACCCGAATGTTGCTATTTTGCGTTTTTCGCCCCGCTTATCGGATACTGTTGGTTAATAACCTTCGGCGCAAAAAATGTAAATAACCGCTTTGGAATAAAGAAAATATCCGGTGAAACAATGTTGTACCAAAAAAGAAGCTACAGTTATACGACATACACTGCTTTACTAGTTATAATATTTTTTGTTTCGTCCTTAATCAGGCTAGCGTATGAAATAAAAAATTATCTTCTAATAAAACAGGTAATACTCAGCCGAAATGAATAGAGTGAGAATAACAAAGGACCGAAAACCACAAGGTTTTCGGCCCTTCGTTTTGGAGGAGAGAGCTGTTGAGTTCGGAGAGGCATTATGGATAAGAGAAGAATCGAAATTTAGAGTCGGCGAGGTAATAATTACCGCCTTGTGCCGACGAAGAAAACCGCGAGGGCGCCCGGACCGCCATGCGCGCCCACCACAGGCCCAATTGAATTGATTATAATTTCGACAGGCTTCAGGGCACTGTCAATCATTGACGCAAGATAGTCGGCGTCTGCGCGGCAATCGGCATGGCAGATCATTACAGTCTGCTTGCCGATATTATCGGCGTAGTCCGAAACCTTTTGAAACAAGGCATGAATCGATGCTCTGCGTCCGCGAACCTTGTCCGCAGCAACAATTTTTCCCTCATTATTCACACGAAGAATGGGCTTTATGTTAAGCACGGTGGCCAAGGACGCCGTGGCCGATGACATTCTTCCGCCGCGTTTCAGGTAATATAGGTCATCGACTGTTACCCAATGGTTGATAAGCGGAATGGTTTTTTCAACATAAGCCTTGAGCTCCAGAATGCTCCTGCCTTCTTCCTTCGCTTTTACAGCCAGAGTTAAGAGCAGTCCCTCGCCCAATGACGCACTGCGTGAATCGATGCAGATTATCTTTTTTTCAGGATATTTTTCCTCAAGCTCCTTTGCGGCAATGCAGGCGTTTTGAAAGGTTGCGCTTAAGCTCGAAGAAAGCCCGATATATAAAATGTCCTTGTCATCGTCAAGATAGGGGGTAAAGAGTTCGATGAACATATCGACATTTGTGGCGGAGGTAAAAGCGGGATATTTTTTACGAAGACCTTCATAGAAGCTTGATAAACTGATTTCGCGCTCGTCAAGATAGTTTTTATATTCCAGACCGTTAAAGTTAACTATAAGCTGCACAGTTTCGATATTGAGCTTCGCGGCAAGCTCCGCCGGTAAATCACAGCAGGAGTCGGAAAGTATGACATATTCAGGCATGAATAATACCTCACAAGCAATTAGGATAGGTTATCACTGATAACCTATCCTAATATATCACGTATATTTTAGTTGTCAACCATAAAGAAGAAATTATAATCAAATCAGGGCAAATCAAACTCGCGGTCAATAGAATACTCAACAAAGCTCATATTCTCGTCGTTATACGCCATTTCACCGTTGTCAAACATTAGAGCCGCACCGTAGATAAGCGAGCGGATGATATAAATTTTACGTTTTGCAATACTCTCGGGTATATTTGCTTCTTTGCAGTGCCTGATTATCAGTGCGAGGCTTAACTCGCTGAGCTGACCCCGCATATTCCGATAAACGCTGTCGAATTCCGCGTCTTTGAGCATAATGATAGAACGGAAGTGCGGGTTTTCAACAAGGAATTTGACGTAATCAAGGCTGATTACTACCAGCTGCTTTCTTGTATTATCAGGAGCGCTAGCAAGAATTGCCTTTTGTCTTTCATGCCAGAGGCCGTTTATATATTCGATAATCGCCGCAAAATAACTTTGGCGATCTTCAAAATGCTTATAAGGCGCAGCACAGGACACGCCGCAATTGGCGGCTATTCGACGTACCGAAAAACCTTGAAGTCCATACTGATTTATCTCCTGAATGCCGGCAAGTATAAGCTGCTCGCGGACATTGCTGTGGGAAGTGCTGCCTGCCATATTGTCCCCCTTAAATCGAAACAGATTGGTATATTGTTTATTCTATGGCACTATGCCCTTACTGTCAATATTTACGAGTATCCGAAGGCTATTAAAAGATTTCAATGACAGAATATTCGTATGTCAGCTAAAGAAAAAGAGCCGAAACCAAAAAGTTTCAGCTCTTTAATTTTGGAGGCGCCACCCAGATTTGAACTGGGGACTCGCGGATTTGCAGTCCACTGCCTTACCACTTGGCTATGGCGCCAAATTGTTTAATTCGTAATGTCTCCAAAATTTCGTGGGAAAAGAAGAACACCCGATATGCTTGATGTTAGTCATTTGGGGTCGGGGGCCCCAAACCATTTAAATCAATCTCGTCGCCCGCTCCAATATTAGGAGCGAAGCGAGAAATATTGGAGCGGGCGACGAGATTCGAACTCGCTACCTCCACCTTGGCAAGGTGGCGCTCTGCCAAATGAGCTACGCCCGCATAATGCGTTTTTTTGATTGCCCCATCGGATGAATAATCATCCGATGGGGTTGGTGCCTCCGGTCGGAATCGAACCAACGACACGAGGATTTTCAGTCCTCTGCTCTACCAACTGAGCTACAGAGGCATAAGGGACACGGTTGCATCCCTTGGCGACCCAGAACGGGCTCGAACCGTCGACCTCCAGCGTGACAGGCTGGCGTTCTAACCAACTGAACTACTGGGCCATAAAAGTCCGATTTCTCGGTACAAAAATGCGCTTAAAACGCACTGGTGGGAACAACAGGGCTCGAACCTGTGACCCCTTGCTTGTAAGGCAAGTGCTCTTCCAGCTGAGCTATGCTCCCATACGCAAAATCTCAAGCGCTTTGCCAGTATACTAAATTATCGCGCAATTGTCAAGTTCATTTTCCCATTTTTTTGACGACGTTTTCCCGCCGATATCACTTCGCGTCCTGCGCTAAAAACAGGCGGATTTCCTCCGGGGTAAATGTATAAACCTCATTGCAGAACTGGCAGTTAATCTCAGCGTTTTCGCCGCTTTCAGACAGCTCCTCCAGAGCCTCCCTGCCAATGCTCTCAAGAGCACGCTGTACGCGATCACGGCTGCAATAGCAGCGGTATTCGACAGTCCTCCGTGAAAGAATTTCAGGCTCCAGACCGAAAAGCACACGCCCGACAAGGTCGTCCACCGTTCCGTTTTTAAGAATATCCGTGACTTGTCCCATCTCGACAATGTTGCGCTCAATAGTTCCGATGAGCTTATCGGGTGCGCCGGGAAGGAGAGCAACTATAAAACCGCCGGCACAGATAACCGATAAATCGGTGTTGACGAGCACGCCCAAGCCGCAGGCGGCGCCGACCTGTTCGCTTTCGACAAAATAATAGGTTAAATCCTCGGCAATTTCGCCGCTGACGAGCGCGGTTGAGCCTATATACGGCTCCTTAAGCCCCAAATCGCGGCTGACCGTGAGCGTGCCGTCAGTTCCGACTGCTCCGCCGACATCAAGCTTTCCGTTTGCCTTCAAAGGAAGGTCAATGTGGGGATTTTGAACATAGCCGCGGACATTTCCGCTGCTGTCGGAAACCGCCATTACCGTGCCGATTGGGCCGCCTCCGTTAACGCGAAGGGTTACGCTCGCATCCTCCTCCTTGAGAAGGTCTCCGAGCATTGAAGCAGCACAGAGAGTCCTGCCGAGCGCCGCTGTTGCGACGGGGCTGAGAAAGTGTATTTGCCTTGCACGCTCAACAAGACCGCGCCCGCTTATGGCGGATATTTTAACAAAACCGTCGCTCGTGACGGCTCTAATGATTTCGTCCATTTAATCAACCTCAGTGTGGTGTGTTTTCCGCAATTATAAATAATCTTCCGAGCTCGCTTTGAGGCCCGTCCAAACAGATTTCAGTGTTTGAAAAGCCCGCAGCTGTAAGCAGTTCGGTGAGTTTTTGCGGCTCGTGGCAATATTCAACATGCTCTTCAAAAGAGCGCTGCCAGAATCTGCCTCTGCGGGTAAAAATATCAATGCCGTAGTAAAGCGCGTTTTCGTCCTCGTCAAAGTCTGCCCGCCACAGGCAGAGGCTATTCTCATCTTCGTCGACAGAAGTGTAGCCGTCCAGCGATTTAAGGCGCTCCGGCGAGTTAATATCAAATATGAATAGGCCGCCCGGTTCTATGAAAAGGTGGAGCAGGCGAAAAAGCTCGGGCAAACCGCTCGGCTCAAGGTAATTGACAGCGTCAAGACAGGAAACGGTTGCGTCGACCGTACCGTAAAGGTCAAGCTCCGTCATGGACTGACACAGAAACAGGGGAGGAATGACATTTTTAAGCGTGGAAAACTTCTCCTGAGCTATGCACAGCATATCGGAGGAGGAATCCGCCGCGACCATCTCATAACCGCGCTGAGCCATAATCGCGGTTAAAGTGCCGGTTCCGCAGCCGACGTCAAGCAAGGCTTTTACGGTCTTGCCGCGAGCCCTGAAAACCTTTTCGTAAAAGTCGGCAAAGTCCTCATAGCGAATGTCGCTTGTAAACTTGTCGTAAACCGGAGCAAGAGGGCCGTAGGGGGTCATTACCTTTCATTCCTTTCTGTATTTTTTAGAACGAAAACGGACTGTATGTTTGTGTGTTACAGCTATATATGGTACAAAACGACCATCAAAAACGAATGGTCGTTTTGTAATAAAGCTGGCATTATAACCTGAAACTAAAGTCTATTTCGCGTTTTTTTGGTCGGCTAAACGCTTAAAGACACAGGCGTAGCCCTCCTGACCGTATTGAAGGCTGCGGTTTACACGGCTGATAGTTGCGCTGGAAGCGCCGGTCTGCTCAAGAATTTCGTTATAAATACAGCCCTTATTGAGAAGTGAAGCAACCTGATAACGCTGCTCCATGGCCTGAAGCTCGGTAATTGTGCAAAGATCGTCAAAGAAATTCTCGCATTCTTCGACTGTTTTGAGTGTTAGAATGGCTTTGTACATTTCTTCGTTGCGAGGCTTTTTTGCCTGCTTATTCATCAAAACACCACCTCATTATATTGTAGCGGAAAGCAATGTTCCAAGGATAATTGCCAAAATATTGCATAGCAATTTTCAGCGCAGTCACATTCTATAACACTAAATTGTGAAAGTAAAGACCTAATTTACGCCTTGCAAAAGAATCCAATATAATATACAATAATGAAGTGCAAAAAATATCAATATGGACATAATACAATTCAATGAGGTGAATCACATGGTTAAGGCGATTGTTGGCGCAAACTGGGGCGATGAGGGAAAAGGCAAGATTACCGATATGCTTGCAGAAAAATCCGATATGGTTATTCGCTTTCAGGGCGGCGCTAATGCCGGACATACCATAATAAACGAGTACGGGAAATTTGCTCTGCATTCGCTCCCGTCGGGAATCTTCTTTCCGCACATTACGAATATTATCGGCAACGGAGTTGCGCTTAACATCCGTTCCTTTATTGAAGAAATAAACGCCCTGCGCGCGCGCGGCGTTCCCGAACCTAAGCTTATTATTTCCGAGCGTGTGCAGGTTGTAATGCCTTACCATAAACTTTTCGACGCTTACGAAGAGGAACGACTGGCAGGGAAGGCCTTTGGCTCCACGAAGGCAGGAATTGCGCCTTTCTATTCGGATAAATTTGCAAAAATCGGCTTTCAGGTCAACGAACTTTTCGATGACGAGCTGCTTAAATCCCGCCTTCAGAATGTTTGCGCGATTAAAAATACACTGCTGGAGCACCTCTATCACAAACCTCTTCTCGATGTGGAGGAGCTTTACGCAGAGATGACAGAGCAGCGCAGGCTCATTGAGCCTTTTGTCGGCGACGCCGCCGCGCTTGTGCATGACGCGCTCAAAAACGGGAAGGAAATCCTTCTTGAGGGGCAGCTTGGAACCCTGAAGGATACCGATTTCGGTATCTATCCCTTTGTAACCTCATCAAACACTCTCGCGGGCTACGGAACCGTCGGCGCAGGTATTCCGCCAACGGAGATTAAGAGCGTAATTGCCGTTACAAAGGCATATTCCAGTGCTGTCGGCGGCGGTGTGTTTGTTTCTGAAATGTTCGGCGAGGAGGCGGAAACGCTTCGCCGTCTGGGCGGTGATAACGGCGAATACGGCGCGACAACAGGCCGTCCGCGCAGAGTCGGCTGGTTCGACGCCGTTGCCACGGATTACGGCTGCCGTATGCAGGGGGCTACGGAGGCTGTTTTGACGGCGGTTGACGTTCTGGGCTATATGGATGAGATTAAGGTCTGTGTCGGCTACGAAATCGACGGGGAAGTTATAAGCGAATTTCCTGTCACAACCAAGCTCGGCAAAGCTATTCCCGTTTATGAAACGCTGCCCGGCTGGAACTGCGATATTCGCGGCGCCACGGACTATAAATCATTGCCGCAGGAACTTAAAAACTACGTTGATTTCATCGAGGCGCATATCCACACCCCGATAAACATTGTTTCCACGGGACCGAAACGGGAGAATATAGCCTTCAGAAAGTGAGCGCAGGCGCGAGACACAAAGAAAATCTGACCTATATTATCTATTTTTTCTTGCAGTAAATCATTTTATTCGGATATAAACTCAATTATAAAAAGGAGGCATGTCTATGGATACCATGATAATTGTTTGGGCAGTTCTGGTAGTTGTTTTCCTGGTTGCCGAAGGGGCAACCCCGGGTCTTGTTTCTATCTGGTTTGCCGCCGGAGCGCTTGTGGCTCTGGGCAGCGCCTTCCTTTCCTTTCCCGTTTGGAGTCAGGCGCTCATTTTCGTCGTGGTTTCTGTTGCCTCGCTTATGCTTACAAGACCTCTGGCACGCAAATATGTCAACAAAAATACTCAGGCAACAAACGCGGATAAGGTCATCGGCGCAACCGCAACGGTTACCGAGAGAATTGACAATATCGGGGCGACAGGCTCTGTGCTTGTCGGCGGCAGGACTTGGACGGCCAGAAGCTCGACAGGAGAGATTATCGAAAAGGGTACGTTGACGAAGATTTTGGCCATTGAAGGCGTTAAACTTATTGTAACTCTGCTGCCCGAAACTGAAATGGCGGGGAAATAAACGAAAATACTTTATGATGGCCGCCGTATGCCTAATGCGGCAGAAAGGTAGGGTAATATGCCGTTCTCAGAATACTTAGTTCCCATCATACTGGCAATACTCGTTCTGATAATTATCATCCGCAACATCAGAATCGTTCCGCAGGCACAGGCCTATGTAATCGAGAGGCTTGGAGCTTACAGCCAGACCTGGAGCGTCGGTCTTCACTTCAAAATTCCGCTTTTTGAAGCAATTGCCAAAAAAGTTTCGCTTAAGGAACAGGTCTATGATTTTCCGCCTCAACCCGTCATAACGAAGGACAACGTAACCATGCAGATAGACACAGTCCTTTATTTCGAAATTACCGACCCGAAACTTTATACCTACGGCGTGGAAAATCCGATTAACGCCATTGAGAATCTTTCGGCAACTACTCTCAGAAACATTATCGGCGACCTCGAGCTTGACCAGACGCTTACGAGCCGTGATGTTATCAACACAAAAATGCGCGTTATTCTTGACGAAGCCACAGACCCTTGGGGTATAAGGGTAAACCGCGTTGAGCTAAAAAACATTCTGCCGCCGCGTGAAATTCAGGATGCCATGGAGAAGCAGATGAAGGCTGAGCGCCAGCGCCGCGAGGCCATCCTCCGCGCTGAAGGAGAAAAAACCGCGGCTATCCTCTCGGCAGAAGGTGAAAAAGAAGCGGCAATCCTCCGTGCGGACGCGGCAAAGCAGACCCAAATACTCAGGGCGCAGGGCGAGGCGGAAGCTATTTTGACCGTTCAGACAGCCACGGCAGAGGGTATTCGCAGAATCAACGAAAGCGCCCCCTCCGAGGCAGTTATCAAAATCAAGGCGCTTGAAGCCTTCGCAGCAGCGGCAAACGGTACGGCAACAAAGATAATTATTCCCTCGGAAATTCAGGGGCTTGCGGGACTTGCGACCTCCTTTAAAGAGCTTCTTTCCGAATAAAATAGAGGAACAAAACAAGAAACCCGTTCGGTTTTCCGAACGGGTTTCTTGTTTAATTATCATCAGACTGTGTGAGTAAATAAGTAGGTCTTCATTTTGGCGTACTCGGAAGCCAGAAGGTGAATCCCGTCAGTCATGCAGGAGCTTTCGGGAAGAAAACCGTTACTGTTACACAGCAAATCGAATACATTCAGGTAATATGTGCCTTTTTCTTTGCAAAGCTGCTTTATGACAGCGTTGAAGGCGATTACATTGTCGCGCGTAAAGCTCTCGCGGCTCTCCGAGCATTTCTGTGAAACAGGGGAGAGCGAAATTAGGTAAATAACTGCATTCGGTTGGCTTTTTTGAACAAGGTCAATAAGGGAATTCATGCTGTTATAATAGCTCTGTCTGTGATAGGCCTCGGGTCCGAGCTCATTGACGCCAAGCATTATGTAAACCTTACCATAGCTGTGTTCATCAAGTGCGGCACTAAGCGTACCCGTATCTTGAACTGTATTGCCGCTTGTATCGGTATGGGTTGCGGTTAGCTCGAAGTCATCCCAGGTCAGCATAGATTTTGCCGAAATGCCGTTTACCGCATAATAATCCGTGTCGGTCAAACCGAAGTAATTCTGCATTCCGCAAACAAGAGAGTGACCGATGAAGCAGGCGTCGGAAAAGTAGTCCGCTGTTACCGCGGCCCTTTGCGGGACTTCGGTTCCGAATATATAATTTCCGGCGGAGTCGTAGGAGGACTCGGTGACTTTTTTATAGCTGATGGTATCGATAAAGCGCATAAGCATAGTTGAAACTTCTGCTCTTGTGGCGCTGCCGGATGGGCGGAAGCTGCCGTCACCATAACCCAAAACCACGCCGCAAAGCTGCATTGCCGAAACAGCCGCCTTATAGTTCGACGAAACAGCGGAGCTGTCGCTAAAGGTGACGGCGGGAAGGGTAGCCTTGAGCTGATAGTTTTTAAAGTCGGCGTAATTATAGAGCATAGAGCAGATTTCCTCGCGCGTTATATTGCGCTCCGGAGAAAAAGTGTTCTCGCCGGTTGCTCCTGCAATGCCGGAGGAAAAGGCCCACTGAACATAGGAACTGTAATACATGTCAGGAGAAACGTCTGTGAAGCCGCTCTCCGAAACCTCCAAAAGGTCGCTTCTGATGTAGCCGAGAGCGCCATTGCACTTAACGTAGTACCAGGTGTAAGCCGGATCCTTAAGGTCGGCTGCGGTGTCCAGAACCTCCACCTGTGCTCCGGTCTGAAGAACAGCAACCACGCTTGTAATACTATCCGATGAGGGGGCGGAACGAAGTCTGACATCGGGTTTAAGAACGGTACCGAGGCTGGCGCCGCTTGATACGGAGGGAGCGCCGCCGTATCGTCCCAAAACCGTAACGAACATCCCGCGAGTCATCGAGGAGTTAGGGGAAAAGGTTGAGCTGCTTGTCCCGTTGAACATAGCGTTTTCGGTCACAAACTTAATTGATGAGTAAAACCAATCAATGCTGCGAACGTCCGAAAAATCGCTTACCTGAGCGGCTAGTGCATTTATCGGACACACTGATACTACAAGGCAAAATATTAAGAAAAGGGAAACGATTTTTTTCATAAGGTTCACCCACTTTACTAGAGAAATAATAACAAATTGTCAGCATTTTGTCAAGAATTGTAACGCGTTGTTACTTTTTGGCAAAAAAACGCACCGCTTTATTATCGCGGCGCGTTTCGATATTTATGGGTGTGTATATTATAGCTTTCCTAAAACGTCCGCAAGAACATCGTTCATGTCGTAAATTCGAGGCTCCTTAACGGTTGCAAGAAATTTTGCGGCGGATATAGCTCCGTTTGCAAAAACATCCCTTGAGTAAGCGGTATGCTTAAACTCAATTACTTCGTCAGTTCCGGCGAAGATTACCTCATGTTCGCCGACTATGGTTCCGCCGCGAACAGAGGATATGCCGATTTCATTTTTCGCGCGGCTTTGTCTGACGCTTTGGCGGTCATAGATATAATCAGCTTTATAGGGGAGGGCGGAGGCTGCCGCGTCTGCAAGCATAAGCGCCGTTCCGCTAGGAGCGTCAACCTTCATGCGGTGGTGCTTTTCGATTACTTCAACATCAAAGTCCTCGCCCAAAACCGCCGCTGCCTTTTTTATAAGAGTAGTAAGCAAATTTATTCCGAGTGACATATTCCCCGATTTAAACACAGGGACAGCTTTAGATGCGTGCGAAATTTGCACCAACTGCTCATTTGAATAGCCTGTAGTGCATAATACGCACGGAATATTACGACGAGTGCAATAATTGAGCAGAATGTCAAGCGATGTCGGATTGGAAAAATCAATTATTACATCTGCTTCGCCTATGTATTCCATCGGATCTGCATAGACAGGAAAGTAGGAGAGCTTTTGGGGGTTTTTGTCGAAGCCCGCGACTATGGTTATATCCTTTTTATCGGCGCATAGGCGCACAATTGTTTGACCCATCCTGCCGTTGCAGCCGTAAATGATAATCTTTGGCATTTTATTGACCTTTCCTTCCGTTTCGAAAGATTAACTTAATTCTAAATAGCCGTAAGGGGCGAACATAGTCGCCCCTTGCAGGTTTTGTATTATTTAAGCTCCAGACCGAGGTTTGTTAGGCTTGTTTTCAGCTTGGCAAGAGTTTCGGGTGCCATATCGACGAGAGGCAGACGGAGGTTGCCTACATCCATTCCCATAAGATTCATGGCGGTCTTCACGGGAATTGGGTTGACCTCGATGAACAGTTTCTCAAAAAGGTCGGCGTATTTGAAATAGAGCTCGGTAGCGGCCTTGAAATCGCCGTTTAAGCAGAGCTTGCAGAGCTCCGTAACTGCTCCGGGAACGATATTTGAAGCCACGGAGATAACACCGAGAGCGCCCATTGACATCATCGGCACAGTGTTGTCGTCGTTTCCGCTCCAGACAAAAAGATCATCGCCGCAGAGAGCGCGAGTTCTGGAAAACAGGCTGAAATCGCCCGAGGCTTCCTTAACTCCGTTGATGTTCGGGTGCTTCGAAAGAATTTTATAGGTTTCGGCGGTAAGACCGATACCGGTCCTGCCGGGGACGTTGTAGAGAATCATCGGTATGTCAACCTGATCGGCGACTGTGGAAAAATGCGCGACAAGTCCGCGCTGGGTGGTTTTGTTGTAATAGGGGGTGACCATTAGTATTCCGTCAGCTCCCGAAGCCTTCGCGCTTGTGGCCAGGCGCACGCTCGTCATGGTGTCGTTGCTTCCGACGCCGGCGACGATTTTCATGCGACCTGCCGTCTTTTTAACGCAGAAATCAACAAGTTTTTCGTGCTCTGCGACGGGCTGAGTGGCGTTTTCTCCTGTTGTTCCGCAGACGATGAGGGCGGAAATGCCGCCTTCATACTGCATGTCGATAAGTTCCGCCATTTTATCATAATCAACTGTGTTTCCGCGAAACGGGGTAACTATTGCGGTTGCGGCACCGGTAAAGATAGGTGTTTTCATAATTTACCCTCCTTAATGGATTGCTTCAATGTAACCTTCTGCGCAGAGCAGCTCCGCCAGCAGAACTGCGCCGCCTGCTGCGCCACGGAGTGTGTTGTGGGAAAGACACACAAATTTATAATCGTACTGAGTATCCTCGCGAAGACGACCCACCGAAATCGCCATACCGTTTTCGAGATTACGGTCAAGCTTTGTCTGAGGACGGTTATCCTCGGTAAAGTAATGTATAAACTGCTTCGGCGCGGTGGGGAGCTTAAGCTCCTGAGCGCGTCCCTGATAGTTTGCCCATCTGTCGAGGATTTCTTCCTTGCTTGGCTTCTTATCAAAGCTTACGAAGACCGCCGCCATGTGACCGTCGGTGCAGGCAACACGCAGACACTGGGCGGTTATTGCGGGCTTTGTCGCGGGGACTATAATGCCGTTTTCAATGGTGCCCCAGACCTTCATCGGCTCGCGCTCGGATTTCTCCTCCTCGCCGCCGATATAGGGAATGCAGTTGTCCAGCATTTCCGGCCAGCGCTCGAAGGTCTTGCCCGCGCCGGAGATTGCCTGATAGGTGCAGGCAAGCACGCTCTTTATGCCGAATTCGGCGCGAAGCGGGTGCAGGGCGGGGACATAGCTCTGAATTGAGCAGTTGGATTTTGCGGTGATGAAGCCGCGCTTTGTTCCGAGACGCTTTCGCTGACTGTCTATAATTTTGATGTGTTCGGGATTTACTTCGGGAATTACCATGGGAACGTCGGGCGTCCAACGGTTTGCGCTGTTGTTTGACACGACAGGGCACTCGCGCTTGGCGTAAGCCTCCTCAAGGGCGACTATCTCGTCCTTTTTCATGTCCACAGCGGAGAAAATAAAATCAACAGATGAAGTAATTTCGTCAATGTCGGCAGTTGCGTCCTTAACGATAAGGCGCCTTGCGCATTCGGGCACGGGAACATCCATGGCCCAGCGGTCAGCAACGGTTTCCTCATAGAGTTTTCCGGCGCTTCGCGCGCTTGCCGCGATCACGGTTAGCTCAAACCACGGGTGCTCCGCGATAAGACAAACGTAGCGCTGTCCAACCATTCCTGTTCCGCCGACTATTCCGACCTTGTATTTTTTCATGCAAAACACCCTCCCTTGATGAGGCTAAGAAAATATATTCGAAAAACTCCAAAATAATGCAAATCCAAAAATTAGCGTTAAAGCTTGATAAACACTCTGATTATGTAATATAATGTCGAAAGGGTTTTGGGATATTATGTTTACATTATTTGTGAAATCCTATCACAACTCTCTGGCGGCTGTCAATAAATGTTCGCCATGAAATTTTGACTTTAGCACAGCGCTTTTTTGTCACATTAGCGAAAGGAAGTACTTATGAAGCACAAAAAGACCGGCTCACTTATGATTTCGCTTGCTGCGGTGCTCGTTTTTTCCTTGCTTTACGCGGGAGAGCATTCACTGGCAGCGGGAACTATATATGTAAACGACTCGCAGAACATTTTATCGGGTGATTTAAGCTCCGCCTACGCTGTGGGCGATACGGGGACTGTGGCGGTTACAGGCGGTACATATGTAATAACGGGCAGCGGAGTGGTTCAGATAGGGCAAAGCGGATCAACGGGTGAGCCTACAACTGCGCCCGACGGACCCAACATAAGTGTTAAATACGATACCGTGAGAATCGGACTTTACTATTATTACAGCACCTTGCGCGACAGCTCCCTTAATACTGCGAGCTTAGAAAATAAAGTGGGCAGCGGCTATACATTCGGTTATTACGATTCCTCCCGCGTATACCACGAGCTTGGCAGCACGACGGTGACGCAGCTTACGATGGTTCCTGACGTGAACACTGCGATTACAGCGGGCGCTGTCGGCTGCTACCACATCAAGCTTCCCGGAACTTATGCGGACTTCTATTCCGCGCAGACCGCGGCTTCACAGTATTCAGGCGGTTTCCCCGCGTGGTATAACGGTACATACTATGCAATGCTCGGAAGCTACCAGAGCTCGGCTGAAGCGACAAGCGCGCTTTCCACGCTCGGAGTGTCTGGCGAGGTCTATACGGGCAGCAGCCGCTGTGTTGCTGTTACTAAGACGGGAACAACAAGCGTTTTGTTCGAGTTTGATTACGGAACAAATGCAAATCTTGCGGTTCATCCTGTTTCAAACTCGGGAAAAGCCATAACCTGGTTTAAAGGCTACGCGTATTACGGCGACTTTGAATATTATCGTTACATAAGCGGTAAGCTGACCGTAATAAATATACTGCCGCTTGAAGATTATATCAAGGGCGTTGTTCCTTATGAAATGACTGCCTCGTGGCCGCTTGAGGCGCTCAAGGCGCAGGCACTCTGCGCAAGAACCTATTTTGCCGCAAACGCAGGCAGATATTCTCTCTTCGGATTTGATGTTACGGCGGACACATACAGCCAGGCGTATCGCGGAACAACGGGCGCAAACGCCACCTCGGATAGTGCCGTGGATGTAACCGCCGGCAGATACATAACCTATAACGGTTCGCTTTGTACTACATTCTATTTCTCGTCGGATGGCGGCGGGACCGAAAACAGTGAAAATGTCTTTACGAACTCGCTTGCGTATTGCCGCGGCGTAATTGACCCCTATGAGGACGCAGTTCCGGCCTCCATGAACTCGAGAAAGAGCTGGAGCGTTCAATACAGCGCCGCGGATCTTCTAGCTAAGGTAAACAGCAAGGGCTACTCCTTAAGAGATATAGCGAGCGTCGTGCCGACTTATTCGGATACGAATAATGTGATTACGCTGACCTTCACCGATTCGTCGGGGGCATCAGCCTCCTTTACAAGGAGCAGCTGCTATTCCTTCTCCTGCAGCACTCTGGGGCTTAACAGCATTCACTACACCGTTTCACTTGATAACGGAACATATACCTTCGGCGGAAGCGGCTGGGGGCACAGCGTTGGAATGAGCCAGTTCGGAGCCTATTCAATGGCTAAAAACTATGGCTACGGCGCACGCCAGATAATCGGCTTCTATTTCACGGGCGTGAATATTTCTTTGGGAGTGGTGTCGTAGACGGCACACGGGAGCATTACTGATATATGAAAACATCTGACTTCAGCTACTATTTACCGGAAGAACTTATAGCGCAGACCCCGCTTGAGAAAAGAGACGCCTCGCGGCTTCTGCACCTAAACAGATTTACGGGAGAAATAGAACACAAACATTTTTTTGATTTGCCTGATTATCTGCATGAGGGCGACTGCCTGGTGCTTAATGATTCCCGCGTTCTTCCCGCAAGACTGATCGGCAGGCGCGAATCCGGCGGCGTTGTCGAAGTGGTTCTTTTGAAGGATAAGGGGAACAATGTATGGGAGTGCTTAACAAGACCGGGCAGAAAGACAAAACCGGGAACTAAGCTTATTTTCGGCGAGGGAGAACTCAAAGCAATCGTCAGCGACTGCGCGGAGGGCGGAAACAAGCTTCTGCGCTTCGATTACGAGGGGATATTTCTTGAGGTGCTTGAGCAGCTGGGTAAAATGCCGCTGCCGCCATATATAAAAACAGAGCTTTCCGATAAGGAACGCTATCAGACGGTATATTCAAGAGAAGTGGGCTCTGCCGCGGCGCCGACTGCGGGACTGCATTTTACACAGGAGCTTCTGGATAAAATCGCGCAAAAGGGCGTTAAAATCTGCTATGTCACCCTTCATGTGGGGCTTGGAACCTTCAGACCCGTCAAGTGCGAGGAACTTGAAAGCCACGAAATGCACTCCGAGTTCTGCATTATTCCCAAGGAAACGGCGATAATGGTAACGGAGACGAAAAAAAGCGGGGGGCGCGTGGTCGCCGTCGGCACTACCTCGTGCAGAACGCTCGAGAGCTTTTCGAAGCTGGACGGAACGCTTGAGGAGAGCTCGGGCTTCACGGATATTTTCATATACCCCGGCTATAAGTTCAAATGTATGGATGCGCTTATCACAAATTTCCATCTTCCCGAAAGCACGCTTGTTATGCTGGTTTCCGCCTTTGCCGGAAGGGAAAGCATACTCAACGCCTATGCGAAAGCGGTTGAGGAAAAGTATCGCTTTTTCTCTTTCGGGGATGCAATGCTAATAGAATAGCTTCGTGCGGAGCGCAATGATGATTAGGAGAATAGTTTTTGTTTAATGTTATAAAAACCGAAGGACACGCCCGCAGAGGAGAGTTTAGCTGCCCTCACGGAACTGCTCAGACGCCTGTGTTCATGAATGTAGGTACTCAGGGCGTAATAAAGGGCGGCATTGCGGCGACGGAGCTAAAGGAGCTTGGCTGCCAGATTGAGCTGTCGAATACTTATCACCTCCATGTAAGACCGGGCGACGAGATGATACGCCGTCGGGGAGGGCTGCACAGGTTCATGAACTGGGACGGCCCGATATTAACCGACAGCGGCGGCTTTCAGATTTTTTCGCTCGCGCAGCTCCGCAAAATCAAGGAGGAGGGCGTGAGCTTCAATTCTCACGTTGACGGACGCAAAATATTTATGGGTCCAGAGGAGAGCATGAGGATTCAGTCAAACCTCGGCTCGGATATAGCCATGGCCTTTGATGAATGTGTTAAGATTCCCTCGCCCTATGAATATGTCGACAAATCCTGCGACCGCACTCTGCGCTGGCTTATAAGGTGCAAGGCGGAACTTGACAGGGTAAATTCTCTTCCCGACGCGGTTAACCCGGGACAGGTGCTCTTCGGCATCAATCAGGGCGCAACATTTGCCGATTTGCGCGTGCGCCACATGAAGCAGATTGCGGAGCTGAATTTGGAGGGCTACGCCATCGGAGGACTTGCGGTAGGGGAGACCCACCAAGAAATGTACGACACGATTGAAGTTATTGAGGAGTACATGCCGCGTGACAAGCCCCGTTACCTAATGGGCGTCGGCACACCAACCAATATCATTGAGGGGGTTTACCGCGGAGTTGACTTTTTCGATTGCGTCATGCCGGCGCGAGACGGAAGGCATGGACATTTCTTTACATGGGACGGAGTTTTGAACATAAATAATTCCCGCTACGCGGAGGATGACGAACCCATTGATCCGAATTGTGATTGTCCGGTATGCAGAAACTATTCAAGAGCCTATGTGCGCCACCTTTTCAAAGCGGGTGAAATTCTCGGGCTGAGATTCGGAGTTATCCACAATCTGTATTTTTATAATAAACTTATGGAAAGAATACGTTTTGAGCTTGATAAGGGAACATTTTCCGAATTTCGCGCGCATTTCTCCGAAAAGCTGGGCAGGAGAGTATAAAACCCTTGCAAATGAAAACTTTGCCATATATAATTAAAACACAATTCTAGGAGGTAGCTAAATGAATTTTAAATCTACAAAGAAGATAGTAGCCCTTATTTCCGGCATATTGGTTATGTGCCTTGCTTTCGCGGGCTGTGTAAGCTCCGGAACCACCACAGGCACAACCGAAACGACCTCAACAGCAAGCACCTTAACCACTCTCCTACCAATCGTGGTCCTTTTTGCTGTTTTCTATTTCTTCATGATCAGACCTGAAAACAAGAAGAAAAAGAAGATTCAGGAAATGAGAAACAACCTCGGCACCGGCGACAAGATTGTCACCATCGGCGGTATTCAGGGCGAAATCGTCAGCGTATCCGGCGACAGCATGACAATCGAAACAGGCGAAGACAGAGTTCGCATAAAAATCGCAAAGTGGGCAATTTCCCGCAAGGAGAAATAAATCACTTTTTATCCGCGTCAAAACAGCTGAATAGTAATTCTTGGTTTCCCCGCCGAATAAGCTTAGATAGGCTTGTTTCACGGGGAAACTTTTTTGCCTTTAGGATGGATTGCGGAGGGGTTAATATGTCGATGTCTAATAAAAAGGAAAACAGCGCGGGCAGAAAAAGCCTGATAAAACATTCAGCTGTCGGTGCGGCTTTGGGCCTGCTTTTGACGATGGCGGTTATACTCATTTTCTCGGCTCTGATTGTTTCGGGCGTGCTTCCCGCTTCGCTCTGGGATAGCCTGATTCTTGTGTCCGTCGTTTTGGGCGCGGCACTGAGCGGGCTCTATTGCGCGGGAAGACAGGGCGGGGGAGTAGTCATTGCGGGCTTGTCATCAGCCGCGGCATATATATTGCTGATTCTCGCGGCAACACTTCTTTTCGGGAAAAACAGCGGTGAAACAGCGCTAACTTTTCGTATAATTATTGCAACGGTTGCAGGAGCCAGCTTCGGCGCTGTGTTAAAGTTGCACAGAAAAAAGAAAAAATCGAAGCTGAGAAGATAAATATTACTATATGTAATCACAGCGTGCAAGTTTACATAAATTTAGCATGATTACCTATATGTTGTAATTACTGATTATTATGCCCACTATATATTGCTAAAAAGCGTGTAATATAAGGCGGTTCGGGTAGGTGCAGTTACGCGGGTTAACATAATACAGTTAACATAATATACCGTCATAATTAACAAAAATCATTTTATTTTGCGTAAAGGCTTGATAACTGATTGAATTTGTATTATATTGACGACATTGGTGTGTTATGTAAATTACATTATTATCGCCTGCGCTGCCATTATTTCGTTAGGCGGTGCGTTAATGGTTAAGAGAAATTTATTCGGCACTTCACATGAACTTAGATACCAAAAGGACAGCAAGCTGGGTTTTTTACTGCTACTCCTTTGTTTTTCGGTCGGCTGCGCCGCGGGAAGCCTTTTCTCATACCTTATTCCGATGAACTCCGCAATAAGTGATTATATCGGAATAAACAGGCTTGAGTCTTCGGGTGTGCTGAATGTATTCTTCCATTTTTCAAGGTTTCATTTGGTTGCGTTTTTGTTCGGCTCATCAATTTTCGGAATAGTCTTACTGCCGATATTAAGCTTTCTAAGAGGGTTCGCGCTTAGCTGTACCGCGGCTACCATAATGTCTTATTATCCCGATAACGGAATAATTATGGCGGCTGTTATTCTTGGGTTTACCTCAGTAATTTCTTTGACTTGTTATTTTATAATCGCTGTTGACGGATTCATGAGTTCCTCAAAGATTTTCCACATGGTTCGAGGAGCTTCCGCTCCGAAAAAAGACAAACTATACCTTCGGACCTTCGCGTGTCTGCCGCTTTTGGCAATAGGAACATTGATAGAATTAAAGCTCGTACCTTATTTGGTATCGCTGCTCACATAAATTATATCGAAAGGAGGAGTTATCGTGAACAATGCTGCATGTATAGAAAAGTATGAAAACTACCTTCAGAATGTAAAAAAAGCAACCGATAACACCCTCAGTTCCTATTTGCGTGATATCAGACAGCTAAGGGACTATTTAGAGAGCCACACGGATGAAAGCCTTGATACAGCCACTTCAGACGAGCTGTGTGAATACACCGCTTGGATGAAGACTCAGGGCAAGTCGGTTCCGACTATTTCAAGAAGCATTGCTTCTATTAAGAACTTCTACAAGTTTTTAATTTCGCAGGGGATAGTTGAAGAGAACCCGACTGTCGATCTGGTTCCGGAAAAGGCTGTGCTCCGCCTTCCGCAGATTTTAACGGGCAAAGAAGTTGAGCTCCTGCTCGAGCAGCCGGAGTGCACAGACCTAAAGGGCTATCGCGACAGGGCAATGCTTGAACTGCTTTACGCAACGGGAATACGCGTCAGCGAACTGATTGCGCTGAATGTAACGGATGTCAACATTTCTGCGGGAATTATCCGCTGCCGTGGTCACGAAAAGGAGAGGATCATTCCTCTTTATCCCGCGGCAATCCGTGCGCTTGCCGAGTATGTTGAGTTCATAAGACCCCAGATGATAGCCGCCTCCGATGAGCTCTCGCTTTTCGTAAACGTGAGTGGCGAGCGCATGTCGCGTCAGGGATTCTGGAAGATTATAAAGACCTATCAGGTCAAAGCAAAAATCGAAAAGACAATTACACCGCATACCCTGCGCCATTCCTTTGCGGCACATCTTTTGGAAAACGGTGCGGATTTGCGCTCGATTCAGGAAATGCTCGGTCACGCCGACATTTCTTCCACCCAGGTTTACTCACAGCTTGTAAAGAAACAGCTCAAGGACGTGTATAATAAGGCGCACCCGAGAGCGTAATACTAAATTATTATCAGAGTTCTGTTATTGAGAACGCCTGTTTACGGAGAGGGGACCGTAAACAGGCGTTCTTGTTGTTTCGCTTTAATTTTCGTTTAAACTTGATCCTATATAATAAGCCGAGAACAGAAATACATTGAATAGTTGGGCGATTTATGATAAACTCATCTTTAATGTACAGGGATTGTTGTACGACCGTCCTATTGATTTCAACATAGCCCTCGGAGGTATAAATGCGTATATTGGGTATTGACCCGGGAATAGCAACAGTCGGATTCGGGATAGTCGACAGCGAGAAGAATACGCTTTCTCTCGTGAGCTACGGCATAATATCAACCTGCGCGAATACCAGCCTTTCAAGCCGACTGGACCATATTTATGACGATATTTCGGAGCTTATCAGAACATTTTCGCCCGATGAAATAGCCTGCGAGGAGCTTTTTTTCAACACCAATATTACGACGGGAATCTCCGTGGCTCATGGCAGGGGAGTTGTGCTTCTGGCCTGCTTTAAGGCGGGAATCCCGATATTTGAGTACACTCCGCTCCAAGTCAAGCAGTCCGTTGTCGGCTACGGCAGGGCGGAAAAGAAACAGGTTATCTACATGGTGCAGCGCCTGCTCAATATGAAGACAGCCCCAAAGCCTGATGACGCGGCGGACGCGCTTGCAATCGCAATTTGCCATGCACGGAGCGCGACCTCACTAATTACGAAAAACAGAGGTGACAGCCCTTGTTCTACCACATAAACGGAAAAGTAACGGCCATTGAACAGAATCTTGCGGTTATCGACTGCTGGGGAATCGGCTTCGCTCTAAACGCAACCGTAAACACGCTTTCTCACCTGCAAATCGGCGAGAGTGCGAAGCTCTTTACCTATGAGCATATCCGCGAGGACAGCTTTGAGCTTTTCGGATTTTTCGATAAGCAGGAGAAGCGCTGCTTTGAAATGCTGATAGGAGTATCGGGAGTCGGACCCAAAGCGGCAATTTCAATTCTGTCCTCCGCGACGCCGGAAGCTCTCGCCATGGCTGTTATCAGCGGTGACGAAAAAGCGCTGACTGCCGTACCGGGTATCGGCAAAAAAATCGCCCAGAGGGTTTTGCTGGAGCTGAAGGACAAGATCGCAAAGGAAACAAGCGGAATTTCCATCGGCGGGGGAGCGGCAGCCGCAGTTCCTGCGGGAGGCTCAAAGCTGTCAGACGCCGTTTCGGCACTTGCCGTGCTCGGTTACAGCAGCAGCGAGATTTCGATTGTAATGAAAGATATTGATGTTGAAAACACGGCGCTCGAGGAAATAATCAAGCAAGCGCTTCGCAAAATGCTGAAGTAGGGGGATAAAACGTGAGCATAAACTATGCAAATGACGACGAGGAGCATATTGTGACCTCAACCTCCATACTCCCCGAAGACTCAAACGAGGGCTCGCTTCGTCCGCGTTCTTTGAGCGAATATATCGGTCAAAAAAAGGTCAAGGAAAATCTGAGTATTTTTATTGAGGCTGCAAAAATGCGCAAGGAGCCGCTTGACCATGTTCTGCTCCACGGCCCTCCCGGCCTCGGAAAAACTACGCTCGCGGGAATTATCGCAAACGAAATGGGCGTAAATATGCGCATTACCTCGGGACCGACGATAGAGAAGCCCGGAGATTTAGCCGCGCTTCTGACCAATCTTCAGGAAAACGACATTCTGTTTGTCGATGAAATTCACAGACTTAACCGCACGGTTGAGGAAATTTTATATCCCGCGATGGAGGACTATGCAATCGATATTATTATCGGCAAGGGTCCTTCCGCAAACTCGATTAGACTTGATTTGCCGAGATTCACTCTCATCGGAGCGACAACCCGTTCGGGGCAACTCACAGCGCCCCTGCGTGACCGCTTCGGGGTAACCATGCGGCTCGAGCTGTATTCACCGGAGGAGCTGCAGCTGATTGTCAAGCGCAGCGCGGAAATACTCGGAATCGAAATTGAGCCCGAGGGTGCTAGAGAAATCGCCTTCCGCAGCAGGGGAACGCCGAGAATCGCAAACCGCCTGCTTCGCCGTGTGCGCGATTTTGCACAAGTTCGCGCGGGAGGAATCATTACCCTTGACGTCGCGGATGAGGCGCTGACTCGTCTTGAGGTGGATAAGCAGGGACTTGATTCGCTGGACAGAAGGATGCTTCGGGCAATTATTGAATTTTACGGCGGCGGCCCCGTGGGGCTTGAGACACTTGCGGCGACGATAAACGAGGAATCCGTTACTCTTGAGGATGTTTACGAGCCTTATCTGCTTCAGCAGGGCTTTTTGACCCGCACTCCGCGCGGACGCTGCATAACGAAGAAGGCTTACGACCATCTCGGAATCGAATACCTTGGGCAACAGCAGCTGGAAATCTGAAAGCATCTGCGAACTTCGCAAGCTTAAAAAAGCTCAGCCTTGCGGCACAATGCTTATTTTATTTTGGAGGAAAACCACTTGGGCAAATACTTTGGAACTGACGGGATTCGCGGCATAGTCAACAAGGACCTTGACGCCGCGCTTGCATTTAAAGTCGGACAGGCAACGGCAATGGTACTTGCCGAGGGAATACCGGCGCAAGAAAAGCCGCTTGTCGCAATCGGAAAAGATACTCGTATCTCGGGCGATATGCTTGAAGCTGCAATAACCGCGGGGCTTTGCTCTGCTGGAGCTGATGTTATGCACCTCGGAGTTATACCGACCCCTGCTGTCGCCTTCATCACAACAGACTGCGGAGCAAACGCGGGAATCGTAATTTCCGCCTCGCACAACCCCTATGAACATAACGGAATAAAGATTTTTAACGGCAGGGGCTTTAAGCTCAGCGATGAACTTGAGGCAAAAATCGAGCAGCTCGTCGACAGTGACGAACCGCTGACGGAGAAGCAAAGCAATGAAATCGGGCGCGTAATTATGCGCGAGCGCGAGTGCATTGACAGATATATTGAGCACATAGTCTCCGCCGCAGAAGGCAAAATCGGCAGAATGAAGGTTATGCTCGACTGCTCAAACGGCGCGGCGACAAGAACCGCAAACGACATTTTCGGAAGATTTCCGCTTGATATAGAGATGATAAACGACCATCCGGACGGCTGCAACATCAACGCTAACTGCGGCTCGACACACATTGAGGTGCTCGGGCGCATGGTAGTGGCCGGTGGCTATGATCTGGGTCTTGCTTTCGACGGAGACGCCGACCGCTGTCTTGCGGTTGACGAAAACGGAAAGCTCGTGGACGGCGACAAAATAATGGCAATCTGCGGAAAGTCCATGATAGCCGAGGGAAAGCTTAAAAGCAACGCGATTGTTGCAACGGTGATGTCAAACCTCGGTTTCCATGAATATTGTGCCAAAAACGGAATTGAGCTCCATTGCGCGGCGGTGGGGGACAGGAACGTCCTTGAAATGATGCAGGAAAAAGGCTTCAATCTCGGCGGTGAGCAATCGGGACATCTCATATTCCTTGATAATGAAACTACGGGAGACGGTCAGCTCGCGGCGGTGCGCTTTCTTAGGGTAATAAGTAAAAGCGGGAA
Source organism: uncultured Oscillospiraceae bacterium (assembly GCA_964459785.1). GTDB lineage: Bacteria > Bacillota > Clostridia > Oscillospirales > Oscillospiraceae > UBA2658. Next base: position 20,669 of record CAYWNW010000003.1, on the reverse strand, counting down.
AAAGCTTTCCGAGCTTGCAGCCGAAATTCCAACATATCCGCAGGTTCTGCGTAACATATCGATTGAGGGCGGCAACGCTGCCAAAGAAGCAATCATTAACGACGAAGGGCTTAAAAGGACAATTGAAGACGAGCAGAAGGCCCTGGGCAAGACGGGGAGAATCCTTGTAAGACCGTCTGGAACCGAGGCGCTGATCAGAGTTATGGTTGAAGCGGCAGACGAAAAAAGCGCTGCCGAGCTTGCGCGGCGGCTTTCGGAAATTATCGAGAAAATGTCAAATAACATAAATATGTAGATTTATGAAAGGAATATACTTGACTTTTTGTAAATATTATACTATAATCTGTGATGTTTAGGGATAGACGGCTTGAATTATGGAAATTTATTCTAATCTCAATGATAACGAGTTGCTCGGCATGGCGAACTCAGGCGACAAGGTTGCCGAGGACCAGCTGGCGCTCCGCTACACACGTTTGGTCAAAATTTGCTCAAGACCCTACTTTTTGGTAGGGGGCGACGTTGAGGACCTGATTCAAGAGGGAATGCTCGGTCTGCTTTCCGCTATCAGAGAATTCGACCTATCCATGAACACCTCATTCAAAACTTATGCGGAGATATGTGTTAAACGTCGTATCTATTCCGCGATAAAGAGCGCTTCCAGAAAAAAGCACGACCCTCTCAATGACATGGTGTCCTTCGATGATGTCCTCTCAGATGAAAGCAGTTCCGGCGCGGTAGCTTACGGTGTATCTCTAAGGCGAACTCCCGAGGAGCAGGTTTTGGCGAGGGAGAGCGTCGGCGAGATAATTCAAACCTATTCGCGGTGTTTGTCAAAATTCGAAGTTGAAGTTTTAAACCTATTTCTACGCGGTCTTTCCTATTCCGAGATAGCGGAGCTGTGCGGAAAAACAGATAAATCGGTTGACAATGCCGTTCAGCGCATTAGGCGTAAGCTTGCGCGCGACCTTAACCTCAGCGATATCAGCTAAAGGCTGATCGCAATATATGCCCGAAAGGGCAAGTCTTTTTCGAAGAGAGGATTCAAAATGTTCGAGGACAAAACTTTAGTGTGCAAAGAATGCGGACAGGAATTCACGTTCACAGCAGGTGAGCAGGAGTTCTATGCAGAGCGCGGCTTCCAGAATGAGCCCCAGCGCTGCAAGTCTTGCCGTGACTCCAGAAAGAACGTAGCCCGCGGTCCCCGCGAGTACTACACAGCTACTTGCGCAGCTTGCGGCAAGGAAGCGAAAGTTCCTTTTGAGCCCAAGTCCGACAGACCTGTCTATTGCAGCGAGTGCTTCGCAAAGATGAGAGAGGAACAGGCATAAATTTTGCTTGCCTTCGGTTTCAGCGATTTATGCACTGAAACAGTTATATGCAGGTCTTTCGACTATTTTTTGTGTTGACATAAGCAATATACTTGCAGTTTGCCAAAAGATAAGCAAAGGTGCTTATAATTTTTTGAAGCGTGGTACTTTCAAAAAAAGAGCTTCTCGTATGAGAAGCTCTTTTTTTATCATTTTTTAGGAGCGGCGATGGGGGACTAGTCCTTCTTGTCCATAATGTGCATGTACTCGTCGTAGCTGCAAAGTCTGTCAATACAGCCGTCCTCCGTCAGCTCAATTATGCGGTTTGCAACCGTCTGCGTCAGCTGATGGTCATGGCTTGAGAAGAGAATATTGTATTCAAAAGCGTCCATGCCGTTATTCAGAGCAGCTATGCTTTCAAGGTCAAGGTGGTTCGTCGGTTGGTCAAACATGAGCACATTCGCGCCGGACAGCATCATTTTGCTGATCATGCAGCGAACCTTCTCGCCGCCGGAGAGAACCTTGACTTTTTTATAAACATCGTCGTTGGAAAAAAGCATACGGCCAAGGAAGGTGCGCAGGTAGCTCTCGCGTTTGTCATCAGAAAATTGGCGCATCCAGTCCATAATATCGTAGTCGCAATTATCAAAATAAGCGCCGTTGTCCTTTGGAAAATAGGCCTGTGTTGTAGAGACTCCCCATTTATATTCGCCCTCGTCAGGCTCAAGCTCACCGGCGAGAATTTTGAAAAGGGTAGTGACGGCGATTTCGTTTTTGCCTATAATCGCGATTTTATCCTCTTTGCCGACAATGAAGCTTACCTTGTTGAGCACCTTCACTCCGTCCACTGTTTTGCTCAAATCGGTGACAAAGAGCCTGTCCTTGCCCGGCTCACGCTCCGCCTTGAAGCCGACCCAGGGATAACGGCGCGAGGAAGCGGGCATTTCCTCAACGGAAAGCTTGTCGATGAGCTTGCGGCGGCTTGTTGCCTGACGCGATTTTGATTTATTGGCGGAGAAACGCGCGATAAAAGCTTGAAGTTCGGCAATCTTCTGGTCTGCTTTTTTACTCTGGTCCTTTAAAAGCCTCTGCATGAGCTGACTGGACTCATACCAGAAGTCATAGTTGCCGACGTACATTTTAATTTTGCCGTAATCGATATCGACTATGTGCGTGCACACTGTGTTGAGAAAATATCGGTCATGGGAAACAACCAAAACGGTGCCGTCATAGTCCAGCAGAAAATCCTCAAGCCAGACAACGGAGGCTAAGTCAAGGTTGTTCGTAGGCTCGTCAAGCAGCACGATATCGGGATGTCCGAAAAGTGCCTGAGCGAGCAGAACTTTAACCTTTTGACGGCCTTCAAGTTCGCTCATACCGCTGAAATGAAGGTCGGTTCCTATGCCCAGTCCCTGAAGAATACGTGAGGCGTCGCTCTCCGATTCCCAGCCGCCAAGCTCGGCGTATTCCTCCTCAAGCTCGGCTGCGCGAATACCGTCGGCATCCGAGAAATCAGGCTTGTCATAAATTGCGTCCTTTTCCTTGCCGCATTCGTAAAGACGCTTGTTTCCGAGAATAACAGTGTCCATAACGCTGTATTCGTCGTACATGTTCTGGTTCTGGTTAAGGACGGACATACGGCGTTTTTTGTCGATGTTTACCTTGCCGTCGTAAGAGTCCAGCTCACCTGACAGGATTTTTAAAAAGGTTGATTTACCCGCACCGTTGGCTCCGATAATGCCATAGCAGTTGCCTGCGACAAATTGCAGGTCAACTCTGTCAAAAAGCTTTTGACCGCCGAATTGGAGAGAAAGGTTTTCAACTGTAATCATGTAATAACTCCTAAAATTTGCTTAAAAGGTTTTTTTGACATAGGGTATGCGAAGAAGAGCATAGAACAAAACCGTGCCGGCGATAACTCCGAAAGCGCCCTGAATGCAGTTGGGGATAAGATCCGCGGCAGCTCCTCCGAAACCATAAAGCATAATTTCGTAGGCAAAATAGCCGAGAACCATTATTACGGCGGCGGTTATGCTTCCGAAAACGGCAGGCAGCACAGGCGTTTTGTCCTTAAATTTGCGCAGGATAGCTCCTGCGGCAAGACCCATTAAGGCTTTAATAATCAAAGTCGCCGGAGCGTAAATGGCATAACCGGAAAAAATATCGGCAAGAGCTGCACCCAAGCCCGCGGCAATAGCGCCCCAGCCCGGTCCGAGCAGAAAAGCGCTTACAATAACCACCGCGTCACCCGCGTTGACATAGCCGTTGGAAAGGGGTACGGGGAGCCTTATCATTGTCGCAACAGCTGTCAGCGCAATAAAGAGCCCCGCCCAAACTATTTTTTGAATCTTGTCGTTTCTCATGTTTTATTCTCCGTTTGCCGATAAACCTGTGTTTTCACTTTTAACAATTCGAATTGCCGCAAAGGCAATGCCTGCAAGAATAAAATACGCAAAAAAGGTGCGAGGATAGTACCACACATACTCAACGCTAAAAGCGAACGCAATACCCACAAGACTTGACAATGAAGCAATAAGAGTTAGTTTACTGCTTTTGCTGTGGGTTTTAAGCAGAGCACACGCACTGTCCTTCCAAAGCCTCAGCATGAACCACATGAAGGAGAAAAAACCGAGAATTCCAAGTTCGATTATAAGCTCCATATAGACCATGTGGCTGTGGGGCACGCCGACAAGAGCATGCAAATTGGCGTAGTCGGGATATAAAATTGCAAAGCTGCCCGGGCCAAGCCCGATTCCGGTCAGGTAATAGTCGCGCACCATCTTGATTGTTCCGTCCCAAACATAGAGACGGAATACCATAGACGAATCCTGCATGGTAAGGAGTGTTGAAAGCCTCACCATGATGCTGTTCGGCAGGAAGGGAATCGCCGCAACACAGAGAAGGAAAAAAGCGGGAATCAGCTTCTTGTTGGCATAGTAGACGAAAATGATACAGGTAATCATCATTGAAATCCAGCAGGAACGCGAGTAAGTCATAAAGAGAGCCAGAATGGGAAATGCGACGCCCAGACAGAAGGGAATTCTAATCCATATGCGCTTGATATTCGCCGCGAAAACCGCCGCAAGGGGTGTCATCATGACGAGAAATTCCGCATAGTTATTGGGATTGTCCAAAGTCCCGTACACTCTGCCGGGAACACCCTTATTTAAATCAAGATCGGTAAGGCTTGCGCTGACTGCGACGCCGGTAACGCGCTGGTAGAAAGCGAAAAGCGCTGTGAAGATAACGGCGATATAGATAAAGCCCAGAAGCTTCATCATGCGCTCCCTATTCGTAATATCCGCAGAGATAATGTACATGAGCAGGAGAGCGGTGACATAGAACAACAGAATACGCAAGCTGTCGCTTCTGTCAAGGCTGAATCCGAGACTCGCAACGCAGGCTATCATGAAAATTGTTATGGGAAAGCCCATATCGTGCAGATAGTACATTTTTCTTTTTCCGGTGCCGACCATGAGGAAATAGAGCGCGAAAAGGGCGACCGCCGCGAGAAGCGCATAGGTGTTTGACCAGTAATCGTGCGGAACAATAAACATAAGGCAGATAAAACCGCCCAGTATGGTTTCGAAATTTATGAAGAAGGAGCCTTTTACATATCGATCAACAAAGGCCGCCGTAACGCTGCCACGCGCGGCACGGACAACGGTTTTAATTATACAGGATAAAATACGAGCTATAAAATCGAAAATAGCCTTAAAAATACGCGCGAACAGCGACTTTTCATAGAGGGGCTCGACACGGCTGTCTCTGACAAACCAGTGGACGATTTTACTTTCGGAAAAGGCGCTGCTGAAAAAGTCGAAGATCGCCTGCATAAAAGCAAATGTGCCGCTTTGCAGCCAAACACTATAGGTTTTTCCTAAAATACTTGAGGAGAGCACAAAGCCACCCCGCTTTCATAGGATTTATTTGGGGTTGAAACTTCGTCAGGAAACAGCCTCAATGCCGCTGACTTTCATATAGAGCTTGGCCTTTCCGGCGTAGATGGGAAGCGTATGACCGACTCCGTAGAGGACACCGTCAATCGTAACGCCGTGTTCGCCCAGTTCCCCATTGACAATCGCCGTAATAGAAACAGAGCTGTAGCCTTCTTTAATAACCTGCTGCACATCGCCGTTTGTGGTTGTGGCGTAGCTGAGGGGAGAGCCGAGTTCAAAGCTCTCGATTGTGCCGAGATTGACTTTTTCTGTGCCGTCAAGGATAGTGGTGCCTGTTTCAATATACTTTGTCACATAGTCAGGAGTCTCTTCACCGTAGAAGCTTATACGCACCTGTGTAAGATTTGCTCCTTCATTACCCTTGTCAACGACCTTCAACGCCACAAAGGCGACGGCCGCAAGAATTATAAGAACAATGATAAAATCAATCAGGTTGATTTTGCCGAAAAGCTTTCCGTCTTTTAACATTATGTTTCCCTCTTTCGCTGTTATTAGTTATAAGCCATGAACACGTCGTTTGCCAGCTTGTTTAAGTCAAAGTGCTTTTCAATTTTTTCGCTTGCCGCCGCAGAAAACCTCTCTCTTAAAAAAGAATCATCCATCAGCAGTTTTATTTTCGAGGCAAAAGCCTCCGTGTCGCCGTATGAAACAACAAAGCCGCATTGTATGAAGCTCTCAGCGAGGTCGCGGTTACCGCCGACATCGGTGACTACAAGCGGAAGCCCCGCGTTCATAGCCTCCAAAATCGCAAAGCTCATCGCTTCGTTGCAGCTTGAGCTGCATAGATAAATGTCGGAGTTCAGAAGAACCTCACGGGTATCCTTCCTGTATCCGAGGAGACGAAATTCGTTTTCGAGCCCCGCTTCGGAGATTTTTGCGCTTATTTCACCGAAAAGCTCACCATCGCCGCAGACAAGACAGCAAAAGGGCCTGTCTGTTTCGATTTTCAGCTTCGCCAGAGTTTCCACGAGGAAGCAAAGACCCTTTTCGGGGGCGAAGCGCGCCAGGATAGTCATTACAAAGCAGTTATCGTCAAGACCCAGCTCTTTACGGACTGCGTTTGATTTTACAGGAACTCCCGCCGGCTCAATGCCGTTAAATATAACCGAAATGCGTTCGGGCAAAACACCGTTTTCAATCATGATATCCCGTCCCTCGTTGCAGACGGCGATTATACGGTGATTTTGGGGGGTAAAGTGCCTGTTCAGCCTACGCCATATAAAGCCCGACAGACCGTTGAGACGGAGTGTAAGGTGATTGGTCAGAACGACTTTCGGCTTGGAGTAATAGCGCTTAGAGATGAGAGCAATGATGTTTTCACGCGGGTATTGGGCGTGAATCACATCGATTTTGTTTTCACGGCAATACTGCGCGAGTTTCTTCGCGGCGGAGAAAACGGCGGTTTTGCCCATGTCCACCTTAAGGGAGGGGATACCCGCGGCCGCCATTTTTTCCGACAACTCACCCGCGATATTATAGGCAAAAAAAGGTACAATCTTTCCCTCGCCGAGACGAATGAGGTTTTCAACATATTTTTCCGTGCCGGCTTTTCCGGCGTAATTTATCAGATAAAGAACATTCAAATTATCGCCAGCCCTTCCATGGGAAAATGTCCGATGAACGGACATTCTTGCGTATTTCGTGTTTGCCTGTGTGCGGTAATCGGCCACACGGGTACATTTAACCACTTCGCCCAGTATACAACAAATAAACAGGACTAGTCAATAGCGCGCGAAACCGCCGTACCCATTTAACGGGTACGGCGGGCTTAATTTGTCAGCCTCCGAGATAGGCCTTTTTGACAGCGTCGTTATTGAGCAAATCACTTGCATTTGCTGCCGTTACAATCTTTCCTGTTTCGAGAACATAGCCCCTGTCGGCAACCGAGAGAGCCATTTGAGCGTTCTGTTCAACTAAAAGAATAGTCGTTCCCGCGGCGTTCAGTTCTTTAATAATATCAAATATCTGTTCGACGAGCAGGGGAGCGAGACCCATCGAAGGCTCGTCCAGCATAAGAAGCTCGGGCTTTGACATAAGAGCTCTGCCCATAGCGAGCATTTGCTGTTCGCCTCCGGAAAGAGTTCCCGCAATCTGCTTGCGGCGCTCCTTCAAACGGGGGAAACGCTCATAAACATTTTCAAGCGCCCCGTCAATTTCGGAAATCTTGCGGGTGAAAGCACCCATTTCCAAGTTTTCCTCAACGGTCATCTGAAGAAAAACTCTTCTGCCTTCGGGAACCTGAGCGAGTCCGTTTGCGACTATTCTGTGCGCGGCAACTCCGTTTATCGGCTTGTCGTGAAAGGTGATGGAGCCTGTTCTGCTGGTCAGAAGTCCTGAAACCGTGTTCAGAATTGTGGACTTTCCCGCGCCGTTTGCTCCGATGAGCGTGACTATTTCGCCCTGCTTGACCTCGAAGGATATGCCCTTGATAGCGTGAATGCTTCCGTAATATACGTTGATGTCGTTAACCTTCAGCATAGGTCAGTTTCCCTCCTTCCGCTTGCCCAGATAGGCCTCTATGACCTTCGGATTCGATTGGATGTCCTCCGGTGTTCCTTTGGCGATTACCTTGCCGTAGTTGAGAACGCAGATTCCCTCGCAAATTCCCATAACAAGGCTCATGTCATGCTCGATGAGCATAATTGCTATCTGGAAGGTGTCACGGATTTTCCGAATGTTATCCATAAGCTCGCCTGTTTCGGAGGGGTTCATTCCGGCGGCAGGCTCATCCAGTAAAAGCAGGGAGGGGTTTGTGCCGAGCGCTCTGACAATCTCCAGTCTGCGCTGCGCGCCGTAGGGGAGGGAGCCTGCCTTTGCGCCCGCCATATCCTGCATATCAAAGATGGATAAAAGCTCCAAAGCACGCTCGTGAGCGACCTTTTCCTCTTTCCAATAGCGCGGTAGGCGGAAAATGCCGCTCCACATGCCGTAATTTATCTGATTATGCAGACCAAGCTTAACATTGTCCTCAACGCTGAGGTTGGAGAAAAGGCGGATGTTTTGGAAGGTTCTTGCGATTCCTGCCTTGTTGACTTGAACGGTGCTCATCCCGTTTGTGTCATTTCCGTCGAGCATTATAATTCCGCGGGTAGGCTGATAGACCTTTGTAAGCAGGTTGAAAACCGTGGTTTTTCCCGCGCCGTTCGGACCGATCAGTCCGGCTATTTCCGTTCTTCCGATAGCCATGTTGAAGTCGTCAACGGCTGTGAGTCCGCCGAAGTCGATACCAAGATGGGCGACCTCCAAAATCGGGGTCTTGTCAACATCCCGCTCCGGTATGATGTTGGGGGAGGGGACTGGAACCAGCTTCACCGGCTCTCTCTGATACTTACTCATTTGTCCCACCTCCTTCAAGCTTTTTGTTTTGTTTCGGCTTAAAGAGTCTGTTTCTGATATCGCCGAGGAAGTTTTTAATAAGGGGATTATTTGTTGCAAGCATAACGATTATCAATACGATGGAATAGACCAGCATGCGGTAATCGGAAAAGCTTCGAAGCGCCTCGGGCAAAATCGTAAGCACGGTGGCCGCGATGATTGAGCCCCACATATTGCCAAGACCGCCCAGAACAACAAAGACCAGAATCAGTATTGATGTATTGAAATCAAACTTGCTTGCCACTATGGTCGAATAGTTCATGGCAAAGAGGGCACCCGCCATTCCCGCGAGAACAGCGGAGGTGACAAAGGCTATGAGCTTATATTTCGTTACGCCGATTCCGACGCTTTCCGCGGCTATGCGGTTATCACGAATAGCCATAATCGCTCGGCCTGTGCGGCTTTTTACGAGGTTGAAGACAATGAACAGCGTTAAAAGAATAAGCACAAAGCCCGCAGTGAAAGTAGAAATTTTTGCGATGCCGGATATGCCCATCGGCCCGTTTATAATCACTTTGCCGCCCTCTTCAAGTCCGAGTGAGTTTGCATTCGTGAGCATTGCAAAGTGAAGTCCGCCGCCGTCAACTCCGACATAAAGATTATTGACTATACTCTTTATTATCTCTCCGAAGGCGAGGGTAACAATTGCCAGATAATCGCCCTTAAGTCTTAAAACGGGAATGCCGACAAGAACGCCAGCGAAGCCCGCAAATAATCCTGCGACAACCATGGAAACCGCGAGACGCAGGGGGGCCAGAGGAATGGCCTGCTGAAGGCTCATCGCCGCCACAACGCCTGAGAAGGCGCCAACGCTCATAAAGCCCGCGTGACCGAGAGAAAGCTCTCCCGAAATTCCGACGGTGAGGTTGAGCGAAATTGCCATAACAACGTAGGCGCAAATCGGAACGAGCTGACCTTTGAGGGAGGAGCTTATCGAGCCGGTGCCGGTCATTATCTGTAAAATGATGAAAGCTGCGATAACGCCTGCGTAGGTAAGGGAATTGCTGCGGGTGGTTTTACTGAGTTTTTTCATATTCCACCTCAAACTTTCTCATTCGTCTGCTTGCCGAGAAGACCCGCGGGACGAACAATCAGGACAATAATTAAAACCGCAAAAACAATTGCGTTTGAAAGCTCGGTTGAGATATATGCGTTTGCGAAAATTTCGATTATACCCAAAAGAATTCCGCCGACAAGCGCTCCGGGAATCGAACCGATTCCTCCGAATACCGCCGCTGTAAACGCCTTAATGCCGGGCATGGAACCTGTTGTCGGCATTAGTGTCGGATAAGCGGAGCAGAGGAGCACACCGGCGATGGCGGCAAGAGCAGCGCCGATGGCGAAGGTGACTGAAATTGTCGTGTTTACGTTAATGCCCATAAGCTGAGCCGCGCCCTTGTCCTCGGAGCAGGCGCGCATTGCCTTGCCCATTTTAGTTTTACTGGTGAACCACACCAGTGCAACCATAATGATAAGACAGGCGGCGATTGTAACAATGGTAACATAGGAAATTGAAAGCTGGCCGCCGAAAAATTTAACGGAGCCGTCGCCGACAACTGAGGTGAAAACCTTGGGATTGGTTGTCCACAAAAGCTGCGCCGCGTTCTGGAGAAAATAGCTCACGCCGATTGCGGTAATTAAGACAGCCAGAGACGGCGCCGCACGCAGCGGCTTGTAGGCAAGCCTTTCAATTACAACACCCAGCACCGTGCAAACGAGCATAGCCAGAATAACGGCGACAACAGGCGGGAGTCCGAAGGACATCATAGCATAGAAGCAGATATAAGCGCCGACCATTATGACGTCACCATGGGCAAAGTTCAGCATTTTTGCTATACCGTAAACCATTGTGTAGCCCAAAGCAATGATGGCGTATATGCTGCCGAGGCTTATTCCTTTAATTAGATAGGTTAAAAAGGTCATTTACGCAAGCACCTCATTCTCTATTTTATGAGCGTATCTGAAAAATACCAAAACGCGATTTTGGCACTTTTCAGATACGCCTTGGCAATAAAACGAAGCAAAGAGGACCGCCGCACTGGCAGCCCTCTTTTGCTCCCGTAACTGAGGGATGATTACCGCTAATCTAAATTATACAGTATGTTTCCCTATTAGTCCAGACCGGCATAAGCGCCGTCTTTGATGACCATGCCCTTAGGAGTTTTGCTAACTGCGCCGGTTGCGTCCCAAGTCATGCCTGTACCGGTAAGACCGTCAAAGGACATGGTTGTGAACTGCTCAATCATCTTTGCGCAGATGTCGGAAGCGGACATGTCAGCTGTTACGCCGGCATTGTTGCAAGCCTGATAAATTGCGTAAACACAGTCATAAGCGTCAGCAGCGAACTGGTTGGGGATTTCACCGTACTTCTCCTGGAACTTCGAAACGAAGGATGCGGTCTTGGCATCGGTGGAGTCGGCGTTGAACGGGGTGAGAAGCATAACGCCCTCTGCAAGGCTTGTGTCAAAGTTTTCGAGAGAAAGGATTCCGTCCATGCCGTCAACTCCGAAGAACTTGGGGGCATAGCCCATGTCCTTAGCCTGCTTCAGGATAAGGGAAGCGGGTGTATAGTAGATGGGAAGGAAGATAAGGTCTGCTCCGGCGTTCTTAGCTTCTGTGAGCTGAACGGAGAAGTCGTTCTGGCTGTCTTCGGTGAAGGTTGTAGCGCTTACGATTTCAAGACCGAGTTCAGTGGCCTTTGACTCGAAGGTGTTGTAGATGCCCATTGAATATACGTCGTCGTTCTTATAGATAACGGCAACCTTGGTGCCCATCTTCTTGTCGAAGATGTACTGTGCGGAAGCGGAGCCCTGGTTGGGGTCTGCAAAGCACATCTGGAACATGTTATCCTTGCCCTCTGTGACAGATGTGGAGCTGGCAGAAGGAGTGATAGCAAAGATACGGTCTGCAAAGGTCTCGGCAGAGGTTGCTTCGCAGGGCTTGCTTGTTACGGAGCCGAGAGAAATCTGCATGCCCCAGTCCTTAAGGGCGTTGTATGCGTTGACTGCCTTTTCTGCGTCATGAGCGTCGTCCTCATACTTGAGCTCGAACTGTAAGCCACCCAGAGCATTGATTTCTTCAACTGCAAGCTCTGCGCCGTTCTTTGCCGCGTTGCCGTAAATGGCTGCGCCGCCGGTGAGAGGGCCTGTTCCGCCGATTTTAATTGCGGCGGTAGTTGTTGCAGCGCCGGTATCAGCGCCTGTGTCGGTGGCGGCGGGCTCTGTCGTCGTACCGCAAGCTGCAAAACAGCCGACGATGAGAACAAGAGCAAGCGCGATGCTTAAGAACTTTTTCATTTTTTTCCTCCTAAAATGTGTGTACTTATACAAAAGAGGCTTTGCAAGAGAGAAGAGCCGTCCTTAGTATCGGTGAAAACGAATAAATCTCCATTTCCAATAAGTTGTATTTTAAATCTTTATCACAATTAAGTCAATAGCCGAGTAGTCTTAAATAGCTAACTTGTAGGCTTTTTCTTTTGGCAATTTCGCATGAATCACCTTAGTTGTCAATCCTCTCAGATACGCAATACATACCGCTAAATTCATAAAGCTATGCATAAAGCCTGTGGAAGAGTCTCACTAATTGTGTAAACTGCCACTTACATTTTCATTTACTGTGTGCTATAATTCGTGCATAATAATTCTATGGAGAATAATAATGAACTACATCGCAAACAAATCTCAAGGAGCTTTCTTTTTTAGCTTTAGCTTTACCGGCTTTTATTTCGGTAAGGCCTATTTGAGTTTGTCTGATAACGGGTAGTTTCGCTTTACAAAATCGTAAAGCCCCGCAGCAAACTCGCTGCGGGGCTTTTTGGCATTTTGGGAACGAGGCGCAAAAAGACGGAGAGGAAAATCAGAGAACATGGTCATAATTTTAAAAAACAACCCCGACAAGGCGCAGCTAAATAACCTGCTCGGCTGGCTTGAACAGAAGGGAATCAGAATTCAGGAAACGACGGGCGTTTCGAGAAGCATTCTGGGGCTTGTCGGCGACACAGCTTCTATCGATATCGACGCACTCAGAGCGCTGGAAATCGTTGAGGATGTTAAACGTATACAGGAGCCTTACCGCCTTGCAAATCGGAAAATGCACCCGGAAAACACAGTTATCAGGGTGCGTGACGCAGTTATCGGCGGCGGTGGGCTGACGATTATCGCAGGGCCCTGTTCGGTTGAGAGCGAGGAGCAGATTTGCAAAATTGCGCTGAGTGTCAAAGCTTCGGGCGCGACAATTCTGCGCGGCGGAGCGTTTAAACCCCGCAGCTCGCCTTACAGCTTCCAGGGCTTGGAGGCGGACGGCATAAAGCTTCTCAAAAAGGCGCGTGAAGTCAGCGGACTTCCGATTGTTTCGGAAATAACCGATACAGAGCAGCTTCCGCTTTTTGAGGATGTGGATATAATCCAGGTCGGCGCGAGGAACATGCAAAACTTCGAGCTTTTGAAGCGGCTCGGGAAAATCGACAAGCCGATACTGCTAAAGCGCGGGCTTTCGGCGACTTACGAGGAGCTACTTATGAGCGCCGAATATATCATGTCTGGTGGCAACAAACAGGTTATCCTCTGTGAGCGCGGAATCAGAACCTTTGAAACACAGACGCGAAACACTCTCGATATAACAGCGATTCCAATTTTAAAAAGCCTCTCACATCTGCCCGTGGTTGCCGATCCGAGTCATTCAACCGGAAAGGCGGAGCTTGTTCCGGCAGTCAGTCTGGCAGCCGCCGCAGCAGGAGCCGACGGACTTATTATTGAGGTACACAATGACCCCGAGCACGCTCTTTCCGATGGTCCGCAGTCGCTTAAGTGCGAGGATTTCAGGCTGCTTGCGGAAAAACTCGGAACAGTAGTCGGCGCTATGAGGCAAAACAAGGCGTAAGCTGAATTTGATTAAGGAGGGGCACATGGACTATATAGCTGTTTCAGTCAAAACAAAGGAGCCGTATTCCGTTATAATCGGCGAGGGGCTGCTTCATAGCTGCGGCGAGCTTATTTCCGCTTCAACGCCGCCCAGCCGTGCCGCCCTTATTTCGGACGAAACCGTTATGGGTTTGTACGGATTCGGCGTTAAGACCTCCCTTGAGGCGGCGGGTTTTTCGGTGCACTCCTTTGCGTTCAAGGCGGGTGAAAAATCCAAAACACCCGAAACTCTTATAGAAATTCTTGACTTTTTGGCCTCCTCGGGCTTTGACCGCGGCGATTTGGTTGTTGCTCTTGGGGGAGGGGTTGTCGGAGACACGGCGGGCTTTGCCTCAGCCATATATATGCGGGGTATGAAGCTTGTCCAGATGCCCACCTCGCTTCTTGCAATGGTTGATTCCTCTGTGGGCGGGAAAACTGGAATTGACCTTAATAGCGGTAAAAATCTTGTCGGCGCGTTCAAACAGCCGAATCTGGTTATTTGCGATACGCTGGCGTTAAAAACCCTGCCGGAAGTGCAGTTTGCATGCGGAATGGGCGAAATAATCAAGTATGCCATGATTTCCGATGCGGAGCTTTTTGAGCTGCTGTCTAAGACTTACGGGAAAAGCACTCTTTCGGATGAAACTCTTAAGAGTATCATCAGACGCTGTGTTGAAATAAAAGCCGCTATCGTATCCGCGGATGAATTCGATAACGGTGAAAGACAGCTTTTGAATTTTGGACATACGATAGGGCATGCCGTTGAAAAGCGAAGCGGCTACACGCTCGGTCACGGTCAGGCAGTCAGTATCGGCATGTCTATGATGACAGAGATTTCCGAAAGACTAGGTTTTTGCCCCAAAGGCACTTGGGAGAGCCTTGTGGAGCTGCTCGACAAATTCTCGCTTCCTCACAAAACCGACTTTACGGCGCGCGAGCTTGCCGAAACGATAATTATGGACAAAAAGCGAAGGGGCAATGAAATTACGCTCGTTTTGCCGGAAAAAATCGGCTGCTGCTTCTGCAAAACCTTCAAAATACTCGAAATTGAGGAACTTGTCGGTCTGGCAAAGGAGGAAAAGCGGTGAATATTACAATCAGCGGCGGGGCTCTGCAGGGCGAAATTTCGTCTGTTCCGTCGAAATCCGCCGCACACAGAGCCCTGATTTGCGCGGCGCTTTCCGACGAACCGACGGATATATACCTTCCGATATCCAACGCGGATATTGATGTTACGGCCTCCTGCCTCTGCGCGATGGGAGCCGAAATAGCCCGAAACGGAGCTTATCTGAAGGTTAGCCCGATAAAAGAAGTACCCGACGTTGCTGAGCTTGACTGCGGCGAAAGCGGCTCAACTCTGCGGTTCCTTTTACCGATTGCAGCCGCGAAGCTCCCCAAAACCGCTTTTTTCGGCTCGGGGCGTCTTCCTCAAAGACCGATAGGCGAGCTGAAAGCAGCAATGGAAAAAAGCGGCGCGATGTTTTCCGCTGATATGCTTCCGCTCTCGGTTTTCGGGAAGCTCAATGCGGGGCGTTATGAAATTGAGGGAAATGTCAGCTCACAGTACATCTCGGGGCTTCTTATGGCGCTGCCGCTTCTCGACGGCGACAGCTGCATAATACTCAAAAGCCCGCTGTGCTCCGAGCCTTACGTCAACATCACTCTTGAAATGCTGACAAGCTTCGGCATTGAAATAGAGCGCAGGGAAGACGGATTCTACGTGCACGGTGGCCAGGTTTTTCATTCTCCGAAAGCAGTAACAGTCGAAGGAGACTGGTCCGCAGCCGCTTTTTTCCTTACGGCGGGTGCAATCGCGGGCGACGTGACGGTTACGAATTTGAAAATCAGTTCCGAGCAGGGCGACAGGGAAATAGTCGAGATTCTGCGAAAATTCGGAGCAAATATAGAGATTTTAGATTCGTCAGTGAGGGTGCGAAAAGCAAAGCTCACGGCATGTGATGTCGATGTGTCGGCCATACCCGATTTGCTGCCGATTTTAACGGTTCTAGCCTCCTGCGCCGTCGGAAAAACGGTGCTGTTTAACGCTCAAAATCTGCGGCACAAGGAAAGCGACAGGCTAAGTTCCTCTGCAGCAATGATAAACGCACTTGGCGGCAGAGCTGAGGAATATCCCGACAGGCTGGAAATAACGGGAATGGGTTTGCACGGAGGAACGATAGATTCATTTAACGACCACAGAATTGCAATGTCAGCCGCAATTGCCGCAAGCGCGTGCAGCGGCCAAACTACAATCATCGGCGCACAGGCGGTCAAAAAATCCTATCCCGATTTCTTCAGGGATTTCGAGAAGCTGGGCGGTAAAATCATTAAATGTGAAGGCGGTGTTACCCATGAATCTTGATGAGGTCAGAAAAGAAATTGATTGCATAGACGAGCAGATTTTAGGACTTTTTCTTAGGCGTATGGAACTCGGAAAAGAAGCCCTCAAGGAAAAAATGTATTGCGGGAAACCGCTGGTTGATACGAGGCGCGAAAGGGAAATCCTGAAAAAAGTGTCCGAAAAAAGCGGCGATATGTCCGTTTATTCCCACCGTCTATTCAAAGAACTTATGACCCTCAGCCGAGCATATCAGGGCGCGGTTTCGGCAGGTGAAACAAAGCTTTCAAAAGACATAATGAGCGACGTTTTAAGTGATGCGGTGTTTCCCGCAAAGGCGAGCGTTGCCTGCCAGGGCATAGAGGGCGCAAATTCGCAGCAAGCAGCGGACAGACTTTTCCCTCAGGGAAACATTATGTATTGCAAGAGCTTCGAGGGAGTGTTAAACGCGGTAAAAAGCGGCCTATGCGATTACGGCGTTTTGCCCATCGAAAACAGCTCAAACGGCTCTGTGCACGCCGTTTACGATCTGCTTAAGGACGGCGGATTCAGCATAGTTCGCAGCGTGAAGCTTTGTGTTCGCCATGAACTTCTGGCAAAGAAGGGCACAAAGCTCTGCGATGTTAAGGAAATTATGAGCCACGAACAGGCGCTGGGACAGTGCAGTAATTTTCTCAAAAAGATTGACGGCAATATAAAAATCAGTACCTGCGCTAATACTGCGCTCGCGGCAAAAATCGCCTCGGAAACTCCGGGAGTCGCTGCCATCTCCTCGCCCGTATGCGCGGAGCTTTACGGACTTGACAGGGTGACGGATGAGAATATTCAAAACAGTGAGAATAACTACACCCGTTTTGTTTGCGTTTCGGCAAAGCCCGCGATTTATCCGGGCGCGAACCATTTGAGTTTTGTGGCGTCGCTTAAGCATGAGGCGGGCGAGCTTTATAAACTGGTTTCCGTCATCGACGCCTTGGGCGTGAGCATTTTGAAGCTTGAGAGCAAGCCGATTGTCGGACGGGACTTTGAATTTATGTTCCTCGTTGACCTTGAGGCGAGCGTGCTGGAGACGAAAATTATAGGCATGCTTGAGGAAATCGAAAGAATTTGCGGCAGCTTTGTATTTCTCGGAAACTATCAGGAGATTTGAGGTGAGCGCGCTTGGATGCTGAAAGATTCGATTACGGACTTCTGGGTGAAAAACTGGGTCACAGCTTTTCTCGGACCATACATGCAAAGCTCGGGCTGACCGATTATGTTCTAATCGAAACGCCTAAAGAAAGGCTCGAAAAAATCCTGCACGGCGGGACATGGAAAGGCTTAAATGTCACTATTCCCTATAAACGCGCCGTAATGGAGTTTTGTGATGAAATCAGCGCCGAGGCGGCTGAAATCGGCAGTGTAAACACAATAATAAGAAAGCCCAATGGGCGGCTTTGCGGCTTTAATACGGATATAGACGGCTTTGTTTACACGGTTAAAACCGCGGGAATCGGCTTTAAGGACAGAAAAGTCCTGATTTGCGGCAGCGGCGGAACCTCACTGACGGCGCAGGCGGCGGCAAAGCGGCTGGGCGCGAAGCGAGTTACCGTTGTTTCCAGAAGCGGAAGCGTCCGTTACGACGAGCTCGGCGGGTATGCCGATTCCGAAATCGTTGTAAACACTACGCCTGTCGGAATGTTTCCAAATAATCTTGAGGCCCCGGTCAAGCTCTCCGCTTTTCCGAATTTAAAGGGTGCTATTGATGTAATATATAATCCGCGCAGAACGGCGCTTCTCTTAGAAGCGGAAAAACTCGGAGTACCCTTCGCGGACGGTCTGCCTATGCTTGTGCATCAGGCAAAGCGCGCAGAGGAGCTGTTTTTTGGAAAAGCAATTCCTGACAGCGAGACCGAGAGAGTAATTCGCGAAATGCGAGCCGAAATGGGCAATGTTGTTATTGTTGGCATGCCCGGCAGCGGAAAAACAACAGTTGCAGAGCAAATAGCGCTTAGAACAGGGCGCAGGCTCGTCGATATCGACGAGGAAATTATTAAAGCGGCAGGCAAGCCGATTCCTCACATTTTTTCGGAACGGGGCGAGGAGTCTTTCCGTGAACTTGAGCGCGAAGAAACAAAAAATGCCGGAAAACTGACAGGCGTCGTTATTTCCACGGGCGGAGGTGTGGTTAAAGACTTTCGCAACTTCGCTCCCCTTCACCAAAACGGAAGAATTTTTTGGCTTCGCCGCGATCTTGAGGCGCTTGAAACCCTAGGCAGACCCCTCTCAAAAGACAGCGACAAGCTTAAAACACTTCAAACCGAGCGCGAACCTCTATATCGCAATTTTGCCGACACAGAGGTTTGGAATAATAAAACGCCCGAGGCAGCGGCGCAAATAATTTGGGAGGATTACTGTGAAAATATTGGTAATTAACGGACCGAATATCAACATGCTCGGTATACGCGAGCCGGAGATTTACGGCAGCAGAAGCTATGACGACCTTGTCGCTCTCCTTCATGACGAGGCGGCGAGGCTCGGTGTTGAGCTTGAGTGCTTCAAGAGCAACCACGAGGGCACGATGGTTGACATAATACAGAGCGCCTACGGCGATACGGACGGAATTATCATGAATCCTGCCGCCTATACGCACACGAGCGTCGCGCTCTTGGATGCTGTCAAGGCTGTCGGAATACCGACGGTTGAGGTGCATATTTCAGACCCCGATTTGAGAGAGGACTTCCGCAAAGTATCCTTTGTCCGCTCGGCCTGTGTCAAGACAATAAGCGGAAAGGGCTTTGAAGGCTATCTTGAGGCCATGCGATTTCTTTGTAATTTATATAAACAAAACAACATACAGTAAGAGAGGGAAACAAATTGTCGTATCACATGTATAACAGGGAAGCGGAAACCCTTCCGCGGGAAAAACTCCGCGAGCTTCAAAGCGAAAGACTTTGCCAAATGGTAAAAAGAGTGTATGAGAAAGTTCCGATGTACCGCGAGCGCTTTGACAGCATGGGACTTAAGCCCGAGGATATCCGTTCAATCGACGATATCACGAAGCTGCCTTTTACTTATAAGCAGGATCTGCGCGACAATTACCCTTACGGACTCTTCGCTGTTCCGATGGACGAGGTTGTTCGTATTCACGCCTCATCAGGTACCACGGGCAAGCAGACGGTTGTCGGCTGTACGGCGAACGACATGAAGCTCTGGGGAGAGGTAATGGCGAGAACCCTCGGTGCGGGCGGAATTACGAAGGCGGATATAGGGCAAATCTGCTACGGTTACGGTCTTTTCACTGGCGGTCTGGGCGGGGGGCTCGGTTCGGAAACCATCGGCTGCGCGACTATACCCGCTTCAACAGGCAATACTCGCCGCCAGATGACGATATTGCAGGATTTCAAACCCACCTTCCTTTTGGCGACCCCCTCCTACGCGCTTACGCTTGCAGAGTTTATGGAGCAGAACAACATTTCAAGCGATGAGCTTTCGCTCAAGGCGGGCTTTTTCGGTGCGGAGCCGTGGACAGAGAGCATGCGAAAGGAAATTGAAAAGCGTCTCAATCTGAAGGCTTACGATATATACGGACTGTCAGAGGTCATAGGTCCCGGCGTCGCCTACGAGTGCGAGTGCCAGAACGGTCTGCACGTCAACGAGGATCATTTCTTCATCGAAATAATTGACCCCGAAACGGGAGAGCAGCTTCCCGACGGCACCGAGGGCGAAATCGTATTCACCTGCATGACCAAGGAAGCACTGCCGCTTGTACGCTATCGTACACGCGACGTCGGAATGCGTTTGCCCGGACAGTGCGAATGCGGACGTACTTTTGTACGTATGGTGAAGCCCGCGGGAAGAACCGACGACATGCTCATTATCCGCGGCGTCAACGTCTTCCCGTCGCAGATTGAATCGGTACTGATGGAGCTTGACGGAATCGCGCCGTATTATCAGATGATAGTCGAAAGAGAAGGAAGCCTTGACAAGCTCACGGTTCTTGTGGAGCTCACGGAGGATACCTTTACAGACGAGGTGCGAAAGCTCGAAGCCATGTCCAAGAAGGTTACCGACGCCATTCAATCAATTCTGGGCATCGCCGCAAAGGTTAAGCTCGTTGAGCCAAAGAGCATCGAGAGGTTTGAGGGCAAGGCGAAGCGCGTTATCGACAAACGTACACAGGTCAATTTTTAAGGAGGTAAAGCTATGCTGTTAAAACAAATTTCGGTATTTGCGGAAAACCGCCGCGGAGCGATAATGGACATTACGGGTGTGCTTTTAAATGCCGGCGTAAATATGCGCGCCATCTCGATTGCCGACACCTCGGATTTCGGCATTGTTCGCCTTATAGTTGATAAACGCAAGGAGGCGCTTGCCGCTCTGCGCGAAAACGGCATGACAGTCAAGGAGACGGACGTCGTCGCGCTTGCGATTGACGACACGCCCGGGGCTTTTCACAAGGCTCTTGTCGCCCTGACGGACAGCTGTGTTATGGTGGAATACAGCTACGGCTTTGTTTCGCCCATAAACGGCGGCGCAACGATAATTCTCAAATGCGACGATCAGGAAAAGGCGCTCGGCTGCCTGAGCTCAAAGGGCTTCAAGCTCCTGACCGCGGACGACGTCAAATTCTGATTATTAGAACAGGGCAAATAAAAGAGTAAAACGGTTTCGCCTCTACCTTGAGGTGAAACCGTTTTGTACGTTTTGGTATCGGCACGAATTTCTTTACTTTTAGGTTTTCGTTTGTTATAATACGCAGGCGAAAGCAATTTATATGCGCCCGTAGCTCAGTTGGATAGAGTGACAGACT
>CAYWNW010000002.1:0-225623 GCA_964459785.1 uncultured Oscillospiraceae bacterium | reverse complement strand
AACGGCAAAATTTTTTACACTTCTACTACTTCTTTATCACACATCAGCAAAGGTTTCGGGCGTTAAGCACCGTATCCATGTCAGCGAGGTCACTTGTCTTTGCGAATTTGACCATCCACTTCCCGAGCTTCCCCAGCCCGAGGTCACCGAGGTGGAAAAGAAAATCGCCGCGCTTCTGCTGCCCCTGATAAAGGACGGCTCCTGTATCCAGATTGGTCTCGGCGGATTATCAAACGCTGTCGGTTACGGGCTTGAGGGAAAGAAAGATTTGTCCGTTCATACCGAGATGTTTACTGATTCGATGGTGTATCTTGCAAAAAAGGGCGTTATAAACGGTCACATGTTCGCGGCTTTCGGACTCGGAAGCACGGAGCTTTACGAGTTCGTGGGCGAGGGCAAGGTTGACCTTTGTCCTATTAGCTTTGTCAATGACCCTTATGAAATTGCGAAGAAAGACAACTTCGTTTCAATCAACGCCTGCCTGATGTCAGACCTAACAGGGCAGGTTTGCTCCGAATCGCTCGGACATTCGATTTACAGCTCAACAGGCGGTCAGCTTGACTATGCAAAGGGCGCCGCAATGTCAAAGGGCGGACAGAGCTTCCTTTGTATGCCTTCAACCGCAAAAGGCAAGGACGGCACCAGAATTTCGACGATTACGTTAAATCTGCCTGCCGGCGAGATTGTGACAACGCCGCGTTCCGAGGTTATGAACATTGTGACCGAATACGGAATTGCCGACCTTTATCATCAGCCGATTCGTGAGAGGGTCAAGAGAATGATAGCGATTGCTCACCCGGATTTCCGTGAAGAGCTGCATAAGCAGGCTCTTGAGGCCGGACTTATCCGCGAGTAAACGTAAAACTATAAAAAAGCCGCAGGAATGTATCCTGCGGCTTTTCTGTTACGGCAGACCGGTTAAAAAAACTTGATTCCTCATTACTTGACACAACAGTAAAGAATATTCTATACTGTCAATTGATAAATCCGAAGCGATGACAAAATTCAGCTTTTTCTCAGTTGATTTTGCTTTCTCAGATTCGGACGAATAAGTGGAAAGGGTGCGAATTGACGATGGCGGGAATAAATAACGCGACAATAAATATCTTCTGTATTATATTGCTTGCAATTTTACTGTTTAATATGTTTTCTCGGAACGGTAAATACCTTCCCGATCAGAAGCTGTTTATCTATATGCTGGTGTCGGTTGCATCGCTTCTGATTTTTGACACTATGCAATGGGTCTTCGATGGACATATGGGAGTTTTTTCACAGAGTGTTATCAGAATTTCGAGTGTATTTTACTATATGCTTCAGCCGCTGCCTGGGCTTATCTGGTGTCTTTATGCCCGCTACCAAATAAGTATGGATATTGAGGAAATGAACGCGGGGCGTATGCTGCTGATGATACCGCTTGCATTAAACGCAATAATGTCCGTGCTGAGCTATTTCTTTGAATACTACTTCTATATTGATAATCAAAACTACTATCACAGAGGAGAGTATTTTTGGATTTTCGTGGTATTTGCCTATTGCTACTTCTTGTATGCTGCAATCTACATCCACTTAAACCGTGATAAAGTTGACAAAAATGTTTATAATTCCCTTATACTTTTTCTTGCGCCTCCGGTTGCCGGAAGCCTTGTTCAGATTTTCCATTACGGCATGTCCCTAACATGGCCTTGCAGCTCGCTCTCTCTGGTGCTTATCTATATCAATATCCAGAAGGACCAGCTCTATACCGACCACCTAACGGGGCTCTATAACCGCAGACTTCTGGATATTCATCTCAACAGCAGCTTGAGGAAAAAAAGAAAATCGGGCAGTATAGGTGTCATAATGATGGATATTGATGATTTTAAGTTCATCAATGACAATTTTGGACATATAGAGGGGGACAGAGCACTGACCGAAACTGCGCTCATCCTTAAAAAGAGTGTCGGCAAAGAGGGTTTCATTGCCCGTTACGGCGGCGATGAGTTTGTGGCGGTTATTCCGGCGGAAGATTTGGGCGATGTTCAAAAAGTGGTAGATTCAATTGAAAAGAACCTTAAGTCATATAATGAACACAGCAGCGCTCCTTACAAAATTGTAATCAGCTCGGGGCAGGAGATTTTTGAATGCGGCGGGGCTTTTTCAAGAGTTGATGTTATCAACACCATAGATGAAAAGATGTACAAAAGCAAACAAATATGCAGCCGCGTTATGAGCTGACCGGAACAGAAAGCACCGAAAAATACGTTTTTCGGTGCTTTTTGCTTGTTATATTGGGTTAAAAGCGCTTGATATATTTTGATTTTAAAAAATGTTTCGACATATGTCGCTTGACTTTTTCATGAGTTCATGATAACTTCATGAAACAATCTCTTTGCACTGCATTACATTTCCTAATCGAAATGCGAGATCAACAGTACAAACTGAGCAGGCGATGAACCGATTTATCGGTCATGGGGCCGGGCCGTGGAAAGACGGCAGCATGGTGCGTAAAACGCGTTATGCGGGACAGTGGTATGTTCCGCGCAGCGTGTTTTTTTGTTGCACACTTACGCGGATAGACCTGAAATGAAGTGCCATAGAGCTATCATACGAATGCCGAAAGGCAACAACGGAGGTAACTGTTATGACAGACATCAAAACAAGAGCGGAAGGATTAACTTCCGCCGAAGCCGAGGAATTGCAGAAGCAATACGGCAAAAACGAATTGACCCCACAGAAGAAGGAAAGTTTTTTGGAAAAAGCTCTCCATATAATCTGTGAGCCAATGTTTTTGCTGCTTATTGTAGCTGCGATTATTTATTTTATTCTCGGTGAACCGCGCGACGGCGCAATTATGCTTATATTCGTAATAGGCATAATCAGCATTGATATTATTCAGGAGTGGAAGACAGACAAAACTCTCAACGCGCTAAGGGATTTGTCAGCTCCGCAGGTTAAGGTCATACGCGACGGCGTTGACAAGGTCATCGCAAGCGCTGACCTTGTTCCCGGGGACCTAATGATGATTTATGAGGGAGTAAAAATCCCTGCAGACGGCGTTGTAATTAAATGCAATGACCTATGCGTTGATGAGTCGTCCCTCACGGGCGAGGCTGAGGGAGTCTGGAAGGTAAATACCGATTCAGCGGAACCGACAGAGGATTATTGGCGCCGCGACTACTGCTACGCGGGAACGCTTGTCACTCAGGGTACGGCAATGGTTCTCGTAGATAAAATCGGAGCCGTCACCGAATACGGTAAAATCGGCACAAATGTGGCGTCCGCCCCTGTTGAGGATACACCTTTGCAAAAGCAGACCGGAGCGCTTGTTAAGCTCTGCGCGGGAATTGCCGCCGTGCTCTTCGCGCTTGTCGGGGTTTTTACATATTTCAACATCCCTGACCATTCCACGGGGGCAAGACTTATCGAGAGCGTTCTCTCGGGCATCACGCTTGCAATGGCGATGATTCCGGAGGAATTCCCGGTTATTCTTACTGTTTTTCTGTCGATGGGCGCATGGCGCCTTGCCAAGAAAAACTCGCTTGTTCGCAAGCTCCCGTCGGTTGAAACCTTGGGCGCTGTTTCCGTACTTTGCGTTGACAAGACGGGAACCATAACGATGAATCGAATGAGCGTAACCGAGGCATGGGCTTTAAACGGCGATGACCATATGCTTATTGAAACAATGGGGCTTGGCTGTGAAACCGATGCTTACGATCCTATGGAAAAGGCTATGCTTGCCTATTGTGACGACCACGGAATAACAAAGGAGCACCTTTTCAGCGGAAGGCTTATCAGCGAATACGCCTTCACAAACGAGAACAAAATGATGGGGCATGTCTGGCAAAGAAACGGTGAAATCGTAATCGCCGCCAAGGGTTCGCCGGAAAAAATACTCTCCGTTTGCAGCCTTACGGGTGACGAGAGAGAGAAAGCCGATCACAAGATTCTGGAAATGTCAAAGGAAGGGCTCCGTGTAATCGCCGTTGCGGTCATGAAGCCGCAGAACGAGGCGGAGATTCCCGAAAACATTACCTGCTGCGTTCTGACGCTGCTTGGTCTCATAGGACTTTCCGACCCTCCGAGGGAGGGCATTGCCAAGGACATTGCTTTATGCAACAGAGCGGGTATCCGTGTTGTTATGATAACAGGTGATAACGGAATAACCGCCTCGTCAATCGCAAAAAAAATCGGTATGCAAGACTACGAAAACATTATCACCGGCGATATGCTTAACGCCATGACGGATGGGGAGCTTCGCGAAAAGGTCAAGAACGTCAGCATTTTCTCTCGTGTTATTCCCGAGCACAAGATGCGCATAGTTAAGGCCTTTAAAGACAACGGCGAAATCGTTGCGATGACAGGCGACGGGGTTAACGACGCACCTGCTCTCAAATACGCCGACATCGGAATCGCCATGGGCAAACGCGGCAGCGAGGTTTCCCGCGAGGCAGCCGACCTTATTCTTATGGACGATAACTTTACGACTATTGTAGACACTGTCAGCGACGGTAGAAGAATCTACGACAATATCCGCAAGGCTGTCGGATATGTGTTTACGATTCATATTCCCATCGCTTTTGCTTCACTGCTGGCTCCAATGCTCGGTATCTCGCCCTCCGCGCTGCTTCTGCTTCCGCTCCACGTTGTTTTGCTTGAACTGATTATAGATCCGACTTGTTCGATTGTTCTTGAGCGTCAGCCGGCTGAATCCGATATTATGGATCGGCCTCCGCGCAACCCGAAGGAAAGCATTGTTAACGCAAAAATTCTTACTAAGAGCGTTCTTCAGGGTCTTGTAATTTTCGCGTCCTCATTTGGCACTTATTTTTACATGCTTGCGGGCAATCCAGAAAATGCACCCGTGGCTCGTGCAATGGGTCTGGCTATAATTATGCTCTCAAACCTGTTCTTGGTTCAGGTGAACAGCTCCGAACACGACTTCGCTTTTCAATCAATAAAAAAACTTGCCAGCGACAAGGTGATGTGGGCTGTCAATATTTTTACGCTCGCAGGGCTCTGCGCCATCCTCTACACCCCAATAAACGCATTCCTGAAGCTTGCGCCCCTCTCCGCATCACAATTCTTCATCTGCCTTGGCATCGCGGCGGTCTCCGTGCTCTGGTATGAGCTTGTTAAACTTGTTAACAGGCTTCGCAGGAAATGAGCATAGCGAAAAGTTTTATATTTAATTCTGCGATGGCAAGAATCAGGGATTTTATAAATATAATTTCAAGTTGACAACTTCGCAAAAAGTACCGCCACCGGTCTTACCTGTGGCGGTACTTCTCTGTATCAGTAAAAGCGTCTTGTTACTCGGCTTTCATCGCATCGGCCTTTGTTACATGAACCGTACCTTTCGGATGCTGGGGGGGAGCATATATCGAATATAGTTTCAAAGGTCTGTTACCGGTGTTTATAAGGTTATGCCATGTCCCTGCGGGAACAATAATTGCAAAGTCGTTTGTGACACTTCTCTGGAAGTCTAAATTGTCTTTTGAGCTCCCCATTTTTACCAGACCGCGCCCTTGTTCAATTCGTAAGAATTGGTCATGATCCGGGTGGATTTCCAATCCGATATCTTCACCGACGTTAATGCTCATAAGGGTAAGCTGCAAATAATTTCCCGTCCAGAGTGCTGTGCGAAACGTATTGTTTTGCTTTGTGGCTTGGTCGATATTGATAACAAACGGGTTTGGTCCGTAATCCTTGAGCACCGTCCCATTTGAATCGGAATTCGCGCAAGGGCATTCTCTGTTCAAATTGTATCACTCCTTTATAATGCCTTTACGCCACGATATGTTTTAATGACAATAAGTGTGTTTTATTAAAAGCCATAACAATTTTGAATCTAAAAAAACGCTGCAATCAATTTTGATTACAGCGTTTTGGCATCCCCGGGACGATTCGAACGTCTGACCTGTCGCTTAGGAGGCGACCGCTCTATCCTGCTGAGCTACGGGGACAAATTGGGGTATAAGTGCTCGGGATACCTGCGTATTCTAACTCAAAAATAAAGCCATGTCAAGCGCGGCAAAGCGCGACAAAGGACATTCGTCGGGACGCCATAGGTAGAAAATCTGACAGGCTGGCTCGTATCGAAATTGTCGATGGCTTTAATTAAGCCGATACAGCCCACTTGAAACAAGTCATCGACATTTTCTCCGCGCGAAGCGAATTTTTGAATCACGGACAAAACCAGACGGAGATTCCCTGAGATCAGCTTATCTCTTGCTTCTTTGTCACCTTTCTTTGCAAGAGGCAAGAGTTCCATTGTTTCATCGTTTTTGAGTACCTTTAGTTTCGCTGTGTTTACACCGCATATCTCTACTTTGTTCAGCAATGAATTACCTCCCTAACGATGGATATTGGATAGTATTCCCCAAAGCTGTGGAATCATTCCATTCAACAAAAGAGCAATGTCAACCAATGAGAGATAACGGGTTGACAATACAAATGAATTAATGTAAAATGTCACAGCCAATAAAAATCGAGGAGGGCTCAAATGTCAACAAAAAACGATGTGCTTTCAATACTTGAGCGTGACCGCAGCCGATATATCTCCGGACAGGAGCTTGCGCGAACGCTGAGTATTTCCCGAACCGCCGTTTGGAAGGCTGTTAAAAGCCTTCAGGAAGACGGGCACAGAGTTCTTGCGGTAACAAACAAGGGCTATATGCTTGAGGCCGCAAGCGATTTGCTTTCGGAGGAGGGCGTCCGTATAAAGCTTCCCGAGAAATTTAGGAACTGCGGAATCTTGGTATACGGCTCTGTTGATTCGACAAACACACAGGCAAAAAAGCTCGCGCTTGACAAGGCGTCTCATGGTACGATTATTTTGGCGGAGGAGCAGACTGCGGGGCGCGGAAGGTACGGAAAGAGCTTTTTCTCCCCGCGGGGCGCGGGTCTTTATATGAGCGTTATTCTGAAACCGGAAATAGGTGCAAGCGACACACAGATGATAACCGTCGCCGCGGCAGTCGCCGTCTGTCGTGCCATTGAGCGGCTGACAGACAAAAAACCTCAAATTAAATGGGTGAATGATATTTTTCTGTACGGGAAAAAAATATGCGGTATCCTTTCCGAGGCAGTGACGGATTTTGAAAGCGGCGTAATTGAGAGCCTTGTTGTAGGTATTGGGGTCGACTGCGCCATGAACGAGGCGCTTGTGCCTTTGGAACTGCGCGGTATTATCGGGTCGCTTAACGTAAACGGACTATCCCGCAACACCCTTGCCGCCGAAATTGCGGGAGAATTGCTCGAGCTTTTTACAAAACTCGGTGCGAAGGAGATAATTGACGAATACAGAGCCAGATCCCTGATGTTCGGGAAAGAAATCAGCTTTTCTCGCGGAAGTGAGCGCGTTAACGCAAAAGTCAAGGGCATAAGCGATAACGGCGGACTTGTTGTTATGCTTGAAAGCGGGGAAGAAACAACCTTAAACAGCGGCGAAGTAACAATCGGCAGGCTGTAAAACCGGTTAGATCTGGGAGAAATCAAATGAAGAAAGAAAAAACACTCAGCACAAGGGGTATGGTGCTCTGCGCAATGTTCACGGCACTTATCGCTATCGGCGCTTTTTTACGGATACAGGTTA
This sequence comes from uncultured Oscillospiraceae bacterium, assembly GCA_964459785.1. Lineage (GTDB taxonomy): Bacteria > Bacillota > Clostridia > Oscillospirales > Oscillospiraceae > UBA2658. Next base: position 218,050 of record CAYWNW010000002.1, on the reverse strand, counting down.
TAATAATATCGCCCGTACCTTTTACTCTGCAGTTTCTTTTTACGAATCTTGCGGGGCTTTTACTCGGCAGGCGCCGTGGACTTATCGCCGTTGGCCTGTATATTATTCTCGGACTTGCAGGCGTACCGATCTTTTCAACGGGTGGCGGCTTTGACTATATTATTCGCCCGACCTTCGGGTACATTTTGGGCTTTGCCTTGGGGGCGTGGCTTGCGGGGCTTATTTCGGAGCGAGGCGTAAGCAGCATGAGAACCTATTTGATTGCGGGTTTCGTGAACTTTTCCGCTGTCTTCGCACTCGGACTGAGCTACTGCTATTTAATATCAAATTATTATCTGGCAACGCCCATAGGTCTCAGAAAGCTAATACTCACAGGGTTTTTGTATTTTGTGCCGGTTGATGTGATTTTCGTTATCGTCGGAGCCGTACTGGCAAAAAGACTGCGTCCGCTGACGCAAAAGTCCTTGCCCTCCGCATAGCAGAACAATTGAAACTGTTTTGTTTCATTTCGGAAATATTGCGCGCAGACGCTCATAGGTATATAATGACAAAAACTATCGGCAACTGAAAGGACAAATTACGCAATGGAAGACGCTAAGAAAGTATTTCATTTTTTCGAGGAGATTTCCCGCATTCCGCGCGAGAGCGGAGATGAAAAGGCAATTTGCGAATACCTTATAGCTTTTGCAAAGGAGCGCGGGCTTGAAACTTACAGTGACGAACACTGGAATGTAATAATTAAAAAGCCCTCCACCATGCCGAACTGCTCCTGCGCGCCTGTGATAATTCAGGGTCATACGGACATGGTTTATGTACGCGAGGAGAGCTGCAGGAGAGCCTACGAGGATGGAATCGGACTCATATATAAGGACGGCTGGATAAGCGCGGAAGGAACAACACTCGGTGCGGATGACGGACTTGCCGTTGCCTTTGCGCTTGCGCTTCTGGACGGCAAGGAAATTTTACATCCCGATATCGAAGCGGTTTTCACAAGCTCCGAAGAGGTCGGTCTTGTCGGGGCGGGCTATCTCGACTATTCGCTGCTGAAGGGCAAATATATGCTCAATATTGACACGGAGGACGAGGGAACCTTTTACACAAGTTGTGCCGGAGCCTTCAGAAATGAGATTAAAATTCCTATAACCCGCGAAACGGTTGAGGGGCTTTATCCGCTGAAAGTTAAAATCAGCGGGCTTATCGGCGGACATTCGGGAATGGAAATTAACGAGGGCAGAGGAAATGCCATCTCTTTAATGGCGAGGTTACTTTCAATGCTCGGAGCCGAGGTTCACATCGCCTCTCTTGAGGCAGTCGGCAAGACAAACGCAATATGCAATAACGCTGCAGCAGAGCTTTTTGTTGCAAAAGATAAGCTTCAGGGTGTGCAGGAGCGCATTCAGGGGATGGAAAGCGATTTCGCTCGGGAGCTCGGAACACGCGATAATTTAACGATTGAGCTTACAGTCGGGGAGAAGCAAAGCGCTTCCTGTTATGACGAACTAAGCCGAAAAAAAGCTGTAAGCGCACTGACGCTGCTGCCCTGCGGAGTAATGGGGATGAGCTTCGATGTTCCGAATCTGGTTGAAACTTCGGCGAATCCGGGACTAATCAACAAATACGAAAATGAACTTTCCGTAATTTCAACTTCGCGCAGCTCAGTCGGCAGCAGAAAAAAGGAAATGCGCGAAAGATACGCGTCTATTGCGGCGCTTTCCGGCGGGGAGAGCGTATGCAGCGCCGACTACCCGCAATGGGAATTCAAAGCGAATTCCCCCCTGCGTGAAATCGCAATGTCGGCTTACGAAGAGCTTTATCATGAGAAAGCAAAAACCTGCGCCATACACGCAGGACTTGAGTGCGGATACTTTGACGAGAAGTTGGATGGGGTTGACATAATATCCTACGGACCGATAATGCAGGACGTTCATACGCCCAGAGAGCGGACAAATATCGCCTCCATCGAAAGAACATGGACACTCACGCAGAGCATACTTGAAAAGCTCGCGAAGTAATAATTATACTATCGGAAACGAGCCTTCGGCACAGCCGCCGAAGGCTCGCTTTACTCAGGAAACTATATTTGTATTGACACTGGGTTGACATAATATTATTATAGAAGCAAATTATTGCAAAACGGGAGTTGTATTCAAGGGCTGCCGGCTCAGAATCTTTACTTCTTAGTTGTTTTTGTGATTGGAATAAAACTATTTTTATGGCCACCAAGTCCTGACAGAAAGATAAAAAAACAGCAAAGCAGGCGAAAAAGTCTGTCCTTCTTGCAATATATATGATACAATAACAAATTGTCAGATTATGCCCTAAATTTGCATTAGCGCAAAATAGAGGCTTTGAACCGAAATTAAAGGAACTTATGCTCCTTTTTTCTTATAAATACCGAAAGGGATGGGTTAGTAAATGGGCTATGTTGTAATGGATATGGAGTGGAATCAAGCCATGTCCTCACAATCTGCCGTCTTCAATAAGCTTCCGATTCATTTAAGAGGAGAGATAATCCAAATCGGAGCGGTTAAGTTAACGGATGATTTTATGCCGGGTGAAGAATTTCAGATCGACGTAAAGCCGATATATTTTAAGCGCATGCACTACAAGGTTGAGAAGCTGACAGGCTTTGACAAGGAAAGGCTTCAGGGCGGAGTAAGCTTCAAGGAAGCCTTTACTAAGTTCCGTGAGTGGTGCGGAGAGGGCTGTACCTTCCTGACATGGGGAAGCGATGACAAGGCAATTATGGAGCAGAACATCATAATACATGACCTTGATTGGGACTGGATAGACAGGTGGGTTAATCTGCAGGTTATCTACAACATCCAGACGCAGGCGGGCCGCAATCAAACAGGGCTTTCCACCGCGATGGAGCACTTCGAAATTGAGCAGACCCGTATGGCGCACGACGCCCTGGGCGATGCTTACAATACCGCAAAAGTGTGCTCGAAGCTCGACCTTAAGCTGGGAATCGAAAACTATGAGGCGTCATCTAAAGTTTTGGCAACGCGCATTTGCTACGATCAGGAAAGCGGAAAATCCGCTGACGCCGTTGAGCACAGAGCGTTTACGGGATATGTTGAGAGAAACGATGCGTTTGAGGATAAGCTTATATCATCACCGCTATGCCCCGTCTGCTGTGAGCACCTTAAGTGCGGCCGCTGGGTAAATCAGGGCGATAAGAGATATATGACGCTTTGCGAGTGCAGAGTGCACGGAAAGTTTCTGGTTCGCCTTAAGTTCCGCAGTGCCGAGGACGACACGTGGACGGTTAACCGCATTATGTACAAGGCGGATGAGGAGATGGAGGAATACTACAGCTCAAAGGCTCACCCGTCAAGACATCGCCGCGCTCACAGAAAAAATAAAAAAATCGTTTCAACCTAAGAGGTTCAGCATTGGATTTTAAGAACTAATATTGTTGTTTTCAGTATTTTATCCGACATTTCATCGAACTTTCGGGAAAAATCCCGAAAGCTCATTTTTGGAGGTTTAAATGTCACTACTATTTGCAGCCCTGCTGGGTCTGATACAGGGTGTTGCCGAATTTCTGCCGATTTCAAGCTCGGGACATCTTGCGGTATTACAAAATCTTTTCGGTGTCGGCGAGGTGGATACACTATTTGACGTACTGCTGCACCTTGCAACGCTTATTTCAATCTGTATAGTCTTTCGTAAAGATATTGCCGACATGATAAAAGAGGCAATCGGTTTTATTAAAGATATGCGCCATCCGACACCTGACGAGGGTGAGCCAAAGCCCGCCCGCCGTCTGGTGCTCATGATTATCATTGCAACGCTCCCGCTCATAATCGTTCTTCCTTTCAAGAGCTACATTGACAAGCTTTCGGGCAGCACCTATTTTATCGGAGTTGCCTTCCTGATTACAGGAGCAATACTGCTTCTTTCCGACCGCATGCGAAACGGCAAAAAGACTGAGAAGAACATGACTGTCGGCGATGCGCTGAAAATCGGCCTTGTGCAGGCAATTGCGACCCTGCCCGGTATTTCCCGTTCCGGTTCGACAATCACAGGCGGTATGGCGGTTGGATTAAACCGCTCCTTCGCAGTAAAGTTCTCCTTCCTTATGTCCCTGCCCGCGGTTCTGGGTGCTGTGCTGGTCAGTTTTGCGGATGCCGTTCAAGAGGGAATAGACACTGCAAATATTCCGGCCTATCTTTTAGGTATGGCGATAGCCGGCATAACAGGCTACTTTTCCATAAAGCTTGTAAGAATGCTGTCCCAAAAGGGAAAATTCGGAAAATTCTGTTATTACTGCTTTGCAGCAGGAATTGTGACTATCGTGCTGACGATTATTCTTTGATATGGAGTGACTTTTAATGGCACAAACGACAAAAAAATCCTCCTCGTCGCCCTCGGCGGCAAAGAAAAAAAGCCCCGCAAAAAAAGCTGCAAACTCCAAAGCAACCGCCATTTCACAGCGCAAAAAAATGGGGAGCACCGCAAAGCGCGGTATCGGCGGCACAATATGCCTCTGCCTCAGCCTGTTTTCGTTTATCGGCTACTTCGAGGTTGAGGGCTGGTTTATTACTTACTTTTTCGGCTTTATTAAGGGGATGATAGGCTGGGGTTATTACATTCTTCCGCCGGCCTTGCTCGTGTGCGCCTGTACACTGTTTTTCAGTAAAGGCAAGCCCGTCGCTTTCAGGGTGGTTTCCTCGCTTTTAGCCCCATTATTACTTGGGGCGATTTTCCACATTTTCTCCGCTGGGGCGGACATTGAATTCACAAAATCGGTGATTTCGGAGCTCTATAAAAGCGGAGCCGAGCTGACAAGCGGCGGCGTGCTTTCCGGGCTTCTCGCTATGGGACTTAAATCCGCGGTAAGCATTTACGGGGCGGCGCCCGTGTTTGTTTTAGCTTTTATATTCTTTGCACTCAGCTCGGTGGGACTGACCGTGCCGAAGCTCATAAAATATTACCGCAACCGCAGAGAATATGAGCCGCTGCCCGAAGCTGTTCCGGTAACAGGGAAAGCGGTTCCGATGAGCACCGCGCAAAACAGCGCAAAAATTTCGGCTCCTGAAGTTAAAAAGAACCTGAGAGCCATAGATATACCCTTGGATGAGGCAAACAATCGCAACGAAAACTATGTTGAAGAAAAAGTCGGATTTTTTAACACAAAACCTCGTGTTAAAACGCCTGACCAGGTATTGTCACAGGGGAGCGAAAAGCCCTCTTTCTTCGGACTGAAGGGGCAAAAGCACACAATGCCCACAGAAAACGTAAAACCGCTCTCCGTTGCGGAGGCGGCGGCAGTTGCGGGAATTTCCCAGATTTCAAGTGAAAACGCGGATTCGGGCGCAGGTGCTACCGCCGCTATTAAGAAGCTTACACATGACGAGGTTGAGGCCGAAACCGAGGAGATTACCAAAACCATAGAGAAATCTCTTGAGGAGAGTGCCGAAGTTTACAGATTCCCGTCGGTTTCCATGCTCACCACCGCAAGCAGGAGCAATGTCGACGGCAGAGAGGAAGTAACATTAAACCGCGAGAGGCTTGAGAGCACTATACGCAGTTTCGGCGTAAACGGAACCATTACGGGTATAACCCGCGGTCCGACCGTGACGCGCTATGACCTTGAGCTTGAACAGGGCGTCAAGCTTGCCAAACTTACAAATCTTGCGGGCGACCTTGCGCTTTCTCTGGGTGTTACCAGCGTTAGAATTGCACCGATTCCCGATAAAATTTCAACTGTCGGAATCGAGGTTCCGAATAAGCTCATCAGTATGGTTTACCTGCACGATATAATCGATTCGCCTGCTTTCAAAGCTGCGCAGTCAAAGCTCAGCTTCGCAATCGGCGAGGATATAAGTGGCAATGCCATAGTCGGCAATATCGCAAAACTTCCGCACCTTCTGATTGCGGGAACTACCGGCTCCGGCAAATCCGTTTGCATGAATTCACTTATCTTGAGCCTTTTATTTAAATCAACGCCCGAGGAAGTTCGCCTTATCATGATTGACCCGAAAATGGTTGAGCTGGGCGTTTATAACGGCATACCGCATTTATTTGTTCCCGTCGTAACCGACCCTAAAAAGGCGGCGGGCGCTCTGCAGTGGGCGGTTGTCGAAATGCTCAAGCGGTACAGGCTCTTTTCCGAAACGGGCGTGCGTGACCTTATGGGTTATAACGCTCACCAGAAGTCGACCTTCGGGCAGACACTGCCGAGAGTCGTAATCGTCATAGACGAGCTTGCCGATCTGATGCTTGTCGCCTCAAAAGAGGTTGAAGAGAGCGTTTGCCGCGTTGCCCAAATGGGACGCGCCGCGGGCATGCACCTTGTTATCGCAACGCAGCGCCCGTCCGCTGACGTTATCACGGGTCTTATGAAGGCAAATATCCCGAGCCGAATTGCATTTGCGGTCTCCTCCGCGATGGAAAGCCGTATTATTCTTGACAATTCAGGTGCTGAAAAGCTCATCGGTGCGGGCGATATGCTCTATTCGCCGCTCGGCGTCGGAAAGCCCGTTCGTATTCAGGGCGCTTTTGTATCCGACGAGGAGCGTGAGAGGGTAATCAGCTTCGTTAAAGAGGGCGCGCAGGTCGTTTACAGCGAGGATATACTCGCTCAAATCGAAAAAGCCGCCGAGGACAAAGCCCCGGCAACAGAGAGCGAAAAGCAGGACACAGCGGACGCCGGCAGCGACTATGACGAAATGCTTCCGCAGGCGGTTGACGTTATTTTTGAAACCAAGCAGGCCTCCGTTTCAATGCTACAGCGCAGGCTTAAGCTCGGCTACGCCAGAGCCGCCAGAATAGTCGACCAGATGGAGGAAATCGGCGTTGTGGGTCCGTTTGAAGGTTCAAAGCCGCGTCAGGTTCTTATAACAAAACAGCAGTGGCAGGAAATGCAGTCCTCGCAGAGCTTTTCGAGGCTGGGCAAGGCATCCGATCAGGTGAGCTTCTCTGAATACATTGATGCTCCGGCAGATGACTGGAAGGACTAATAAATCGGGGCTTTCGGTTTTCCGAGAGCCCCGTGTTAAAATTTCTTGTATTTTCCGAAAGGCACGGAGGAAATATGAAAGACTATCTGGGTTTACAACTTGATGAACAGCAGCTCCAGAGCATAAGCGTTCTGGGGCTTGCCCATGTAGGCGACGGCGTTTATGAGCTGCTTGTTCGGACATGGCTTTGCGCTAACGGCAAAACCACCTCCAAGGGGCTGCATAATCAAACTGTCAGCTTCGTGCGCGCTCCCGCGCAGGCGAGGGCGGCGGAAAAGATAATTCCGAGGCTCTCGGAAGCCGAACTTGCGGCGTTTAAACGCGGGCGAAACGCGAAAGTAAATTCTGTTCCCAAAAGCGCGGATATTTCAGATTACCACGCCGCAACGGGGCTCGAGGCACTTTTCGGCTACCTTTATCTCAAGGGTGAGAGGGACAGAATAAACGAGCTTTTCGGTCTTATTGTGGAGGGGAAGGAACATGCCTCTTGACGCTGTAACGATATACGCACTGGCAAACGAGCTGAAAGCGAAGCTTGTCGGCACGAAAATTGATAAGGTTCAGCAGCCCTCCCGTGACACGCTCATTCTTTCGCTTCGCGGAAACGGTCTGAATGAAAAACTTCTCCTCTCCTCCGGCTCGGGAACGGCCAGAGTGCACTTTATAAATGAGGCTTACGAAAATCCCCAGTCACCACCGATGTTCTGCATGCTGCTTCGTAAGCACATAGTCGGTGCGAGAATTGCGGAGATAAGTCAGCCGGATATGGAGCGTATGCTCATTTTTGACCTTGACACGCGCGATGAAATGGGCATGGAAGCAAAAAAACAACTCATAATCGAGATGATGGGGCGAAACGCAAATATAATACTGACGGGTGCAGAGGGGCTGATAATCGACTGCCTGCGCCGAGTGGACGGGGATATGAGCAGCCTTCGGCAGCTTCTGCCGGGGCTAATCTACCGCTTGCCGCCAAAGCAGGAAAAGCCAGGCTTTTTCGCGCTTTCCTCAGAGGAACGCAAGGCGCTCTGGGAAACGGCAGGGTCGGAAAATAAGCCCGATAAGTGGCTGATGGACACTTTTTCGGGCCTGTCGCCGCTCTGCTGCCGTGAAATTTGCTATGCCGCAACGGGTGAGACCTCGAAGCCGATTGCGGAACTTTCGCCTGCCGAAAGACTTTCCTTTGCTGTAAATATGGAAAAGGTCGCAAAAAGGGCAGGGGAGCTCGATTTTGAGCCGACCATGATTATCCTTGGCGATAAGCCCTACGACTTTTCCTTCATGCCGATAGCGCAATACGAAAATGCTGCCGAAACACGAAGATTTACCGATTTTTCCTCTCTGCTCGAGGAGTTTTACACAAAACGTGACAAACAGGAACTGATAAAGCGAAAATCACAGACCCTGTATAAGTCAGTTAAAGGCGCGCACGAGAGAACCGTGAGAAAGCTTGCTGCAAGGCGTGAGGAACTTTTAAAAACGGAGCGGCGTGATGAAAGCCGTAAATACGGCGATCTCATCACGGCGAATCTTTACCGCATTCAAAAGGGTGACAGCTACGTTGAGGCGGACGATTATTTTGAGGAAAACTGCCCCAAAATAAAGATTAAACTGGACGAACTAAAAACGCCGCAGCAGAATGCGGCGGCTTATTATAAGGAGTACAGCAAGGCAAAAACAGCTCAAAAGTATCTCGGCGAGCTAATCGAAAAGAACGAAAAAGAAGAAAGCTATCTTCAAAGCGTTCTGGAAGAAATATTGAGGTGCGAAAACGAGCGCGACCTTTTGGAAATTCGCCGAGAGCTGACGGACTCGGGATTCATCAAGGCTCAAAAAACGGGTAAAAACGAAAAGATTAAGGAAAGCGCTCCGCTTCGCTTCGTATCAAGCACCGGAATCGAAATCCTTGTCGGGAAAAATAACAACCAAAATGATAAGCTCACCACAAAGACTGCTCGGCGAACAGACATTTGGCTCCACGTTCAAAAAATTCACGGCAGCCATGTAATAATATGCTGTGATGGAGCCGAGCCTGATGAAACAACGCTATTTGAGGCGGCAACACTCGCGGCCTATTATTCACAGGGCAGGGACGGCGGAAAAATTCCCGTTGACTACACTCAGGTGCGCTTTGTAAAAAAACCTTCAGGTTCGATGCCGGGTGCCGTAATATACACAGATTATAAAACCCTCATTGTTTCCGCTGACGAAAAGCTTGTTTCCGAGCTAAAAAGAAGCTGAAATGCCAAAAAGCTCCCTCATTTGGAGAGGGAGCTTTTTTTATTCGGTTTATCTGTCCTCGAGGAGGTTCATTGCGTTATACAGAAGCTCCGCGCAGTCGGCTCTTGTGAGCTGAGGCGATTCGGTGTATTCCGAAATTCTGCACGCGCTTAAATTTGCACAGGCCTGAGCCGCCCAAACTGGCGCCGCCTCTCCGTAGCTCTCAGCCGAAACATCGGTCAGCTTAAGAGCCTTGTTGAGCATGACGGCGGCTTCAGGATAACTAATAGAGTTATCGCCGTTAAAGACAGCAGAATTAACCCCGTTGCTGTAGCCGCTGATTACGCCCGTCAGAAGAGCCGTTGAAACATAAGGCTTCATGTAGGACGGAATTTCGCTGTCATCGGCAAAGCCAGTCGTAATAACACCTGAGAGAATGTCGCTGTCCGTAAGCTTCAGGCACATGGTCAGAAACTGTGCCCTCGAAACGGGAGCGTCGGCATTGAAGACATATTGCCCGCCGACACATTCACCGACAAAGACTCCGCTTTCGGCAAGGGCGATTGCGGCACAGTAAGCACCCGAGCCCTCCATATCAGAATAAGTTATCTTAGTTTTTTGTTTTTCAAGCTTAATTATGACAGTCGCCTCGGCGGACATGTTGCCCTCCTCGTCAAAGGCCTTGAAGCCAAAGTAGTCTCTGCCTTTTTTTCCCGACTTGGGAGAATAGACAAACAGCCCGTCGTCCATAAGCTTAATCTCGCCCTTTGAGGGCGGCGTTGTTATTTCAAATTTAATGATGTCACCGTCAGGGTCTGTGGCCTTGAGCTGCCCGCCGACCGCGACATTGCGATAGGTGGATATCTCAAGGTTTTCCGCAATCGGAGCTGTGCCGGCTCCCAATGCCGCGAAATTCATGATTGACAGTGAAAGCGCGAGAATTAAGGTGAGAACAATTATATTACTGATTTTTTTCATTTATGGATACCTCCAAGCAAAATATGGCGTCTAAAAACGCTTTGGCATTATTTTGCACAGAGCCTTAAGATTTTATTCCCAAATTACGAAAATTGAACCAAATCATTCAAGCCGCAGTATAATACACTGCGGCTTGAACTTTTCTGATTTTGGAAAAAGCGGTTTTTTGTCTAACTTTCCGTCGTACAGCGAGTTGTGATACACTTGTTGGGATTGCCGGGAGGAGGGAAAAAGTCGTCGACCGGGAACGGTATGTTACTGAACAGCGTGCAGGGATCTTCATCTCCGCCCGCAGCACATTCTTTGTCCGGTATGCAGTAGTCATACACAGGCATAAGAAGCTGAGTGTCCCTTTCAAGTCGAATTATCGAAAATTGCCCTAGTGTCACGAAAAGCTGCTTGCAGGTAAGCGTTGTGATGATTTCATCGTCAAAACTCTTTGTAATCTCTCGCGGAATGTCGCGTGTATCCCCATCGCGTAAGTCGATGTTGGCCGCGTCTACTATCCGCATTGAAAGCGAAAGTGGATCAACAGCCTCCACAACCGCAATGGGCAGCGGGTTGTAGATATTATCACACAGACCGCCGCTTGAGGTGAATACTTTTGAGCTTCCTTCGCTTCCGTAAAGTATTACTCTTTTGTCAAAAACCGCAAGGCCGGTTACCGTGCGGTCACCGGGGAAGGCTCTGCCCGTCACCTTGTAGAAATATGTGACGTCAACTGTATAGCATCCGCGGTTGAAATTCAGTTCCTCGACGCGTACATTCGCAAAAAGGAGTTTTGCCGCGCTTGGTCTTATGCTGAAGGCGGTATCTATAACCGATTGAGAACCGCAGGTGGGGTAAACCCGAAGGTCCTCGATACAGTCCTTATCCTTACAGGAATCAAAAATTTTTCTTGTGTGTATACAAACCGACTCACGGCAAGGTGCCGGATTCGTCACGTTTGCTGCTCTTTCAGCCATTACTATTCCTCCTGCCGATAGATTTTATTGCTGTTTCTCGTTACAGTCTATGCAAAAGAAAATAGGTTGTGATAACAATTGTTTGACGTATTTCGGAAAAAGAATTATAATTAAGCATAAACTAACGCAAAACACGAAATTTTAAGGTTTGGAGGTTGTTGTATGGACAGGTTCGGTTTTATCCATGAAAAGCTGGACATAAAGTTACTAATTTTATTTATACTCAAACGACTTCCGAGCCCCGTGAGCTTCGAGACCCTTTCTGACCTTGTAATGGTGGACGAGGGCTTCGACTATTTCGAATATTCGCAGTGTCTGGCAGAGCTTGTTGAGACCGGACAGATTGAACAGGACGACAACCGCTACAAAATAACAAAAATCGGTGCTGATAACGAAGAAATCGTCGAAAGCAGCATACCTTATTCTGTAAGGTCAAAGGCTGAGCGGCGGGCGGAGCCGATAATTACTAAAATGAAGCGCGATAATCAGATAGCCGCTTCTCACGAAATCCAGTCAAACGGCCTGCCGAAGGTTAAACTTTCGCTTTCGGACGGATTGGGGAGCATTCTTTCTATGACTCTTCTTGTTTCCTCCGAGGAACAGGCGAAAACTATCGAAAAAAACTTCCGTTCCGACGCCGAAAGTTTTTACCACAAAATAGTCAAGCTGCTTACGGAAAAGGGAAAATAACCCTCGTTTTGAATACACATATAAAAAGAAACACGGAGCAAAACGCTCTGTGTTTCTTTTTAAAGTCTACTGCATTGTAATGGTGCTGCCTGTCGGCACTATACCAATATATGTCTTTCCGATACCGAGTAAAAGCGGCGTACCGTCCTCGAGAGTGTATTTAAAGCTGCTGCCGGTTCCCGAATGGCTCCACTTAATCGCAACGGTTTTGCCGTTTACTATGAAGTGACCTGTTCCCGATCCTTCAAGGTCAAAAGCTCTGCGCCCGTAATCGTCCAGTATTTTGGAGTCGGCATAGAGCACAAGCAGGTTTTTAAACTGAACAGCTTCGCCCGTCGTGCCGTCGATAAGGTCGGTGCCGTACTGATAGCCTGTGTAAAAACCGGTGTCGGAGTGATAGGTAAATGTCGTGTCTTTTATGCCTTCAAAACTCACATTAACACTCGCAGCAGCCGCAGCCGAGGAGCCGAGCTCGGGCGTTTCGGTGAAGGAAAGACCGTAATCAAAGCTGCCGTCATGCTGGCTGTCGTAGCCGAGTTTGCTTGTGTACTCGATAACCTTGTCCGAAGTCGTAAAAAGGCTGTGCTCGGTGCCGTATTTCATGCGGTTTGGGTCACGGTAGAAAATTTCGCCGCTGTATGCGCCGCGCACCCCGTCAATGTTGTCGACTCCTTTTGAGGAAATATCCGAATAGGCCTGCTCGCTGCCGCCCGCGTGAACATAGATCGCGTCATAGCTCAATGCAAGCTCTATGTAGTAGGGACGTGAGGAGCGCATGCTCCCGATTGCGCCGACTCCGTTGAGGTCGGAGAAAATCGCTTCAAAACGGGTAATGTTGCCTTCTGCAAGAACCTCATAAAGAATATCGGCCTTTGATATGCCGCACTGCGGAAGAGCAACCTTAATATTATTAAGCATAACCGCGTAGGGACGGTTTGCGCTGATGTCAGTTTCAATTGTTTCGCCGGTCAGCGGATTTGTTATAGCTTGAGGCGTCTCTGTTGTCGGTTCGGAGCTTGCGTCGGGTACTTGAACTGAGGGCGGCTCTGGAGAAACTCCCGTGTCCGAGGAGCTTTTTCCGCAGGCTGTAAGCAGCATGAGTAGGGCGAGAATTACAGGGAATAATTTTTTCATAGTGACCTCCCGAGTGCCTTTGCGCAAAATTGCGTCAGACATGTCTATTTATATAGCAGACAGTCGAATTCTGTCTGTTTCGGTCTAAACTTCAAGCTGTATGATACACTCATTTTATCCTGTTGTCAAACCCGATGACGGGTGGTAAAATATACTCACAGAACAAAAACAGAACATTTACAAGGAAGTAACGCTAATGTACGAGGAAATAAAAAACGCGGCGCAAAACGCAATTATCGAGCTTCTTTCGCTGGCTAAATGCGCGGCGGGGCAGATAGTTGTTGTCGGCTGTTCGTCAAGCGAGATTATAGGAGAAAAAATCGGTAAAGGCTCAACTCCCGAAGCGGCGAATGCGGTGTTGGACGGAATTTTGCCCGCAATCACCGAGCAGGGACTATTCCTTGCGGCTCAGTGCTGTGAACACCTTAACCGTGCGCTCGTAATTGAGCGCGAGGCGGCGGAGAAATTCGGGCTTGAAATTGTCGCTGCGGTCCCGAAGCCGAAGGCGGGCGGATCGTTCGCCACGGCGGCTTTCGCCGCTTTTAAAGACCCCGTGCTGGTGGAACACATCAAGGCTTCGGCGGGACTTGACATAGGCTGTACTTTAATCGGAATGCACCTGCGCGATGTAGCAGTTCCGCTGCGGCTGGGCACGAAGAAAATCGGCGAGGCTCTGGTAACAGCGGCGAGAACTCGTCCAAAATATATCGGTGGGGAAAGAGCCCAATACGAATAGACTTCATATAAGCGGCGCTTTCGCTTGGACGAAGGCGCCGTGTTTTATGTTCCGCAAAACAATTAAATACTGCAAGTTTCGCAAAGAAAGTATTTGTAAGAAACAAAAAACTACTTTTAAACAAAATGCGGCTTTGATATAATAAAAGGTAGTACTTACGCAATTAGGAGGTTCCTATGCACAAGATTATTAAAAAGAGAGTTCTCAACACCGCGGGAACGACACTGGAAATGGTGGTTGAAGCGCCTCTTGTGGCAAAAAAATGTCTGGCGGGGCAATTTATTATTTTCCGACTTGACGAATTCGGTGAACGCGTGCCGCTGACTATAGCGGACTATGACCGCGAAAAAGGTACAGTAACGATAATGTTCCAGCCTGTCGGAAAATCAACTATGATGCTCGCGGAGCGCAACGAGGGCGACAGCATTTTGGATTTTGTCGGACCGCTCGGAAAACCGACACACACGGAGGGCCTTAAGCGTGTTGCGGTTGTCGGCGGCGGCGTCGGCTGCGCGATTGCCTATCCCGTCGCAAAAGCAATGCATGAAAAGGGCATTGAGGTTGATATGATAGCGGGTTTCAGGAGCCGCGACATAGTTATGCTTGAGGACGAGATGAGGGCAAATTCGACCAATCTGTACATAACCACCGATGACGGAAGTTACGGCGAAAAGGGCTTTGTGACCGATAAACTCAAAACTCTCATCGAATCGGGGAGAAATTACGACGAGGTTGTGGCAATCGGCCCTGGAATAATGATGAAATTCGTAAGTCTTGCAACGAAGCCTTACGGTATCAAAACTGTCGTGTCGCTAAACCCGATTATGATAGACGGCACGGGGATGTGCGGAGGCTGCCGTGTTTCGGTCGGCGGTGAAACAAAGTTCGCCTGTGTTGACGGTCCCGAGTTTGACGGGCATCAGGTGGATTGGGATGAGCTCCTGCGCCGCGGCGCGTTCTATAAGGATGAGGAAACGGAGCAAAAGGAACATGTTTGCCACCTTACGGGAGGTGTACGCCGTGCCTAATATGTCGACTAAGAAAAATCCCATGCCGGAACAGGAACCCCTTGTTCGCAACAAAAATTTTCTTGAAGTGGCCAAGGGCTATACAGAGGCAATGGCAATTGACGAGGCTGAGCGCTGCCTCAAGTGCAAAAACAGACCCTGCGTTTCGGGCTGCCCAGTAAATGTGCAGATTCCTGAGTTTATCGCCAAGGTCGCCGAGGGAAAGTTTGTTGAGGCCTACGAAATTATTACATCCACAAATTCTCTTCCCGCCGTTTGCGGAAGGGTTTGCCCGCAGGAAAACCAGTGCGAGGGGAAATGCGTGCGCGCTATAAAGGGCGAGAGCGTCGCTATCGGACGTCTGGAGCGTTTTGTTGCGGATTACAGCCGTGAAAATTCGAACGAAGGCAAAGCGACTCAAGTTCCCGAAACAAACGGCCACAGAGTAGCTGTAATCGGCTCGGGCCCCGCAGGACTGAGCTGTGCCGGAGATTTGGCAAGGCTCGGCTATGAGGTCACGATATTTGAGGCTTTCCACAAGGCGGGAGGAGTGCTCGTTTACGGTATACCCGAGTTCCGTCTGCCGAAGTCCATCGTCAGTGCGGAAATTGATAATTTGATTAAAATCGGCGTTAAGATTGTCACAAACGCGGTAGTTGGCAGAGCGATGAGCGTCGACGAACTCTTTGAAGAGGGTTTCGAGGCGGTGTTTATCGGCTCGGGTGCGGGACTTCCGCAGTTTTTGGGAATCCCCGGCGAGAACCTGCTCGGCGTTTATTCCGCTAACGAGTATCTGACCAGAATCAACCTCATGAAGGCATATCTGCCCGAATATGATACGCCGATAAAGCCTTCTAAGCGAGTTGCGGTAGTCGGAGGCGGAAATGTCGCAATGGACGCGGCACGCTGTGCGAAGAGAATGGGCGCAGAAACGGTTTACATAATATACCGCCGCAGCATGGAGGAACTTCCCGCCAGAAAAGAGGAGGTACACCACGCCGAGGAGGAAGAAATTGTCTTCAAACTTCTCAATAATCCGGTTGCGATTCTCGGCGACGAAAACGGCTGTGTAAAGGGAATCGAGTGCGTTAAGATGGAACTTGGAGAGCCTGACGAGTCGGGGCGCAGACGTCCGGTTGAAGTCAAGGGCTCGAACTTCGTGCTGGAGATTGACACGGTTATAGTTTCAATCGGCACAAGTCCGAATCCGCTCATAAAGTCCACAACGGAGGGACTTGAAACTAACCGTAAGGGCTGTATAATTGCCGATGAGAGCGGAGCGACCAGCCGCAGGGGCGTTTTCGCAGGCGGTGACGCCGTTACGGGCGCTGCAACGGTAATACTTGCAATGGGCGCGGGGAAGACAGCGGCGGCAAGCATTGACGAGTATATCAGGAATAAATAAATAAACGAGCGGAATTGTATCGTGCAATTCCGCTCGTTTTATTAAAACTAAGCGCGCTTGTTCTTTTTGTAAATCATAGCAAGCCCGCGCATTAAGATTTCCTTGTCGTGAATAAGCCCCTGTCTTTTACAATGGGGGGAAATTGTTTCCGCCCAATCGCCCGTTAC
This sequence comes from uncultured Oscillospiraceae bacterium, assembly GCA_964459785.1. Lineage (GTDB taxonomy): Bacteria > Bacillota > Clostridia > Oscillospirales > Oscillospiraceae > UBA2658. Next base: position 201,777 of record CAYWNW010000002.1, on the reverse strand, counting down.
GATGACCGAAACAGGCTCGCCCAGCTCCGCTTCAACTCTCTCCAGCAGTCCGTCTATCAGTGCGGCTGAGCCATGAACAAGCCCGCTTTGCATACAGGTGTTTGTGCTTTTGCAAATTACCTGCGGTGTGGGGCTGACGCTTACGTTTGAAAGCATTGACGCTCCGCGTGCCAAAGCCTCCTGAGAGACCATGGGTCCGGCGCTGATTATTCCGCCGACATAGTTGCCGGCCTTGTCGAGTATTCCCATTGCGATGGCTGTTCCCATAACAACAATAACACTGGGCATGGGATACTCCGCGATTGCCGCGACAGCGGAAGCGACAAAATCACCGCCAAGCTCTGTCGGATCGTCAAGTCTTATGTTAAGACCGGTTTTTACCCCAGGCCCGACAATGAGAGGACTGCATCCCGTTACAAGCAGAACAGCATCCTTAATCGCCGCCGTGAGCGGAGGGACAACGGAAGAGATAATCGCTCCCTCGACATTTCTGATGTCAAAGCCGCGCTGACGAAAAGCCAACTCAAGTAAAACGGCGTATTCGTCGGCAGTACGGGATTTGTCGGAAGAAAGGCGCGTCATTATCAGAGCTTTCGTGTCTTCCATAACGGCGAAAACAACGCTCGTGTTGTTAATATCAACTGTAAGAATCATATCCTGCCTCACTTATAATTCCGATTACATTATTAAAACCTACTTTATCAAAATATTCAGTCAATGTCAAACTTCATAAAAGCTCGAATAATCGGGTTAAAAACAAGCAGCCGAATCAAAAAAAGGCTTGCAAAAGTACATATATTATGTTAATATATCGTTGTTAGTGATGGAAATGAAGTGCTGAGTGGGTTTCTCCCACTCTTTTTGTTGATTAAAAAATAAATGTAAGAATATGGAAATTGGTGTTGTATGAGTAAAATTGTCGGCATAGTTACCGAGCTTGCACGCCCGGTAGTCGAGCAAATGGGTTATGAGCTCTGGGATCTTGAATATGTTTCCGAGGGCGGCCAGTGGTTTTTGCGGGTATATATTGACAAGGACGGCGGAATATCAATAGATGACTGTGAGAAGGTAAGCCGCGCGCTTGACCCTGTTCTTGACGAGAAGGACCCGATACCGACCAGTTACATTTTTGAGGTTTCGTCAGCCGGGCTTGAAAGAACTCTTAAGCAGCCTGCGCATTTTCGGCGCTTTTTGGGCGAAAATGTTGAGGTGAAGCTTTATAAGCCGCTTGAGGGCTCAAAGCTGTATTCGGGAACACTCTCTGCATACGAAGACGGTGCCGTAACGCTCGATTTCGGCGGAAATCAAATTACATTTACAAAGGAACAAATTGCAAGCGTACGTCTCAGATTGGCTTGAATTCGGGAGGATATGAAAAATGAACGCTGATTTTTTTGCAGCAATTGAAGATATTGAACGTGAAAAAGGTATACCCAAAACCTATATGATGGAAAAAATCACTCAGGCTTTGCTTGCCGCGTATAAAAAGGACAATCCGGCCTGTGCCGATAATGTTGTTATCAGCATGGACGATGAGAAAAAACGTATTGATATGTATTTGCGTATGGAGGTAGTCGAGCAGATTGAAAACCCCGCAACGCAGATGCTTCTTGAAACGGCTCAGAACTATACAAAGCGCGCAAAGCTCGGCGGTTTTGTCGAAGTTCCCATTGAAACTAAGAAGTTCGGACGTATTGCGGCGCAGGCGGCAAAGCAGGTCATCATTCAGGGAATAAGAGAAGCCGAGCGCGGCATTATATTTGATGAGTTCACTTCGAAGGAACAGGAAATACTGACAGGTATTGTTTCCAGAATTGAGCCGCGCACAGGAAGCGTTTCCATAAAAATAAGCTCAAATTCCGAATACACCGAAGCCATGCTTTCGCCCAATGAGCAGATAAAGAACGAAAAGCTGGTTGAGGGACAAATGGTCAAGGTTTTTGTTGTCGAGGTAAGAAAGTCGACAAGAGGACCGCAGGTGCTCATCTCGCGCACTCATCCGGGACTTGTTAAGCGCCTGTTTGAAATCGAAGTGCCTGAAATTTTTGACGGTATCGTTGAGATTAAGAGCATTGCCAGAGAAGCCGGTTCACGCACAAAGATTGCCGTTTTCTCAAACGATAACGATGTTGACCCCATCGGCGCCTGTGTCGGACCCAAGGGCGGTCGAGTCGCAGGTATAGTCGACGAGCTTCGCGGTGAAAAAATCGACATTATCAAATACAGTGAACAGCCGGAAGAATTTATAGCTGCTGCGCTTTCACCCGCGGATGTGGTTGCGGTCACAATGCTGGACGAGGGCAAAAGCTGCCGCGTAATAGTTCCGGATAATCAGCTTTCGCTTGCCATAGGCAAAGAGGGACAGAACGTCCGCCTTGCCGCAAAGCTGACGGGCTTCAAGATTGACATTAAGCCGGAGTCCGAGGCTTATTAAATAATCATCGAAAGGGGTGGCCGCAGTGCCTAAAAAAATTCCGATGCGACAGTGTACCGGCTGCCGCGAAATGAAACCGAAGCGTGAGCTTATTCGAGTCGTCAGGTCGCCTGAAAATGAGATTTCCCTTGATTTCAAAGGCAAGGCTCAGGGACGCGGCGCGTATGTTTGCCCAAGTCAGGACTGTCTTAAAAAGGCAATTAAGAGCAAGGCGCTGGAAAAATCACTTGAGCTTGCAATTCCCGATGAAATTTACCTTCAGCTGAAGGAGCAAATGGAGGCTCCGGATGCATAAAGCGCTGAGTTATATTGGTCTTGCAAAAAAAGCCGGGGCAATCGAACTCGGCGAAACCAACACGGGGGCGGCAATCCGTGCGGGTAAAGGTAAAGTCCTGATTCTTGCTTCGGACGCTTCTGAAAACGCCGAACGCAGGGCGGAAAATTTTGTTTCGGGAACGCAGATACCGCTGGTGACGGTGCCGTTTTCAAAGGCGGAAATTTCGCAGGTTTCGGGTACCGCAGGCTGTTCGATGGTGGCGTTTACCGAAATAGGTCTTGCGGCGGTGTTTATGGCTTCGCTTGCGGAGAGCGAACCGTCTTTCAGACAAACAGCCGAGCTTTTGGAGCAAAAGAGCAAAAAAGCTCAAATGCGAAAAAATGAGGCTTTAGCTCACGAGAAGAACAAAAAGCTTGGTATTGCGGCAAAACCCGCAGCGACGGGTAAGAGGAGGAAAAACGTATGAGTACACTTATTAAATACAGAGTTCATGAGGTGGCCAAGGATTTCAAAATGAATTCCAAGGAAATCGTGCAAATTTTAACGGATTATGCCACCGCTCCGAAGAACCACATGCAGGTTCTGGAGGACAACGAGCTGGACCTTATTTTTGAATATCTTACCCAGCACAATCAGGTTGCGGATTTATCAGAGGTCTTTGCCGTTCCGGTTAAGCCCGTACCGCAGCCCGAGCCTGCTCCCGCAGCGGCGCCAGAGGCTCCGAAGACCGCGGCGGCAGGGGAAGCTCCTTCCGCGAGGCCTGCTGCCCCTCAGCCCTTCAGACCCGTCCAGCAGCAGCCGCAGCAGCCCAGACCCCAGGATAACAGACCCCACGTTCCGAAAGCGGTTCCCGAAAAGCGTATTATCGATACACGCGGAGTAACCGTTAACATCGAAAAATATGACGACAGACTTTCCAATCTCGTGCCTGAAAAGGCTGAGAATATGCAGGGCAAAGAAAAGTTTGTAAATAAGAATAAAAACCGTCAGACCATAAGCCCAAAGCGTAAGCAGGAGGAGAAGGATAAGCTCCAGAAGCTCCAGTTCGAGATTGCAAAGAAGGCTCCCGTTAAGGTCACAATCCCCAACGAAATCAATGTCGGAGAGCTTGCCTCCCGAATGAAGAAGACAGGCGCGGAGGTTGTTCGCCAGCTCATTAAACTCGGAACAATGGCGTCCCTGTCCGACACGATAGATTATGAAACCGCGGCGCTTGTTGCCATGGAAATGGGCTGCAAGGTTGAAAAAGAGCTCGTCTACACGGTTGAGGAAAGACTTATCGACGACAGCGTTGACAGAAACGAGGACTTGGTTCCCCGCGCTCCCGTTGTGGTGGTCATGGGTCACGTTGACCACGGTAAAACCTCACTGCTCGACAGAGTGCGTGAGGCGAATGTCGCAAGCGGCGAAGCGGGCGGTATTACCCAGCATATCGGCGCATACAGAATTGAGATTAACGGAAGACCGATAACCTTCCTTGACACTCCGGGACACGAAGCATTTACTTCCATGCGCGCACGCGGCGCGATGGTTACGGATATTGCGATTCTGGTAGTCGCGGCGGACGACGGTATAATGCCGCAGACAGTTGAGTCCATTAACCACGCAAAGGCCGCAGGAATTCCCATAATCGTTGCCATCAACAAGATGGATAAACCCACGGCCAATCCCGACAGAATTAAGCAGGAGCTAACCCAGTATGAACTCGTCAGCGAGGAGTGGGGCGGCGATACGATTATTTGTCCGATTTCCGCGAAAACGGGTCTGGGCATAGAGAATCTGCTTGAAATGGTCGCACTGACCGCCGAGATGAAGGAACTCAAGGCAAATCCCTCCCGCGCGGCAAAGGGAACCGTAATCGAAGCAAGACTTGACAAGGGCAGGGGTCCCGTTATGACCGTTCTGGTTCAGAACGGTACACTCAAGCAGGGCGACATTATAATCGCCGGTACCGCAGTCGGCCATGTCCGAGTAATGATGAACGACAAGGGCGAGCGCGTATCCGAAGCCGGTCCCTCCGTTCCCGTTGAAATTGCCGGACTTTCCGAGGTTCCGCAGGCTGGAGATACCTTCAACGCCGTTGACGATGAGCGCATGGCTCGCGAGCTTGTTGCTCAGAGAAAGCAGCAAAATAAGGACACTCTTATCGGAGCGCCGAAAAAGGTTTCGCTTGAAGATTTGTTCGCGCAGATTCAGCAGGGCGAAATAAAAGATTTCAACATAATCGTCAAAGCTGACGTTCAGGGAAGCGCCGAGGCCGTCAAGGCGTCGCTCGAAAAGCTCGGCAACGAAGAAGTTCGCGTACGCGTGATTCACTCTGCGGTCGGCGCTATAAGCGAGTCGGATGTCTATCTTGCCGCGACGAGCGGAGCACTGATTGTTGCCTTCAACGTGCGCCCCGATAATGCCGCTCGTGATTACGCCGCCAGAGCGAATGTTGAAATTCGGATGTACCGCGTTATTTACGACTGCATAAACGAAATTGAGGCAGCCATGAAGGGCATGCTTAAGCCAAAGTTTAAGGAAGTCATCACGGGCCACGCCGAGGTTCGCCAGGTTATTAAAATTTCAAAAATCGGTTTTGTCTGCGGAAGCTACGTCACCGACGGCAAAATTATACGCAACAGCAGCGTCCGCGTCATTCGCGACGGCGTTGTTGTCCACGAGGGTACTCTTTCCGGTCTGCGCCGTTTCAAGGATGATGTTAAGGAAGTTGCCACAAACTATGAGTGCGGCATCAGCATCGAGAAGTTTAACGATGTCAGAGAAGGCGACATTATTGAAGCCTTTATCATGGAGCGAATTACCGACTGATAAATATAAGGCCGCCTCTTAACTGCGGCGGTCTTAAGCTTTACTGCTGATTTTAGCAGCAAAATACGAGGTGATACTAATGGCAGGTTACAGGTTGGACAGGACAAACGACGATATTCAGCTCGTTTTGAGTGAGCTTCTTCGTTCAATAAAGGACCCTCGGGTCAATCAGGGTATGCTCAGTGTTGTAAGAACAGAGACAACGGGCGATTTGCGCTACTGCACGGTTTATTTGAGCGTTTTCGGACTGGAAAATGAAAAGGAACTAAAAAAGGGCCTGAAATCGGCTTCGGGCTGGCTTCGGCGTGAGCTTGCAAAAAAGCTCAACATCAGATATACTCCCGAGCTTATTTTCGAGCTTGATACTTCGATTGAACACGGCGCTCATATAAACTCAATTATAAATCAGCCGGGATTTTTGGGCAGTGGCGGGGCTTCGGAGGAACACGAAAATGACAATAAGTGAAGCGGTAAAGACCCTGCGTGAAAATGACAGATTTATGATAGTCACGCACATAAGACCGGACGGCGATACTATCGGCAGCTCCGCGGCGCTCTGCTACGCTCTAAGAAAAGCCGGTAAAACGGCATACTTATACAACAATCCGCAGTTCGGGGACAGCTATCCCTGGGTCGCGGAGCCTTATATCGCCCCCGAGGACTATGAGCCTGCGTTTTTTATTTCGGTTGATATGGCGGACACTAGCCTTTTCCCGCAGGGGTTTGAGGGAAACATTGATTTATGCTTTGACCATCACCCCTCAAACAGTTTTTACGCGAACAATACTCTTCTCTGGGCAGACAGATCCTCCTGCGGAGAGGTGATAATGGAAGTTGTCAAGGAGCTATGCGGACTTGATGCCGCAGTCGCCGACCTTCTATATATCGCCGTTTCGACCGATACGGGCTGCTTTGTTTACGGCAACACGACGGGGGACACCCTAAGAGCTGCCTCGGAGCTCTGCTTTGCGGGGGCGAGAAACGCGTATCTCAATAAAATTTTGTTCCGTACAAGCTCAAAGGCAAGGCTTAGGCTCGAAGGGCTGATTTTCGCGTCTTTGCGCTACTGCCACGAAGGAAAAACGGTTATCTCCATCGTTACGAAAAAAATGCTTGATGAAGCAGGGGCGACCGAACAGGACTGTCAGGACATTGCAGCCTTGCCGGGCAGGGCTGAGGGCGCTTTTACAAGTGTTACGATAAAGGAAATTGACGAAGATCACTGCAAGGTATCGCTTCGCTCAAACGGAATCGTTGACGCTAACAAGGTCTGCGCCAATTTCGGCGGCGGCGGACACAAAATGGCTTCAGGCTGCTCGATTGACAAGAGCTGCGAAGAGGCCGCCGAGCTTATGGCGGAGCTTATCGCAAAGGAATACTGATGAACGGAATTATCCTAGTAGACAAGCCAATGGGCTATACGAGCCATGATGTCGTTGCAAAGCTGCGCGGAATTTTGCACGAACGCCGAATAGGACACTCTGGGACCCTTGACCCGATGGCGACAGGGCTTCTTGTGGTGTTTGTCGGCAGGGCGACACGCGCCGTGGAATTTGCCGAAAGCCACGAAAAGGAATATCTCGCGGCTCTTCGCTTCGGGATAGTAACCGATACTCAGGACATTACCGGAAAAGTTCTGGAGGAAAGCGGAAATACCGTAACGCTTGAGGAACTTGAGGGGATTCTGCCACAATTTACAGGAGATATAATGCAGGTTCCGCCCATGTACTCGGCAATTAAGGTTGACGGGAAAAAGCTCTATGACCTTGCAAGAAGCGGTGTTGAAATCGAGCGAAAAAGCCGACCCGTTACCATTAAAGAGCTTGAAATTTTAGGAGAAGAAAAAGGAGACTGTCTTCTTCGAGTGGTTTGTTCTAAGGGAACATATATACGCACACTCTGCCACGATATCGGGCAGCGCCTCGGCACGGGCGCCGCGCTTTCCTCGCTGCGGCGGACGAAGGCGGGGAATTTCAGCGTTGAGAACGCCCATACGATTGACGAGATACGCGAGCTTCTCGAAAAAGGCGAAATCGATAAGGCACTAATGCCTGTTGATACGCTTTTCGGCGAGTATCCGCCTGTAACAATCTCCGATTGGCAGCTTAAAAAATGCCATTGCGGAAACAGCTTCGAAACATCCGAAGCTGACGGAAAATATCGGGTTTATGATTTAGACGGCAATTTTTTAATGCTCGGAACTGTCGAAAACGGCATTATGAGCACGGTAAAGAGCTTTTTTGAGGTTTAATCGCCACCAAAAGAGCAACTTTTAATTATCAGTTACGCGGCAAGAGCCCAAACCACTCTGCCGCTCGGAGGTTATATGTCGGCAAACACAGAAAAAAAGTCAGTAATCGCACTGGGCTTTTTTGACGGCGTCCACAGAGGACACGCGGAGCTTATAAAAACTGCCAAGCTGCGTGCGCAGGAGCTAAACGCAACTGCCGCGGTGCTGTCCTTTGACGTCAGTCCCGAAGCGGTGATAACAGGGCACAGCGTTCCGCTGCTCAGCAGTGTCAACACCCGCGTTGACCTTGTCAGGCGCTTGTTCCGCATTGAGAGCGTAATTATCTATCATTTTGATAAAAATACGATGGAAATGCCTTGGCAGGGCTTTATTGACTCGCTCGTCGATAAGTATTCTGCGGTACATCTTGTAATCGGGCACGATTTTCATTGCGGCTATAAGGGCGAGGGTAATCCTCAAAGAATTTCGGATTACTGTGCAAAAATTGGCATTGGCTGCGACATCATTCCAAAGTTCGCGCTGGACGGAATTACCGTAAGCTCAACCTATATTCGCGAGCTCATTGCAAGCGGTGATATTGAAAGAGCCAACTATTTTATGGGACACCCCTTCGTTTTCGCGGGTACCGTAAGGGATGGGCGCAAGGTGGGGCGTAAGCTCGGCTCGCCGACAACTAACCTTGACGGCGACGATGAGAGCCTGGTGCTCCCCGCAAAAGGTGTTTACGCGACTAAGGTCCTTCTCGAAGGCGGAGAAAAGCTCGCCGTAACAAATATAGGCGTAAGACCGACCTTCGGCGAAAGCGAAAAGCTGACTGTCGAAACCTACATTCTGGACTTTGACGGCGATTTGTACGGCAAATATATCCGTATCGAGTTTTATAAGTATCTTCGCGGTGAGATTAGATTTGATAGCGCCGAGGAGCTGAAAGCACAGATAGCAAGGGATATAGAGAACACAAAAGCCGAATTTGAATAAAGCGAGACGTAAAATGGGAGGTTGCTTATGTGGACTCCATATGAAATACTTAGAAAACATCCTCAGGATTTTGATGTGAATTACAAATTATATACGCAAAACGAAGGTGGAAGAAGAACACTCCCGCTGCAAGGGTACAGATGCGATTTTTCTTATGATGGCGATGATATAAAAAAAGAAGGTATCTATTGCATTCACCCTGAGTTTGAAGATGAAAATGGTGATATTCTTACTGATGATACTACTCCTGTAAACCAATGTGGTACTGCAAGGATGTGGATTTTGTTCAATGAAATGAGGCAGCAAGTTCATAAAGATAGAATTAAAGTTGGAACAAAAGGGTATTTTATGGAAGGTAGTAGGAAAGTTGGGGAAGTTGAAGTAACTAGAATTGTTGGACTTCATAGCAACGAATAGAAGATATGGTTTGCATTAAATTCTGCTATTTGAAAAAAATTATCATAACACAGATAGGAAGAGCTTTCGGCGCGTTGCCGAAAGCTCTTTTATTATTTGGAGTTATTTTATGATATAATCTATTATGCGAAGACCTTTTTAAGCCTTGAGTAGCGGGGGAGAGAGTGTTCGACGGGACGCTCGGGCGCGCCCTGAATAAGCGGCATGGCATAGTCGATGAAATCTTTGGTTACGTTGTTGCCTTCGCTTGTAATCCACTCAAGCGGAACCTTCTTCTCGAAGTTCGCGACGCTGCCGAGGGGGATAAGCTTTGTTTTGCAGACGTAATTACCGCCCTCATATTCGCGCTCAAAAGCAATCATTTTACCGCTTTCACCGCTGATTGCCGCCTCAACAGCGGTTTTACCGGCAAGAACCGCCTCATCAACATCGACCTTTGAGGCAAGGTGGGCGCCGCAGCGCTGAAGGAGGCTAAGTTCAATTCCGCGAACCTTGGCTCCCGTTCTTTTCTTAAGCTCCTCAGCAAGCTGAACAGCAAGACCACCGAGCTGGGCGTGGCCGAAGGCGTCCTTCGCCTGAGCCGTAGTTGAGCCGTACTCGGAAATAAATTTCCCCTCGGCGTCATGGATTCCCTCAGAAACGGCGATGAGAACCTTGCCGTTTTTCTTGTAGATTTCCATTACGTCCGCACAGAACTTTTCATAATCGAAATTGACTTCGGGGAGATAGACCAAATCGGGGCCTGAGCCGCAGTAGCTGGCAAGAGCGGCGCTCCCCGCGAGCCAGCCCGCGTGACGACCCATGATTTCAACCACGGTAATCATGCCGATGTCGTAAACTCTGGCGTCCTTTGAAACCTCCATGCAAGAGGTGGCGATATATTTCGCCGCGCTGCCGAAGCCCGGGCAGTGGTCTGTGCCGAAAAGGTCGTTGTCGATGGTTTTCGGAACGCCCATGACGCGGCACTCATAGCCAACGCTTGTCATGTAGCGGCTGATTTTCTCGCAGGTGTCCATGGAGTCGTTGCCGCCGTTGTAGAAGAAGTAGCGCACATCGTATTTTTTGAAAACCTCGAGCAGACGCTTATAATCCTTATCGTCTTTGTCGGGATCGGCAATTTTGTATCGCACCGAGCCAAGCTCAGAGGAGGGGGTATTCTTGAGAAGCTCAAGCTCATAAGGGTCTTCAACGTCCATGATATATAGTCTGTCATCCAGAACACCGCGAATGCCGTGCGCCGCTCCGTATACCTTTGTAATGCAGTCCGCATCAAGAGCGGTGCGAATAACGCCGTAAGCGCTTGCGTTAATAACGGATGTGGGGCCGCCGGACTGACCGATTATGCAGGCACCTCTAAGTTCGTTTCCCATAAAAAAGCCTCCAATTAGTGTAATTAAAAAATATTTTGTATGAAATGTCTCTAACATGTTGATGATAACACATTTTTGGAGTAAAATACATACATAGGTTAAAATTTCAAAAAAAATAATAATATTAAAAAGGAGCGAAGCTTAATGCCAATCGTAACTACAACCGAAATGTTTAAAAAAGCGTATGAGGGTCATTACGCTATTGGAGCGTTTAATGTAAACAACATGGAAATCATACAGGGTATTACGGAGGCAGCGGCTGAAGTCCGTTCTCCGCTGATTCTCCAGGTTTCGGCAGGCGCGAGAAAATATGCAAAGCATGTTTATCTTATGAAACTTATCGAGGCTGCCATCGAGGACACGGGACTTCCGATTTGCGTTCATCTTGATCACGGCGACAGCTTTGAACTCTGCAAATCCTGCATTGACGGCGGCTTCTCCTCCGTTATGATTGACGGCTCACACCTGAGCTTTGAGGAAAACATTGCTCTTACCAAAAAAGTCGTTGACTATGCGCACGACAAGGGTGTCGTGGTCGAGGGCGAAATCGGCAGACTTGCAGGCGTCGAAGATGAGATTAAAGTCAAGGCAGAGGACAGCTCCTATACTCATCCCGATGAGGTTGAGGAATTTGTTTCGCGTACAGGCTGCGATTCTCTCGCAATTGCAATCGGAACCAGCCACGGAGCTTTCAAGTTCAAGCCCGGTACAAAGCCGCAGCTCCGCTTCGATATTCTTTCCGAAGTCGAAAAAAGGCTGCCCGGCTTCCCGATTGTTCTCCACGGCGCTTCTTCCGTTATCCCGAAGTATGTTGAGATAATCAACGCAAACGGCGGGCAGCTTAAGGACGCTATCGGCATTCCCGAGGAAATGCTCCGCGAGGCGGCGGCAATGGCGGTCTGCAAGATTAACATCGATTCGGATCTGCGCCTTGCTATGACTGCGGGTATCCGCGAAACAATGGCAAAATATCCCGACGCTTTCGACCCGAGAAAGTATTTAACGCCCGCCAGAGATTATATCCGTGAGCTGGTTAAAGCTAAAATAGTCAACGTCCTGGGAAGCGACGGTAAAGCAGAATAAAAGCCGAAAGGCTCGGGAGGTTGGCAATGAAACCTGATGCATTTGAGCGAATTTACCCCTCCTCGGGAGAAGAATATTCAAAACCCTCAGCCCTCTTAATAGTTCGGATGGTACTCGCCGCGGTGCTTCTCGTCGGTAGCTATTTTGTAAAGCTCTCCGATGATATAACGCTTGCCGTACTCATAGCCGCGGCGCTTATAGCGGGCTATGACATAATTATTCAGGCGGTAAAGGACTCTCTGAAACGCGAATTTCTCCGCGAAAACCTGCTTGTAGCAGTTGCGGCGATAATATCATTTGCAATCGGACGGCGGCAAGAGGGGATAGCTGCTCTGCTGCTTCTCCAAATCGTGTATGTTGTCCGCGATTACGCTTTGTTTAATACCCGAAAAACTATCGCCGATATTATCGAGCCGAACAGAAAAATGCTGAAAGGCTCCGATTCAGACACCGCATTAAAAACCGATGGGGCTTCGGCAACTGTGTATTCTCTTTTTGAGGGTGTGGCAGTCCCGAGCGACTGCGTTATTATAAGCGGCTCAGGTTCGGCGGACTTAAGCTTTATCACGGGCAGCATTAAAAAAGTTGCCCTGAAAACAGGCGATTTTCTTCCGGCCGGCAGCATCTGCACCGGCGGCCAGTTTAAGGCTGAGGCGGTGGCGGTTCCGGAAGACGCGCTAAACAAAAGAATTGCGGCAATTTTATCCGCAGGCTATGCCGAGATAACCGAGACAGAGAAGCTTTGGACAAGGGCAATCAGCTGGTTTTTGCCCCTCGCGCTCTGTTTAAGCCTTGTTTTAATGCTGGTTTTGCCGCTAATTTATCAGTTTAGCATAACCGAGACCCTGCGCCGTATTAGCACAATTATAGCCATTGCGTCACCCTGCGGAATTTTACTTTCACTGCCGCTGACATATTTTTCGGGAATGGCGCTGGCACGCAGACTTGGCGTAATTTTCAGCGGCGCCAAATCGCTTGAGAGCGCTGAAACCATTAAGGCCGTTGTGTTTGACAAGGCCGGAACGCTTACCGAAAAAATCTACATTATTACTGATATTAAAACCGACAAAATGGACCCTTCAACCTTTTTAAAAGTTGCGGCATACGCTTCCGCAGGCGGTACAAGCCGCTATTCGAAAGCAATTGTTTCAGCTTACGACGGTGAGATTACAAAGGAGCTCATATCCGATTTTGACGAGCACCCGAGCGGAGGATTATCTGTTTCTCTGGGTGGAATCAGGATACTCTTAGGGCTTGACAGTTTTCTGGAGGAAAACGGAGTTGAGGTTCCGGGCGGCGCAATTGAAGGTACTGCTCTTCATTTGTCGGTTGACGGGGTCTATGCAGGAAGAATGGTGCTCGGAGAAGCCCCTAAAGAGGAAGCGACAAGGGAATATTTCGCAAGCCTTAACGCGGCGGGAGCTTCCAGAATTGCCATGATTTCCGGTGACAGACGTGAGGCGGACAGGATTATTGCCTCCAAACTCGGAATTGACGAATATTACGCAGAGTGCGACGAGAGCGATATGACAGCCCGAATTGCGGAGATCAAAGCTCGCATTGACAAGCGCGGGAAACTGGCTCTTATCGCCGACAGCGACAATGCTCATCGTCTTTTTGAAGCCGCCGATGTCGGTATTGCGGTTAACGGCATAGCTGCCCACGCGGAACTTCCGAAAACAGCCGTCATAGTTATGGAAGACGGTATAGGACGAATTCCGGACCTAATCGGCGTATCACGCAAGGTTAAACATTATGTTCTTGCAGGTTTGCTCATTTGCTGCTTTGTTAAGCTTCTTTTAATGGCGCTTTCGGCAATCGGGTATTGTCCCATTTGGTTTGGCATGCTTTTGGATTTCGCCGTATCGCTGATTTTGCTGCTTAATTGCACAAGAATATGCGCGAAGGCAAAGTTCAGAAAAGCCGGAGCGTAACCACAAAAATATTAACGGGAGCTCTGAATTGATCGGAGCTCCCGTTTTTAGGTGTTGTATAAGTTAAAGTTTGTGTGAATTTGAGGAGACATCGGTTTTAGCTGCGGGAACATAAAGCTCGGAAACTATTTTATCCCAGTTTACCAGAAAAACTTCAATCATTTCAGGGTTAAAAGCTTTGCCTTTACCGCTTGCAAGTTCAGCCTTGCACTCCTGCGGAGAAAGAGCCTGCCGGTAAACTCTCTCAATCATCATGGAGTCAACAGCGTCGCATATTGCAATTATCTGTGCTCCTATAGGGATATCGTTACCGGAAATACCCTTTGGATATCCGTTGCCGTTCCAGCGCTCGTGGTGATGGCGAACAATGTCCGCAACCGTGTCAAGCTTGACGGATTTTAGAATTATATCTGCTCCGATATCGGGATGACGGCGAATTTCCGACCATTCACTGTCGTCAAGCTTATCGTTTTTATTAAGGGTGGCGTCAGGTACTCCAACCTTGCCCAAATCATGCAGGGAAGCCGACAACTCAAATACCTCTGCTTCAAGAGGAGGGATGTTGAGCAGTTTGCAAAATCTGTTAGTCAGAATTGCCACACGGCGCGAATGACCTGCCGTATACTCATCTCTGGCTTCAAGAACATCAATAACGGTTTCAACAGTGTTTTTATATAGCGCAACCGAGCGATCCTTGTATATGCTCTTGGGTTTTTCAAAGGGTACAGAGAGCATTCCGGTCTTACCGAATTCGTTTATTTTTTTGAAGCGGTGCATAAGCAGAAACACGCTGTTTTTATACTTACCGCGCTTCAAATGGGGATAGGCGTTTAAAAGCCTTACCTGAACCGCGCTGAGGCTCGCTTTTGCTTTGGCTTTTTCCAGCAGAACGGTTTTTCTGCTCTCTTCAAGCTTTTCCACAGCGGTCAATGTGCCGTCCGCAAGAACGCCGCCGATTCGATCCGAAATCTTGCGTATCCTGCTTTCCGTAGTCTCCAGAAATACGAGAGTTTTTTTAAGCTTAAAGGTTTCGATTGTCGTGTACACCGTGTCTAACAAAGTCAGAACAAGGAAGAGACCGAGAAGCGGAATGCTCAGATTTTGGGGAAGCAGGGCAATAAATCTGGTAGTTGCGGGATAAACCGCATAAACAATCAGTACGCAGGAAAGACCCCAAAGAATGGAAAAGCGAAGACAAATGTATCCCAGAAAATTAAGTGGTTCGTTAGAGTAATCCCACCACTTATCGTTGAAAAAACGCTCCAGAACGAAACCTGTTATCAGTTCGAGAGTGGAGCTGAAAACAACAGAGCACAAAAACAGGAGCAAAAGATTATCCTTGATAGGCTCGAGGAAAAATACGACAAGAAGGACGCCAAAACCGTAAATAGGGCAGAGGGGACCGTTCAAAAAGCCGCGGTTTACAAACTTACCCTCAGTTACGGCGTGGAAAATGACCTCCGCGCACCAGCCGATAAAGGCGTATATGAAAAAGACCCATAACCAGTGAATTATTTCGTTGGGCGCCATTAGACACCTCCGAATCTATAGAATATCTGCATTTTCATTCTCTGTCTTAATAATTCACGCCGCAAGGAACTACAAAATTAAGCGCTTTTTCGGAAACCTCAACCTCAATACTTCTCGTTTCGACAAGTTCACCGTCCAGCGCAACAGCGAAGCCGCTTCCGCCTTCAATGCTGATTTTTTTTGCGCGTCGGTAAACTATGTAATTGTTGAACTTCGGATTGTCCAGATGCTCGCCGAGAGTGTAGTAATTAATGAGTCTGAGAAAGGTAAGTCTGGAAAGAGGCTTCACCAGGCAAACTTCTAAAAGACCGTCGTCATTTTCTGCTCTCGGGGCACACTTAAAGGAACTTCCCACATATCTTCCGTTAGAAACCGTGCAAAGGAGTATATCGGAGCTGCTGATTTCTTCGCCGTCAACCGTTACCTTGCAGGGAGTTCTCATTGAGTTTATGAGAGCGCCCACTACTCCCGTATAATAGGCACGCTTGCCGCGCAAAAGTGGGTTAGTTTTCACTTTCTGCATTGTTTTAACAACTGCCGTGTCAAACCCGAAATTGAGTACGTTGATACAATATTTGCCGTCGGCCAGAATAAGGTCGATAGGGTGCTCAGTGCCGTTAATCAGATTGTCGATATCGAGAAATCCCTCTGCACCGCCGTAGTATTTGACAAAATCATTGCCGCTGCCGCAGGGGAAACAGCCTACACCGACATTCTTGTGGTTTGCTGCGCCGTTTACAACCTCGTTCAAGGTCCCGTCGCCTCCGCAGGCGTAAAACCTAATCGGTCCGGTGCTCTCCGCACATCTTTTTGAAACGAAGTCAGTCGCGTCACCAGCACCTTTTGTGCGGTAAATCTCACAATCAGAGCCGCTTCTGGACTTTGCAATTGCTTCTTTAATCATGTTTGTCGGATCGCTGGCGCCGGCAGCGGGATTGATAACAAAAATGTGTTCCACTTTATTCACCCTGTTAAAGAAAATATTTGAGCGTGCGTCATTATAATATAATCTACAGACGCCGCCGATACACTGCATCAACATACAATATATAGCGTATACAGCACATTATACATCATAAACTTTCATAAGTTCAATACTTCATAGGAAATATTTTGCGAAAACAGCGATTTATATTAGGTACGGAAAAATGGGACGTCAGGGGGCAGAATTGCGGCAGAATCCGCTTGGTTTTCAATTTTTAAATCTTGGCCGTTTGTACTTGACAACACGCATGAACTAAATTATAATGTACAAGCTGTGTACGGCAAAATATTTTAAAATCGCCCAGCTGAACGTGGAGAAGTCGCGTAGCCCGGTCGAGCGCGCACGATTGGAAATCGTGTAACCGTCAAAAGCGGTTCGAGGGTTCGAATCCCTCCTTCTCCGCCAAAAAACCTTGTAGTCGTAAAGACTGCAAGGTTTTTTCTTTAAACCTGTATTTATCGTTTTTTGAATCGAATTTAAGCATTTTATATCATGCGTTCTCGTATGTAATTACAAAAACAATAAAATATAAAAATGCTGAAAAAAATATAACTTACATATTCCTGAAATCTGTGCTATAATGCAAATAACAGCGTGTGGTTTTGACAAACGTAAGTCCGGTTGTCAACGCCGCACTTTTTTACTCGGAGAAAAGACGGAATCAGAGGACGTACTGGGAGAAGAAATGGAGCGGAGCACCTAATGAAATTAGTTCATGAGCAGGTTCATCATACAAAATTCGGAGTCGGTACGGTTATCAGGCAAACGGAGGACGTAATTGAGGTCAAGTTCAAAAAGGAATTCGGAAACAAGAAATTCATTTATCCCGAGGCCTTTGAAACGTTTTTGAAGCTCTGTAATCCCGTGTCACAGGAGGGTATTACCGAGGAGCTTCGTCAAATCAAGGAGGAGCTTGACAGCCGCCGCAAGATGCGCAAGGATGCCGAACAAAAAGTTATCGACGATACTCGAAGCGACCTTCTGCAAAAGAAGCGCGCCGCAGCTAAGGTTACCACCGCGGCCAAGTCCGCCGCAAAAAAAGACGCAAAAAAGGCTAAGGAGCTTGAAGATCTTGTCGCAGATGTAGGTAACCGCGAATCGGCGGCTCAAAATAACAGAGCTTGATTTTTTAATAAATAAAGCCCTCTTACGGGGCTTTATTTTTTTGCTTTTTAAATCAACTCTTTACTATGATTGAGTTTTGTGGTTAGATGTATAGAAAAATGTAGTTGGTGTTATCCGTGAAAATCAAAGACAGCTATCATACCTATGCGATAATAACAATCATATTCTGGTCCTTGGCGTTCGTGTTTACCCGCCTTTCACTGGCGTATTTCACCGCGTTTTCACTCGGCTTTCTTCGCTATGTTTTCGCCTCCTGCGCTCTGATTATTATAGCTCTGGTTACGAAAATGAAAATCCCGAAGAAATCCGATTTAAAATGGTTTGCTCTGTCGGGAGCCGTCGGATTTTTCCTTTACATGATAACCTTCAACAAAGGCTGCGAAACCGTGAGCTCGGCGACGGGAAGCGTTGTCCTCGCAATTGTTCCGGTTATAACGGCGCTGCTTGCCCGCTTTATTTACAAGGAGAAGCTGACCGCGATAAAATGGGTCGCGATTGCAATTGAGTTTTCGGGAGTTGTGTTGCTGACCCTCATGCACGGAACCTTTTCCGTTAACCACGGGCTTATTTGGCTTTTTGCGGCGGTACTGCTGCTTTCCGCGTACAATCTGCTCCAGCGGCAGCTTACAAAAACTTATTCGGGACTTCAGGCTTCGGCATTCAGCATTTTTTTCGGAACTCTGATGCTGGCAATTTTTCTCCCAACAACAGTCAAGGAAGTGCCCAGCGCACCGCCAATAGCCTTCGTCTACGTGGGTATTCTAGGAGTGCTCTCCAGCGCAGTAGCTTATGCTGCCTGGGCGCAAGCGTTTAAAAAAGCAAAAAACGCCTCATCCGTGAGTAACTACATGTTCATCACCCCGTTTTTGGCGAGCCTTACCGGCTTCATTTTTAATAACGAGAAACCCGACTCATCGACACTTATAGGGGGCGGAATTATCCTGTTCGGCGTGTTTATCTTTAATTTCGGTGCGAAGTTCATTAAGATGAAAAATACAGAAACCGCAGGACAATAAAGTCCCGCGGTTTTTTATGCCGATAATTTTGCATTTTCACGTCTTCCGATAGAGCTCCATGGCTTGAATGACCCCTGCGGAAAAGTCCTTATCGGCATTCTCAAAATACTGAAGAACACGCCGCTTTATATCGGGCGTAACCTTCCATAGCTCAAAGGCAATATTGTCGCAGAGATGAGCCTTTTCCGACTTGCTGAGCGAGCGGTAACGCTCTCCCGCCTGAGTGAAGTCGTCAGTCTTCGGAATCGTTTTTCGTTCGGCATTTCCGCTCAGATAAACCGGCTTCGGGACGGGTATGTCGGAGGGCAAGGGGCGATTTTCGGCGAGGCTGTTAGGCGAATAGTTGATAGGCGAGGGGTTAAAGCTGTAAGTCATCGCACCGTCACGCTGGTTGTTGACGGGCGGCGTTAGCGGTCTGTTGACAGGAAGCTGGGTGAAGTTCGGACCAATGCGGTGACGCTGGGTGTCGTTATAGGAAAATGAGCGACCCTGAAGCATTTTATCAGCAGAAAGCTCAATGCCCGGGACTATATTTGAAGGGCAGAAAGCCGCCTGCTCAATCTGCGCGAAGAAGTTTTGCGGATTTCTGTTAAGCGTCATAACGCCGACTTTTTTAAGCGGAAAAACGTCCTCAGGCCATGTCTTTGTGTCGTCCAGCGGATCAAAGGGCAGGCTCTCACTCTGCTCCATCGTCATTAGCTGCACGCAAAGCTCATATTTCGGATAGTCGCCGCGTTTAATCGCGTCGAAAAGACGGTGAACCGCTATATCGGGGTCGACACCTGCGTAATAATCCGCCTCGGCTCTTGTTATTGTTTCAACTCCCTGCATGGTCTTCCAATGGAACTTTACAAAATGACGTACGCTGTTACGGTTTACCCAGACATAGGTGTTCACGCCGAATCCGTCGACATTGCGATAATCGCGGATAGTTCCGCGGTCACTGTACAGCCAGGTTATCATGTGAGTTGACTCCGGCGAAAGCGATACGAAATCCCAGAAACGCTCGGGGTCACGCACATTGTTTTCGGGCGAGGGTTTGAGCGAATGGATAACGTCGGGAAACTTGATCGCGTCCCGGATGAAAAACACGGGCAAATCGTTGCCGACAAGGTCGTAAATTCCCTCATTTGTATAGAATTTAGTTGCAAAACCACGGGGATCGCGTACCGTATCCGCGGAACCGCGCCCGCCTATAACAGTTGAAAAGCGAACCAGTGTAGGCGTTTGCGTACCGCTTCTTTGAAGAAAATCCGCCGTAGTATAATCTCTCATGCTCTCAAAGGTGACGAAGGTTCCGAAAGCACCTGTACCCTTGGCATGCACGACGCGTTCGGGAATCCGCTCTCTGCCAAAGTGGGAAAGCTTGTCGATGAAGTGTAAATCCTCCAGCAGTGTGGGCCCGTCGGCTCCGACAGTAAGCGAATTGGTGTCGTTCGGTATGGGGTGCCCGAAGCTGTCCGTCATCCGTCCGCTCGATTCAGTCATCGCCGAAGGAGTCTCACTTTGCGGTATTTTTATAACGGCAGCGGTTTCCGCGGCGGGAATAGGTTCTGCCGTATTGGTTTCGGCAGTCGCAGGCCGAGCCGAAGGTTTGCCGCTTTGGGCAGGAGCAGAGTTTGTTTTATTTGAATTCATTGGGCGCTGACCCTGACGATTACCGTTATTTATAGAACTGTTTCCGGACATGCTTCCGTTATTTATATACATATAATCACTCCTAATCACGGTTGTTGCCGCTGATACAGATTATTCCTCCAACATGTATACTGTTAACTGTAAAGCGGCAAAGAAGCAACGGAAAAGGAAGCAATACGGACTCAAATGTAAAGATTGAATATTTCTTGAATTTGAGGTATACTACTGATAGAATCACCTTACCAAATATTCTCAAATTGCTATAAATTCTTGGAGGTAATATATGGAAAACAGCGCTGGCAAGGGCAAAGCAAAGAGAACAATTTCAAATCTTCTCATAACTTTGGCTTTCGGACTTTTCTATTACTATAATAAGCTGCCCGCAATCAATCTTCAGGACCCGGCATTTTACACTTTTGTTCTGCTGCTTTCTGCGGTTTACTGCTTTCTTTCCATTCTGACGCAGGGGCTGTTCAAAGCCGAAAGCGGGCGTGAGCTTTGGCAGAGCGTTAAAACACACTGCGCGGTACCGGTTATTATATGTGCAGTTCTCGCCGCGATTTTTATCGTGGGCAGTCTGCTTTCCTCGCCCATAATACGAGCAGGAGCTTATAAAAACCTTTTAACGGTTGAGCAGGGCGACTTTGCAACAGAGGTCAAGCAGATTTCATTCAGCCAGATTCCCATGCTTGACGAAGCGAGCGCAATGAAGCTGGGCGATAAAAAAATGGGTGAGCTGGCGGACATCGTTTCCCAGTTTGAAGTTGCGGACGATTATACACAGATTAACTACAATGGACGTCCCGTGCGCGTTACCCCCCTGTATTACAGCGACCTGTTCAAGTGGCTGACTAACCGCGGCGACGGACTTCCTGCCTATATCATCATCGACATGGTTTCGCAGGACACGCAGGTCGTAAGGCTCACAGAGGGCATGAAATACACAACTAAGGAATACCTTTTCCGCAATGTTGACCGCCATCTCCGCTTAAATTACCCGACATATATATTCGACACTGCCAACTTTGAAATCGACGACGAGGGAACGCCATACTGGGTTTGCCCGAGAATTGTCAAAAAAATCGGTCTTTTCGGCGGCACTGATATTAACGGCGCGGTGCTTATGAACGCGATTAACGGCGACTGCACCTATTACAGCGCGGGGGAAGTGCCCGACTGGGTGGACAGAGTTTATTCCGCAAGCCTCATAATGAAGCAATACAACTATTACGGAATGTATCAGAACGGTTGGTTTAACTCTTTCATCGGGCAGAGAGGCGTGACCATCTCCTCGAATGGCTACAACTATATAGCAAAAGACGGCTGCGTCTATATGTATACAGGAATCACGAGCGTTGTTTCAGACAATTCGAATATCGGTTTTATTCTCACAAACCAGAGAACTAAGGAAACAAAGTATTATCCCTGCGCTGGGGCGCAGGAAACCTCGGCAATGTCCAGCGCGGAGGGTATTGTTCAGTACATGGACTATGTTGCAACTTTCCCGCTGCTTCTCAACATTTCAAATCAGCCGACCTATTTCATGGCACTTAAGGACTCGGGCGGCCTTGTAAAAATGTACGCAATGGTAAATGTTCAGCAGTATCAGCTCGTCGCTTCGGGGACTACCGTCGCAGAGTGTGAAAGAAATTATGTAAACCTAATTTCCGAGAGTAATCTTGGCGGCGGAGAGGATACCTCTGCGCAGCTTGTATCGGGAACAATAACCGACATCCGCACTGCCGTAATCGAAGGTGATACAAATGTATTTGTTAAGCTCGACACGGATGATTATTACTATATAATCTCCGTTGCCGATGCCAAGCTTGCTGCCGTGCTTTCAGTGGGTGACAAGGTCAAAATCACGCCTTCGGCGGATGAAGGCGAGCTTCGCAGCGCCTATAATATCGAGCGCGTGGATTAAGAAAAATACTCATTATATCGAAAGAAAACTGTTTTTCGGGAGAAGAAAATGGCGCTTTACGCAATTGGCGACCTTCATTTATCATTAGCTACGAATAAACCCATGGACATTTTCGGCCAAAGATGGGAAAACCATGCCGAAAAGCTGGTCAGTTCATTTTCTGCTCTTAACGCAGATGACGTTACGGTTATTTGCGGCGATTTGAGCTGGGGTATGGACTTAACGGAGGCGAGGGAGGATTTTCTCTTTATCGACCGACTCCCGGGGAAAAAAATCATATTGAAGGGCAATCACGATTACTGGTGGACAACGGCGACAAAGACTAAGACCTTTTTCAAGGAGAACGGAATCAGCACGATTGACATTCTGAACAACAACTGCTTTTTTTACGGCGAAAATTCCGCAATCTGCGGAACCCGAGGCTGGTTTTACGAGGAGGAAACAGGCTCCGCGCATGATAAAAAGATTCTGAGCCGCGAGCTGCAAAGGCTAGAAACCTCTCTGAAGGCGGCAGGGGACAGGAAAAAATTCGTATTTCTGCACTATCCGCCGAAATACGGCTCCTATGAGTGTCCTGAAATCCTCGAATTATTTGAAAGGTACGGCGTTGTGCTTTGCTGTGCGGGGCACATTCACGGTAAAAGTCTGCAGAGTGTTTTCGAGGGGAAATACCGTCAGACTGAGTATAAAATTGTTTCCGCGGACCATTTAAACTTCAGTCCTTTGTTCATACTGGGGTAAGTAATTGTTCACAGAAAGTATTTGCATTTAATTGTATAATCTGTTAGAATACTGCTTATGTAATTTGACATTATCGGAATAATTTGCGATTCCGGTGTAATTTTTAGGAGGAAAAAACTTAATGATCGTCAAAAACGTAGAAAAGAAAGATGGTAATCTTGTCACCTTTCAGGTTGAAGTAGACAAGGACGAATTTGAACAGGCTGTAGGCAGCGCTTACAAAAAGAATAGAAGCAAGGTTTCCGTACCCGGATTCCGCAAAGGCAAAGCACCGAGAATGGTCATTGAAGGAATGTACGGCGCAAGTGTCTTCTATGAAGATGCAATCGAAGAAATCTCGCCCGAAGCTTTCTCCAAAGGCGTTGAAGAAAACGACCTGAAGGTTGTTGGTCGTCCGAATATTACTGCGGCAGACGTAAGCGACGATAAGGCGCTGACTTTGGCTTTTGAAAGCGCTCTTTATCCCGAGGTGGAGCTCGGTCTTTACAAGGGGATTGAAGCGCCCAGAGAAGAAATAAATATTACCGACGCTCAGGTCGATGAATATATAGACGAGATCCGCAAGCGCAATGCCCGCAAGCTCTCCGTTGACCGTGCTGCAAAGCTCGGCGACACCGTTACTATGGACTATGACGGCTATCTTGACGGCACCCGTTTCGATGGCGGCAAGGCCGAGGGCGCTGAGCTTGAGCTCGGCAGCGGCCAGTTCGTTCCCGGTTTTGAAGACCAGCTCGTCGGCATGAAAATCGGTGAGGAGAAGGACATCAACATTACTTTCCCGGAGGATTATCACGAAGGACTTTCAGGAAAAGCGGTCGTTTTCAAGGTGAAAATCCATGAAATCACTGAGCTTGAGCTTCCTCAGGCGGACGACGAATTTGCCAAGGATGTTTCGGAGTTCGAAACGCTTGAAGAGTACAGAAAAGCCATTTACGAGCAGCTTGTCGAGTCACGCACGAAGGCTGTTAACGAGGACTTTGGCTATGTTGTCATGCAGAAGGCCGTTGAAAACATGAAGTGCGATGTTCCGAATGCTATGATTGAAGAGCGTATGGGCGATATGCTCAACGAGTATGACCGCAACCTTATGTCACGCGGTATGCGCCTTGAGGAGTATATGCGTCTGAGCGGAATGGATCCTGTTGCGTTCCAGAATATGCTTAAGCCGCAGGCCGAAGCTCAGGTCAGAACTGACATTCTTCTTGCCGCCGTTGCCAAAGCTGAGAACATTGAAGTTTCCGAGGAAGATGTTGACAAGGCTATAGCCGATATCGCGGCAGCCTACCACGCAACAGTCGAGCAGATTAAAGAGATGGTACCTTCGGAAGCTATGGCTGAGGATATGAAGAAAAAGAAGGCGAATGATCTTATCATGAGCACCGCCATTCCGACTGCTCCCGTAACCGAGGAAGCAAAGGAAGAAAAACCGGCCAAGAAATCACCGGCAAAGAAAACCGCTAAGAAAGCAGACACCCAAACCGAAGCTGCTGCCGAATAAAACCGGCATTATATTGCTTATCGGCAGGAACGGCAGGTGAGCTTCTCGAAGTACACTTGTGAGAATACTTACCTGATTAAATGGGTATCTTCTTTTAGATAAAATTTTATAAAAGGAGATCTATTATGAGTTTAGTACCGTATGTTGTTGAGCAAACCTCTCGTGGAGAACGTTCCTATGATATTTTTTCAAGACTTCTTAACGACCGTATCGTTATGCTCTCAGAGGAAGTAAATGACACCACCGCAAGCCTTATCGTCGCCCAGCTTCTTTTCCTCGAAGCCCAGGACCCGGATAAGGACATTCAGTTCTACATCAACAGCCCCGGCGGAAGCATTACCTCCGGAATGGCTATTTATGACACCATGCAATACATCAAATGCGACGTTTCAACTATTTGCATAGGTCTGGGGGCTTCCATGGGCGCGTTTCTTCTCGCGGCCGGCACCAAGGGCAAGAGATATGCTCTGCCGAATTCCGAGATTATGATTCATCAGCCCTCCGCCGGCACCCAGGGACAGATTACAGATATGGCTATCCACCTTAAGCGTCTGGAAACCATAAAAAAGCGCATGAACCAGATTCTTGCCGAGAGAACCGGCAAGCCTATTGAGGTTATAACCGCCGATACAGAGCGTGACAATTTCATGTCCGCCGAGGAAGCGGTGGAATACGGCATCATAGATAAGATTATGTATAAGCGCTGAGGCATTTTCAAAGCAAATTGTTATTAACGGGGTATTTATGTCAAAGTTTGAAGATAGCAAAAATATCCGCTGCAGCTTCTGCGGCAAGCCACAGTCTTTGGTTGAACGCATGATTGCGGGCAACGGCTCATATATATGCGACGAGTGCGTTCGCCTTTGTATGAGCATTGTTGACGAGGGGTTTGACCCCAAAAGCAGCAGTATAGCTTCGGCATCGAGCTTAGTCAGCGGCAAGGGTTTAAAAAGCGGCAACTTGCCGCGTCCCATCGACATTAAGAAAGTTCTCGATGACTATATCATCGGGCAGGACAAAGCGAAGGTTGCGCTTGCTGTCGCGGTTTACAATCATTACAAAAGAGTTCTGCACGGAGATAACGGCGACGTGGACCTCCAGAAGAGCAACATACTCCTTATAGGGCCGACGGGAAGCGGAAAAACACTTTTTGCCCAGACCATGGCAAGAGTGCTCGACGTTCCGTTTGCAATTGCGGACGCAACAACACTGACCGAGGCGGGATATGTGGGTGAGGATGTCGAAAACATTCTGCTCAGGCTCCTTCAGGCGGCAGATTTCGATGTTGAAAAGGCCGAACACGGCATTATCTACATCGATGAAATGGACAAAATTTCCCGCAAAAGCGAGAACACCTCGATTACACGCGACGTATCGGGCGAGGGCGTTCAGCAGGCCCTGCTGAAAATTCTTGAAGGTACGGTTGCAAATGTGCCTCCTCAAGGCGGCAGAAAACATCCGCATCAGGAATTTATTAAAGTTGACACAACCAAGATTCTGTTTATTTGCGGCGGCGCTTTTGACGGAATCGAAAAGATTATCGAAAATCGTCTTGACAGAAAGAGCATAGGCTTCGGCGCCGAAATTAAGGGCAAAGCCGACCGTGATACCGGTGCGATAATGCAGGAAATCCAGTCGCACGACCTGCTTAAATTCGGGATAATTCCCGAGCTTATCGGACGTTTGCCGGTCATCGTTCCGCTTAACTCATTAAAGCGTGAGGATTTGATAAGAATTCTCAAGGAGCCCAAAAATGCTCTTACCCGTCAGTATAAGGCACTGCTCAATTACGACAATGTTGAGCTCGTGTTTGAGGAAGAAGCGCTCGAGGCGATAGCTGACAAAGCTATCAAAATGGAAATCGGGGCACGCGGACTGCGCAGCGTGATGGAAACGATTATGACGGAAATTATGTTTGAGGTTCCTTCGGACCCGACCATTAGTCAGGTCATAGTTACTGCCGACTGTGTGAGAAACGGTATTTCGCCTATGGTAATTCGCAAGATGGCTTCCTCACAGAGCTAAAGTCTGCATAAAAAAGAAGCAGGCGCAGTTTAGCAAATATGAAAAGCCGCATTCAATGCGGCTTTTTCAGCACCCTCGAAAGGAGGAAAAGTATGAACGACAATAATAATGCAAACGGCTCGGGTTATCCCTTGCTGCCGATGCGCGGGCTTTCCGTTTTCCCTGGAATGCTCATAAATTTTGATGTCATCAGACCTAAATCCGTCGCCGCTCTTAGCTATGCGCTCGAGACAACCAGAATGATTTTTATCGTCGCACAGCGCGATATCGCAAAAGAAGTCCCGGAGGAGAGCGACCTTTACACCATCGGCACAATTTGCCGCGTTAAGCAGCTCCTGCGTATTCCCGGAACTGAGGGCGTGCGCGTCCTTGTTGAGGGACTAAAGCGAGCAAAAATAAGGCGTTTTGAGGTCAAAGAAGATTTCTACTTCGCGGATGTTGCGGTTGTCGAGGACAGTGACGCCAAGTATTCCTCCGCAAAGGCAGAGGCGCTGATAAGACAGTGTCTGTCGCTTTTCGATGACTATGCACATCTCTTCGGCGCGCTGCCCCCAGAACTTATGACAAAAATCGCGGACTCCGATAAGCCGGGCTATGTTGCGGACTTTATCGCCCAGAATATCTACATGAAGCCCGAAAAAAAGCAGGCTCTTTTAGAGGAGCTTGCGCCTCTGCACAGAGTTCAGCTTTTAAACCGCTTCTTAGCGCGCGAAATCGCAGTTTTGTCAATTGAACAGGACTTAGCGGAGCGCACGCACGACCAGATGTCAAAATCGCAGAAGGAGTTTTTCCTGCGCGAACAGCTCAAGCTGATTCAGGCGGAGCTTGGAGATTTCGACGACAGCACCGAGGATTTCCATGAATACCGTAAAAAGATTTACTCGCTCAAGCTGTCTGAGGAGATTACCGAAAAGCTTCTCAAAGAGGTTTCACGCCTGTCAAAACAGCCCTTGGGCTCATCGGAGAGCGCAGTAATCAGAAACTATCTGGATACTTGCCTTGAACTTCCGTGGAATAAAAAGACCGCGGAATGTATTGACATAGTCAAAGCGCGAAAGATTCTTGACGAGGACCATTTCGGCTTGGATAAGGTCAAGGGGCGTATTATCGAATATCTTGCCGTTAAGCAGCTTGCTCCTAATCTGAAGGGCACGGTTCTGTGCCTTGTCGGGCCTCCCGGAACGGGAAAAACCAGTATCGCGATGAGTGTCGCGAAGGCGACAAACCGTAAATTTACGAGAATTTCGCTTGGCGGCGTGCACGACGAGGCTGAAATTCGCGGACACCGCAAAACCTATGTCGGAGCGATGCCCGGCAGAATTATAGCGGGGCTTGAGCAGGCAAAAAGCTCAAATCCGCTTATGCTTCTGGATGAAATCGATAAGCTTTCGAGCGATTATCGCGGAGACCCCGCGGCGGCGCTTCTGGAAGCTCTAGATTTTGAGCAAAACCACAGCTTCCGCGACCACTATATCGAAATCCCGTTTAACCTATCCGACACGATGTTCATCACCACTGCGAACACTACGGAAACCATTCCCAGAGCTCTGCTCGACAGAATGGAGGTAATAGAGCTAAGTAGCTACACCGACGAGGAGAAGCTTGAAATCGCGAAGCGCCACCTTCTTCCAAAGCAGCGCAAAAAGCACGGACTGACCGCGGTTCAGCTTAAGCTCAGCGATGATGCGATAAGGGAGCTTATTACTCTTTTCACAAGGGAATCGGGCGTGCGCAATCTTGAGCGCGAGCTTGCTTCCGTTTGCCGCAAGGCCGCAAGAATGATAGCCGACGGCGAATGCAAAACCGTTAAGCTCAAGGCTGGTATGCTCGAAACGCTCCTCGGTCCCGCGAAATTCAAGCCTGACGTTCTTGCGCCCGCCGACGAAATCGGTCTTGTGCGGGGCTTAGCGTGGACCAGCGCGGGCGGAACGGTGCTCGATGTTGAGGCAAGCGTTTTGGACGGCAGCGGTAACCTTGAGCTGACGGGAAATCTCGGCGACGTTATGAAGGAATCGGCGAGAGCCG
The DNA here is from genome assembly GCA_964459785.1 of uncultured Oscillospiraceae bacterium. Lineage (GTDB taxonomy): Bacteria > Bacillota > Clostridia > Oscillospirales > Oscillospiraceae > UBA2658. Next base: position 173,712 of record CAYWNW010000002.1, on the reverse strand, counting down.
CAGTTACCTATATCCGCAGCAGAACCGAGGTTCTGGGCATAGCGCATGATTTTTACAAGACGAAGGATATCCACATCCATTTCCCCGAGGGCGCGATTCCGAAGGACGGACCCTCCGCAGGAATAACAATTTGTATGGCGGTTATCTCGGCCCTCACAGGCACACCCGTTCGCCGTGACGTTGCGATGACGGGTGAAATTTCGCTGCGCGGCAGAGTTATGCCGATCGGCGGTCTGCGTGAAAAAACTATGGCAGCCCTGCGTTCGGGTATTAAGACTGTTATCATTCCGCTCGAGAACGAAAAGGATTTGCAGGAAATCGACCAGACAGTCCGCGCCGCGCTTAACTTTGTAGTGACGGACCATATCGATAAGGTCTTGGATGTTGCGCTTAATCGCAGAATTGACTTTTCCGTTAAAAACGATGCCGCAGAGAATACGGATGCGCCGATTATCGACACAAAAAAGCCGGTTTGCTCGTCAAACCTCAGACAATAATAGGGAAAAAATGAATATAAACAACACAGAATTTGTGAAATCAGCCGCAAGCCCGAAGGACTTTATTTCGGGAAGCCAGCCAACAATCGTTTTTGCAGGCAAGTCAAATGTCGGAAAGTCCTCGGTCATTAACAGGCTTCTTAACAGGAAAAACTTTGCCCGCGTCGGCGCTTCGCCCGGGAAAACCGTACATGTCAACTATTTTCTCATCGACAAAAAGCTCTATTTTGTAGACCTTCCGGGCTACGGCTTCGCCAAAGTTTCCAAGACAGAGAAGGAGCGGTGGGGCTCTCTGATGGAGGAGTTTTTTTCAAGAACTGAGCTTATCAGCCTCGGCGTGATGATAGTTGACGCCCGCCACAAGCCCACGGCGGACGACGTCACAATGGCAAACTGGTTCTTATCCACGGGCTGTCCTTTTATTGTGCTTGCAAATAAGTGCGACAAACTCAAAAAGAGCGAGATGGAACCGAATGTCGCGCTAATCCGTGAAACCCTAGAGCTCCCCGAGGAGCTTCGTGTGATTCTGTTCTCGGCGGAAAAGGGGACTGGCAGCACGGAGCTGATGGGCGAGATTATGAATTTCGTTAAGTAAAGTATGTTCAAGGGCAAAATCTAACTTTTTGGAGGCGATTTCCGTGCCGTTCGTGAAGCTTGAGATAATTGAAGGAAAAAACCCCGAATACAAGGCTCTTCTTTTGCAGAGCGTCCACGACGCGCTGGTGCTCTCCCTCGGAATACCCGAGGACGACAGATTTCAGCGGCTTTATGAGCTGAAACCAGAGAATTTCGAGCACAGAAAGACAGTGAGCGACAATATCACGCTAATTGAGCTGACGCTCTTCCCCGGAAGAAGCGCAGAAATGAAGGCAGGAGCGATCACGGAAATAACCCGCCTTTTGGGCGAGCGCCTTTCCATCGCACCGAATGACATTTACATCATTATTAACGAGCCTCCGCTCGAAAACTGGGGGCTAAGAGGCGAGCAGGCAAGCCAAATGCAGCTCCAATATAAAAAGTAAAACCAGAGGGACGGGAACTTATATTCGGTCATTTTTGCCGCAATAGAGATTTCCGTCCCGCACTTGTTTTTTTCGGCTAAAATTGGTATAATAGCTAAAATGTGAATACATACCCTGCGCCGCAAATTTGGAGGTATTATTATTAGCGAATTTTTTTCCGGTCTTGACTGGGCTTATCTTACAAACAAACTCATAATCATCATTCCCGCCTTGCTGTGCATTACCTTTCACGAGCTTTCACACGGCTTTGTCGCGTATAAGCTGGGGGACAACACCGCCAAGGACGCGGGCAGGCTTACCCTAAACCCGATTAAGCATATTGACATCATAGGCCTTCTCATGATGATTTTCGCGGGCTTCGGCTGGGCAAAGCCCGTGCCCGTCAACATGAATAGCTTTAAAAATCCGAAGACGGGAATGGCCGTTACCGCGCTTGCGGGACCTGTGTCAAATCTTTTGCTCTCGGCGCTTGTTTTGTTTTTTTACGGTCTTGCGGCCGGCTCTGTCGGCAGCGCCGACGCTTTGGAAAACATCTGGTTTCAAATGCTGTTTACCACGGCTTATTTGAGCTGCATGCTCGCGGTTTTCAATCTTCTTCCCATACCACCTCTGGACGGGTCGAAAATTCTCTTTTCGCTTCTGCCTGAAAAACAATATTACAAGCTCATGCAGTACGAGCGCTTCGGAATGATACTGCTTCTCATAATCATTCTTACCGGCAGCCTCACGACCTATCTTTCGGCGGGCGTCGGCTGGGTGTTTGACAGGCTTTTCGTTATCGCACAGTGGTCAGCGAATCTTGTTTTGTAGCCGAAAAAATCCTACGCGTCTAAAGGCGCAGCGAGGAACACTATGGAAAATCCGACCTTTTATCTGGAGGGAATCGTTAAAAGCAGGGACGAAATGCAGGACTTCAGCGGTCCGCTAAACCTCATTTTAATGCTTCTATCCAAGAATAAAATTGAAATACGCGACCTTAAAATTTCGGAAATCCTCAGTCAGTACATTGACTACATCGCAAAGATGCAGGAGATGGATCTTGACATCGCAAGCGAGTTTGTGCAGATGGCTTCCTACCTCGTCTACATCAAGACAAAGACTCTGCTGGTAAACGAGGAGGAGATTTCCGAAATCGAAGAACTGATGACTTCGCTGGAGCAGTTAAAGTGCAAGGAAGCCTACACCAGCATTAAGGCCGTGACGCCTGAACTCTCCAAGGCGGCGGAGCAGGGAACTCTCATGTTCTCCAAAATTCCCGAGCCGTTAAAGCGTACAGGGGAGCAGTCCTACAGATACAGTCACGAACCCTCGGAGCTGCTTATGGCGCTCATGTCCGTCATAGCCCGCGGAGAGTTTAGCCGCGACTCAGAAAAAAACTCCATACTTGTCCCAAAGAGAATTATCTACGGCGTGCGTGAAAAATGCGTTCAGCTTATCGCGCTGCTCCAAAGCGGAAGGGTACACTCCCTTCAGGAGCTCTACGAAATGTGCAATTCCCGCACAGAGCTTATAGCGACCTTCATTTCGGTTCTGGAGCTTTGCAGCATGGGAAGCCTTGAAATTCTCGAGCGCGGCGGGGAACTGACGGTGTCCCTGTGCGGCGGCGTACCCGATGAAATACCGGAGCTCATCTCCGATTAGGAAAGACATTGACGAATGGATAATCGTGAACTGAAATCAACAATTGAAGCCATACTTTTCGCTTCGGGAGAGCCGGTTTCGGCGGAGCGGATTTCGCTCGTTCTCGGAGTTACAAAGGAAGATATATTTGCTGCGGCCAAGGAGCTTGCGGACGAACTGAGCTTTTCGCAGCGGGGTATCCGCCTTGTACGCATGGAGGGTGCTTTGCAGCTTTGCAGCGCCCCCGAATATGCCCAGAGTATCGGCTTTGCCTTGGAGCGCCGCAAGCCGCCAAAGCTAAGTCAGCCCGCTCTGGAGGTGCTTGCGATATGCGCTTACTTTCAGCCGGTTACGAGAGCCTACGTCGACCAGGTGAGGGGAGTGGACAGCTCCTACACCATGGGAATTTTGCTTGAGCGCGGGCTCATCGAAGCCTGCGGAAGACTTGATGTTACGGGAAGACCCTCGATTTATAAAACCACCGAGCTTTTTCTTCGTACAATGAGCATTTCCGAGCTTGCCGAGCTTCCGAAGCTGCCTGATATGAGCAGCGACGACGGGATTGCAAAGCTCGCTCAGGTAATAGATTCACTTAAATCCGACGACAACGAACAGCTCCGAATATAGGTCGGCAATTGCCGCGGAAGAGAGGTGGGGTTCTTGAAAGCGCTTGTTATCGTTCTTCTCATATTAACCGTGCTGCTGCTCATCCCGCTCGGAATCGACGGCGGGTATAACGGGAAAACCCTCATTCTCGGCATCAGAGCAGGATTTCTGAATATTCGGATATTCCCTAAAAAAATAAAGCAAGCCGAGCCTAAAATCTCAAAAAAGCGAAGGAGGCCTAAGCCCTCACGCAAAGACGCGGAGGGAAAAGAGCCGAAAAAGCCGCTTGAGAAAAGGGAACTTATCGCCCTCGCGAAAATTGGGCTCAAGGCGCTCGGTCGCCTGCGAAGAAAGCTCCGTGTTGATTATCTTCGTATGCGCTACACCTTTGCATCTGATGACCCTTTCAGCACGGCGATGGGCTTCGGAGCCTCCTCCGCTGTTTTAAGCTCTATAATCCCCCTTGTTGACAGCGCTTTTGACATCGGTGAACGCGATATCGGAAGCTCGTTTGACTTTTTGAGCGATAAACCTGTTTTTGACTTCTGGCTGACTACCACAATTCAGGTTTGGGAAATATTTTATATTGCAATTGCTACTGGAATAGATTACCTTAGGTTTAAGTTAAAACAAAAAAGACAAGTGCGTAAAGGAAAGGAATGACGTTATGGAAAGACATCCTATCGGCGACCTTACAGAGGTTACCCTGACTAAGATCAAAGAAATGGTGGACGTGAACACAATAGTCGGTCAGCCCATCACAACCCCTGACGGGACTACTCTTATACCGGTTTCAAAAGTCACTTTCGGTTTCGGGAGCGGCGGCTCGGATATGCCTTTAAAAGTGGGCAGCGGCTTCGGCGGCGGTAACGGCGCGGGTGTTAAAATCGATCCGGTCGGCTTCCTCACAATAAGCGACGGCGTTGTAAAAATGCTCAATATTACTGCTCCCGCCAATACTACAGTGGACAGATTAGTGGAGCTTGTTCCCGATATTATCGACAAGATTGAGCAGCTTATCATGAAGCACAAAAAGGACTAGTATTCCAAAGACAGTATAATATTCCATACCCGAGTCAATAATAAGCACTGCCCAAAAAAATTTAGGGGTGGTGCTTATTGTTGAGAAAACTACACTCGGGTGCTCTGGCGGCAATTATTTTTTTGTCCTTAATCCTGCCCGTTCGGGCTTACGCAGCGCCGGATAACAGCGCGCAGTCTGTTATCCTCGTCCATGCCGATACGGGACAGGTTCTGTATAGCGAAAACGCGGATTCGCAAATGCTGATAGCAAGCACGACAAAAATCATGACGGCGCTCGTTGTACTGGAAAACTGCGACCCCGACGAAATGGTTAAGATTCTTCCCGAATACACAAAAGTTGAAGGGTCTTCGATGTATTTAAAAGCGGGGGAGTCCTACTCCGTGCGCGACCTTCTTTACGGAATGCTCCTTGTTTCGGGAAATGACGCCGCAACGGCTCTGGCATGTTATTGCGCGGGCAGTATAGGGGCTTTTGCCGAGCTTATGAACGCGAAGGCGCGTGAAATGGGGCTTCAAAATTCATCTTTTAAAAACCCCCACGGACTTGACGCGGACGGGCACTATTCCTCCGCAGAGGATTTGGCCATCATCACCTGCCAGGCTATGAAAAACGAGCTTTTCGCCCAAATCGTTGCTACAAAGACTTATAAAGTCGGCGAGCAGACCTATATGAACCACAACAAGCTCCTTTGGAACTATGAGGGCTGTATGGGCATAAAAACAGGCTATACAATCGCCGCGGGCAGAAGCCTTGTTTCCTGCGCCGAGAGGAACGGGCTGCGCCTTATCTGCGTAACGCTTTCTGACCCCGATGACTGGGACGACCACAAAGCGCTCTATAACTGGGCTTTTGATAATTTTGAGTACAAGAGAGTTCTGCCGATGGGCAGTATCTGCGAATTACCCGTAATTTCCGGTGAAAAGGAAACCGTGGGCGTTTTCGCGCAGGCTGACTGCCGCATCCTTGTAAACAAAAACGCGAAGCTCGCCTTCAGTCTTGAGCTTCCGGACTTTGTTTACGCCGGAATCAAGGCAGGGGAGTGCGCGGGCAGAGCCTTTGTCACGGCGGACGGCGAAGTTATAGGTGAGTTCCCCCTTTGTTACACGGCGGACGTCGCTCTCGCGGATAATGCCGGGCTCAGCCCGTGGGAGCGCATCAGACGCGCATGGTTTTTTGTTAACAGATACGGCTTCGTTTTCGAGAACAGGGAATGAGCCGCAAATCGACGCTTTAGGAGCTTACTATGGAACAACGACTGCAAAAAATAATAGCGGCCTCGGGTTTTTGTTCCCGCCGAGCCGCCGAAAAGCTCATTGAAGAGGGCAGAGTTGCCGTAAACGGCAAAATTGCCGCGATAGGTGACAGCGCGGATGACGCATTGGACAAAATTGAAATTGACAGCAAACCTCTGATAAATGTTAATCAGAGGACTTACATAATTCTAAACAAGCCACGCGGCTATATATCAACTATGAGCGATGACCGGGGAAGACGGACCGTCGCCGAGCTCACGGCGGATGTCGGAGTCAGGGTCTATCCCGTAGGCAGGCTCGACTACGATTCCGAGGGACTTCTAATAATGACGGACGACGGCGAGCTTGCGCACAGGCTCATGCACCCGTCCCATGAAATCGAAAAAACCTATGAACTTCGGGCGCAGGGGGCGGATATTCCCCGCGCTCTTGAAATCATGCGCTCTCCGCTCGAGATAGACGGCTACCAAATTAAACCCGCGCAGGTGAAGCTTCTTAATCAATCGGAAAACGATGTTTTGCTCTCGATTACGATAACGGAGGGCAGAAACAGACAGATTCGCAAGATGTGCGAACTTGCGGGACTAAATGCCATAAGGCTGAGGCGCGTAGCCGAGGGAAATCTGAAGCTAGGGAAGCTTGCGCCGGGTAAATGGCGTTACCTCGATGACACAGAGATTGAGAACTTGCAGAAGTGTGCAGGAAATTAGTCTTTCTAAGCGGCGCTTTTCAAAATTATGCAGGAATTTTGAATTATTGCAGTCCAAATACTTGCATTTTGTTTACATGATGTAGTATCATAAAATCATGCAGGCGTTAGAATAACAAAACAAACGAGGATGTGATACGATGGAAAAAGATGTTCTTGCCGTAATCGCGAATAATAACATCCACTATTCAAAGGGTCAGCGGCGAATTGCTAAATATATTCAGGAAAATTACGATAAAGCGGCTTTCATGACGGCGGGCAAGCTCGGCACGACAGTCGGCGTCAGCGAGTCCACCGTGGTGCGATTTGCCGCGGAACTCGGCTACGACGGCTATCCCGGAATGAGAAAGGCGCTACAGGAGATAATTCGCAACCGCTTGACCTCCGTTCAGCGCATCGAAGTCGCAAAGGATCAGATGAACGGCTCAAACGTACTTAAAGCGGTTTTAACGTCCGATATAGAAAAGCTCCAGAAAACTGTCGACGAAATTAATTCCGTCAGCTTTGACGCCGCGGTGGACGCCATTATCAAGGCCAAGCATGTTTATGTTGTCGGCATGCGTTCCTCGGCGGCGCTCTCAAGCTTCATGGGCTACTATTTAAACCTTTTGCGGGATAATGTTCACCTTCTGCACGACACTGCCGTAAGCGAGGTATACGAGCAGGTTATACGCATTAACGACGGCGATGTTTTTATAGCTATGAGCTATCCGCGTTATTCCTCGCGCACGGTTAAGGCCATGCGCTTTGCAAAGAACGCAGGGGCAACCACTATAAGCTTGACTGATGGGGAATCCTCACCTCTGGTCAAGATTTCCGACATTACTCTTTACGCAAGAAGCGATATGGTTTCTTTCCTCGATTCACTCGTCGCTCCCTTGAGCCTGATTAACGCGCTGATTGTATCTATCGGACTGCGCTCAAACGAGGCGCTCTCCGACACGTTCAAGCGTCTGGAAACTATCTGGGCGGAAAATGAGGTCTATGAAAACACAGCAGGCTGAAGCGGTTGTTATCGGCGGCGGAGCGGCAGGGCTTATGGCAGCAGCCATACTCGCCGAGCGCGGTATTGACACGCTTATAATCGAACCCAACAAGCTTTTGGGTAAAAAGCTTCGCATAACAGGCAAGGGACGCTGCAACCTCACAAATAACTGTGACAATAAGACGTTTCTGGAAAATGTTCCCTGCAACGGAAGCTTTCTTTACGGTGCAATTAACAAATTCGGTACGGCAGACGCAATAGCTTTTTTTGAGCGAATCGGTGTTCCGCTGAAAACCGAGCGCGGAAACCGTGTGTTTCCGCTTAGTGACAGCGCTCATGATGTTGCAAACGCTCTGGAGCGTTACGGGCGTAATTTAGGCGTAAAACGGCTGAATAAGCGTGCTACCGCTCTTCGAATTTCGGAAGGCGCCCTTGGGGGCGTTTTAGCCGAGGATACGCTTATAAACTGCAAAGCGGCTCTCATCTGTACCGGCGGGGCAAGCTACCCCGGTTCAGGCTCGACAGGGGAGGGTTACACTCTTGCAAAAAGTGCGGGACATACCGTTATACCACCCGTGCCTTCGCTGGTACCCCTTGTTTCCGATGACGATTATTGCCCGGAAATGCAGGGCTTTTCCCTGAAAAATGTTACTCTTCGGGTTTATGACGAGAAAAACAAGCTGATTTATGAGGAACTCGGAGAAATGCTCTTTACGCATTTCGGCGTATCGGGTCCGCTTGTGCTTTCCGCGAGCGCCCATATGAGGAATTTCGACGAGCATACATACCGCCTGTCAATTGACCTGAAACCGGGGCTTTCCGAGCAGCAGCTGGACGAGCGAATTCTGCGCGATTTTAAAAAATATCAAAACAGGGATTTTTGCAACGCACTTTGTGACCTAGCGGGGAGCACGATGATTCCCGTTCTTGTGCGGCTTTCAGGGATTCCAGAGGATACGAAGGTTAACTCTATAACAAAAATTCAGCGTCAAACACTGGGTCACCTGTTTAAGAATTTTCCCGTCAGCATTGTCGGACCGCGGCCTGTGGCGGAAGCTATTATTACCTCCGGCGGTGTCAGCACAAAGGAAATAAACCCTAAAACAATGGGTTCCAAGCTCGTAAAAGGTCTCTATTTTGCGGGCGAAGTTATTGACGTTGACGCCTACACGGGCGGCTTTAATCTTCAAATCGCTTGGTCAACCGCCTATGCGGCGGCGCAGTCTGTGGAAATTGACTGATTTATAAACCACTTGAAAGGATTCATAAATGGAAAAATATTTCTCCGTTGCTATTGACGGACCTTCGGGTGCGGGAAAAAGCACTATTGCAAAGATGTGCGCTCAAAAGCTGGGCTTTCTATATATAGACACGGGTGCGCTTTACAGAACAGTAGGTCTTGCCGCCCGCAACGCGGGAATTGCTTCGAAGGACGAAGCAGGTGTTGCCGCTATGCTCCCAAACCTCCAAATCACAATGCGGCACGACGAAAACGGCTTGCAAAGGATGATTTTGGATGGAAATGACGTAACGAATGAAATTCGCCTTCCCGAAATCTCAATTTACGCTTCGGATGTTTCGGCTATGCCCCCTGTCCGCGCGTTTCTCCTTGAAATGCAGCGCTATTTTGCGAGAACCAACAACGTCATCATGGACGGACGGGATATCGGCACGGTGGTGCTGCCAAATGCGGATTTGAAGATTTTTCTTACGGCAACTGCCGAGGAACGGGCGCAGCGCAGATACGAGGAACTTCAGCTGCGGGGAACCGCTTCGACATACGAAGAGGTTCTGCGCGATATCGTTTACCGCGATACCAACGACTCAACGAGAAGCGCGGCGCCTCTGCGTCCTGCGGATGGTGCAACGATTCTCGACACAACGGGGAACACCCTGGTTCAAAGCTTTGAAATAATATGCACTCTTATCAAGGAGAAAATATCGCAATGAGATCTGTGTACCTGCTTTACTATATAATTTTATACCCCATTGCGCGGATTCTGCTTCCTTGTGCAGTTTTCGGCAGGGAGAATATTCCCGCGGGGCCGCTTGTAATATGCGCAAACCATACAAGCCTTATGGACCCTGTTTTGGTAGGCTATGCCTTCGGCAGGAAGAGCCAGCTCTTTTTCATGGCAAAGGCCGAGCTTTTCAAGGTCCCTGTCCTGGGCGCATTTTTGAGGTCAATCGGAGTATTCCCCATAAACCGCGAGGAGACAGACATCAGCTCAATACGAACTGCGATTAAGCATCTTAAAAACGGAGAGCAGATTATGATGTTTCCCGAAGGCACGAGGGTGGGCGATAACGACTCGGTTCCCGCCAAGAGCGGCGCCGTGCGAATTGCAAGCAAGATGAAAGCCCCGATACTGCCGATTTATATAACACCGGGAAAGAAGATTTTTCGCTCCTCAAAGGTGATTATCGGAACACCTTATACAATTGAGGCTCCTGCGGACAAAAACTATTTGCCGCTTGCCGACGAGCTTATGATAAAAATACAGGCGCTGGAGCCAAAACATTGAAAGAGCTTATTGTATCCGATAGCGCGGGTTTCTGCTTCGGAGTAAGCCGTTCGGTCAAACTCGCGGAAGAAACATTAGAAAGAAGCAAAAAGCCCGTTTACAGTCTGGGAGAGCTGATACATAACGACTCTGTCGTCGAAAAGCTCCGGCAGGAGGGGCTGAATGTAGCCCGCTGCGCGCAGGAGATTCCGCCGGAGTCCTGTGTCGTAATCCGCTCTCACGGAGTTGCCGAAACGGAATATGAGATACTTGCGGCAAAAAACTGCGAAATAGTTGACGCCACCTGTCCGAAAGTTAAGAAGATTCATGAGATTGTTTCCGAGGCCTCAAAAAGCGGCAGAAAACCGGTTATAATCGGCATGAAAGAGCACCCGGAGGTTGCAGCGATATGCGGGTGGTGCGAAAATGCGGAGGTATTCGCGGATGCGAAGGAGCTTGAATACTGGCTCAATCTGGCGGAGGAAAACCGCCGCACTCCGCTGACTGTTGTATTTCAGACGACGCAAACTCAAAGCAATTTGGCAGAGATTAAAAATATTCTGAAAAAAGAGTGTACAAACTGTAATATTTTTGATACAATATGTTGCGCTACATCCATTAGGCAAAATGACGCAAAGGCTTTGTCGCTTAAGTGCGGTGCAATGGTTGTAATCGGCGCAAAACACAGCGCAAACAGTGTCCATCTCGCGGAAATATGCAGAGAATGCTGCGACAGGGTGCAATTCGTTTCCTCTGCGGAGGAACTCGATTTATCCGCTTTTGATGGAATCCAAACCATTGGCATCACAGCCGGAGCCTCGACGCCCGCCTGGATTATTAAGGAGGTAAAACAAACCATGAATGATGAATTAAAGATTGAAGAAACCACAGCACCGGAGGAAAAGGTAGAAGGAACTGTCCCCGAAGCGGAAATGTCCTTTGACCAGATGCTGGAGGAGTCTATTAAAACTATATATAATGGCGACACCGTCAAATGCATAGTCGCCGCGATTACTCCGACAGAAATCAGTGTTGATTTGGGCACAAAGCATTCGGGCTATATCCCTGTCACAGAGTTTACAGACGATACAGATGTTCCCATCGACCAGCTTGTAAAAATTGGCGACACAATCGAGGCGGTTGTTGTTCGCGTTAACGATGTTGAGGGCACCGTTATGCTCTCTAAGAAGCGCCTTGAAGCCGCAAAGTCTTGGGTTATCCTTGAGGAAGCGGTTGAAAAGGGAACAATTCTCGAAGGTATTGTCACCGAAGAGAACAAGGGCGGCGTAGTAGTAACAATCAAAGGCATTCGTGTCTTTGTTCCTGCCTCCCAGTCCGGTGTTGCCAAGGACGGCGACATGAGCGAGCTTATGAAGAAAAAGGTTCGCCTTAAAATCACTGAGGTTAACCGCGGACGCCGCCGTGTTGTCGGCAGCATTCGCGCTGTATCAAAGGACGAGCGCAGAGAGCGTTCCGACAAGATTTGGGCTGATATCGAAGTTGGCAAGCACTTCAAGGGCACTGTAAAGTCCCTCACAGGTTACGGCGTGTTCGTTGACATCGGCGGAATTGACGGTATGATTCACGTTTCAGAGCTAAGCTGGAGCCGCGTTAAGCAGCCCGGTGATGTCATGAGCGTCGGTGACACTGTTGATGTCTATATCATCAGCTTTGACAAGGAAAACCATAAAATTTCTCTCGGCTACAAGGATCCCAACGGAAATCCGTGGGAGAAGTTCATGAATACCTATAAGGTCGGCGATGTTGTCAACGTAAAAATCGTTAAGCTCATGCCCTTCGGCGCTTTTGCCGAGCTCATGCCCGGTGTTGACGGACTCGTTCACATTTCGCAGATTTCAAATCGCCGTATCGGCAAGCCCGAAGAGGTTTTGAGCGTCGGCGAAGCGGTTGACGTTAAGATTACCGCTGTGGACACCGAAAAGCATAAGATTTCCCTTAGCATCCGTGCGCTGCTCGAGCCTGAAAAGGCAGCAGAGGGCGAACAGGATAAAGCGGTTGCGGAAGAAAGTGCTTTGGTTTATGAGGTTTCCTCAACAGGCGAAGCAACAGGGGTTGCGCCCGAAGCCGAAGAGGCAAAACCCGAATAACTTTTTGCATAAATTACCCCCGATTGCGTCATCGTAATCGGGGGTTTTTCTTTTCTGAGCATAGTCGGAAACAAGAAAATTATACAAACTGAGGACACAAAATATACAGGCTATTATCTTACAAATAAGCCGTAAATTAACAAAAATTAAATATTTGTCATAGTTTCTTGCTAATTTTTGAATTTTCGTGTATAATCAATGTATATTACAAATCATATTAAGTTTTGAACGGGAGGGATTAACTTGTTCAGCGTTGGAGACCGGATAGCGCACCCCATGCACGGCGCGGGTATTATAGACAGCATAGTTAAGCGCAAGGTTGACGGCGCAGAAAAAGACTATTATGTTCTCAAACTTCCCGTCGGTGACATGTTGGTGATGATACCGGTTGATTGTACTGAGAGTATCGGAGTTCGGCCGATTGTCAAACCCTCGGAGGCGGAAAGCATTATTCACGCCTTTGCGGGTATCGAGGTCAACATGACCCAGAACTGGAATAAACGCTATCGGGAAAACATGGTCAAGATAAAAAGCGGAGATTTACTGGAAGTTGCCGCCGTGATTAAAGGTCTTATGCTGCGGGATACTGACAGAGGTCTGTCAACAGGGGAGCGGAAAATGCTTCACTCCGCAAAACAGATATTGATTTCGGAAATTGTTTTATCAGAATGTATGACTTATGAGGAAGTTGAACAGAGAATAAATATAGCTGTTTCTTGACAACCGTTGGCGGGCAGCGTAAGCATAGTTTATATTTATGCTGACGCGCCCGTTTACAATTTCTATTCAACATTATTCGGAGGATAAAATGCCGATTAAAAATTATTTCAACCTTTCACGCAATGAAATTAGCTGCTCTGCAGTTATTGTCGCCGCCGGCTCCTCAAACCGCTTCGGGAGCGACAAGCTGTTTGCCCTGCTTGCAGGTATTCCGGTTATAGCTTATTGCCTGATGAGCTTTGAGGCCTGCAAATATGTTTCAGAAATAATAGTGGTTACCGAGTCTGAAAAAATCACAGAAATTGCCGAGCTATGCGAAACCTTTAACATTTCCAAGGCAACAAAAATTGTTTGCGGCGGCGCTACGAGACTTGAATCCGCATTGAGCGGCGTTTCCGAGACGGACAAGCGCAGCAAGCTTATCGCGGTTCATGACGGTGCAAGACCGCTTGTTACCTTAAAAATAATTGAGGAAACAATTTTAGGCGCTTATAAGCACAAGGCGGCCATACCCGCAATTGCCTCAAAGGACACGATAAAAATCGTTTCGGGCTCTTTCGTTAATGAAACACCCGACCGCTCTTCGGTATTTTGCGCGCAGACTCCGCAGGTCTTTGTTCCCGAGCTTATAAAAGGCGCTCTCACCAACGCACTGCAAAACGACATCGCCGTTTTTGACGACGCCTCGGCTGCGGAAAATCTCGGATTTTACGTTTACATTACGGAAGGCAGCGAGGAGAATATCAAAATTACAACTCCGATGGACCTCAGATTTGCCGAATGCATTTTAGCATCGAGAAGGGAACGGGCTTCGTTATGAGAATCGGGCACGGTTATGATGTGCATAGACTGGCGGAGGGCAGAAAGCTTGTAATCGGTGGCATAGAAATCCCTTTCGACAAGGGACTGGACGGCCACTCCGATGCGGACGTTCTCCTTCACGCGATAATGGACGCACTGCTTGGCGCAGCAGCGCTCGGCGACATCGGCATGATGTTTCCTGACAAAGACCCAAAATATAAGGGCGCGGACAGCGCACAGCTGTTGGCACTTGTTTTTAAAAGACTATCTGACATGGGATTTGCGGTTGAAAATCTTGACTGCACCGTCATTGCGCAGGCTCCGAAGCTTGCGGGATATTTCCCGTTAATGAGGACAAAAATCGCCGAAATATTAGGCGTTTCGGCAGACAGAGTCAATGTTAAGGCAACAACCGAGGAGCACCTCGGCTTTACCGGTTCGGGAGAGGGAATTGCAGCCCTTGCTGTTGTGCTGCTGAATAATTGAACACGAGCCATATTTAGAGCATAGAATATCTCAGACCGACTTACGGTCAATCTACCTGTCGGAAGGGAAAATTTCTATGCTTCATTATTTACTCATGTGCAGATCGCTCACTTACGCGCAAAGAGCCTCCCGAGCACTTGAGCGTATAGGCATAAGCGCAATTATTACGAAAGCTCCGAAGAGCGGAACAGGTCAGGGCTGTAATTACTGCGTCAAAATCTCGGAAAAAAATCTTACGCGTTCAATAGCAACGCTAAAGGACGCCGGACTTGGGCCGACTCGGGTCTTTATGGTTTCTCACGACGGTTCAATCAGCGAGGTGCCATAATGGTTTACCTTGACTGCGCAGCGACAAGTCTTCAAAAACCTCGAGAGGTTTCGTATGCCGTCAGCCGCGCTATGTCGACTATGGCAAGTCCCGGCAGGGGCTGTCACAAGCCGGCAATGCTCGCGGCTGACTGTGTTTTGAACTGCCGCATGATGCTTGCATCGTATTTTAATGTTCCTGAGCCGGAAAGCGTGATTTTCACCTTCAACGCCACTCACGGCCTTAATATAGCAATAAACTCCCTAGTTTCGGAGGGGGACAGAGTTGTAATTTCGGGTTATGAGCATAATTCCGTTACAAGGCCTCTAAAAGCGCGCTGTGCGGATATTTATATTGCAAGATCCGAACTTTTCAATAAAAGCGCTGCGCTTGAAGCCTTCAGAAATGCTCTTCCGGGCGCAAAATGTGCTGTTTGCAGCCATGTTTCGAACGCCTTCGGATTTATTTTGCCGATTCGGGAAATATCTGCCCTCTGTCATCAATACGGCGTACCTCTGATTATCGACGCTTCGCAGTCGGCGGGCGCAATACCACTTGATTTCTCGCAGCTCGACGCGGCATTTATCGCAATGCCGGGGCATAAGGGGCTGCTCGGACCGCAGGGTACGGGCGTTCTGCTTTGCAACAGCGAGGTATTTCCGGTATTATACGGAGGCACGGGAAGCAACAGCGCAACTAACCTCATGCCGGACTTTCTTCCGGACAGACTTGAAGCGGGAACCCACAATGTCGCGGGTATAGCAGGGCTTGCCAAAGGTGTGGAATTTATCATCTCAAAGCCGAGTGACGCGATAGTTAAGCATGAAAAAAAGCTCTGCTCCGCCTTTGCGGATAAAATCAGCGGTATTCCCGATTTGAAGCTTTTCTATGACGAGGGGATGAATATGCAATCGGGGGTGCTTTCCGTAATGAGCAGCAGAATCGGCTCCGATGAACTTGCCGAAAGGCTGGGAAAGGCCGGAATCTGCGTCAGGGCGGGCTTGCACTGTGCTCCGACTGCTCACGAAACTGTCGGGACAATAGAAGAGGGCACCGTTCGATTCAGCTTTTCTCCCTTTAATACGCTTTCGGAAACGTATTACGCCGCCGACGTTCTAAAAAAAGTATTGAATACTTTGTAAATAAGTGTATTATAGTTTGCCATTTGGGGCCAATTATTATATAATTATCTTTGTGTAATTGCATTCGCTTGTAAGCTTGTCAGCGGATATTTAGGCAAAGCTCGGCAGTAATGCCGCTATGACTTACAGATAGAAGGTATTTCCTATGGAGCAGCTCAAAAACTCAATTTCACAGACAGTGCATTATCTTCTGTCTGCAAGGGTGCCGGATATAATCGACATCCTTATTGTCGCGTTTTTGATATACAAGCTTATCGGCATTATACGCAGGACAAACTCCCACAAAATTGCAAAAGGAGTGGTGGTTGTTCTCCTCGTGCTGTGGGTATCCGATTGGCTTAATTTAACCGTTATAAACTTTATTATAAGCAAGACGGTTGAGGTTGGTCTGCTTGCTCTTGTAATTTTATTTCAGCCGGAGCTTCGCCGAGCACTTGAAAGAGTGGGAAGCGGAAGTATTATGAATCTTTTCCGAGGCGACGTCCATGTTCAAACCATCGATACGGCGATAACGCAAACCGTTATAGCCTGCACAGCGATGTCAAAAAATAAAACAGGCGCGCTTATCGTTTTTGAGCGTCTCAATAAGCTTGATAACCAGATAAACACGGGCACAATCGTAAATTCCGACACAACGGCGGAACTTCTTAAAAATATTTTCTATAACAAGGCTCCTTTGCACGACGGCGCAGTAATAATCAGCGAGGGCAGAATTGCCGCCGCCGGCTGCATGCTTCCGCTTTCAAACAATCAGAATTTAAGCCGCGACCTGGGAATGCGCCACAGGGCGGGCATCGGAATGAGCGAGCATTCGGACGCGGTGGTTGCCATTGTTTCAGAGGAAACAGGAGCGGTTTCGCTTGCGGTGGACGGCATGCTTAAACGCCACCTTTCAGCGGAAACCTTTGAGAAAATTCTCAGGAACGAGCTTATTATTGATGAAGAACTGAGCGCGGGCGATAAGAAGAAATTTTACCTTGATTTCTTTAGGGTGAAGAAGAATGGATAAAAAGAAAGTAAAATCCGGAATACTTGACAGCAAGTTCCTTTGGGTTGTTGTTTCACTGCTTGCTTCGGTGCTTTTGTGGGTCTATGTGACAACTTCTGAGGGGGACGTAATAGAACGTACCTTTGACGGGGTTCAGGTAGTCTTTAAGGGCGAGGAAAACTTGCTCGAAAAATATGAGCTTGTCATCTCTAACGTCAGCTCAAACACCGTTAGCGTCAGAATCAGGGCGACAAGGCGCGAAATCGCAAAGCTTTCCTCAACGCAGATTACTGCGGTTGTTGACGTATCAAAATTTAGCTCAAAGGGAATTTACAACTCATCTCTCGAGCTGGAGTTTCCGCAGGGCAGCGATAAAAGCTCAATTGATATTGTGAACATCCTGCCGGGTAATATTTCCTTCAACATAGATAAGACAAGCACGAAGACTGTTGAGCTTGAAGGCAGCTTTGTCGGCACAGTGGCTGAGGGCTATGCAGCTCATCCGATTGAATTTGACCCACAGACCGTTACAATCAGCGGACCCGAAAGCGAGATAAGCAAGGTGGCTTACGCCTGGGTTGAGGTTGACCGCGATGATGTCAGCAAGACAATTCAGTTTGTTTCCTCCTATGTCCTCAAGGACTCGGACGGCAATGATGTTGACTTGGGAAATATAACTCTGGGAGATGAAACGGTTTCAGTCACTGTTCCGGTAACATCAACCAAGGAAGTGCCTCTTACAGTCGACTTGGTGGAGGGCGGCGGAGCGACTTCCGAAAATGTTAAGATTACCTGTGAGCCTTCAACCATTACAATAGCGGGTGATGCCGAAACATTGGAGGGAATCAATAAAATAGTTCTTGGGACCGTGGACCTTACTTCGTTTGCGAGCTCTTTTGAGGATAGCTTCAATATCGTGCTTGATAACGATATCTCAAATGTAACCGGCATTACGGAGGTTAAGGTTACAGTTGAAGTAATCGGGCTTGAAACCAAAAAATTCAATGTTACCAACATAACAACGATAAACGGTACTAACGGGAAAAAGGCTACCGTTGTAACCGAAAATGTCGAGGTTACGCTGCGCGGAAAGAGTAACGTCCTTTCAAAAATCGCGGCGAACAACATCAGAGTAGTTGCCGACCTTTCTGATATAGGGTCAACAACGGGTGTTTTCCAGCCGCCCGCAAAGGTATATGTTGACGGCTTTACTGGAGTCGGAGCTATCGGCGAGTACAGCGTTTATGTAAAAATCAGTTAGGCAGTTCCGCATATTTGAAAAAGCTCAATTGCGCAAAATCGAGAAATACGTTTTTGCGGAAAGGATATAACAGTATGGTAAAAAGCATGACAGGTTATGGCGGCGCGAAAGCGGTGAACGGAGTTTACAAGCTCTCTGTCGAGCTAAAAAGCGTAAATAACCGCTATTTAGATACGTCCGTGCGTCTGCCGCGCAGCTTTATGTATGCCGAAGAAGCTGTAAAATCAGCAGTTCAAGCTCATGTGTCACGGGGCAAGGTGGATGTTTTCATATCTTTTGATACAGCTTCGGGCGAGGGGATAGCGGTAAACGTCAACGAGGATTTGGCTCAAAGCTACAAAGAAGCGCTAGAAACAATCGGAGCAAAGCTCGGTGTAAGCTCCGATGTAACGGCTTATCAAATCGCAAGACTAACAGATGTCCTCACTCTGGACAAGAAAGAGATTGAGAAGGAAGCGGCGCATAAGGAACTGATGCAGATTCTGGACAAAGCTCTGGGCGATTACGACGCCATGCGCGAGCGAGAGGGGCAGAAGCTTTATGAGGATATCAGCATGCGCCTTGACACAATCGAGAAAAATGTTGCCTTCGTTGAAGCCCGCTCACCTCAGGTCGTAACGGAATACCGCGAAAGACTTACAAAAAAGATGCAGGAAATCCTTGAAAACAAGCAGATTGACGAGGGACGCATACTCACTGAGGCCGCGATTTATGCCGACCATATCGCCACCGACGAGGAAACGGTTCGGCTGCGCAGCCATATTAGCCAGATGCGCGAAATGCTTATCAGCGACGTTCCGACGGGAAGAAAGCTGGACTTCATAGTTCAGGAACTTAACCGCGAAACCAACACAATCGGTTCAAAGTGCAACAATAACGAAATAACACGCACGGTTCTTGACATGAAGTCTGAAATAGAAAAAATCAGGGAACAGGTTCAAAATATTGAGTAGAGAGAGGTTTTGACCTTGAAACTTATTAACATCGGCTTTGGCAATATGGTATCGGCCTCCCGCGTGATCGCGATTGTCAGTCCCGAATCGGCGCCGATTAAGCGCATTATTCTTGACGTGCGCGACAGGGGGCAGCTCATAGACGCAACCTATGGCAGACGTACCAGAGCTGTTGTCATTATGGACAGCGGACACGTTATTCTTTCCGCGATTCAGCCCGAAACCGTTGCGGGCAGAATGAGCGGCAAAAACGAACAGGATGTCGGGGGTGAACCGGAAAATGAGTGATTGCGGGAAATTGATTGTTGTTTCCGGACCCTCGGGCGCCGGTAAAAGCACGGTCATTTCGCGGGTTATGGAAGATGAAAAAGACATCGTGTTTTCCGTTTCCGCCACAACCAGAAAACCGCGTGAGGGCGAATGTGAAGGCGTTGACTACTTTTTCACGGACAACGAGCATTTTTGCAATATGATTGAAAACGGTGAGCTGCTTGAGCATGCGCAGTATGTCGATAACTATTACGGAACACCGAAAGCTCCCGTAACCGCAAGCCTCGAAAAGGGACTGAGCGTCCTTTTTGACATTGAGGTTCAGGGCGCGATGCAGATAAAGAGCAGCTGTCCGGAGGCTATACTGATCTTCGTCATTCCCTCTGATTTCTCTGAAATCGAGAAGAGGCTTCACTCAAGAGGAACGGACAGTGAAGAAAAAATCAAACAGCGTATTAAAACGGCAAGGTTCGAATATTCGATGGCGCTCAATTACGACTACATCGTTATAAACGACGACCCCGATACGGCAGCCAATGAAATTAAATCCATTATCACCGCTGAAAAATGCAAGGCGGAAGAACGAAAAATATATTTAACAAAGGTGTGTTCATTATGATGCTTTATCCCCCTCTTTCCGATTTGGTACAGAAAATCGGAAGCCGTTATCTTCTTGTCAACCTGATTTCCCGCAGAGCCAGAGAAATTTCCAGCGAAGCCGACGATAATGGCATCCATCTGGATAAAAAGCCCGTGTCAACCGCGATAGACGAGGTATATACCGGAAAAATCAAGGCGGTTACAAAAAACTAGGTCACACAGGCTTTGGCAAATCTGATAAAGGAGCGCTGGAATGTGGAAAAAACTGTTGCAAAAATTGCGGTTTCAGCCGCAACCTATCAGATAGACAAGCCTTATGACTATATCGTTCCCGAAAACCTTGCAGGCACTCTTAAGCAGGGAATGCGGGTAATAGTGCCGTTTTCCAAGGGCAACAGGAAATCCGAGGGAATAGTACTAAGCCTTTATCAAAGCTCCGACTGCGAAAAACTCAAGTGCGTCAGTTCGATTTTGGATGAGAATCCTGTGCTGTCGCAGGAGCTTATTAAGCTTTCGCTCTGGTTGCGTGAGCGCTTCTTCTGCACGGTTTACGACGCTGTCAAGGCTATGCTGCCCGCGGGTATATGGTATAACCTAAGTGCAAGCTGCCGCATCGCAGAGGGTATCGGAAAAGACGAGGCATACACCGCGGCAAACCGCTCTGAAAAGCAGCGCAAGCTTCTTGACGTTATATTTGCGCACGGCGGCGTATGCGAGTATCGCGACCTGGAGCTTGCCTTCGGCGAGGATAATCCCGGGAGCGCTCTGCGCGCACTTTGCTCAAAGAACATTCTCATTACGGACAGCTTCGAAAGCCGAAGAATCAAGGACAAGACGGTGAGCTTCGTTTCTCTCGCTGTTCCGACTGAAAGCGCAGTTGATTTAGCGGCTTCAAAGAAGCGCAGCGCGCCATCACAGGCGGCTGTGCTTGAGCTTCTGGCGAATTTCGGAGGTGCTACCGTCAATGATATCCGTTATCTGACGGGTGCGGGAAATGCCGTAATTAAGAGGCTTGAGCAGGACGGTCTGATTGAAATAGACAGCATTGAGGTTTTTCGCAGACCCGAATACAGGGAGGGTAAGAAGCTCTCTCTGCCTGAATTGACACAGCAGCAGAAAAAGGCGTTTGACGGACTATTAAAGCTTTCAAACGACAATAACGCGGCCTGTGCTCTGCTTTACGGGGTTACAGGCAGCGGAAAAACCTCGGTTTACATTCACCTTATTGAATCGCTAATAAAACAGGATAAAGCCTCAATACTCATGGTTCCGGAAATCGCGCTGACACCGCAAATGCTGGAAACCTTCTCCTCATATTTCGGGGAGGAAATCGCCGTTATGCACAGCAGTTTGACAGCCGGTGAGCGTTACGATGAATGGAAGCGAATAAAAAACGGGGCGGCGAGAGTCGTTATTGGCACACGCAGCGCTGTATTTGCTCCTGTTCAGAATTTGGGGCTTATTATCATCGACGAGGAGCAGGAGGACAGCTACAAGTCCGAAAATGCTCCGCGCTATCATGCCAGAGACATTGCAAAATTCCGCTGCGCGCAGACTGGAGCCTTCCTGCTGCTTGGCAGCGCGACACCGGATGTCGTTACTCGCTACAACGCCGAAATCGGCAAATATAGTTTTTTTTCACTTCCTTCGAGATACAACCAAATGTCGCTGCCGCAGGTTGTTATAGTAGATATGAAAAAGGAACTGCGCAGCGGAAACGGCGGAGATTTAAGCTCGGTACTCATAAATGAACTTAGTGACAATATAGAAAAAGGCGAGCAGAGCATACTTTTTCTCAACCGCCGCGGTAGCTCGAAGCTTATTAGCTGCGGCGAATGCGGCTATACTTATAAGTGCCCCCGCTGCAGCGTCAGTCTTACTTATCACAGCGCAAACAGGCGGCTTATGTGCCACTACTGCGGTCATTCGCAGAGTGTCGATGATTTTTGCCCGGACTGCGGCGGCAAGCTGAACTTTGTCGGTGCGGGAACGCAAAAAATCGAGGAAACGCTTCGTGAGCTTTTCCCCGAAACGCAAGTGGTGCGACTTGATTTGGACACGGTTTCAGGTGCAGGGTCTCATGACGTTCTGCTGAACCGTTTTCGGGATGAGAAAATTCCGATTCTCATAGGCACCCAAATGGTTACAAAGGGACTAGATTTCCCGAATGTAACGCTTGTCGGCGTTCTAATGGCGGATCAATCGCTTTATGCAGGAGATTACAGAGCTTCGGAAAGAACTTTTTCCCTCATCACTCAGGTGGTCGGGCGCTCCGGAAGGGGAGAAGTTGCCGGCAGAGCAGTTATTCAAACCTTTACACCACAAAATCAAGTCATCCAGCAGGCAGCAAATCAGGATTACGACGGCTTCTATTCGGGCGAACTTGAAATGCGAAGACTTCAGTGGTGTCCGCCGTTTTCCGACTTATTTTCAGTAACCGCAGTCGGTCAAAGCGAATCCGCCGTTCTGCGCTGCCTTAACACCGCTAAGAAAATTTTGACAAAAGAGCTTGCGGGACGAGCCGATGTTCGTATTCTCGGACCCGCGCCCTTATCCGTTGTCCGAGTTAATTTAAGCTTTCGCTATCGGCTGACAATTTCCTGCAAAGAGGATAAAACGCTTCGAGAGCTGATTTCAAATGTCATTATTTTCTGCAACACAAACAAGGAATTTAAGGGCGTTACCGTTTTCGGAGATATTAACGCCATTTAATAACAGATACATAAAGATTTTTCTTTGAACAGGAGTTTTGGATATGGCCATTCGCAGTATAGTTAAAAAAGGCGACAGCGTGCTTGAAAAGCACTGCCGTCCCGTAACGGAGTTTAACGACAGGCTCCACATTTTACTTGACGACATGACGCAGACGCTTCTGGAATCGGGCGGAGTGGGTCTTGCCGCGCCGCAAGTGGGAGTCCTGCGGCAGGCGGTAGTCGTTTTGGAAACCAATGTCCCCGAGGACGGGGAGGAATATGTAATTGAGCTCATTAACCCCGAAATTATCTCGGAAGACGGTGAGCAAAGAGGTCCCGAGGGCTGTCTGTCCCTGCCCGGGCAATATGGTATAGTAACACGCCCGAACCTGGTTAAGGTTCGCGCGCAGGATAGAAACGGCAATTTCTTTGAGGTCGAGGGCGAAGCTTTGACCGCAAGATGTTTCTGCCATGAGCTTGACCATCTTAGCGGGGTGCTGTTCCCCGAACGCGCCGAGCGTATGATGACGCCCGAGGAATTAAACGAAGAAAAGAAATAATTGGAGATGAGCGCCGATGCGTATTGTTTTTATGGGCACGCCTGATTTTGCTGCGGCGTCGCTTAAACGTCTCTTGGACGAAAAATTTAATGTTGTCGGCGTATTTACTCAGCCCGATAAGCCAAAAAACAGGGGAATGCAGCTGTGTTCAAGCCCTGTTAAGGAAATTGCGCTCGAAAACGATATACCTTTGTTTCAACCGGAAAAAATGCGCGACGGAACGGCGCTTGAAATGCTAAAATCGCTTGAGCCCGAACTTGTTGTGGTTGTAGCCTACGGAAGAATTTTGCCAGATGACATTTTGGCCGTTCCTGAAAAGGGGACTATCAACATTCACGGCTCACTTCTGCCGAAATACAGGGGTGCCGCGCCGATACAATGGGCGGTTCTAAACGGCGACAAGGTAACGGGTGTCAGTTCTATGTACCTTGCAAGCGAGCTTGACAGCGGAGACATTATTTACACCGCCGAAACCGAAATCGGTGAGTTTGAAAGCTCCGGTGAGCTTTTTGAACGTCTGCGTGAGCTCGGAGCTGAGCTTTTGTGCAAAACGGTGCGAGACATTGAGCTCGGCCGTGCACCCAGAACACCGCAAGACGCGAAGAGTGCAACTTTTGCACCGCCGCTTAGCAAAGAAATGAGCCCGATTAATTGGAACAGAACCCCGCGGGAGATAGTTAAGCATATCTGCGGGCTTAACCCCTGGCCTGTTGCGACAACAGAGATTTCAGACTGCCAGTTTAGGATTTTTGCAGCGGAGTATACCGATAATAAAACCGATAAACCGGCGGGAACAGTGGTTTCCGCCGACAGAAAAAAAGGAATCGAGATCGCCTGCGGTAATGGCGAAACACTTTTGATTACGCGTCTGCAAGCCTTATGCGGCAAGCAGATGTCAGCTGCGGAATATCTTTGCGGGCATCCCATGTGTCAATAATATCACTCAATTTTGCATAGGAGGTTACGATGGCGAAATCGGCCAGAGAAGCGGCTTTATCCGTTTTAGAGCGCTGCCGAAGAAATCAGGCGTTTTCAGACGCGCTGCTCGGCAGTGTGATCCAAACGGCAGGTTTAAACGCAAAGGACGGAGCCCTTTGCACGAGGCTATGCTACGGCGTTTTGCAGAATATGCTGCTTTGTGATTTCTATATCGACCATTTCGCGGTCAAAGCGCAGAAGCTCGAACCGAAAGTTCGGGATATTTTGCGCCTGGGCGTCTATCAAATACTTTTTTTGGACAAAATTCCGCCGCACGCCGCAGTCAGCGAGGGCGTGGAGCTCTGCAAAAAGAGCGGATTTTCCCGTGCGAGCGGTCTTGTTAACGCTGTACTTCGCAAAATTGCCGACAATAAGGATAAATTGCCGCAAATACCGAAAAAGGATTATAACGAGTATCTGTCGATAAAATACGGCACTCCTTCAGCACTGGTCAAAAAGCTCACCGCTGAATTCGGCACGGAATTTGCCGAAGCGCTTTTAAGAGGAAACAACGAGGTCGCCCCGCTCACAATTCAGGTTAACACTCTGAAAACAAGTTCTTCGGAGCTTGCGGCATTGCTCGAAAAAAAGGGCATATTTGTCCTGCCTCACGACCTTGTGCCTGATTGCTTTGATATTTACGGCTCGGGTGATATCGCACAGCTTAAAGAGCATACTGACGGACTGTTTTACGTTCAGGACGCGGCGGCGCGTCTTTCCGTGCTTGCCGCCTCCCCAAAACCCGGGGACACAGTGCTTGACGCCTGCGCCGCTCCCGGCGGAAAGAGCTTTGCCTTAGCACTCGCCATGAAAAACAACGGCAAAATATATTCTAATGACATTCACGAAAACAAGCTTGCAAGGATTAGAGAGGGCGCAAAACGTCTTGGAATCGATATAATCACCACAAACGTTATGGACGCCTCAAAGCCTGACAAGAGCCTATATTCCGCCTGCGATATTGTTATAGCCGACGTTCCCTGTTCGGGGCTGGGGGTTATTCGCAAAAAACCTGACATTCGGTTTAAGGAGCTTTCGGAAATTGAAAAGCTGCCCGATGCTCAGCTCAACATACTTAACGGACTCGCTCCCTGCGTAAAAGACGGTGGCGTGCTGCTCTACTCAACCTGCACTGTTCTGGGACAGGAAAACGGCGGAGTTATCGACAAGTTTCTTTTAGAGCACAAAGAGTTTAAAGCCGAGAGCTTCATTTTGCCTGCGCCTATAGGCGAGATCAGTGACGGAAGACTGAATCTCTATACGCACATTCACCACACCGATGGGTTTTTTATCTGCAAATTGAGGAAACAAGATGAAAATTGATATAAAATCCCTGCTTCCCGAGGAGCTTGAGGCCGCGTTTGCCGAAATGGGTGAGCCGAAATACAGAGCAAAGCAGGTATTTACATGGCTCAACAGAGGCGTCCGCTCTTTCGACGAGATGTCGGATTTACCCTTGAAGCTTCGCAAAGCGTTGGACGAAAATTTTTTGCTTAATGCACCGACGCCGATACGAAAGCAGGTTTCACAGCTTGACGGTACGATAAAATACCTTTGGGAGTTATCGGACGGCAACGCGGTTGAAACAGTTGTCATGAGCTATCAGCACGGAAACACGGTCTGTATCTCAACACAGGTCGGCTGCCGCCAGGCATGTGCCTTCTGCGCCTCGACTATCGGCGGTTTGGTTCGCAATCTTGAGCCCTCCGAAATGCTGGACGAGGTCCTGTTCTCGCAGCTTGATTCCGGACTTTCCATTTCGAATATCGTGCTTATGGGGATAGGGGAGCCGCTGGATAATTATGACAATGTAATTAAGTTTTTGAGGCTCGTAAATCATCCGGACGGAATGTATATCGGAATGAGGCACATTTCGCTCTCAACCTGCGGACTGACAGAAAAAATTGACAAACTGGCGCAGCTTAATTTACAATTGACCTTGTCAATATCGCTTCACGCACCCGATGACGAAACGCGCACAAAGCTCATGCCCGCAAACAGAGGCAGGGGAGTCCGCGAGCTGATATCGGCGTGTAAGCGCTACTATAAAAAAACCGGCAGAAGGATTTCCTTTGAATACGCGATGATTGACGGGGTTAACGACTCGCCGCAGCAGGCGCTTCAGCTTGCGAAAATTGCGAATTCCTGCGGCGCTCATATCAATCTAATCCCGCTCAACCATGTTGAGGAGAGACAGTTTAGTCCCTCAAAAGCGGAAAATCTAAAAAACTTCGTGAAGATTCTCGAAGAAAACGGCGCGAATGCAACAATTCGCAGAAGGCTCGGAAGCGACGTTGAGGCTTCCTGCGGTCAATTGAGAAGAAATGTCGCCAAAGGCGGAAAGTGATAAACAAAGGGCTTGCGCGCATTTAGAACAGAGATGACTGCGTGTATAGGAGGGGCAAATGAGAGGCTACACCATAACCGATGTTGGTAAGGTGAGAAGCGAAAATCAGGACTGCGTGAGGTTTATCCAAAACACGCTTCCGTCCTATGCGGTTCTCGCGCTTTGCGACGGAATGGGAGGCGCGAGAGCAGGCGGAATTGCAAGCGAGATTGCGCTTAATTCTTTCACGGAGCAGGTAACCGAAAGTCTTTCGGATAAGAAAAACAAAGTCAATTTATCAGAGCTTGCGGTAAGTGCGGCCTTCCTTGCAAACGAGAAAGTCTTTGAGCGCGGGAGCAAGGATAAAAGCTGTGAAGGCATGGGTACTACACTTGTGGCGGTTATCGTCAGGGGGAAGGAATGCTGTGTTGCAAATGTCGGAGACAGCAGGGCTTACCTCATTTCAAACGGTGAAATATCACAGGTAACCCGCGACCATTCCTTTGTTGAGGAAATGGTCGGAAAGGGCGCTATTACCCGCGAACAGGCGCGCAATCACCCCAAGAAAAATATAATAACCCGCGCGTTGGGTGTTGACAGAACGGTTGTTTGTGACACTTTTTTGCTCGAGCTTAATAAAAGCGACCTTCTTCTGTTGTGTTCTGACGGTTTGAGCAACACCTTAAGCGATACCGAAATTCTCGACATCGTTAGGAGCAGGAAAAATCTTGCCGGTATCGGCAAACAGCTGCTTGACATGGCTCTTTCAAGAGGCGCGCCGGACAATGTTACGGTTGGCCTTATCAGAAAATAACCTCGCGTATTGGAGGATAGATAATGGAAAATTGCATGGACAGGTATCTGGGTCAGCTTCTTGACAACAGATATGAAATACTCGAGGTAATCGGTTCCGGCGGAATGGCCGTTGTATATAAGGCTCTTTGTCACAGATTGAATCGTTACGTAGCGGTAAAAGTTCTTAAGGACGAATTTGCCAATGACAACGAATTCCGCGAGCACTTCCGTGCGGAATCCCAGGCTGTCGCAATGCTGTCACACCCCAATATTGTCGCGGTTTACGATTTCAGCCGTGATTCCAACTGCCAGTATATCGTTATGGAGCTCTTGGAGGGTATAACTTTAAAGCAGTACATGCAAAAAAAGGGTGCTCTAAGCTGGAAGGAAGCCCTGCATTTTGCAACGCAGATTGCCAGAGCCCTGGATCACGCGCACGGCAAAGGAATTGTTCACCGCGATATAAAGCCGCAGAACATAATGGTTGTTAAAGACGGCAGCATCAAGGTTGCCGATTTCGGTATCGCCCATCTCCAGACCGAGAGCAGTGTCGAGACACTCGAAACAATGGGCTCCATTCATTATATAAGCCCCGAACAGGCTCATGGTGATACGGTTGACGCCCGTGCAGATATTTACTCTCTCGGCGTTGTCATGTACGAAATGCTGACAGGCAGGCTGCCTTACGAGGGTGAAACGGTTGAAGCTATTGCGGTTCAGCATTTAAGTCAGCTTTTGACTCTTCCGGGCGACATTAACTCCGAAATCCCAGTTGCATTTGAAAATATTATCCTCCGCGCAATGGCTACCGATATAAATTCCCGCTATCAATCCGCGGATGAGCTTTTAAGCGATCTCGAGGCTTTCCGCAAAAGTCAGGCTTCAATAAGCTCAGACTCGGTAACTGATAACGGTATGCGGCTCGCGGACGACAGCGAACCATCCTTGTTCGGACGGCTTTTCGGAACAAAGGAGCTTGTTCGGGGCGAGAGCTATAAGAGCAGAAAGGCTCGCACCAGAAGAGTCAGCACTTTTTCCGGCTTTGCTCTGATAACAATTTTTCTCATTGCAGTTCTCTCATTCCTCTGGAATTTTTGGATTAAAGACATCTTTGTTGATTCGGAGAGAATTGAAATACCAAGTTTTGTCGGCGAAGACAGCGAGGAAACAATCAACAGTAAAGCATACGAGGATACCTTCAATTTTTATGTGAAATACGCTATTGACCCGAACACACCCGAGGGTCAAATAATCAGTCAGAAGCCCGCCGCGGGGCGCAGCATAGCTTTGAGCGAGGACGGAATTGACATCGAGTTAACGGTCAGCACGGGAATAATGATGACGACAATGCCTGACATGGTTAACCACGAATATCGCGAGGCCACCATTGCTCTTGAGAAGCTGGGTTTTGTGGTTGAGGTTGAAACAGTCGCTTCCGACACAATTACGGAGGGCTATGTGGTTTCAACGGCTCCTGCGGCAAATGAACAGGCTGCGGCAGGCTCAACGGTCTTTATCTCCGTCAGCGGCGGACCTGAACTTAAGCAGGTGACAATGCCCGATCTTATTGGAAAATCCAGAGATACGGCAGTTTCAAAGCTTAATGCGCTCACTATTGATGTGGGGAGTATAAGCGAGGTTAAAAGCGATTTGCCTAAAGGAACCGTTCTATGGCAGAGCATAGATGGGGGCGAATCCGTTGCGGAGCATACGGTAATATACTTAAAAGTTTCAAAAGGACCTGAGGAAACGCCTACTCCGGATGTTTCCACAGCGCCCTCTGCGGTACCGAGCGCGAGCGCCGAGACAGGTGTTTGATGGAAACCGGCAGAATAATCAAGGCTCTGAGCGGCTTTTACTATGTTCAGTCCGGCGAGAGAGTTTTCGAGTGCAGAGCACGAGGACGCTTCAGACAGGAGGGGATTAGTCCTCTTGTCGGGGATATGGTTGATTTTTGCCTCGATTCAAACGGCAAGGGCACAGTTGATAATATCCGCGAGCGCAAGAACAGCTTTGTCCGACCCGCGGTTGCAAATATTGACTGCATGGTAATTCTGGCTTCAGCCGTAAATCCGATAACTGACCCTTTTTTAATCGACAGAGTCACGGCGCTTGCCGGGTACGCACAATGCGAAGTGATTATCTGTATTAACAAAACAGATATGGACAGAGGCGATAGCCTATTCGAGATTTACGCAACCACCGGCTATACGCTTTTAAGGACAAGCGCAGATACGGGCGAAGGCATTGACGATTTGCGCGAGGCGATAAAGGGAAAGCTGTGTGCCTTTACCGGGAACTCGGGCGTCGGAAAATCAAGTATACTCAATGCTCTCGCACCGGAGCTTAACATCAAAGTCGGCGAGGTGAGCGATAAACTCGGGCGCGGCAGACATACCACGCGCCATGTGGAGATATTCTCGCTTGGTGACGGAGCCTATATCGCCGATACACCCGGCTTCGGCTCGTTTGATCTTGAAAAAATGGAGCATATTCCGAAACAGAGTCTTCAATATTCGTTCCGAGAGTTTGCGCCGTATATCGGCAGCTGTCGCTTTGACGACTGCGCGCATGTTAAGGAGCCGGGCTGTGCCGTGCTTGCCGCAGTAAAAGAAAATATCATAGCAAAATCACGGCACGAGAGCTATGTTAAGCTCTATGAAGCCGCCGCCGCGATTAAAGACTGGGAACTGAAATAACCCTTTTAATCACAAATTGTTTTCCCTGTGCGTATAATGTACCAAGTACATAATATGCACAGGGAAAATTTTTGTTAGACAGGAGGGAGCTATAATGCGAAAGAATGTAAGACCCCGCTGCAGAATCGGCTGTTTGGTGGCGCTGCTCGGGGTGTTTGTGCTGCTTGCGTTGGTTTTGCCCTCGTCATTCTGGTGGTTTGTTCTCGGAGCCTTCCTGATATATGTAGGCTTATGCGTGCTGAGAAGATATTAAACTAAACATTTGGAGGTCAATATGAAAGTAAGGATTTTTTATCCGCCGAAATTTATCAGACTTCTTCTCGGAAAGCTGTTTCGTTAGTCCTCAATCGATAAAAAAAGAATAAATGGCAGGTCCTAATCATACTGTTAAGAGAAACAGTAATGAAAGGACTGATAATATGCGCGTTGCGCTTAACGCCGCTACAAGCCATTATTTTAAACCTATATACGATAATGAAATTGCCAAAGAGGAAACTATGGAGCTGGTTGTACCTGACGTATGCGCGGATATTGGGAAGATTCTCGACATCCGCGGGCAATTGCTGCTGTCGTCTCAGAAGGCTAAGGCAGATGAAATTGTAGTATGCGCGGCAATTGAGATAAGCATAATGTATGCCGCTGACGGAAGCGGAAAAGTGCAGCATCTGTCAGCGAAAATGCCTTTGGATATGATGACAGCTGTTCCCGGAGCAGATGAAAACACGAAAATCGTAACGAAGTGCGCGCTTTGCAATCTCGATGCCCGAACATTAAATCCGCGCAAGCTGCTGATAAGAGCGAATGTTTCCGCCCATATCTGCTGCCTTGCGGCGGATAAGCTGGTGTTTTGGGACAACTTATGCGAGGATGAAAAGGCGCCCGTATATATCCTTCAAAAGGAAATTGAACATACTCCCATTGTTTGCATAAACGAAAAAAGTTTTGTTGTTTCGGATGAATACAGGCTTTCAGAAAGCGGTAGTATGAGTGTTAAAATGCTCAGCGCCGAGACGGAAATCTGCGTTTCCGATGTAAAAGCAGTCGGGAATAAGTTGGTTATTAAGGCTGAGGCAAATACAACGGCGGTGTTCCTGAACGAAAACGACGACAGTTTGTTTGACAGCAGGTTTTCAACACAGTTTTCACAAATAATGGAGCTTGATACCTACGGTGAAGACATTATGAATTCCGTCTGTATCAGGCTCAAGGACGCGGAATTTACAATAGTTTCCGGAAGAGAAAATGACTTTATGTGCTCCGCGCAGTATCACATGACAGCTCAGGCGGTGAGCCGTGAGATAAAATGCTCCGCCTACATCGCTGACGCTTACAGCAACGAATATAAGATCACGGCGGAAACAGCGTCTATGAAGCTTGTGAAATGCCAGCCGGAAAAGACGCTGATGCTTAATATGAGAGGCAAACTGCAGTCAAGAGCTGCCCTGACGGAAATAATGTATGCCGCCATCTCCGAAATCTGTGCTGAAGCCGAGGGCAGCGAAATTTCCGTCCGCGCTAATGTGAGCGGCGTCGGACTTTCGGAAGGGAGAGAGCCTGAGGCAATCGAGCTTAAACTCTCAGCTGACGAAAAGATTGAGCTTGCCGTGAATCAGGAGCTGAGACTCAAGGCGGTTTGCTGCGATAAAACTGCAGTTATGGGTACGGGGCCGAATGCGGAATTCAGCGCTGATGTTTCGATTGTGTATAACATAAGGGAGTATCAGGAGATAATCGCCGTGTGCGGCCTTGAAATGAGCGAGGAGTGCATTTCAAAGGGTGTCAGTCGCCCGTCGCTTGTTGTTATCTGCTCACCGAGAGAATCCGACCTTTGGAGCCTTGCCAAAAAATACGGCTCGACAATGGAAATGATTGAAAATGCCAATAAAGCAGCGGATGGCTTTAATGTTTCCCGAAGACCGCTTCTGATACCGCGTGCAAAGTGAGCTTTCAAAGTTGAATTGGAGGAATAAGTACTTGCACCCGCTTTGATTGTATGATAGAATATCGACTGCAAAACACAAGAGGAGCTGTTGATATGTCCGGTCATTCCAAATGGCACAATATTCAGAAAACCAAGGGAGCCGCGGATGCAAAACGCGGTAAAATATTTACAAAAATCGCCAGAGAAATGATTGTTGCAGTTAAAGAGGGCGGCGGCGGAGATCCCGCCAACAACTCGCGCCTTGCAGCGGTAATCACTAAGGCAAAAGCCGCAAATATGCCCAACGATAATATTAAGCGTGCCATAGAAAAAGGAATGGGCACCGGTGATTCTTCAAACTATGAGAGCATAACTTACGAAGGCTACGGACCCTGCGGAGTTGCCGTGATTGTTGAAACAATGACGGATAATCGCAACCGAACTGCCTCCGAAATGCGGCACTATTTCGATAAATACGGCGGCAATATGGGCATGGCAGGCTGTGTTTCATGGTCATTCGACAAAAAAGGCGTTATTGTCGTTGATAACGAAGACCTGAAGCTCGACGAGGACACGGTTATGATGGCCTCGCTGGATGCAGGAGCTGACGACTGCGTTACAGAGGACGAAACTTTTGTGGTTTACACCTCTCCCGACAGTTTCCAGGCGGTTGCTACGGCGCTCGAAGCACAGGGCTATAAATTCCTCTCTGCTGAAGTTGAAATGGTTCCCCAGAACTATATTAAGCTCACAGGCGAAGAAGATGTTAAGAACATGGGCAAGATGCTTGAGATGTTCGAAGACAATGACGATGTTCAGAATGTCTGGCACAATTGGGATAACGAAGACTGATAATGTTAATCGGTATCAAAGCGGCAAGCAGCAGAGTTTTGTTTGCCGCTTTGCTTCAAATTACTTTCGGATATTTACTTCAAGGAGTATTTCAAAATGAAAAAAAGTACGGTATCGATTATTCTGGGCATTCTTGTTGTCGCCCTCGGCGTCTTCTTTGGTGGGCAGGCTCTCGGGTTCTGGCAGCAGTATAAGGTCTCCTTTGACGGCTGGTGGACTCTGTTTATCATCGTTCCCTGTATTATTTCAATCGTAAACAGCGGCTTTAATTTGTTTAATACAATCCTTGCGGGAGTCGGAGTTCTTCTGCTTTTGAGCGAGCAGGATGTTTTCAAAAACAATCTGGGATATAAACTTATGATTCCCTATGTTATTGTTGTTTTCGGCTTGAGTATCATTTTTAAACGGCCAATCAAGTTTAACAAGGAAGGCAACAACGGAGTATTCGCAGGAAGCCACGGCGAGAACTTTTTCGCCGTCTTTGGCGGAAATACGCCTCAGTTTAACGGTATTGATTTTCGCGGCGCGAATTCTTACGCCATCTTCGGAGGCGTTGACCTTAAGCTCCAGAATGCCGTTATTAAACGCGACTGCATAATTAACTCATATACGGTCTTCGGCGGCACGGATATTATTCTCCCGAAGAATGTGAAGTGCATTGTTCACAGCATGCCGATTCTCGGGAGCGTCGACAACAGATTTGTTTCCGAGGCGGGCGAAAATGCGCCGACCGTGCTTATCAGAGCTGTCAGCGTCTTCGGAGGCACGGACATAAAGTAATAGAATAGCTACGCAGTGTATTCCCTGCGTAGCTATTTTTTGTAATTAGTGAATAATAATGGGGAAAATAAAAAATGAACTACTTAAAAATTCACACTGAATCCAAAAGAGAGTTAGTACAGTTTGAAACAAATAGTATATCTTTTCGAGCAAACACGATGTCGTCTTCAATAATCGTTTTGGGGATAATTTCGGGTTTGATTATGTTAGCGTATCATTTTATGTCCCACGGAGAGATAGGCCTTGTTGGAGTATATATAGACATTTCGTTTATACTGTATTCAATATATTACAAATTATTTCAAAAGAAAAAGAACAATTATCTTGGAGCAAGCTTATGTATAATTATCGGTTGCCTATATCTGATATTTATTTTTTTCATATCCGACATATTAATACTTAATGCAGCGTTGTATGGTAATAATCTTTCGGAAATAAGGGTATTTCCTGCAATTTGGCCGCTATTGGGTTCAATAATTATATCAATGATTTCTTCTCCTGTTTATATCAGCAACTTGATCAAAAAGAAACTTTACAAAATAAACAGTAAAACCAACTATGGAATAATTATTGCAGCGTGTGGATTGGGCACAGCTATCGCAAGAAGTTTTGTTTCTAAAACATCTTTCCTAATAGGAGGAGTATTCATTTGCCTTCTAATCAGCTTTTTGACAATGATTTTGCTTTACCAAGTTTATTTGTTTGGGCTTCTAATAAAAAAAGAAACAGTATTGTAAATACTGTTTCTTTTTTATTGGCAGTTAAGTCAGCAGAAACAAGTTCGTGTCGGTGCCGAAATTGTAAACACTGTAACAGACCAGAACCTCATCTATACCGTTTGCCTTAATATAATCACTTACAGTCGACTGGGCAAGCTGAGTCTTGTAATAACGCAAGTCCATAACGTGGATCTCCGAGAAGTTGTTTTGCAGAAAAGGAATCAATGAGTCCATGTAGCTGTCGCGAATGATAAGGATTGACGGAGCATCGGTGTTCTTGGTCTTGATGGTTACGAGCGGGGTGTTGCCGCCCATGAACATGGAATATTTATCCTTTTTGTCCAAAAACGTATTGTCATACAAGGTACCGTTCACTGGCTCATTCGTCGAATAGTTTGTGACCTGTGTTGCCGCGTCCTGCTCGGCAAAAATCTCGATGGAGTCGGGCTTTACCCAGCTCATACCGGATTTCGAATAGACCGTGCCGTAGAACTTATCTGTAACTGTTTGGGGAGTAAACTCGGAAAGGGGAGTTGGGGAGTAGCTCATTGCATTCATCAGAGTTTCGTAGCCGTAGTAAGCGCCGAGGCTTGTCCAGTGGTGGTCGGTACGGTAAAAAATATATTCATCCGAATGTGCAACCAAATCGCTGTAAATGTCAATGTTTTTTGCTCCGGAATTTGCGTAGCAGTAGTCGATTACGGCTTTTTGACTGTCGTTTGGGGCGTTTTTCGGAATTATATCGGAATGGATTTCCGAATTACCCGGGATGAGCGCAAAATAGACGGGCACGGAGGAGCTCTCCGCAAAGCTTTTTACAGCGCCGATATTCGTGTCGAGCTGCGTTTTGTCGGGAGCCTCAAAGGCCTCAATCAGAGTGCCGCCTGCGCAGAGATAAACGCCCTTATTTTCTTCTTTGCCGATTGCCAGCTCGCATCTTGCCTTAGCTGTCGTCCAACTGTCGCGGAAGGGAAACTGGTCGGTGGTGTAGCTTTCGAATTGGGTGGTGAATTTCTTGGCGAAGAGCGACTCGAGGCTGAAGTGCGGTGCCGGCTCGAGCACTCTGTTTTCCTGCTCCGAAAAGCCCTTATCAGGCAGGATTATAAAGAGCGCGAAGAAGGCGGCGATAAAAGTCGTAAATATTATGATTTGAATCCATGAGGAGTGTTTTGTCATAAATTCTACCTCTTAGAAGCGGAAATAAAGGAAGGGGTTATAGGTCGCGTCAACCAGGTATGCGGTGCAAATAAGGAGCATTACAACTATCAGAACAGGGGTTGCAAAGGCCTGCGTTTTCTCGGGGAGCTTTTTATATAAGTTCTTGAGAAGGGGAGTGCAGGCAATGATTGAAACCGCAAACATAACGGCAAACGATACTAAATAGTAGCCGTCCACAGGCTTAAAGAAACCGCCGCTGCCGAAACCGAACATTGCTTTATAGTAAACCGCGCAAGCCGAAAGCGAAGTTAACTGGAAGAGCACCCAGCCGCATACCGCGACAAAAACGGTGTATACGTGGCCAACAAATTTTGGAGCCTTTTCAAGCTTTTCAAGCCAGAAGAGCTTCTCAAAGATGAGAAATGCCGCATAATACAATCCCCAGAGCATGAAGGTCCAGTTGGCGCCGTGCCAGAAACCCGTGAGCGCCCACACAATGGTTATATTCAACAGTTGACGGTATTTTCCCTTGCGGTTTCCGCCGAGGGGGATATAAACATAATCGCGAAACCAAGTACCGAGGCTTATGTGCCAGCGCCGCCAAAATTCTGTAACACTTTTCGCGATGTATGGGTAATTGAAGTTTTCCATGAATTCAAAGCCGAGCATACGACCAAGACCCACAGCCATATCGCTGTAACCGGAAAAATCAAAATAAATCTGAAGAGAAAAAGCCAAAATTCCTATCCAGGACCCGACAACGCTCAAGTCGGAAGCTGCCATGACAGAATAGGTATCCCAAAGCTTACCGATATTGTTCGCTATCAGCACCTTTTTCCCAAGACCGACTGTGAAACGCCGCACACCGCTGGCAAATTGATCGGGAGAGCTTGCACGGAAATTAAGCTGAGAGGCGACGTCCTTGTAGCGGATAATCGGACCGGCAATCAGTTGAGGAAAAAGAGCGACAAATGTTCCGAAGCTGATAAAATTTTTCTGAACATCGCCGTCTCCGCGATAAATGTCAATGGGATAAGACATGGTTTGGAAGGTGTAGAAGGAAATGCCTATAGGAAGCGCGACGCCCAGAGGCTGAATGAACTGAAGTCCCGGGATTTGATTAAGTGTAACGGCGAATAAGTCGTAATACTTAAAGAACATAAGCAGAGCAAGGTTTATAACGATGTTAATAATGAGAAATGTCCGCGCTTTTTGTTTGTTATCATCTCTGTACTTGCCGACAAAAAGTCCTGAAATGTAGTTCACGACGATGGAAAACATCATCAGCAGGATGTAAACAGGTTCACCCCAGCCGTAGAAAACAAGGTTCACAATGAACAACCATGGATTGCGCCACTTCCAGGGGACAAAATAATAAACTGCCAGAACAACCGGCAGATATACAAACATAAACAGTATGCTTGAAAAAACCATTAAGAACTATCCTCCGCAAACGCATGATACATCATTTTACAGGATAATACACAAAATTGCAAGAAGGGACTTTGAAATTTGCTGCTGCATTTATTATAGACTTAATCGGGTACTAAAAAACAACCGCCTGAGTCTGTCATGACAAAGGCGGCGGCTGGAATCTTATGAGATTATTCAGCAATGCTTTAGAATAAAGCCGGAAACAGCCGACTCCAACTCCTTCGGCTTTTCAAAAATGGCGACATGTCCGCAGTTCGGAATGGTCAGGTATTCCGAATTCGGGATATGGTCGGCTATAATCTGCGAAAACTTGGGCGGCTTGAGAATATCGTTTTCACCGCAAATAATGAGCGCAGGACATTCAATCTTGTTAAGCTCATCGGTCATAGTTACATTTTGTAAAAATGAATCATAGAGAATTTTTTGTCCTTGCAGATAGTCGGCAGGGAAGGACTTAACAGCTTTAGCGCGTTCGGCCAGCATCGCGCGGTTTGAGGCCATAAATGCGGGACCGTAAATGCTCGGCGCCATACCGTTAAAGAACAGCTCTCCGTCGCCAATATCACAAAGAGCGCTCCAGCCGAACAAAAAGCCCTCCAATACAGCGTCAAGCTCGCTGACTGAGTCAATAACAGAAATTGTATTCACCATCTCGGGATATAAAACAGCGAATTTCATGGCAATTTCTCCGCCGTAGGAGGTTCCGACAAGGTGGAGCTTCTTTACTCCAAGATGCTCAAAAAGCGCTCTCGCCTCATCACAATGCTCCATAAATGTATAAGGGCCGGAGGGCTTTGAGGATTCGAGCTGTCCCTTAAAATCGTGAAGTATAACCCTGAAGCCCAATTTTACAAAAACAGGGGTAAGATATGCCCAACTCGAGGTGGAAGCCATTACTCCGTTTAGGAATGCTACTGTGTTTTTGCCGTTTGGATCGCCCAATTCTTCGTAAAAGAGTTGAGTGCCGTTATACTCATAAATCGCCATCTAATACCCTCCATATTATAGAATGGTGAATCAATATTCATTACAATGATGTTAACATTCTATTTGTTTGGCAGGGAGTTGTCAAGATACTGTCAGGATATTGCCATATATTTTTAGTATTACGACTTAATTATGTTGGTCAGAGAGAATCACAAGATGAATTAGAATTCATAATACCGTTCGCTCTATTTCTTTTCCGATTCGGCCTTGTTCGGCTCGAAATGGGCGAGGGGATTGGCGGCGGCCGCTACGCGAAGCTCTGAATTATCTACGTGAGTATAAATTTGTGTCGTGTTCAGGTGTTCATGGCCTAAAACCTCCTGAAGTGTTCGCACGTCAACACCGTTCTGCAGCATAAGAGTGGCTGCGGTGTGGCGTAGCTTATGTGCGGAATACTGTGTTCGGTCAAGACCGGCACGAAGGAGATTGGTTTTCACCATGCTGTGTACCATTTCCCGGGAAATTCTCGTACGGCGGTTAGAAACAAAGAGTGCCGGCTCGTGTGCAGGTACAAGGCGTTTTCGTACCTCAAGCCACTCAAGAACCGCGTTTGCAGTTGCGTCGTTTAAATAGGCTATACGCTCTTTATTGCCTTTGCCAATTACACGCAGGCTGTCTGCATGAAAATCTGACACATTAAGGCCGACAATTTCCGAAATACGAAGACCACAGTTTAAAAAAATGCAGATAATGCAGTAATCGCGTTCCCTGAATTTACCATCAATCGAGCTTAACAGACGGCGGCTTTCATCAAGAGAAAGGTAATGGGGGAGGGTTTTTGGTGTTTTTGGGGAATCAAGGTCTGCAACAGGGTTTTCTGAGAGTAATTTAGCTTTTACGGTCAAATACTTGTAAAAACTGCGAATACATGCAATTTTTCTTGCACGCGTAGTAGGTGATAAACCATATTTCTTGGAACGACTGTTTTGGTTAACAACACGGTCGCGGGCGAGATAGGCAAGATAATCATAAACCTCGTTAAGGGTAACATTGCGCACAAAATCAAGATCTACGTCTTTGATAGAGATTTCTTCAAAATCAGTAATGCGCGGAACAATTTCGCGCTCGATTTTAAGAAAACGGAAAAAGGTGCGCAAATCCAGAAAATACTCGTCTACGGTCTTAGAGGAGTGACCTTTGATGGTTTCGTGATACATGAGGAAGTCTTTAAGTATCTGAGGCGATTCGGCACGGTAATCCATAATACAGCGCTCCTTAGAAAGCGAAAATACTCTGTTTAACCATAACAATAGTTTCGCAGAGAAATGCTATGTGTTAGTGGCGGCAGTTTTATGATATTATTATAGCATGCAGCAGTGGGGCAGTCTATTGACAAAAACACCAATAATTAAACAAAATAAAAATTTTGTTTAATTCAGGGGATATGTAAACCGTGAATACACCGAAAAACCTTGCTTTTTCAATGATATCACAAATGCAACCAAATTGAACAAAATATTATGCTTTTGCGTAATCACTATAGTTGCTTATTTGTGATTCCAAAAATCTTCAATTGATTCATAAGTCTTAATAGGACATTCATCATCGGTCATGTTGCTTTTTCGATTTAACTCTTTTTACTCCGATAATTTTCATTTTCATTCTCCATTCTTTTCATTAAGCTAGTACACAATAGTACTATTTAAGAATAAATTAGCACACATAAGTACTAAATACAATAGTACATTTTAGTTCTATGATAATTTTGGGATAGTAAACAAGAAAGGAGCTGACTTACTTATGCAAATATACCAAATTAGAATAAAAGAACTAAGAATAGACAAAGACATGACACAAGAAGAAGTAGCGAACTATTTAGGCATAAAACAAACAGTATATTCAAGATACGAAACAGGAAAAAACGACATGAAACCAGAGCATATAGTAAGACTTGCGAAGCTCTACAATGTATCTACGGACTACATTTTCGGACTACCGAAGAATTTAAAATGGCCGAGGTAAATCTATGAAAATACTGTTGGATATCTTAGTAATAATAATTCTATTTTCAATTTATGGGTGGATAGCAATTATTAAAGATGTTTTTAACATAAAGAAATCAAGCAGTAAAATCGCACGGACAATAGGTTTCATATTTATGTTTTTAGTGATACTCGGAGCAGCTGCATACATGACGTTCACCCATTAAACAATTCATATCATAATTATGAGTGCAGCGCGGGGCTTCGCCCCAGTTATACAATGTGCTAAACAAAGGTAGTACGTGCCCGAAAGCAGCAGAAAACCGTGCATGGCCTTTGGAGGCCGCACACGGTTTCCTTACTGCAAAGAATATACGTAAGAAGGTATAAGGAATGTGTCACAGATTTAATTGGGAGGCTATTTCTGCAATATTTACTGCTATAGGTTCTCTCGCAACAGCAGGAGCATTTATTTTTACATTTCATGAATTAAGATTAAAGTCAAATGATAAGATTTCAATAAACATAGGTACTAATTATGTTATAAGCGGAGAAAGTGATACGTCTTATATTGGCGTTAGCGTTACTAATATAGGTTATCTTCCTACTACCGTAAAATATATTGGTTTTACTTCGAAACGTCAAAAAAAGAAACACTTAAGATTTATATTTACTCCTATATCCGGTAATTACAATACTATTATAGATTCTCATTCGGAATTATTTTATTTGCTTGGAAAAACTGATGTCTTAAAAGAAACTCTTACAAAAGACATAGATGAGGGTATATATAATGACAATGAATATTTATATATTTGTGTTGTAACTTCAATGAAAACACATTATAAAAATACAAAAATGAGATTTAAAGAACTACATATACAATAATAAACTCCCCCCCTGTATTTATAACAGAGAGGGGAAATATTTTATCAAATTGGTTTACATATCTAATTGCAGAAGCATAAAAATTTTGTTTAATACGGGGGATATGTAAACCGAGGAACACCCCAAAAACCCAGCTTTTTCAATGATACCTTAATTGCAACCAAATTGCAGAGATTAACTGTCTTGCAAGCAACAAAATGAATTAACATATTGCTGTCAATTACTCGCTTGGATTATAATAGTAAAATAGATAGATTGCTTCTAACAGAGGATTATATGGGTTATAAAATATTATTGTTTGATTTAGATGATACCTTGCTTGACTTTGGCGCTAACGAGGCCGATTCACTTAAAAGATTGTTCGGCGAACACGGATTGGTTTTAACGCATGAATTGTTTCAAATATATAGTGCTGTTAACGAGCGGCTCTGGTCTGACTGCGAAAAGGGTCTTATCCCCTTGAGCGAGGTGTTAAATACCAGATTCATAAATACATTGTTAATTATTGAACAATCGGGAGATGGTCTTGCTTGGGAATCGCGATACAGAGAACTTTTGGGCGAAGGTGCTCAGCTCATAGACGGGGCGCTTGAACTTTGCCGCAGTTTAGCTCACTCACACAGGCTTTTTATAATAACAAACGGTGTTGCGGAAACCCAAATTAAGCGCCTTAAGCGCTCCGGCTTATCCGAGTATTTTGAGGATATATTCACTTCTCAAAGAATTGGTTATCAAAAGCCGAGCAAAGAATTCTTTGACTATGTTACTTCACACATTAGTGACTACCGCGCTGAAGACGCGCTCGTGATTGGTGATTCTTTGAGCACCGACATTAAAGGCGGAATTTCGGCGGGAATCGACACCTGCTGGTTAAACAGGAAATCAAAGCCGCTGTCAAGTGAAGTTCAAAGCACATACATAATTTCAAATTTGGAAGAATTGCACGGCATTTTGGGTTAAAGTTATCTCCCCTCCTCCCCTATCTGATTTGGTTTAGAATTGAGAAAAAGTTAACATAACAATAGGAAAAGATAATTATGTATACTTAAATTTGTTATTATATAATCTCCGACACTCTTTCGTTGAGTGTCGGAGATTATTCATTAGAGTATTTCTCTGCTTATTTTGAATTTAAAATTTCAAGTGCCTCATCGCGATAGCAGTCCATCAAATACGGAATTCCGGTGACTTTGGCGCATTCGTCGGTCAAAGACATAAGCTCTCTTCTGGTTATGGCATCAACATTGAAGCAGCGCGCGCCTGCCATAAGCTGCTGAAGGCCGACCTTTATCTTGTCGGCATAGCTGTAAATTCCGATAGCGCCCAGAGGAACATT
Organism: uncultured Oscillospiraceae bacterium; assembly: GCA_964459785.1. Taxonomy (GTDB): domain Bacteria; phylum Bacillota; class Clostridia; order Oscillospirales; family Oscillospiraceae; genus UBA2658. The sequence goes on along the minus strand of CAYWNW010000002.1, from coordinate 131,787 downwards.
TTTGATTTCATCAGCGCCGACAATATCCTTAACCTTCTCATAATTAACAAAAATCTCTTCAGGTGTGTGACCAAACTCGCTTACGGTTTTCGGAAGATCATTTTCCTTCATCCAAAGTTCGATGTTTTTACCGACCATTCCGGGTATCATAAGCGCACGTCCCATGCAGACAGCCTTGACGTAAGGCGCGCCCAGAGCCAGAGCCTTAAATACGCCGTCTTCGGAGCTGAAACCGCCGGCAAAGGCGAGATCAGGAACTCTTTCACCGTTCTTGGCAAGAATAGATGCGAACTCAACAGCAGCGCTGTGCAGGTAAATCGAGGGCATTCCCCATTCTTCCATCATTCTCCACGGACTCATACCCGTTCCGCCGCTCGAGCCGTCAATAGTCAGAAGATCGATTTTCGCCTTTGAGCACCATTTGATAGCCATTGCCAGTTCACGCAGACCGTATGCGCCTGTTTTTAAGGTTATTCTCTTAAAGCCAAGTGCGCGCAGGCGTTCGACCTCCTGCATAAAGCCCTCTTCGCTTATGAATCCAAGCCTGCTGTGGCGCTCAAATTCCTTTATTGCGCCCGATTTAAAGGCTTGCTGATTTACCTTGTCAGAGGGATCCGGAGTGACGATATAGCCCCTTCTCTGAAGCTCCAAAGCGCGGTCAAGGGACGCGACCTTGATTTCGCCGCCGATGCATTTTGCGCCCTGACCCCATTTGAGCTCAATTGTTTCAATGCCGTGTTTTTCGATTATGTATTCCGCAACACCGAGCCTTGTGTCCTCAACATTTATCTGAATTAGAATTTCACCAAAGCCTCTGTGATATTTACGGTAAGCGCCGATACGCCTGTCCATGTCGGGAGCTTTAACTACTTTATTGTCCTTGCTCAGCTCCAAAGCCGGATCTATACCGCAGACATTTTCACCGCAAACCAAGGTAACTCCCGAAAGAGCTGCGCCGGCAGCAAAATGCTCCCAATTTTTGCGAGCAATTTCCGTTGATCCGAGCGCACCCGTAAATATCGGAACAGACATTTTTACCTTTTTGTCCCAGCCGTATTCAGTGCTTGTGTCGACGGCAGGAAATCTTGCCGTATCAGGGTCAGGAGTGACGCCTTCAGGCAGACCGTTGGCACCAAATGCATAGCCCTGAATATTTAGGTGTGAATAGTCGACAGGATATTCCTTGTCACCGCCCGCGGTAATATCCCCGAACGGACCCGGATAAATCAGCTCTCTGCCGCGAAATGTTGATTTAAAGACCTCGCAGTTTCCGCGGCAACCGTCAACGCAGCGTGAACACAGACCGCTGGATGGCACTACGCTTTTGGATCTGTTGGCAGTACGGGTTGCATCATTGCTGTTGGGCGTACTAAGATTCATTTTAGTTACCTCCGATATTGCATATATTGTGGATAAAATACCTTCATTTAAGTATATATTATATGCAATATGTTGTCAATAAAAGGAACCACGCCTTGGAATATTTAGAATCGCGCATATTAAAGGAGTGCCGACGCCGGAATCAAAGTGATTCTCCGGCAGTCGGCACTCAGTTATTGCGGTTTTTTATGCGTATTATATGAAACCGCGTTATTTTAGTTTAACCCTGTTCAAGTCTTTATTTGGGGAACCTAAGGGCTGCTTGAGCCGCCGCAAGACGTGCAATCGGCACACGGAACGGTGAACAGGAAACGTAGTTCAGGCCGAGCTTGTGGCAGAATTCAACCGATGAAGGATCGCCGCCGTGTTCGCCGCAGATACCGATTTTCAGCTCGGGACGAGCCTCACGGCCAAGCTTAACAGCCATTTCAACGAGTTTGCCGACGCCTGTCTGATCAAGACGCGCAAAGGGGTCGGATTCAAGAATCTTCTTCTGGTAGTAGGCGTCAAGGAACTTTCCGGCGTCATCACGGGAGAAGCCGAAGGTCATCTGCGTAAGATCGTTTGTGCCGAAGGAGAAGAATTCTGCCTCCTTGCCGATTGCGTCCGCTGTGACGCAGGCACGCGGAATTTCAATCATTGTGCCGACCTTATAGTGCAAATCTGTGCCGCTTTCCTTAATAAGAGCGTCAGCGGTGTCGGTGACTATCTTTTTGACGTATTGGAACTCCTTAACTTCGCCGACCAGCGGAATCATGATTTCGGGAACGAGCGCCCAGTCGGGGTGCTTTTTCTTGGTGTTAATTGCGGCTTTTATAACTGCCTTTGTCTGCATAACTGCTATTTCGGGATAAGTTACGGCAAGACGGCAGCCGCGGTGACCCATCATGGGGTTAAACTCGTGCAGGGACGCAATGATAGCCTTAATGTCAGCGACGGTTTTGCCGACATCTTTAGCAAGAAGCTCGATATCCTCCTCTTCAGTGGGCAGGAACTCGTGGAGGGGCGGGTCGAGATAACGAATTGTTACGGGGCAGCCTTCCATGGCCTCATATATGCCCTCAAAATCCGACTGCTGCATGGGCAGAAGCTTATCAAGAGCCTTTTCGCGCTGCTCAACGGTTTCGGCGCAAATCATCTCACGGATTGCGGGAATACGGTCAGCCTCAAAGAACATGTGCTCAGTGCGGGTAAGACCGATGCCCTCCGCGCCGAACTTGCGAGCCTGAGCCGCATCCTTAGGCGTATCCGCGTTTGTGCGGACATTAAGGGTTCTGTATTTGTCGGCCCAAGCCATTAAGCGGCCGAACTCGCCGCCGATAACGGCGTCCATAGTCTTGACCGCGCTGCCGTAAATGTTGCCGGTTGAACCGTCGAGGCTGAGCCAGTCACCTTCTTTATAGACCTTGCCTCCGAGCTCGAAGCGCTTATTTTCCTCGTCCATCTTGATTGCGCCGCAGCCTGCCACACAGCAGGCGCCCATTCCGCGGGCGACAACCGCCGCGTGGGAGGTCATGCCGCCTCTGACGGTAAGGATACCTTGCGCCGCGGCCATTCCTTCAATGTCCTCTGGAGAGGTTTCAAGACGAACTAGTATGACCTTTTCGCCCTTTTCAGCCCATTCCTTCGCGACATCAGCGGAGAAAACTGCTTTGCCGCAGGCAGCGCCTGGAGAAGCGGCAAGTCCTGTGCCGATGACGACTGCGTCCTTCAACGCGCTTGTTTCAAATTGGGGGTGCAGAAGTGTGTCAAGATTTCTGGGGTCAATCATGAGCACCGCTTCTTTTTCGGAGATAACGCCCTCATCTACGAGGTCGCAGGCAATCTTTAAAGCGGCGGCGGCTGTGCGCTTGCCGTTTCTTGTCTGGAGCATGAAGAGCTTTTTGTCCTCAATTGTAAACTCCATATCCTGCATATCGCGGTAATGGCTTTCAAGCTTGGCACAGATTTTAACGAAATCATTATAAGCCTCGGGCATAACGTCCTTAAGCTGATCAATTGTCTGCGGAGTACGGATTCCGGCGACAACGTCCTCGCCCTGGGCGTTCATAAGGAATTCGCCGAAGAGCTTCTTTTCGCCTGTTGCGGGGTTGCGGGTGAAGGCAACGCCTGTTCCCGAAGTGTCGCCCAGGTTTCCGAACACCATTTCCTGAACGCTGACTGCTGTGCCCCATGAGCCGGGAATATCGTTCATACGGCGGTAAACAATCGCTCTGTTGTTGTTCCAGGAACGGAAAACGGCCTTAATAGCGCCCATAAGCTGCTGCTTGGGGTCTGTCGGGAACTCAACGCCGAGTTTTGCCTTGTATTCGTCCCTAAACTGATGTGCGAGTGTTTTCAGGTCTTCCGCCGTAAGCTCGGTGTCCTGATGAACTCCGCGCTCCTCCTTCATTTTATCGATGAGCTCTTCAAAATACTTCTTGCCGACTTCCATTACGACATCGGAATACATCTGAATAAAACGTCTGTAGCAGTCATAAGCCCAGCGAGGATTGCCGGATTTTTTTGCTATAACTTCCACGACTTCTTCATTAAGTCCGAGGTTCAAAATTGTGTCCATCATGCCGGGCATTGAAGCGCGCGCGCCTGAACGGACGGAAACGAGGAGCGGATTTTCCTTGTCTCCAAACTTTTTGCCGGTCTGCTGCTCCAGCGTTGCGACATAGGTCATAATTTCTTCCTGTATTTCAGGGGAAATGACTTCTCCGTCGTCATAATACCTTGTGCAGGCTTCGGTGGTGACAGTAAAGCCTCTTGGTACAGGCATTCCGAGATTTGACATTTCTGCGAGATTTGCGCCTTTTCCGCCCAGCAGTTCCTTCATTTTGCCGTTGCCTTCGGAAAACAGGTACACATATTTTTTGCTCATATCGTTCCTCCTTATAGTGTGCATATTCACACAGCCTCCGGCTAAAATTGTGAATACTTGAATTTTCTAATGCTATATTAGCATACTTGTTAGGATAAATCAAATGTTACATACGTTAGTGCAGAATTTTTTTCATTCATATTTTGTGCAAAACTCATAAAAAATGCTCTCCATACCACTGAAGAGCGTTTTTTATATTATTTTCCGACGCAAAACCTTTCAAAAATTCGTCTGGTCACATCTTCACGCACTGTTCTGCCGGAAAGCTCGCCAAGCGCTGAAAGTACGATTTCAGCCTCAGTCAGAACAATGTCAGGCGTTGCCTGCGATTTCATTGCCATAATTGCCTCGTCTATCGCGCTCAAGGCTCTTTTTACCGCGTCTGCTTGGCGCGAATTTGTGATTATCTCGCCTGCGGGGGTATTCGGCAGCGGAAACAGCGAGGCAACGGCTTCATCCAAAGCCTCAAGTCCCGTTCGGTCAAGAGCGGAAATCGGGCAGATAATTTCAAAGCTCGAGCTAATGGACGTGATATCAAGCTTTTGAGGAAGGTCACTTTTGTTGATTACGGCAATTGAGCGTTTAGCGGTTTTTGCCGCTTCAATCGCCTGAAAGTCCTCGGGGGAAAGCTCTTGCGAGCCATCAAAAACAGCAAGCACAAGCTCTGAGGAAATCGCCGCTCCCTTTGCACGTTCAATACCCATTTGTTCAATCGGGTCCTCCGTGCCGCGAAGCCCTGCCGTATCGGTCAGCAAAAGTTTGATTCCTCCGATAGTTACTCCTTCTTCAAGCGTGTCGCGCGTTGTTCCCGGAACGGCAGTTACGATTGCCCTTTCATAACCGACAAGCGCGTTCATAAGCGAGGACTTTCCCGCGTTTGGTCTGCCGACTATCGCGGCCTTAACACCGCTTTTCATGACTTTTCCGCGTTCAAAGCTCAAGAGCAAAGACTCAAGCTCTACCCTCGCCTTTTCAAGCGTTCCCGTGTACGACTCCATACGGAACTCGTCAATTTCCTCATCGGGGTAATCCAGAACCGCGTGATAATGAGATATTATGTCAACCAATTCGGCATATATAGCTTCGGTACGGCGCAAAATCGCGCCGCCGAGCTGCCCAGCGGCATTTTTTGCGGCTTCGCTTGTATCGGATTCAATCAGGTCAATAACCGCCTCCGCCTGCGTTAAGTCCATTCGTCCGTTGAGAAACGCTCTCTTGGTGAACTCACCCGGCAGAGCCTGACGTGCTCCGCGGCTGAAAAGAGCCTCAAGCGCTAGACGCAGAACTGTCGGCGAGCCGTGACAGTGAAACTCTGCTGTATTTTCGCCTGTATAGCTGTTGGGCGCGCGGCTCAATGTGCAAAGGCAGTGGTCGAGAGTTTCACCCTTTGCGCTCAGAAGCAGCCCGAGCACAAGCGTACGGTCGGGATAGTCTGAAAGATTTTTACCCGATGAGGGGTGAAAGCATGAGCTTGCTATTTTAATGGCATCAGTTCCGGAAATTCTGACAATTCCTATTGCGGAGACCACATTTCCGGTGGCAATTGCGGCAATTGTATCCGACAAGGTATCACCTCTTACTAAAAATGCGGCCTTCCTGACTTGGAGCTGATTCCATTACAGGACGGCCGCGATATTTATTGTAAAGTTATTGACTTGCGCGCGTCCGATTCAAACATTCGGGTCAGAATAGCGGCAACTTCGCTTCTTTTAATGTTGTTATTCGGGTAAAAAGTCCCGTAAGCGTCCGAACCTGTCAGAATTCCGGCTCGGTAAAAGGCATAAATCTGGGTCGCGTTTGCAGCCGTCATCTTAAGGTCAGGAATCTTATTATCGTTAACAGTGTTCTTCTGCGTGTATTCAGAGCTGGGCAGAGCCGCATAGAAGATTGCAACAAACTCACTTCGGGAGATTTTTTGGTCGTAGTTCGAATAGGTTTTCGTAACAATGCCGTTCGCGGTCGCATAATCAAGATAGGATTTGTACCAGAGGGTTGCGTCGTTTGTCAAACTCACGCTTCCGTTGTGATAAAGCTGGTGCATGCAGGCGGCGAGTTTAATCGCTTCAGCAATTGAGAGAAAATCATCGGGCGCATATATCGCTGCGCTTCTTCCGTTAATCAATCCTTTTTGTACGGCATAGCAGACATCGCTGTAAAACCACTTGTCCTCAGTTACATCAGAAAAAGTCGGAGCCGTGCCGCCGGAAACATTAACACTGCCGAAGACCGAGATTTTGGCGGCAGTGACAACGGAGACGGCAGCGCTCGTTGCTTCCGCAGCAAGATAGCGATGCCCCGCGGTGAGTGTTGCGCCCAAAGCCACAACGGAGCCATCCGTAAGGTCGAGAACCGTCCCTGAATTAGACACAAGCTTAACCGAGCCGAACATTAGCACAAACCCTGAACCCGCGGAAAGAGAAATTGCACCGCCGGGCATTGCCGTTACGGAGCTGACGCCGCTGCCTTTGGTTTGAGCCGCTTGGCTTAGCTTATATTTAAGGGCAGTCATCGAGTCGGTGAGCGCCTGGAGCGGGTCGGTGAGCACAAGACCCGGATAGGTATTATCAATATAGCTTTTTGAAATCAGCGGGTCATCGGCGCCTCCAGCGGAAGCCGCAAAAGCCGACGAGGACGAAAAAAATATAAACAGAAATGACAGAAAGAACGATATTAAGCGTTTTTTAGTCACAATAGCCTCCAATGGTAGTTGCTCTATTTTAAGCCGTCTGAAGATTCAGACTCTGCAATATAATAACCGAGAGCAAGCAAACTATCCGAAAAATGAATGTTTTCAACTCGAACCCCGGGTTTTTCCAGCTCAAGCTCGATATTGGTGAAGTTCCATATACCTCTGACGCCGCAGTCCGCAACAGTTTCGGCCATATTTCTGGCAATGCTGCGCGGCACAGTAAGCACAACAATATCTGTCGGGTTTCGCTTTAGCCAATCCGACAGCAGCGCGCTGTCATAGACAGGGATGCCCGAAATGCTGGTTCCGATAATTTCGGGACTGGTATCAAACGCTGCGACAAGATTAAAGCCCTGTTCCTTAAAGCCAAAGTTTGCAATCAGTGCGTGACCAAGATTGCCGACGCCGACAATTACGACCGTGAAGCCTTTATGCATTCCCAGAATTCTTGCAACCTGTTCTCTCAGATCGGTAACACGATAGCCGTATCCTTGCTGACCGAATTCACCGAAACAGCTGAAATCCTGTCTGATTTGCGAGGGTGTCAGCCCCATTTGTTTCCCGAGCTCACCTGAGGATATGCGGTCAACCTCATGATAAATCAAATCATCAAGTTTCCGAAGATACATGGGTAAACGCCTTATTACATTGTTGGAAATACGCTCTTTTTTCACAAATTGACCCCCTGATGAAGAGATTCGATTTCAAATTTTGCTGAGGAAGGTTCCCTATCGGTATACCACAGGCGCGCAGCGCCGCTATGGTATATTTGAATAATGCAGATGTTCATTTGAAACATTATAACATTAACTAAATAAACATTCAAGAACAACACCACCATAAATACAGAAGAAGGAATTATTTGTAAGATAAATGCAAATCTTATGCTATGGCGCAAATATTGACAATTATTTCAATGAGTATATAATAACTTCACTAGAATGGTTAGGAAAGGATATGTATTTTCTATGAGCGAAAACTTAAACGGCGGCTCTCAGGAGCAGGAAATGCCGAAAATTACAATTAAGAGGGCAAAGGGATATCGGGAAACCGAGGCTCCTCACGAACTTACAAGAATTAAAAAAGTTATCGGTGTAGTCAGCGGAAAAGGCGGTGTCGGCAAGTCTTTGGTAACCTCCATTCTCGCTGTTACCATGAACGCCATGGGCTATAAATCGGCCATTATGGACGCGGATATAACAGGCCCCTCAATCCCCCGTGCTTTCGGCGTTTCGGGACAGCCCGAAGCGGATGAAGTCGGAATGTACCCGATAACGAGCAGAACGGGCATTGACCTTATGTCAATAAATTTTCTTCTTCAAAACGAAACAGACCCCGTGATTTGGCGCGGCCCCGTTATCGCCGGCGCTGTCAAACAGTTTTGGACCGACGTAATCTGGCAGAATGAAGAATTTTTGTTTATCGATATGCCTCCCGGAACAGGTGATGTTGCACTGACTGTTTTCCAGTCAATCCCCGTAAACGGGATCATAGTTGTTACAACTCCGCAGGAACTGGTCGGCATGATTGTCGAAAAGGCCGTTAATATGGCTGAAAAGATGAATATTCCAGTTTTGGGGCTCGTTGAAAACATGAGCTATACCGTATGCCCGCACTGCGGTGAAAAATTCTCTGTTTTCGGTGACAGTCATATTGACGAAATTGCAGAGAAATTCGGCGTTAAAACGGTTTGCAAGCTGCCCTTCGATTCGGAGCTAGCTGAACTTGTGGATAAAGGCGATATTGAGTCCTATAAAAAGGATAGCCTCCACGCTCTCGTAAAAATGCTGATGTTTCTGAAATAGCAGTTAATAGTACAAAAAGAACAGGTTTCGCACATTGCGGAGCCTGTTCTTTGTTTTGTTAAAACAGTAGGTAATCTTGCCTGTAATCTTCAATAAAATAATCGGCGGACGCCTTTATTTCAGCGGCAACATCGGCTGTTGAGGAATCAAAGACCCCGACCACGGTAAAGCCGGCTTCCTTCGCTGTTTTAACCGCGTGAAACGCGTCCTCAAAGACATAGGTTTCCTCCTTGGGCGATCCCAAATGTTCAAGAGCCTTTTCGTAAATCAGGGGGCTTTCTTTTCCTGCGCCAACCATTCGGCAGGTAAAAATCTCCGAAAAAAAGCCGAGCAGGCCATTTTTCTCCAGAACCATCTTCACAATGTCATAATCCGTCGCAGTTGCAACGCACATCCTGACGCCTTGTGACTTGAGCCGTTCCAAAAGCAGCTCAACGCCCTTTTTTGGGAATACCTCATCACGGTAAATCGGCTCTAGGAGCGAGTAAATACCGCTGTAAATCTCTGTCACAGTCTTTTTCAGACCGTATTCGCTTATAAAAAATTCAGCAGTTTGCCTCATAGTCATTGATTTAACGCGCTGCCATACGTTCTCCTTCGGGTCAATGCCGCAGGAATTGAGATATCTGTTGCCAATCTGCTCCCAAACCCACATCGAATCGGTAAGAGTGCCGTCCATATCAAAAATTGCGCCGGAAATCTTCATTGTGTGCTCTTTTCTGTCTGTTTATATATTTTCGGGTAAATCACTTGCCAAGCATGGCTTCAAAATTGAAGGCCTCATAGCTCCACATCACAGCAAGAAGCCCGTTTTTTACGGATACTTCGGAGGGAACGCCGATAAACTCGTTGCTTACTCCGAGAGGGTAATCGAAGCTCAGAGTGTGATTCTTGAGAGGATATTTAAGACCGGTTAAATCCACGCCCTCCGCCCTGTCACCTATGCAAAAAACTGAAATTACGCCCGTGGCTTCAGCGCCGAAAACAAGGCTGCTGTTTTTAATAACCGTAATTACGCTCCCGCGACCGATAAGATAGCCTCTCGCACCGTGGTTTGCGATATATGCCAGAGTTTGTATGTTGGCAAATTCGTGGTCAGGCCTGCCGCCCGTTCCGCCATAGATCAGAATGTGCTTTGCCTTGCGGGAAAGTGCCTCGCAAGCGGCAAGCAGCATGTCGGTTTCGTTCTTTTCGGGACTGTGCACGACAACATTGGCACCAAGCGGAATCATACCCAGCGAATCAAAATCGCCGACTGTCAAATCCGGCTCAATACCGACAGCTCTTAGATAATTAAGCCCTGCATCGGCGGCAATCACAAAGGCATCGCTTGGAATAACGGGTTCTAGTCCACCCATCTCCCCTGCCCCGAATATATAAATAACATCCATCATTTCAATAACAGTTCTTCCGTTTGTTTAAGCTGCTCAAGGGTGTTAACGCCGATAATCTCACAGCCGAGCTCGCGGAAGCAAACACCGATTTTATGCCCCTTCTTTTGCAGAAGAAGCGGCGCGTCTGTAAGGTAGTATTCCCCCTGAGCGTTATCACTTTTGAGCTCCGACAAAACACCTCGAAGCAAATCCGCGTTAAATACATAAACGCCGCTGTTTAGCTCGCGAATTTTTTTCTGTTCGTCGGTTGCGTCTTTTTCTTCAACCATTCCGACAAAATTACCGCTTTCGTCGCGGAGAATCCGCCCGTAGGGTAAGTCAAGCTCGGAACTTCCGCTCAGAATTGTACAGTCGTTGTCTGACGTCTTGTGGGCCTCTATGAGGGCAAGATAGGTTTCGCGCTTTATAAGGGGCATGTCTCCGCAGCAGATAAGCAGAGAGCCGTTATATCCTTCCAGCTTCGAAAAAGCCGCCATAACCGCATGACCTGTCCCGAGCTGCTGTGTCTGCTCGGCAAAGATGTAATTCGGGAAAGCCTCCATAACGGATTCCTTCTGATAGCCCACGACAATAACGCAGTCTTTCGCGGGGATAAAATCGAGCGCTGTCAGCACATGACCGAGAAGCGGTTTTCCCGCGGCAAGTCTCATAACCTTTGGAAGAGTACTTCCCTCGGTCTGAAGCCTTGTCCCCTTTCCCGCTGCGAGAATAACCGCCTTAATACTTGTGTTTTCCATTTATAACCTCCGAAATATTGCTCATAAAAAGGATTTTGCTATATGTAGGTTTCGATAAGCGGCAGTAATTTGACGCTTTCCGCAGAGGCTCGCGAAAGAATATAATGAAGAAAATCCTCTGAATCATCATTTACAAATATCGAAATCGAAGTAAAGCCTTCGAGATTTTCAAACTCCGAACTGACGGAACCGGCATTTTTTGCGGTTTGCGGAACTTGAAGCTCGGGCTTAAAATACGCGTATCCATTGTTTTCGGCATAAGCGGAGCAGTTTTCAGCTATCCCGTCGGGGGATGTAATCAAAACCGGTCTTTGCTGCGCCGCTTCAAAAATAATTTCAGAGGCGGCTTCGCACTCGGTTTCGGGATTAGCGGTGCAGTAAATTCCTAAGCTGTGCCCAGAGCCGTAGATTCTTCTTACAGTGTCGGGCGAAGTCTTCGCCTCATCGGCGGTAATAAAAAAGCAGACATTTGCGGAGAAATTGTCGAGAATATCAAGCATATTCTCGCTTGGCAGCCCAATAAAACAGAGAGACGCGCTTTTCGCGTTTGTTTCGTTTCCTGTGGGCGATGTTGCAGGAGGTGTCGGTGAAGCGGTGACATTGCCGAAATACTCGTCGTATCTCGTTTTCATAAGTGAGGTCGCCGCATCAAGAAACTGAGAATCCGATAATACCGCTTTGCTGTTTTTAAGCCTTACAACATCGCCGTATCCGTTGCCGTTAATATAGGAATAGCTTAGCCCGAAATAGGAGCAAACCCATGCCACGGGAACGTAAACCTGACCGTATTTAAAGGTTGCCGATACTGACTGCGTATTGTTTGCGCTGTCATAGCTGTTTCCCGAAACAAGGTTAAAGAATATTTCCTTATTTCCGTTATATAGGACAGCGGTAGACTCCGATTCAAAATAGTTGAAGTATACGCCGAAGGTTGAAAATACCTTGGCGGGGATGTAGGCGGTGCCGCTCACAAAGGCGGCCATCGAGCCGAGATCAAGCAGATAGTCGTTTGTGGCGGTAAAGCAAAGTCCGGAGCTGTCCGCCGAAGCAGGCTGAACAGAAGCTGCAATTAGCACAGCTATCAGTATGAGCGCTGTTATTCTTCGCTTCATAATTGCTCCTCCAAACAAACAGGTGAAATATAAAAAATCGGGCAGGTTCAGCCGCTTTAAACGATAATAGGCCAAGCCCAAACAAATGCTATAATATTTTAACACAAGTTGGCTGAGCAGGCAAGCAAGCAGCTATCGAAAACAGAAATATTAGCTCCAAAGAGAGGGAATTTTGTGTTGACAAAGTTAAATTTACATTGTACAATAAGCAAGCGCTTGTGGCCCAGTAGTTCAGTTGGTTAGAACGCCAGCCTGTCACGCTGGAGGTCGACGGTTCGAGCCCGTTCTGGGTCGCCATAAATGCATCTATAGCTCAGTCGGCAGAGCGCGTCCTTGGTAAGGACGAGGTCTCCAGTTCGAATCTGGATAGATGCTCCATATTTTTTTGCCGAATACTGACTTTTCAAAAGAAAAGTCAGTATTCTTTTTTTGTTTAAATTTGGCATTTGCTTTATGCAAACAGCATTTGCAAAGTGCAACTGCTCAAAATGAATAACGGACTATTATTAAACAGATTTTTGAAACATACGATAAAACATACAGCAGATATTGAGTAAATAGAAACAATAATAAATATATTATATAACTATATACAAGATGGCATATATATTGCTATTATATTTATAAGCCCGAGCTTGAGCGGCGCGACCGAGATTAAAGAAAGCGGTTTTATATCGCTCGGAATCCGGCCAAATATTAAAATATGGAGGTATAAAAATGGCAACTAAAATTATGAAAGGCTTAAAAGTGGTAGACATGTCCATTATGATTGCGGGACCAACCGCCTCACGCACGCTTGGCGACTGGGGTGCGGATGTAATCAAAATCGAAAATTACCACGGAGACACCCTGCGCCCGCTCGGCATGAATGTGCTGTCACCCATTGACGATGACGAAAACCCAACCTTTCACATTGCTAACGCAAACAAGCGCTTGATTCCGGTTAATATCAAAACGCCTGCCGGGCTGGAGATTGTGCATAAACTGGTCTCAGAAGCTGATGTTTTTATTACCAGCCTCCGTCAGGAAGCGCTGAAAAAAGTTGGTCTCGACTATGATACCCTAAGCGAAAAATACCCAAGACTGATTTACGCGCACGTTCTGGGTTACGGCGAGACGGGACCTCTTAAGGATCGCGCTGCCTTCGATTACTCCACTTATTTTGCACGCAGCGGCTTTATGGCAATGATTGCGGACAGAGAAGGTCCCCCTCCCTTCAACGTACCGGCCTTCGGCGACAATCAGCTTGCTCTGGCGCTACTGTCAGGCATAAACCTTGCCCTCTATAACAGAGAGAAAACGGGCAAAGGCGACTATGTGCATACAAGCCTTTACCATGTGGGTATATATGCTCTGGGTTTTGTTCATGCGGCGGATTTTTATTCACCAGGAATAATTCCGGGCACTCATTCAGACCCGCAATCCCCGCTGCTTACCGTTTATAAATGCTCGGACGGTGAGTGGTTCTATCTCGCCTCACCCGATTACATAACCTATTTCCCAAGGGTGTGCGATGTGCTTGGTTTGCACGAGCTCGGACAAAACGAGGAATACAACGACATAATGGGAATGCTTATGCACAAATTGGAAATCAAGGAGATGCTGCAGGCAGAGCTTATTAAGAAGACTTCCTACGAGTGGGCGGAGATATTCGCGGCAGCGAGCATACCGGCAGAGCGAATCTTCACGTCTAAGAACGTTCGGGAGGACGAGCAGGTGCACGCCAATGAATTCATGAAGATTGTCACGCACGGAAACGGCAACAAGAGCCCGATGGCTACGACCCCCACAAGACTCAGGAGTATGGGCAACGGCTTTGACTATGAGTTTCTTCCCGGCGGCATAGGCGCGGAGGCAAAGGACATTCTGACGGAACTTGGTTACAGCGAAGAGGACATGAAGAGGTTTAAAGACGAAGGTGTAATTAACTTTGGAAATTTCGCCTGATTTATATCTAAACAGAAAACTCGCGTTATCCGAAATACAAAACAATATGAGGAGGCTATTATCGCATGGGAAAATTGGATGGTAAAATCGCGGTTGTAACGGGCGGCGGCAAGGGAATCGGTGCGGCGACAGTTAAGCGTTTTGTAGAGGACGGGGCTCTGGTCATTTCTCTGGACATCAATCTTGAACAAGTCGAGGCGGCGGTAAAGGAAGTCGATCCTTCGGGCAAGCTGGCCGTTGCAATGAAATGCAACGTCGGCGACGAAGCAGATGTAAACGCAGTTTTCGGCAGCATTATTGAGAAATACGGCAAAGTGGATATTCTCGTTAATAACGCAGGCATTACAAGGGATGCAATGCTCCATAAAATGTCAGACGATCAGTGGAACTCCGTTATTAACGTCAATCTCAACAGTTTGTTTTATTGCTGCAAAGCGGTCCTGCCCAAGATGCGCGAACAGGAATACGGGAAAATTATCAACATCAGTTCTTCCTCGGCTTGGGGCAACGCGGGACAAACGAACTACAGCGCTTCAAAGGGCGCCGTAATCGGGTTCACAAGGAGCCTTGCAAAGGAGTCGGGGCGTAAAAACATTCATGTCAACTGCATTGCGCCTGCCATGATTGACACAGACATGACAAAAGCGATGCCCGATGATGTCGCCGATATGGCGGTCATGCTCACTCCTCTTTTCAGAAAGGGTCAGCCCTCGGAGGTTGCGGCTGTCGCTTCCTTCCTGGCGTCCGACGATTCGAGCTTCATTACGGGCGAGTGCATCCAAACAGGCGGCGGCTTTATCATGGCATAATTACTTTTAAAAAGCCCTGTAACCATTTTGGTTACAGGGCTTTTTGCATTATTGAGGTTATATTTTATTTAGCCTTCCTACTGAATAAGCATATTGCAAATACCCGCCGAAAAGTGAGATAATACTTTCGGGGTGATTTGGAATGTGCGGAAGATATTATATTCCCGAGGGACACGAATTTGCCGATATAAACGCAATGCTGGCTCTGATAAAGTCAAGCTATGTGGGAACGGCGGCGCTTGCTCAAATGAAGCGCGGCGAGATATTTCCAACGGATATTGTGCCGATAATTACACAGGAAGCGCCGAGGTTAATGCAGTGGGGCTTCGAGGGTTTCGGGGGCAATGGCTGGATAATAAACGCGAGGCTTGAAACCGCTGCCGATAAGCCGATGTTTCGTGCGGCTTTTGCCTCAAACCGCTGCCTTGTTCCAGCCTCACACTATTTTGAATGGAAAAAGGACGGCGCAAAGAAAGAGAAGTTTGCGATAAAAAAGTCCGAGCCTATTTATATGGCGGGGCTTTGGTATAAGCAATCAAGCGACTCCCTTCCCCTATTTGTCATTCTGACACGCGAGGCGTCCCCCGAGCTCAAGTTTATTCATGACCGCATGCCCGTTATACTGCCGAAGGAGGAGCGCGATAGCTGGCTCTCTGGTAATTCGAGCGCAAAGCAAATCGCGGAGTGTTCCGAGGAGCACTTCAGCTTTGAAAGCGTGGGGTAAGCAACAACCGCAGAACTAAAGTTTCGCGGTTGTTTCTTTTATAAATCTTAACCCAGAAACCCCATGACCACGTCGGCCATGGTTTCCTTAGCGGTGCAGCCTGTGAAGCGCACTTCCCTGCCGTCAAGACCTGTGAGAGGCTTAGGCGCGGTTGTCCCCGTAACAGCTTCGAGCCTGTTTATAAGCTCTGCGCCCGACTGGACGCTGGCTTCTCCGAAAGCGTCGAGCACGCTATCAGCAAATTTATAGGGGCTTGCGGTGGAAACGATAACCGTTGGGAACTCGGCTCCTATTTTCGTCATGTTCGCAAGCACTGCATAGGCATCGGCGGTATGAGTATCCATAAGGTAATTTGCACTTTTAAAAAGCTCGCGGATGTATGCTTTTGCTTCCTCGTCGCTCGAATAGCCGCCGTCAAAGTCTGCCTTGATTTTCGCAAGAACCTCTGCACCGACGTCGTATTTCCCAACTGTTTTCAGCTCGCTCATCCATTTCTTTACCGAAGCGTCATCCGACAACATAAACAGAAGGCGTTCGAGGTTAGAAGAAACGAGAATATCCATCGAGGGTGAAATTGTCGTGAAAAACTCACGATTGCGGTCATAAATGCCGGTATTTATAAAGTCCGTGAGGACATTGTTGCGGTTTGAAGCGCAGATGAGGCGGCGCACGGGCAGGCCCATCTTCTTCGCGTACCAGCCGGCCAAAATGTCGCCGAAATTGCCTGTCGGGACGCAGAAGTCGATTTCATCACCCAGTTTTATTTTGCCGGAATTGACGTAGTCGCAGTAAGCGGAAAAATAATAGACAATCTGTGGGAGCAGTCTGCCCCAATTGATTGAGTTTGCTGAGGAAAGGAAAACTCCCTTTTCGTCAAGCTTTTTCGCAAATTCACGGTCGCCGAAAATTATCTTGACGCCCGTCTGGGCATCGTCAAAATTTCCCTCAACCGCGGAAACAAAGACGTTGCCGCCACGCTGTGTGGTCATCTGAAGCTTCTGAACATCGGAAACGCCGTCGCGCGGATAGAAAACCACAATTGAGGTGCCTTCAACGTCGGCAAAGCCCTCTAAGGCTGCCTTGCCCGTATCGCCCGAGGTGGCGACAAGTATGCAGACCTTGCGCGTTTCGCCCGTTTTTCTGAGCGAGGCTGTCAGCAGGCGCGGGAGCATTTGGAGCGCCATGTCCTTGAAAGCGCAGGTAGGTCCGTGCCATAGCTCGAGAACGGCTGTATTTTTATTTACGAAACGGGTTGGCGCAATCTCGGCACAGTCATAATTGTCTGAGTAGGCTTCGTTTACAAAGCCGCGAAGCTCTTCCTCGGAAAACTCCTCAAGATACTTGCCCATAATCGAAACAGCTCTTTCGCGGTAGTTGCTGCCGCAAAGCTCGGAGATTTCCGCCATTGTTACGGGCGGTATAGTCTCAGGTACAAATAGTCCGCCGTCGGAGGATAGTCCCTGAACAATTGCCTGCGCCGCCGTAACGACATTTTTCTTATCTCTCGTGCTGTAATACTTCATTGCCAATTCCCCTTACTGAAATGCGTTTTCTATGTGATTGATTTTTAAAGACTTAGACGTTGCGCCCTCAGGTGCGTAGATTTCAATGACGTCAAAACGCGGCTGAAGCTCAGTTTCGTTTTGGGTGAGCCACAGGGATGCGGTTTTAATTATTTTTTCCTGCTTGGAGGCGGTGACAAATTCTCTCGCCTCGGCAAAGAAATCGGATTTGCGAAGCTTGACCTCAGCAAATACTATGTATTTTTTGTTTTGTGCGATCAGGTCAATTTCTCCGAAGCGGCAGGAGTAGTTAAGCCCGATGATTTTGTAATGTTTTTTCTTCAGGTATTCTGCGGCGGCCTGCTCTCCGAAGCGCCCGACGAGCTTTTTGTCCATGCGTTACCCTCCGCGAAAAACTTTTTCAGGAAAGAGCTGCGATGTATAGGGCAGGGTCCGAATTCTTCGAGAGCCTTATAATGCTCCGAAGTTCCGTAGCCCTTGTGCTTGGAAAAACCGTATTGCGGATAAATTTCGTCGTATTCAAGCATCAGCCTGTCACGTGTTACCTTCGCAAGAATTGAGGCTGCGGCAATGCTCGCGCATTTGGCATCGCCTCCTATAACGGCAAGGCAGTTGTATTTAACACCCTTAATCTGATTGCCGTCAATGAGCGCAAGCTCGGGAACTGCCTGAAGCTTTGCGATTGCTCTGTTCATCGCAAGGTGAGTCGCGGCTAAAATGTTGAGCTTTTCAATCTCCGAGACCTCGGCAAAGGCTATTCCGAAGCCCAAAGCGCAGTCGGTGATTATTTCATAAAGCTCCTCACGTTTTTTCTCCGTGAGCTTCTTTGAGTCGTTGAGACCGCAGATTTCGATTCCGTGGGGCAATATCACCGCCGCCGCGCAGACGGGACCCGCCAGAGGCCCTCTCCCCGCTTCGTCAACCCCGCAAAGTGATGAAACTCCGCCATTTAAAAGCTCATTTTCAATTGACCACAAGTCTGCTTTCATAGCGTTTCGGGCCTTTCAAGGCTGATACGACCAAGCTTACCGTCACGAAATTCGTCCAGAAGCGTTACGGCCATACGCTCAAAGTCGACCTCGCCCTTTGAAACGATGAAGCCGCGTTTTCTCGCGGCTGCCTCGAGCAGCTCAAGACCGCTTGCGGCAGGGTCGGGATTAAACTTGTAGCGCTCCTCAATGCTCTTGGGATAGAGCTCGCGAAGTTTGAGCATGAGGTTTGAGGCTAAAATTTCTCTGTCCATTATCTCGTCGCGAATTGCGCCCGTAAAGGCAAGGCACTCCCCTACTGTCTGACTGTCAAAACGGGGCCAGAGTATGCCCGGAGTGTCCAAAAGTTCGAGCCCCGTGTCAATGGTTATCCACTGCTTTCCGCGGGTAACTCCGGGTTTATCGGAGGCTTTCGCAGCCTTTCGCTTGGCAACCTTATTGATGAAGGTGGATTTGCCGACATTGGGAATGCCGAGAATCATTGCGCGAATGGGCTTACCTGCCTGACCTTTAGCTGCAAGAGCTTCGATTTTATCACGGAGCACAAACCTAATGGCGTCGGCGAAGGCAGAAACTCCTTTTCCGCTTTTACAGTCGGTTTCAAGAACATAAAGTCCCTGAGCTTTGAAGTAATTGCGCCAGAGAAGTGTAACGTCGGGATCCGCCTGATCAACGCGGTTTAGAATAACAAGGCGGGGCTTTGTGCCCGAAAGCCTGTCGATGTCGGGATTCCTGCTTGAATACGGTATGCGCGCGTCAATAATTTCGCACACAGCGTCGACAAGCTTCATGTTCTCCTCAATCATGCGCTGAGCCTTTGTCATGTGACCGGGGAACCATTGAATATTCATTTTTTCAGGTATATCGGACATTAAATTACCTCAATACTTGTTGGCATAGTTTCCGCGGCAAGGGAAAAAGCGCAGATTATGCGGGGTTTATTGCACCACGCCGAACTGATCAATAGGCAAAATACGCAGAAGCACTTTGCCCAGAATGTATCTTGTGTCAACGCAGCCCAGACGGCTGTCGCGGCTGTCGGAGGAGTTGTTGCGGTTGTCACCCATGACGAACACGCAGTTTTCGGGGACTGTGATTTTACCGTCAAAATCAATCGGAGTCAGTGTCAGCTCGGCTGTATAAGGCTCGGTCAGCGGCTGGTCGTCAACGTAAACAATGCCTTTTTCAAAGTCAATATCAACGGTTTGACCCGCGACAGCGATTACTCGCTTGATTATCGGCTCCTCCATGAAGGAAAGCTTGCGCAGGACAACTACATCACCCTGTTTCGGCTCGTAAAACATGTTTGATATTACAACACTGTCTCCGTCGTGGAAGGTGTTCTGCATTGAAGGACCGATTATGCCGATAATTCTGACAAAGAAGGCGAAAACCAAAACGCAGACTAAAAACGCGGTGACAATAGACTGCATCCATTCATAGATTTCCGCAGGCTCGCCCTGCGACTCGGGCTTTAATTCCTGTTTATTTTTGGATTTTATATCTTTTTTGACAGGATTAGCGGCCTCTTCAGCTGCAAAACGCTCATAGTCAAAGCCGGAAGAGGAATCCTCAGTCAAATCATAATTTTCGCTTTGTTTCTTTTCCAAAACAATACCTCCATCTCAGAGTATATCTAAATTGTAATTATACACTTGAGAAGCATATTTTAGCAATATTAAAATGAAAATTCAATCAAATGGACGCCTATTGGTCATGAAACGCAGATGAATAAAATCGGATAAACAAAAAAAGAGGCTGACGCCTCTTTTTTGTTTAAGTTAAACGCGCTCCTTGACCTTTGCCTTCTTACCGACTCTGTCGCGGAGATAATAGAGCTTAGCTCTGCGTACCTTACCTTTGCGAATTGTTTCAACGGAAACAATCGTGGGTGAATGCACGGGGAAAACCTTTTCGCATCCGACATTATAGGAAATGCGGCGAACCGTAATCGTTTCACTGATACCGCCGTGCTTTCTGGCGATAATTGTGCCGTCAAACGCCTGGTTTCTCTCGCGATTTCCTTCTTTAACACGAACAACGACACGAACTGTGTCACCGACGTTCATTTCGGGAAGCTCAGTCTTCATATACTGCTGAGATAGTGTCTTAACCAAATCCATACTTGTATCCTCCCTTCACTGTAAACGTTCGTGGCCGGTAAAAGTTCCGCCAGAGGACCGTTCCTAATGACAACTAAGCGGCGAGTAAAAAGTAACTCTCGCATAGACCATGAAATTTTACCATAGACAATGAGGTATTGCAAGGTATTTTTCTGAAGAAATTGAGAAAAAAATAAACATAACGGCAATAATTCGCAAAAATCTAAGCGTTAATTGCCGTTATGTTTGATTCAAAATCAGTACGCGACGATAATTCCGCCTGCGTTTGCATAAATTGTGCTTATACCGCCTGCCGTCAGTATCTGACAGTTCTTAAAGCCGACCTTCGCCAAAATGCAGTCGCGGGCTTCACGCGCCCTGTCGGGACATTTGCAGTGGGTAATGAAAAGGGTGCGCGCGCTCATATCCAAATTTTTGCATCTTTCCGCAATCAACTCGGCGAGTTTGGCGACGGCGCGATCCATTGAAAGTGCCTTGCCGCGAACACAGATGTTTCCCGTCTCATCTCCGCCCATTACGAGCTTAATTTTCAAGGCTCCGGTTATGATTGACTGAAGGTGATTGAGTCTTCCATTTTTACGAAAAACCTCAAGCGTTTCAAGGAGAAAATACGTTGTCAGACCATTTATAAACTCAAGCGTCTGCTTGACAATTTCATCAAAACTAACTCCTGCTTCGGCAAGGGACAGAATCTTGTGGCAAATCGCAATTTGACCTGCCGAGGCGCTGCGTGAGCTGAAGACGAAGATGTTTTTTTCGGGGTGGTTTTCCTTAAACATATTTGCGGCTACAACAGCGCTGTTGTAGCTCCCGCTCAATTTATCTGATAAAGTTACGACATAAATATCATCCGCTCCGCACTCGTATGCTTCAACATAGCTGCCGGGTGACGGACAAGCTGATTTCGGAGCGTTGCGGGAAGCGGCCATCTTGCTGAGGAGCAAACTGCAGCGGAGGGTCTCATCGTCGATGAAGGTTTCCCCGTCAAGTTCAATAGACAGCGGAACACGCTTCAACCAAGTGTAATCTTCCTCAAGATAAGGATAGTCGCAGCAGCTGTCACCGATTATTTGAAAGCTCAATGCTTATCACCTCGTATTCACAATTTGTTAATAAATATGGTAATCAATAACACATTTAATAATAATGACTACCAGTTCGAGATGATTATACTATCATTACCCCTGCTTGTCAATTGTGTTATTTATTTGATTTAATGAACAATTTATGGCCAAATACAGTCGATAACTGTCAGCGCTGCGCCAAATCGGCGATAATATCAATACAGGTTTGAATGCCTAACTTTCCGCTGTTAAGACTGATGTCATAGTTGGTGCTCATGCCCCAGATTCTTCCTGTATAGTTCTTATAATAGACCTTGCGTTTTTTATCCTTTTCCTCAAGCCGTTTCTGCGGAACGTCCTCCATTTCGCCGTAGAGCTTTACGATTCGCTCTGCCTTGAACTGCATATCGGCGTAAATAAATACATGCAGAGCCTCCGGACAGTCCTTCAGAATGTAGTCCGCGCAGCGCCCGACAATTACGCAGGGCCCCTCCTCCGGCAGCTTCTTAATTATGTTGTGAGAAATAACATAAAGCTTGTCGGAAATTCCGGATACTCCGTCGTACCCGCCCGAACCGGAACGCGAAAGGTTAAACAGAAAGCTGCTGGTAGAGGTGGCGTCCTCTCCCCTTCTCTCGACGAAATCCTTTGAATAGCCGCTTTCTTTGGCAATGCGCTCCACCAGAGCCTTGTCATAAAAATTATAGCCCAAACGCTCCGCCAGCTCATAAGCTATGGTTCTTCCGCCGCTTCCAAACTCTCGGCTGATTGTAATAACTCTTTTACTCATTCTTAGCGCCTCCGTAATTTGGTTATTTGCAGAGCTGAACAACGCAAATTCTAGCTTGTTATTTCTGGAGTCGGCAGCGGAAGCTCTGATTTTTCCTGCCTTGAGACCTGACGTGTGATTGAAACGGCAAAGGGTATTGTAATCAGAAATGAAATTAAATCGGAGGTTGCCTGAGCAACTGCCACGCCCTGAACACCAAATATTGAGGACAATATGAAAATTACCGGAATAAAGCACAGACCCTGTCTTGTTATACCGAGAATAATCGCGCCGCCCGGCTTCCCCAGCGCCGCATACATCATGTTGACAACAATTACCCAGGCGGTAAGCGGCAATGACAGGCATTGGGAAATCAGGCAAAGCTTTCCGAGCGCAAGCATTTCCATGTCAGTTTCCGTGAAAAGATAGATAATTTGCTCCGCAAAAATCCAAATCAGAAGGCTGATAATTACGGTGCCGATTGCTCCGACGATTGAAGAAAATCGAAATGATTTTCTAACCCTGTCATAGCGCTTTGCCCCCCAGTTGAAACCTGCAACAGGCTGAAAGCCCTGACCGAAGCCGAGCATTGCGGAAAGCGGAATCATCATTATTCGTGACACAACAGAGGTGGCGGCAAGCGCGGAGTCCGAATATCTGCCGGCGATATTGTTGACCAGAACATAGGCGACAACACCAAGCCCCATGCGAAGCAATGAAGGAAGACCCATGAGCGAGATTTCGCGAACAATATCCTTGCTGAAACTAATGATTTTAATTGAAAGTCGAAGAACCGTTCTTTTTCTTATATACGGGTAAATCAGTATACAAAAACCCACGAATTTTGATATTGCCGTAGCGATTGCAGCACCGGCGACGCCAAGATTAAAGGTGAATATGAAGAGCGGGTCAAGCGCAATATTCAATATTCCGCCGATGCCTATGCCGACCATTGAATAGACCGGACTTCCCTCTGAGCGAAGGCACTGGTTCAAAACAAAGCTTGCAGCCATAAAAGGCGCGGCGATAAGGATGTAATTTGCGTAGTCGATTGCGTATTGAGTTGAAGACGGAGTTGCCCCAAGAAACCTTACCAACTTCTCGGTGAAAAGTAAACCGGGAATCATAACAAGTGCGCCCATAACAACAGCGGAAAAAAACGCGGTTGACAGCGTGGAGGAGGCTCTTTTTGTTTGCTTCGCGCCCAAAAGCCTTGACACATAGCTGTTTGCGCCTAAGGCAAGAAAGGAGCCGGCCATCATAATAATCTGGTCAATCGACATTGTAACGCCGACGGCGGCGGTTGCCGAAGTACCGAGAAAGCTAACAAAATAGGTGTCGGCCATGCTGTAAATCGAGGTTACGAGCATGGCAACAATCGTGGGTATTGCCATTTTTGGTATAAGCCGTGAAATCGGGGTGCCCAGCATCATTTCACGGCGCTGCGCTTGAAGCTGCATATCCTTGCCCATTGCGTTCTCCTTAGAGACTGTATCTGTATTTAAGTTGCAAAGCTATAGAAAATATTCAGCGAGCTGTGCCCACAGAGGTATTGTCACCGAACATGCCAAAATCGAAAAAAACACGCTTCCCGAGCCTTCAAGAACTGCCTGAGGCTCCGGACTGTATTGAAGAGTGAAAGCGCTGAGCAGCGAGGCTACCGGAAGTGCGGAATATATGACGACTATTTTTGCAACAAGCGGGTCAACGGGAATGAGAGCCATAATCATAAGCGTAAGAGCCGGCAGGAGCATATTTCTCAATAGCGGCATCAAGAGATATTTTGGCTTTAATAGGGACTTTATATTATTCTTGCCGATTGAGATTCCGCATAAAATCATGCCCAAAGGTGAAGTAATCGCTCCGATTCCGGCTATTGTTTTATCAATGGGGGTCGGAAATTCAAAACCCGTTACATATAGCGCAAGTCCGATAAATACGGCGACGACAGGCGGTGACAACCAACCTCTTATATGCTCGGGTAAGCTTCTTTTTTCGTGTTCGGTTCCGATGGGAGAAAGGAGTGATTTTGCGGAGCTGTAATACACCATTCTTATCGGAACAACAAAAACGACAAAGTATAAAAGCCCCGTCTGTCCGTAAAGCGCTTCGACAACCGGAATCCCTACAAAGGAGAAATTTGTAAACATGGCGCCGAAGCGAAGCATTCTTCCCGTATAGTTTTTCCTGAAAAGCTTGTAAATAAGCTGTCCGAGGCCGAAGCAAAGAGAAAGATAAACTATGCTTATTGCCACAAGTATCGCACAGTTAATCAGCTCGTCAGTTGAGAAAGGCGCGCTGAAGGATTTGATAATCATACAGGGCAAGGCGATATTTATGAGCAGCGAGGTAAGCGATTTATCAAATTTTTCATCTACCATACCGAGGCGCCAGACAAGAAATCCGACAAAAATCAGAATTATAAGTTGAAGTGACAGTTGAAAAGCGAGCATTTTGAACCTTCTTTATCTAATCGGGAAATAATAAACAGGGCGGTTTCGGTAAAGAACCGCCCCTGTAAATTGCCTTATTGCCTTAAATCGCGCTCATCAAAAATATCGCCGCACTCAGGACAAAATTTCGGCGGATTTTGAGGATTTTGCGGCTCCCAGCCGCACTTGTCGCACTTATAGAGCGGCTCGGAGGCGGGCTTTTGTTTTCCGCATTCGCTGCAGAACTTACCCTTGTTGACGGCTCCGCAAGCCGGGCAGGTCCAGCCCAAAGCGGGTGCGGGCTTTGGCTTGCCGCAGTCGTTGCAGAATTTGCCCGTGTTGCCTTTTGCACCGCAGGAACAGGACCAGGTGTCGGCACTCTCTGCGTCAGACGGCTTTGACTGAGCGCCCATCGCAAATAGATTGCCAGCGTTAGCGCCGCCAGCGCCCTGAGCCATGTTAAGTCCGGCAAAGCCCATAAATGCTCCGCCTGCTCCCTCGTTTTTTGCTGCATTCTGCATTGCCTCGGCCTGAGCGCCGACAAGGTGAGCGGCAGCCATGGTCGGGTCGCGGAAAGCAGCGTTGCGCTGGAGCTGCTTAATCATCTCCTCATCCTCTTCGGAAGCGGTAACGCTGCTGACACCGAGAGAAATGATTTCTATACCGCGAAGCTCATGCCACTTTTTTGTTAAAACCTCGTTGAGCGCGTCGGCAAGCTCCATCGTATGCCCCGGAAGCGCACTGTAACGAATGCCCATCTCTGAGATTTTGGCAAAAGCCGGCTGAAGTGCTGTAAGCAATTCGCTTTTCAGCTGGCTGTCAATTTCCGAGCGTCTGTAAACATCCTCTACATTGCCGCAGACATTTGTGTAAAAAAGCATGGGATCAACTACACGATAGGAGTATTCCCCGTAGCAGCGGATGGCGATGTCAACATCAAGCCCGACGTTTTTATCGACAACGCGGAAAGGCACGGGATTCGGTGTTCCGTATTTGTTTCCGATGAGTTCTTTTGTGTTGAAGAAATAGACGCGCTGATCCTTCGCCGTATCGCCTCCGAAGGTGAAACGCTTTCCGATTGTTTTAAAGGTATCGGAAATTGAGTTTCCCAGATTTCCGACAAAAATGCTCGGCTCTGACGAAGTGTCATAAACATATTCGCCGGGCACGGCGCATAAATCGACGACCTTGCCCTGCTCGACGATAATCATGCACTGTCCGTCGTTAACGGCGACTATTGAGCCGTTTGAAATAATGTTTTCCTCTGCTTTCGTATTTGAACTGCGTTTTGAGTTGCGCTTCATGCCCTTCTGAACAAGAACATCCTGTTCAAGAGCTTCGCAGTAAAAATACTCTCTCCATTGATCGGCGAGAACGCCCGAAAGAGCGCCGACGCCTGCTTTTAAAAGACCCATTTAGATGTCCTTTCGATTGCCGCAAACGGCAATGCAGTAAAAAAGTGGTTTATTAAAAATCAGTTATTTGATGTGGGGATAAAAGGAATGATTTTTGAGGCGAACTCCGGCATGTTTACAGTCTGCAGGAAAACTCTGCCCGGGCCGCGAAGAACGGAAAGGAAAAGCCCCTCTCCTCCGAAAAGCACATTCTTAAAGCCCTTGACCGTTTCAGCTGTGTAGGAAACGCTTGCTTCATAAGCTGCAATATTGCCCGTGTCGACCTTAAGAACTTCACCGGGGGCAAGGTCCTTGACGACGACTGAACCGTCAATTTCAAGAAAGCATAGACCTGTTCCGCTAAGGCGCTGCATGATGAAGCCCTCGCCGCCGAAGAAGCCGACCTTCACCTTTTGAATTGAAGCGGAGAGCTCAACCCCGGGGGTTGCGCATAAAAACGCGGTTTTCTGACAGATATACTGTCTTCCGCCGCCAAGTTCCAGCGGAATTATGCTGCCGGGAAAGGATGAGGCAAGGGTGATTTGAGCGCCCGGCATCTGGGAGGTGTAGGTTGCCATAAACAGCGATTCGCCGGAAAACATACGTCCGAGAGCCTTTCCGAAGCCGCCCTTCATGTTCGTTTCCATCGCGATTCCGTCAGTCATCCAGGTCATGCCGCCCGATTGGGTATAAATGCTTTCTCCGGGCTGGAGGCTTATTGTTACTCCGGGTAAATTGTTACCGAATATTTCATACTGCATAGAAAGTCCTCCTGTAAATATTTTTGTGTTTATCAGCAATTAGATGCAGGGGGTGTTTTATAAAACTTTAATATATATAATAGCAAAATTTTGTCTTACTGTCATTCATAATTTAACAAAATCCAGTATTTTTTTTATGCCGAAACTATTTGCATAGTCAAGGAACGAAATAATCTTTTGTGTTTTGAAATATGGGTGGAAAAAGGCAGCGAAAAATGCTATAATCCGAAGAAGACAGGAGCTGACTAAATGAAAAATATTACTCTTATCGGAATGCCTGCCAGCGGAAAAAGCACAGTCGGCGTTATTCTGGCAAAGCTTATCGGCTATAATTTTCTGGATACGGATATACTTCTGGCGCTCAAGCAGAACCGACCCCTTTCAGAGATAATTACGCAGGACGGGTACGATAAATTCATTGAATTTGAAGGTCTGATAGGCAAAAGCATTGAAACAGACAAAACTGTAATAGCTACCGGCGGAAGTATGGTTTTTTCAGAAGCCGCTATGAATGCCTTATCAATGGGCGGGGCTGTTATATGGCTGGATACGCCCGTTCCCGAGCTTGAAAAACGTCTCGTCGGCACACTTTTAGACAGGGGTGTTGCAACTCCAAAACCAATGACTCTCGCCGAGGTTTACGAAATGAGAGAGCCGCTTTACAGAAAGTACGCGGATTTTCGCCTCCCCTGCGAAGGGTCAACGGAGCTTACTGCCAGAGCCCTTCGGGATTTGCTGCTGCGCGAGAAGCTGATATAAAAAATCGTTTCAGACTCAATTGTCCGAAACGATTTTTTGATTTAATATTTGCGTTATCACTCAAAAGACCTTTTGAGCGGAAGACGTACAGTAAAGCTTGTTCCCTTCTCCGCCGTGCTCTCTAAAGCGACAGTGCCGCCAAGTGTATCAACAACGTGCTTTACTATGGAAAGTCCCAGTCCCGTACCGCCGACTGCCTTGCTGCGTCCGCTGTCAACCCTGTAAAAGCGCTCAAATACGCGTCTTTGGTGCTCGGGAGGAATAGGCTCGCCGTCATTTCTGACCTTAAGCACCGCCTGTCCGTCTTTAGAGGAGAGCCAAACGTCAACAGCGCCGCCGAATTTGTTGTATTTAACGGCGTTCACAATCAAATTTGAAACAAGCTCGCGAATGTCCTTTTTGTTGGCAAAAATATGCACAGGCTCGAGCTCGACGTTTATCTTTAAGCTCTCCTGCTCCGCTAAGGGCGTAAGCTCATTTATGCTCTCCGTCAAAATAGCGGAAATGTCAATATCCTCGCCCTCGCCGGACAGCTCTCCGCTTTCCATTCTGCTAATCATGATAATGTCGTTTATGAGCATATTCATGCGCTCGGATTCCAGACCGATTCTGGTCAGGAGCTCAAGCCGCTGAGTATCGGAAATCGGTAAATCTGAGCAGAGAAGCTCTGCGCTGCCTTTTATGGAGGTTATCGGCGTTTTAAGCTCGTGACTTGCGTTGGAGAAAAATTCTCTTTTGACTTTAACGGCGTTTCGGGCTTCGGTGACGTCCGACAATGTTATAATCAGCGCCGCAGAAAAGCCGCTTTCCTCGCCTGCGTATGTGAACACGGTTTCGATAATTCTTCTGTCAAGCTCAAGGTCAAAACTGAGCTTTTTCTTGTCGCGGATAGCCTTGCCGGCGTTCTGGACAAATTCGTAGTTCCTTGTGGCGTAAAGAATATTTTCGCCTATTGAGGCTTTGCTGCAGTTAAGATAGGCACAAGCCGCGTTATTTATCATAAGAACATTCTGTTTCTCATCAAGCAGTAAAAAGCCTTCGCTGACATTGTCGAGAATATAATTGAGCTTATCCTTTTCAAGCTGAATTGTTCCGATATAACCCGAAAGATGTGAGGAAAGGGAGTTGATTTTAATTGCCATATCCTCAAGTTCGGCGTAACGGTAATCCTTGGGGTTAAGCTGCTTACCGCCGTCCTTAACGCTGATAAGGCTCTCATTCATCTCGGAAATCGGAGTTATAAAGCCGCTGGAGAACTTGTTTGTGAGGTAAGACGCGAGCAAAAGCGCAATAAAAATGACGAGTATCATTGCGGGAATGATTGATTTAATACTGTCAAGAACTCCCGATACCTCTTTTGTTGCTCTGATATAATAGCCCTCGGGAGTCTTGACCGCGGAATAGACAAGCTTCTTTCCAATGGTTTCACTGTTTCTTACACTGGAGCCCGAACCCGAAACAGAAGCCTGAATTATTTCAGGCCTGTCGAGATGATTCTCCATTGTCCTGAAATCCGCCTCCGAGTCGCCCAAAACGGAGCCGTCGCCCGCGATTACGGTTACTCTGACGTTTCCGATTGCACTTGCGAAAGCTTTCGCCTGTGAGTCGGCATCGCCCTTAAAATTAAACTCCTCAGCGATTACAGAAGCGTAGGAGAGCATTTCCTGCTTGGTATCATCAATGAGCTCTCTGTCAAAAACAAAGGCGTTTAGCGCGCCGGAAATAACAAGTGTGAGCGTAAGTATGAGGACAAAGCCCAGCATCAGAGTTTTTTTCATTTATTACCTCCGATGAAGCGATACCCCACTCCCCTGACGGTCTTGATATAGCTGCTGTTCTCCGCCGTGTCGTTTAGCTTTTGCCGAAGTGTGCCGATATGAATATCAAGCGTTCTGGTTTCGCCGTAATAATCGTCGCCCCAAATCCGACTGATCAGCTCTTCGCGCGAAACCGCTCTGAAGCTGTTTTCCATTAGATATTTCAAAAGTTCAAATTCCTTGAAGGTCAGCGGAACGGAAACGCCAAGTTTTGTAACCTCACGGATGTTGTTGTTAAGGCAAATCCCTCCGAGCTCAAGAATATTATCGGGGCTCGGAGCTACATCGCTTCCGCCGCTGCGGCGAAGCTGCGCGCGAACTCTGGCGCACAGCTCCAGCACGCTGAAGGGTTTAGTCATATAATCGTCGGCTCCGGAATCAAGCCCGATAATTTTGTCAAGCTCGGTATCCTTTGCAGTCAGCATGATTATGGGAATTTCCCGCAGTTCTTTTGAGGCTCTCATGATGCGAGCTGCCTCAATTCCGCTCATGCCGTCCATCATAATATCCATAATTACAACTCGCGGGGGCTCGACGCTCATGCTCTCAAGCGCAGATTTTGCATTGTCAAAGCCTTGAGTTTTATAGCCGTTGCTGGAAAGCGCGACCTCAAGCAGCATTCTTATGCTCTCGTCGTCTTCAACAATTACAATCCTCTCGTTCAATTCAAAACCCTCCAAGCTGTTGTGTTTTTATATAATTCGCTCGTTGTAATGTATTCCTGTAACGTAAAACTGTACCCACTCGCAAATATTCACCGCGTGGTCACCGACACGCTCAAGGTATTTGATTATCATCAGATAGTCTATAACCGTGTCCATGTCCATTTTATCTTTATAGATGTTTGAACCCAGCTCTCCGCGGATTTTTAGGAAGTAATCGTCCACTACATCGTCCTTGTCGATTGTCTTGAGAGCAAGCTCCAGGTCGCCCTTGACATAGGCGTCGATAGCGTCGGCAACCATTTCTTTGGCCGCAACAGCCATGCTGAGGACTTTGTCCTGAAGTTCGGGTAAGTTAAAGCTGTCGTGGTAAAGGCTTATCTGCGCTATGTCTGAGGCGGCGTCCCCGATTCTTTCTATGTCGGTAATCATCTTAATGGCCGTGCTGATTTTTCTCAAGTCGCCTGCCACAGGCTGCTGCTTTAAAATGAGCTTCAAGCACATAGTTTCGATGTCGCGTTCCATTGCGTTGATATAGGCATCATCTTCTATTATCTCTTTTGCAAGCGCTTTGTCAAATGTTTTGAGTGCCTGCATGGCACGGGTCACGGCGTCGATGGCCGCTGTTCCCATTCTTATAAGTGCGGAGGACAAGTCTTTAAGCTCGTCGTCATAAAGTTTTCTGGGCGGCATAATAATCCACTTTCCTTTCTTTTTAACCGAAACGTCCGGTGATGTAGTCCTCTGTGCGCTTGTCCTTTGGGATTGCAAAGATGTCATCGGTGTTGCCCATTTCAACGAGCTCACCGACAAGGAAAAAAGCGGTTTTATCCGAAATTCGCGCCGCCTGCTGCATATTGTGAGTGACGATGACAACCGTATAGTTGCGCCTCAGGTCGTCCATAAGCTCTTCAATACGCATTGTGCTGGCAGGGTCAAGGGCGCTTGTCGGCTCGTCCATGAGGAGTATTTCCGGCTCGACGCTCAGGGCGCGCGCAATACAAAGCCTCTGCTGCTGACCGCCCGAAAGTCCCAAAGCGCTTTTTTTGAGCCTGTCCTTAACCTCGTCCCAGAGCGCCGCACCGCGGAGCGATTTCTCCACAGTCTCCTCCAGAACCGCCTTGCTGCGCTCACCGTGAAGGCGCGGACCGTAAGCAATATTGTCGTATATACTCATAGGGAAAGGGTTCGGAGCCTGAAAGACCATTCCGATTTGCTTGCGAAGAAGATTTACGTTCGTGTCCTTCGCGTAGATGTCAGTATCGCGGTATCTGACATCCCCTGTTATGAGCACATCGGGGACAAGGTCATTCATTCGGTTGAGGGTTTTCAGAAAAGTACTTTTTCCGCAGCCGGATGGCCCGATAAGCGCCGTTATCTGCTTTTCTTCTATGTCCATATCAATACCCTTGAGTGCATGAAAAGCTCCGTAGTACAGCTCAAGGTTTCTTGACGAAATAATATTCAAATCTATCACCCGACCTTTTTTAATCTTTTTTTGGCGGCCTTTGTTGCAAAATTCAGCATCAGCACTAAAATCATAAGAATTGACGCAATTGCAAAACCGACCTCGAACTCGCCGTTTTCCATGACGTAAACATAAAGCATTACGCTAAGTGTTCCGCCGCTGGTGCCGAGCGCGCGCAGGTAATTCGTCACGAGCACATAACCCGCGCCGGCTGTGAAAAGAAGGGCTGCCGACTCACCCACAATTCGCCCGATGGCAAGTATCGCTCCGCTTACTATGCCGTCTGTCGTGCAGGGCAGAACAATCGTGCGGATTGTATACCACTTGGTTGCGCCGAGTGCCGCCGCACCGTCACGGTAGGACTGGGGGGTCGTTTTCAGCGATTCCTGAGTTGTTCTTATTATACTGGGAAGAATCATTATTACCAAAGTTAAGGAGCCTGCCAGTACGCTTGACTTAAGCCCGAGCTTCTGGCAGAAAAACAGCATTCCGACCAGTCCGTAAATAATTGAGGGAATAGCGGTAAGCGTTTCCGTAGAAAACTCTATGAAACGAACAAGTCTTTTTTTTGTTGCATACTCATTTAAGTATATCGCCGAGCCGATACCGATGGGCAGGGCTATGACAAGTGCCGTAATTATTGTGTACAGCGTAAATATGATGTTTGGCAGTATGCCGATTTTATCCTCAAGCACCTTGCGTGCCGTGGAGAGGAACTCCCAGCTGATGTGCGGCAGTCCTTTGACGAAAATATAGCCGATAAGACAGACCAAAAGAAGAATTGTTATTATCGCCGAAAGATATATTAAAATCTTAATAATTGTATCGTTGATTCGCCGTTTTGCGGAGATTTTTTGATTAAGCGTAGGAAGCGCATTGTTAGTTTGCATTTTTGCTTCCTCCCTTGAGCAGAGTGTTGAGAACAACATTTATTATCATAATGAAAACGAAAAGCACGAGACCGATTGAGAACAGAGCCTGCTTCTGAAGACCCGAGGCGTAAGACATTTCCGAGGAAATCGCCGTTGTCAGAAGACGGACGCTGCCGAAAAGCTTCGGCATATTTGCAACGTTTCCGGCGACCATCATAACCGCCATTGCCTCCCCTATCGCCCTGCCAATGCCGAGAACGATACCGGCTGTGATGCCGCTTTTTGCCGAAGGAATACTCACCTTGAAAATTGTTTCGATTTTTGTTGCGCCGAGAGCAAGGCTTGCCTCCTCATATTTTTTCGGAACCGCGTTGAGAGCGTTTTCGCTGACGCTTACAATGCTCGGTAGTATCATAATAGCAAGCACCACAATCGCCGCAAATAGAGTTGAACCGCTTTTAACTCCAAAAACATCCATTATGAGAGGAACAAGAACAATCATGCCGACAAGTCCGTAAACGACGGAAGGAATTCCGGCGAGAAGCTCAACGGCCGGTCGAACAGCTGAAGCGAGCTTGGGGCTCGCGATTTTTGAAAGGAACACGGACATTAGTAGCCCAATCGGAACACCGATAAGTATAGCCCCAAAGGTTGCGCAGATAGATGACAAAATAAACGGCAGAATTCCGAACTGGGGCTCTGAAGCCGTGCTTTTCCAGACCTCGCCGAAAAGAAAGTCGATAAGTCCGATTTCCTTAATCGCGGGCAGACCGCTTATTATCATATAGGCAGAAATTCCGACAACTGCGATAATGGATATCATTCCGCAGACGACGAAAACAGCACTCATTATTTTTTCTGTTAGATTTCTTGCTTTCATTAGGACCTCCGCAAATAATAAGCTGATACGGCGAAATCATCGTAAGGGGACTTCTTTAGGGAAGTCCCCTTATTGCTGTGTCTTGATTATTTTGCCTGAATTGCTCCGGCCTTTTCGATGATTGCGCCGGCTTCGTCACTGAGTGCGAATTCCATGAAAGCCTTGGCTGCTGCGGAGAGCTCCACGCCCTGCTTTGTAATCATGTTGAAATTTCTCTGAATGGCGTAAGTTCCGTCAAGAACCGTTGCTTCTGTGCAGGCAACTCCGCCAACCTTGATTGCGCTGACAGTGTCGCCCACCGCGGAGAGAGACGCATAACCGATTGCATTTTCATTTGCCGCAACCGCTGCGATGACAGCGCCGGTGGAGGTGAGTTCCTGCTCGTACTTGCATTTGTCGGCTACCTTAACGATACTCTCAAAGCCGTCGCGTGTACCGCTGCCTGCTTCACGTCCGATGAACACTACGGGAGCATCGGGTCCGCCGACTTCCTTCCAGTTGGTGATTTCGCCTGTCGCGAGCTTTGCAATCTGCTCAAGTGTGAGGTCGGCGACTGTGTTTGCTTTGTTAACGACAATCGCGATTCCGTCGATTGCAACAACAACCGCGTCAAGTCCTGTTTCTTCTGTCTTGAGGTTGCGGCTGGCCAGACCGATATCAGCGGTGCCTTCGGTTGCCGCGGTAATTCCGGCGCCAGAACCCGTTGCATCGTAAGTAACAACAACATCGGGATATTTTGCCATAAATGCTTCACTGAGAGCTGCGATAACTTTTTCCATCGAGGTTGAGCCGTTTGTCGAAACTGTTCCGGAAAGGGCTTCCGCTGTGGGCTGGGCGGAGGTATCAGCCGCCGCTGAGGGGGAAACTTCGGTTGTCGTAGTGCCGCAGCCTGCAAAAAGCGCGGCGCACATTATAACTGCAAGTGTAATTGAAAGAATCTTTTTCATGAATTTTCTCCTTAAATACATATTTCTTACGTTTCTGTTATTACCGGTACTGTAATCATAATAATTTAGAGCACTATGTACCACTACCATGTTTGTTTCAAAAGTTAGTAAAGAAAATGTAAAGTTGTAAAGCGTAAAGAACAGTTGCTTAATCAAGGAGTTCATGTTAATATGCACAATATATAACCGAACAATTATATAATATGATTATACATCACTTGTGTTATAATTACATTATTTTTTTATATCGCAAAGAAAAATAAAAATTGAGCTTTTACGACAATTATTATAGCCTGCTGAGCTTTTTTATGTTAAAATAATAAATATTTTTATTAGCTGATTATATTTAGTAAATATATATTTGATTGGCTGAAGATATCGGAGGTTGACATGGATATTCGTGATTTGCGGTATTTCTGCTTAACCGCAGAACTGGAGCATGTTTCAAAAGCCGCGGAGAAGCTCGGAATAGCACAGCCCTATCTGACGAAAATCATTGGGCAGCTGGAAAACGAATTCGGTGCAGAGCTTTTTGACAAAGTCGGCAGAAAAATTAAGCTCAACAACTACGGCGAGGTGTTTTACCGAAACGCAAAGAAAATACTTGCCGATGTTGACAAATTATATACGGAAATGGATTTTGTCCAGGAAAAGAACTCAAGGACCATTTCCCTTATGTGTAACACTGAAGCCCATGCGCATGGCATGATAGTCGAGTTCCAGAAGAAGAACGCGAATTATGCCCTTAAGTTTGCTCACGCCACAAAGAAGGAAATGGTTGAGGCACTGAGAACGGGTGAAGCGGATTTTGCTTTGTGTGATCCCGCAATCGACGATGACCCCCTAAGAAATATTGTTACCGAGCTTGTCTTTCTTGATACCGCGTGCCTTCTGCTTCCGCCGGGTCATCCGATGCTCAGCAGAAAATCAATAAGATTTGAAGATATGCAGGGAGAGCGCCTTGTTGCTCCGCCAAAAGGCGGCGCGATGCGCAATCATATCGATTTTGCTTTTGAAAAATATTCGGTAAGACCGAATATAGTTTGTGAAACACACGACTTGAATCTGATAATTCAAGCTGTATCGAGCGGCTTGGGCTCGGCCTTTATGTCCTATTCCGTACTTGAAAAATACCCTGAGCTTGTGCCGTATTGTATTGAAGTGGACAGTCCGGATAAATACGGCAACATGGGGCTGAGCTATAACAGTTTGGCGCTTGAAAACAGGAATATGCAGGATTTTCTCAGTTTCTGCCGAGCTTACTTTAAAGTTCTGCAGGGAAAGATTGATTTGAGAACTGCAATGAACGCCGAAAAGCTTAAGCAATAAACTATTTCCTTTAAATTTGATTTGCATCAAAAATTTTCAGCCCGAGCGGAGGTTATATGGATATAAGAGATTTGCGCTTTTTCTGCTTGACTGCCGAGATGGAGCACGTTACAAGGGCGGCAGAAAAGCTTAAAGTTTCACAGCCGTTTTTGACAAGAGTTATAAGCAACCTTGAAAAAGAGATCGGTCTGTCTCTGTTTGACAATGTCGGACGAAAAATCCGTCTTAACGAAAATGGCGAGGCCTTTTACACTCAGGCAAAAAAAGTACTGTCCGAGATGGATGAGCTTAACCTTGAAGTCGGCAGAATGCTCGACAGATACAACAGGAGCATAAGAATCCTTTGCAACATGAGCTCCTACTCCCCCGAGCTTATTGTAGCTTTCAGGAAGAAATGTCCGAACTATACGATTTCAATCGAATATGCGCCGACAAAAGACATTATAAACGCAATAACGGTTGGCGATGCGGATTTGGCGTTTTGCACTCCTCCCTTAATCGACGACCCGCTTAAAGGACTAAAAACCGATCTGGTTTTCTGCGAACACTGCAGTATTCTTCTTCCGCCCGGTCATGAGCTGATAGGGAAAGATGAAATTACCTTTGAAGATATTAAAAACGAACAGCTTATTACTTCGCCGAAAGGCACAGGTCTTCGGATAAATCTCGATAGAGTGTTTTCTTCACATGGTTTTCATCCGAATATCGTCTGTGAATCAAATGACATGGATTTGATTTTTCGAAGCGTAAGGGACGGAATGGGGTATGCGATCATACCGCGCTGGCAGGTCTACAGCAAGCCGGAGATTAGAAGCTGCAGCGTAAACGTAAATATACCCGAAGCCTGCGCTTACATCGGAATCAGTTATAACACTAACCCCGCGATCAGCGCCGCCTGCGTTGATTTTAAGAATTTCGCCGTGAAGTTTTTAAACGGAGTAAAGAAAAACATATACGACAAATAGCGCTTTTGTCGCAGAAAATAACTGCATTTTCAACCGAAGCGCTCCGTGCCGGCATGTTTTGCTTGTGTGAAGTGACGATATATGAGTTTTTGCTTGACATATTTTTGCTCATATACTATTATTACCTTAATTTAATACACAAAAGCGATGATAAGGAACAAGTAACCGACTTAAGACCCAAACAGAAAGCAGCCGGCTTGATGAGAGGCGCATGGGAAACTTCGGCGAATACATCTTTTAGCTTTGCACCGAAAGAATGTTTTAGTAGGCTGTGACGCTTGACACCCGTTAAAGTGTCGGCTCTTTGCACGGCGCGCAGATGTCGCGATGGAAGAGAGCTATTAAGGCGGCTTGCGTGAGCAAACCGCGAACCAAGGTGGTACCGCGAATCGTTTTCGCCCTTCGGATTTTCCGAAGGGCGTTTTATTATTTTCAAAGGAGTGGTTTGTATGCCTATTACAGATTTTTTGGAGCGAAACTCAAAGCTGTACCCAAGCGAGATTGCCCTCGTTGAGGTTAACCCTGAGCACGAGAATTCCACGCCCGTAAGCTCTTGGAAGGAATTTGCGCTCGTTGATATAAACTATGAGGAAAACACCTATCGGCGTGAAATCAGCTGGAAGGATTTTGACATTCGCGCCAATCGATTTGCGCATCTTTTGCTTGCAAACGGAGTTAAAAAGGGCGACAAGGTCGGTATTCTCATGATGAACTGCCTTGAGTGGCTGCCGATTTATTTCGGAATTTTAAAAGCGGGAGTCCTCGCCGTGCCACTCAACTACCGCTATACAGCGGAGGAAATCAAATACTGTCTTGACTTGGCGGACTGTTCACTGCTCGTTTTCGGCAACGAGTTTATCGATCGTCTTATAGAGATTAAGGACAGCATACCCAAAATTAAAAAACTCTATTATGTCGGTGCCGAATGTCCCGAATGGGCGGAGAGTTACTATTCCTTTATGTCCTACTGCTCCAGCAGGAAGCCGAGAATCGAGATTACGGATGATGACTATGCCGCGATTTACTTTTCATCGGGAACAACGGGATTTCCGAAGGCGATTCTTCACAAGCACCGCAGCCTGACTCATGCGGCACTCTGCGAACAAAATCATCACGGACAGCAGCACGGCGACTGTTTTCTCTGCATGCCTCCGCTCTACCATACAGGCGCGAAAATGCACTGGTTCGGAAGCTTGGTATCGGCAAGCAAGGGAGTTCTCCTTCGCGGTATAAGCCCGGAGTGGATACTGAAAACCGCGGCTTCCGAGAAGGCGACAAATGTATGGCTGCTTGTTCCCTGGGCTCAGGATATCCTTGACGCGCTTGACAGAGGCGATTTAAAACTCTCGGACTATGATTTATCCGCATGGCGCCTGATGCACATCGGCGCCCAACCCGTTCCTCCGTCACTCATAAACCGTTGGAGAGCATATTTTCCGAATCATCAGTATGATACAAACTACGGTCTTTCGGAATCCATAGGCCCCGGCTGTGTACATCTCGGCGTTGAGAACACTCACAAGGTCGGCGCAATCGGTGTTGCCGGCTTTGGCTGGGAAACTAAGGTGGTTGACACCGAAAAGAAGGAGCTTCCGCAGGGCGAAGTCGGTGAGCTTGCCGTTCGAGGCCCGGGGGTTATGACCTGCTACTACAAAAACGAGGAGGCAACCCGCGAATCCCTCTCAATCGACGGCTGGCTATGGACGGGAGATATGGCTCGCATCGATGAAGACGGTTTTATATGGCTTGTAGACCGCAAAAAAGACGTAATTATTATGGGCGGAGAAAACATCTATCCCGTGCAAATTGAGGATTATCTGCGCAAAAACGAAAAGATAAAGGATGTTGCCGTTATCGGAAGACCGCATCCGCGTCTTGGCGAAATTGCCTGCGCAATTATTGAGCTTAAACCGGATGCTGCGGCGACAGAGAGTGAAATAAACGAATTTTGTGCCGCGCTTCCTCGCTATAAGCGCCCCCGTGAGATTATATTTGATAAGATTCCGCGTAATCCGACAGGCAAAATCGAAAAGCCTGTGCTCCGCAGAAAATACGGAAGTCTGGACATCGTTTCCCTTCAGACCGGAACCGGAAAATAAGTAAAACCCGCAGACCTTTTCGGTCTGCGGGTTTTACTTATAACTATTCACAATCACATTTAAGTGCGGTTTTGTTTCGCCAAAAGCTGCCGAGCTCGTTTAGAACGGTAAAGCCGATTATCATAACGCCGCCTATTAACTGCCAAATCGTGAAGGCTTCGTTAAGCAGAACAACGGAAACAATTGCCGCAACAAAGGGGTCGATATAACCCAAAATTGCTACTTTCTGGCCGGTCATATTTTCTATCACCGAAAAATACAGGCAATAGGTAAAACCGGTATGCACCAAGCCTAAAATCGCAAGATTGAAAAGTCCCTTTGAGCTCAGCTCGGCAACATGGAAACCCGAACTAAACGAAACATATACCGCTAGGACGATAGCCGCCGCGGCAAACTGAAAAATGGTCTTATCAATTCCGCTTATCGATTTTACCTGCTTGTTGACAATTACAACGAAGGCATAGCAAAATGCTGAAGAAAGAGCGAAAATAATGCCTTTCAACTCGCCCTCGCTGCCGTAAAGCTTGGCACCGATTGTAAGAACAAGACCCAGGCTTGCCATCAAAAAGTACAGCCATTGTCTTAGAGTAATCTTCTCCTTGAAGACCAGCGGCGAAAATACCATCAAAAGTGTGGGGCTGAAATAACTGCACATGGTTGCCATTGAAACGCTGGTATAGTCAAAGGAGCCGAAAAACAGTATCCAAGCGCCCGCTATTGCTAGCCCCGATACAGAAAGCAGAAACAGGTCGCCCTTTGCCTTACGAAACGGAAGGCGTTCATGCCGAATCAGCTTGAATATAAGAATCGCTATTAAGGCAATTACAACGCGCCAGAAGGCAATTTCCCCGGGTGACACGGCAATGTTCTTTACAAAAATGCTTATTGTGCCGTAAATCACCATTGAGGCAATATAGCCTAGCAGACTTTTACTGACCAAGAGAATTTGTCCTCCGTTTTCCCCCACTGGATGTCCGTAATGGTATCATATAACTTTTGAGTGAGAGAACCTATTTTGCCGCCGCCGATTTTATGGCTTATTCCGTCAAAGGAAACCTCGCCGATTGGCGAAATTACTGCCGCGGTGCCTGTTCCCCACGCCTCTTCAAGAGTTCCGTCCTCGGCGGCCTTAATAAGCTCGTCGACTGTAATTTCGCGCTCATCCACTTCAAAGCCCCAGCTGTTTATAAGTTCAATGCAGGATTTGCGCGTAATACCGGGCAAAACGCTACCGGTGAGAGCCGGCGTGACGATTCTGCCGTTAATTTTGAACATAACATTCATACTGCCGACTTCTTCAATATTGCGGCGGGTCACACCGTCCAGCCAAAGCACCTGACTGAAGCCCTGCTCCTCCGCCCTCTTACCTGCACGGATGGAAGCGCCGTAGTTGCCGCCGCACTTAACATAGCCCGTGCCGCCGCGAACCGCGCGTACATCGCTGTTTTCAATCATAATGCGGATAGGCGCAAGACCCTCTGGGTAATAGCTTCCGACAGGCGAGGTAATAATCGCAAACAGATAGCTGTGCGACGCGTGAACTCCAAGCTGACCCGAGGTCGCAATTATAAACGGACGAATATAAAGGGAGGTGTCGGGAGCGCTCGGCACCCAATCCTTGTCAAGCTCTATTAGCGATTTTAATCCCTCCATGAAAATCTCTTCCGGGACGGGAGGGATACAGATGCGCTCTGCTGAACTCATAAGACGTTTTGCGTTTTCCGTAGGGCGGAAAAGCAGGACCTCGCCTTTCGGGCTGCGGTATGCTTTCATTCCCTCGAATATTTCCTGTGCGTAGTGAAGAACAACAGCCGCCGGAGAAAGCTGAAAGTCCGCAAACGGTACAACGCGGGGGTCGTGCCAGCCCTTACCTTCGTCATAGTCCAGCAAAAACATATGATCGGAAAAATACTTGCCGAAAGGTATTCCTTCAATCGGAGGCTTTTCCTTCAATACTGCGGATTTTTCTATCCTGATTTTCTCCACTGCGGTCACACTCACTTTCAGTTTATTTGTAGCGAATTTTGTATTTAATTACTGATTTTATCATTCCTGTACTGTTTTTCAAGGGCAAACAGAAATTATTTGAAAATTTTGTAACTTACGTTGTTTTACGCTTTAACTCGATAAGTATTTTTAGACTTATGTGCAAACCGAGTATGTTAAATATTGTTAATCAACAAAAATTATAGTATAATCAGCGCAACTTAAATTTAAGCGCTTGCACTTATAAGGAGAAACACTATGCTTAAAGTTGAACATGTAACAAAAAAATACGGTAAACTTATTGCAAACAAGGACATCAGCTTTTCCGTAGACGCGGGGCAAATTGCTGTTCTGGTCGGACCGAACGGAGCCGGAAAATCAACTATAATTAAGTGCATAACAGGCTTGCTCCGATTTGACGGCAAAATAGAAATCAATGGGTATGACAACAAATCCGTTGAGGCAAAAAGGCTGATCGGCTATGTCCCTGAAATGCCCGCGGTTTATGA
Source organism: uncultured Oscillospiraceae bacterium (assembly GCA_964459785.1). Classification (GTDB taxonomy): domain Bacteria; phylum Bacillota; class Clostridia; order Oscillospirales; family Oscillospiraceae; genus UBA2658. Next base: position 90,973 of record CAYWNW010000002.1, on the reverse strand, counting down.
GCTTTTAACTGTTGAAGAGCATCTTGAGTTTATCCGCAGAGCTTACAGGCTGCCTGACGACGGCTATGACAAATTTCTTCTCGAACGCTTTGAGATGTGGGATAAAAAGGACAAGCCGGGCAAGGAGCTTTCAAAGGGAATGCAGCAGAAGCTTTCGATTTGCTGCACACTCCATCACAAACCAAGCGTAATTGTATTTGACGAGCCGTTAATCGGGCTGGATCCCCACGCAATAAAGGAACTGAAAAATATATTTGCCGAGCTAAAAGCACAAGGCTGCGCAATTCTGATAAGTACGCACATGCTCGACAGTGTTGAGAATTTCTGGGATGTTGCGCATATCATGATGGACGGCAGCTTTGCCGCGACTAAATTTAACACCCAAGGTGAAACCGGCGAGAAGACTCTTGAGGAACTCTTCTTTGAAATAACCGAAGGAAAACCTGCGGAGGCTGCGGAATGAAAAGTAATGCGCTGACATATCTGCTTGGCACAAAATTACGAAACAGAGTTAAGGAATTTTTTAAAAAGCCCATTCGTCTGATTTATGTGGTTATAGTAATTGCGCTTATAGTTGTGACACTTGTCGGGGGCAAATCGGGAGCGGAGGAGGCTGACAGGACTGTTCGCAGCTTCAAGGAACTGACAGCTGGCCTTAATGTGCTTCTGATTTTTATTTTCACCATTACCTTTAATTCCGGACTGAACAACGGCGGATCTTTTTTTAGAATGCCGGATGTGAATTTCCTCTTCCCCTCCCCGCTTAATAAACGAAGCATACTGTTTTACGCTCTTATTCAGCAAATCGGGACCTCAATGCTTATAGGAATATTCATTCTGTTTCAATATACAATGCTCCATGTAACTTATAATCTGAGTTATTTCGGACTTCTGCTAATTTTTTTAATATACTCGCTGACGGTTTTTTTAAGTCAGACTTCAGCGATGTTTGTTTATACCCTGATAAGCGACAGCGATAAAAAGAAAAGAATTGCAAAGACTGTGCTTTACTTTGTGATAGCCTTGCTTGCGGTATATGTCGGGCTTAATGTCCTTCAGAGCAGAGATGATATTTTGGGCGGTTTAGTGAAAGCAGTGAACGGTCTGCCTGTACTACTTTTCGTCTTTGCAGGCTGGCTTGGCGGCTTTGCCGCAAGTGTTTTCGCAGGCAACTACATTCAGGCAATTGTTTGGTTTGCCCTATGTGCTGCGGCTTTCGCCGCGATAGTGACGGCGATGTCAAAATCCAAACGCGATTATTATGAGGATGTTCTTTCTTCAACCGAAACGCTCCAGAGCGCTCTTATGGCGGTTAAGGATGGTGTCACGCCGGAAGCCGCTCCCCGCGTGATAAAGGTCGGAAAAATCGGTTTGGGCAAGGGGCAGGGCGCGTCTGTATTCTTCTATAAGCACCTTCTTGAGAACAGACGAGCAAGTAAAATATTGATTAAGCCCATGTCATTGACATTCATAATTATGACTGTCATTTTCTCGATATTTTTGAAAAAAGGCGGGATTATTCCGGCGTTCTCCTTCTCAATTTACATGATGGTTTTCTCTGTCGCTCTCGGCAGATTCAACCGCGAGCTTACAAAACCGTATATCTATCTTGTCCCTGAACCTCCGATCAAAAAGCTCGGTTTTGCGCTTGCCGAAACGCTTCCCACAGAGCTTCTTGAAAGCATTTTGGTTATGGTTCCCGTTTCCTTTATAACGAACACTGACGCGCTTACATGTTTGTTTTGCATAATTTCAAGAGTAAGCTTTGCGGCTCTGTTTCTGGCCTCATCTGTCGCGATTGAACGTATATGGGGCGGCGCGCTTTCAAAGGTTGGCGGAATGTTTATCTACCTTTTGTTCGATATAGTTTTATGTCTGCCCGGCATTGCTCTTGCCTTCATCCTGAATTATAACGAAATTACTTTCTTTAACCTCACCCTTACATCGGCACTTTGTACTTTTGCGCTGAATTTGCCGATTGCGGCGCTTGTGCTCCTTAGCTGCAAAAATGTCTTGCAATACGCGGAAATTTAGAATAAACGGCCTTTCGATAATTAACGAAAGGCCGTTTTATTTAAAAAGGTACCGATTCTATTCGCCCACGGAGCTTATCTGCAGAACTTCAAATTGCCGTTTATTCAGATTAAGGTATTTAATGTAGGCCATTTTCTTTTCTGACTCCCCTTTTTCATCAAAGGAGATACTGCCTGTTATACCCTGATAGTCAATCGCTGCCAGCGATTGACTTATTGCGCCGGGGTCACTCGAGCCGGCGCTTTTTATGGCGGCGACTAAAAGCATATAGCTGTCATAAGCCAGAGCGGAAGAGGATGAGCAATAGCTGTTTCCGCCGTTGTCCGAAATGCGCTGTGTATCACTTTGAACCCACGAGCTGAAGTTGTCCGCAAACTCTGATGCTATCGGATCCGCGTTGTCGCCGGAGTTAAACTCGCTGGCAAAATAAACGTCGCTTGCGGTTATGCTCAAATTGTTTAAAAGCAGAGCCGAATCCCAGGTTTCAGAACCCAGAATCGGGCAGGTAAGACCCTCGCCTCTTGCTTGATTAACAAAATAACCGGCCTCCGATGAACCTGAGAGCATATAAACAAAGTCGGCGCCGCTATCAAGAATTTCCTTGGCAAGGGCACGGAAATTCTCCTGACCTGACTGGAACGAAAGCTCCGTCACTTCACCGCCGAGCTTTGAAAACGCCTCGGAAAAGGTTTTTCCCGCAGCTTTGGAATAGGCATCTCCGGTCTGAGTAAGCACAACGGCGTGCTCCAGATTCATGCTTTTTGCAAGATTTGACATGATTCCGCTTTGAAAGCTGTCGGTGAAGCACATGCGGAAATAGTTGGCGCTGTCTTTAGTTGCGGATTGGCTTGCGCAGGACACGCCTATGAGCGGAATACCCTTACCTGAAAACACGAGGTTTCCGGCTGCCGTTTCGGCTGAACCGTAGGAACCTATCACGGCGCAAACCTTCGACTTTGAGAGGGCTTTTGCCGCAGGTGCATTCTCAAGCTCGTCTGCGGAGCTGTCGCTTTCGACGAGCTTAATATTATATGTCGTACCGTTAATCTCAACAGTCGGACATACGTAATTCGCGTAGCGAACACCCAGTGCCTCACTTAAGCCGCCCTGAGCGTAATCCCCTGTGAAGGGCTCGTAAAGACCGATATAAATCGTATTTTTGTTTTCGGTATCTTCGCCGAATACGCTGATTTTATCTCTGTTGCCAAGATATGCGAAGAGAATAAAAACAGCGGCTACAAGGCATAAAGATAACAGTGTCCAAAATAGTTTTTTCATTCAAACTCCGATAGAATATGTAATAAACTGAAGGAAAATGCTTCAGTCATACTATAACAGAATATCTTGAAAATCAAGTTCCTGCAGGAAAATTGAGCGATTTCGATAAAGCTCCGTTACGGTATTTGGGCTAAAGCTCAATAAAGTATCAAAACATTTTCGGACTTGTACGGTAGTCTCCGCCGCCTCTGCGCTCCTCAAGCGCGGAATAGCCAAGGACATAAAGGTCATGCGCTCGGCTGCCGAGCTCGAACAGTTCCCTGCACTCAGATGACATGTCCTTCACGGCGGCGGGCTTTGTAATAACGGGAATTGTGGATTTTTCGGCGATTGTTTTGAGAACGCCGCGCCCGACTTCGTTTGCTGCCAATACGCGGGCATAAGGCGGAAGTCCGTCAGCCTGCCCCTTTTTTATACCCAGCGCAAGGCACATGCACATTCTCCTTATACGCGAAAGCGCATAGCGTTTTGATTTTGCCGCGGCAATAATTCCGTCAAGCGTAGATTCCTCGTGCGCCGCCGCGAAAAGACGATTTCCAAGTCCCTCAGAATCGTCGGGAAGCTCTTTGACCACCTGCTCGTCCATCATTCGGAAGCGCGAGATTATGGCTCGCTCCAAATCTTCCATTAGAACAGGTCCCCTGCCCTGCTCAATTTCACGATTAAATATCTCATTAGCGGGCTTGGGAACAAAGTGTTTGATTGGGTTACCTGTGGCAAGCATATTGCGGATATCAGAGGCAGAGCCTCCCTCCTCGTCATGCCCTGCTCCGATTCGGGCAATGGTTATCGGCTCAAGACGCAAACGTTGGGTGTAGATTGCCTTAAGGTATTCAACCGCAAGTATATTATTCGGTGTTTCAAGCTGTTCGGCAAGACTTCCGATGCTCTTATAAAGAGCACTTTGTCTTGCCTGGGCGTATGAAACACCAGATTTCAGTTCTTCCTTTATCTCGGAATCCATTGTAGGGTCCAATAGCGCGGTAGCAAGTGAATTTAATATTGCCATATCGCCGCACTCGCTGCCGAAGCCGAGATAGTCGACACAGCCCAGTTCTCCAAGAAGTCCCACAGCACCTCTTGAAAAGCCCTCTGCCGAGGAAAGCGCCCAGGGCAGCGGAAGCTCAAAGACCAAATCAGCTCCCGATTTCACAGCGGCCTCAGCTCTTGCAAATTTTGAAAAAATCGCTGCCTCGCCTCTCTGAACAAAGTCGCCTGACATGACGCAGACGGTTGCGGTATCGCGTTCAATAATCTTCTTAATCTCCTGAATGTGCATCAGATGTCCGTTATGAAAAGGATTATATTCCGCAACAATTCCTAAAATCTTCATTTTGACTCCTTTGTGCAAATATTATTAGTAAAACACGTAAATAAATACCGAAAAGGCTTGATTTTTTGTATTTAATGGGATTAAAATGACTAGGTGTGTAATTTTCTGAAATTTATTATATATTACATGCTTTTACCTCAGATTACAAGAAAGAAAGGGTTACTGAAATGAAGATTTTGGTCATAAACGCGGGAAGTTCATCCTTGAAGTATCAGCTTTTTGATATGGAGGGCGAGAAAGTATTGGCAAAGGGGCTCTGTGAGCGTATCGGAATCGACGGTCACTTAAAGCACAGTCCTCTTGTCGAGGGAAAAACGGTGTTTGATGAGGACATCAATCTTCCCACTCACGCGGAGGCAATAGCTGCCGTTATAGATAAACTCACGTCTGCGGAGTACGGCGTTGTCACCTCTATGTCCGAAATAAACGCAGTCGGTCACCGTGTTGTCCACGGCGGAGAGTATTTTTCCTCCTCGGTGCTTATTACAGACGAAGTCAAGCAGGCTATCGAAACCTGCGTACCGTTTGCGCCCCTTCACAATCCCGCCAATATTACAGGAATCAATGCCTGCCGTAAGGTTATGGGAAATGTCCCGCAGGTTGCGGTGTTTGACACAGCATTTCATCAGACCATGCCCGGAAAAGCCTATATGTATGCGATTCCGTACAGCTATTACGAAACTGACAAGATTCGTCGTTACGGCTTCCATGGCACGAGTCACCGCTATGTCTCAGAGCGTGCTGCTAAGCTGTTGGGCAAACCGATTGAAGACCTTAAGCTTATATCCTGCCATATGGGCAACGGAAGCTCCGTTTGCGCTATCAAGGGCGGTAAAAGCATAGATACCTCCATGGGCTTTACTCCTCTTGTAGGACTACCGATGGGAACGAGAAGCGGCCAGATGGACATGGGAGCAGTCCAGTTTATAATGCACAAGTACAATCTTAACATTGATGAGATGCTGAATATTCTAAATAAAAAATCCGGTGTGCTCGGCGTTTCCGGTGTTTCCAGCGACTTCCGTGACCTTGACGAAGCCGCAGCGAAGGGTAACGAGCGCGCAGCTCTTGCCCTTGATATATTTAACTACTGGGTTGCCAAAACAGTCGGAGGGTACACCGCTTCCATGAACGGCGTCGATGCTATCATTTTTACAGCCGGCATTGGCGAAAACAGCAAGGGAACCAGAGCCGCTATCTGTGAATACTTCGGGTATCTCGGCTGCACGGTAGACGCTGAAGCAAATTCCAAGCGCGGCGAAGAAATTGTTATTTCCACTCCCGAGAGCAAGGTTAAGCTTCTTGTAATTCCGACAAACGAGGAGCTTGTAATTGCACGGGATACAAAAGAACTCATATAACGCAATTTAACGATAAAAAAATGAGGGGGACATTCATTGTCCCCCTCATTCACTTTTTTGTTTATGCCTTGAGCTTTTTGATCTCTGCCGTAAGAACCGGAAGAATCTCAAACAAATCGCCTACAATTGCGTAATCCGCAACGTTAAATATCGGTGCGGTTTCGTCCTTGTTGATTGCAATTATGGTCTTGGAGCTGCTCATACCGGCAACGTGCTGAATAGCACCGGAAATTCCGCAAGCGATATAGAGCTTAGGACCGACGGTCTTACCGGTCTGGCCGACCTGATGTGAATGACCAATCCAACCTGCGTCAACAGCGGCACGGGAAGCGCCGACAGTAGCTCCGAGAACTTCTGCAAGCTCACGGATGGGCTTGAAGCCTTCGGGCCCGCCGACACCGCGTCCGCCGGAAACGATGATTTCAGCGCCTTCAAGGTCGACGAGTTCGCCTGCGGCTTCGTGAATAACTTCGAGAAGCGCTGTGCGGATTTCTGCGGCGTCAACATGTATGTCTTCCTTGATGATTTCGGACTTGCGAGCTTCGTCGGCAGCTGCCTTTTTAAAGACACCGGGGCGAACAGTTCCGATTTGGGGGCGGTTATCGGGGCAAAGAATGGTGGCCATAAGGTTGCCGCCGAAAGCGGGACGTGTCCATGCGACATTGCCGGATTCCTCGTCGATTGCCAGCTGTGTGCAGTCCGCTGTGAGACCGGTCTTCAAGCGGCAGGAAAGACGGGGGCCGAGGTCGCGGCCGTTGTTGGTTGCTCCGATGAGTATGCTTGTGGGGCCATATTTCTCGACTAGAGTAAACATTGCCTTTGCGTAAGCGTCGGTTGTGTAGTGCTCGTATTCTTTGCCGTCAACAACAATAACGGTATCCGCACCGTAAGCCGTTGCGGCCTTGACTGACTCGTCGACCGAGCTTCCGATAACAATGCCGACGAGTTTTCCGCTCTGCTTGTCAGCAAGAGCGCGGCCTGCGCCGAGAAGTTCCAAGCCGACGTTTTTCGCGGTTCCGTTATCATTGGTTTCAATGAATACCCATAAATCTTTGGTTTTCGCTTCCATTTTCAGTTACCCCCCTTAAATGATGCCGTCAGCAACAAGTGTCGCAAAGAGCTTCTTTGCCGTTGCTTCGTTGCTGTCTTCATGAATCTTAATGCCGCCGCTTTTTACGGGAGGTGTAAAGGTCTTCTTAACCTTTGTGGGGGAGCCCTTAAGACCGATTCTTTCTCTGTCAATGTCGGGCATGTCGTCGCAAATAATAACGCCGATTTCAGCACGGTTTGCTGCCATCTTGGACTTGATGGTGGGATAGCGGGGATCAAAAGAGGGCTTTGTTACGGTTACAACGCAGGGCATATTGACGCCGATGAGCTCAAAACCTTCTTCAACTTCTTTTTTAACCTTAACTTTGCCGTCAGCCACAGATGCCTCGACAGCATAAGTTACCTGAGGCAGGTCGAGGTGCTCGGCAATTTCGGGACCGACCTGAGCCGTGTCACCGTCGATAGCCTGCTTGCCGCAGAAGATGATGTCAAACTTGCCTTCGGTCTTCTCAAGGTTCTTGATTGCGGAGGAAAGTATGTAACTTGTTGCGAGCGTATCGGAACCGCCGAAGCAACGATCGGTAACAAGATAAGCCTTGTCGCCGCCGACAGAAAGACACTCTTTAAGAGCGTTCTTTGCCTGCTCGGGTCCCATCGACAGTACGACAATGCGAGATGTCGGGTCGGTATCCTTTATTCTTGCGGCAATTTCCAGAGCATAGGCGTCAAAGGGATTGACTATGCTGGGAACGCCGTCACGAATAAGGGTGTTCTTAACGGGGTCTATCCTGATTTCCGTGGTGTCAGGTACCTGTTTGATACAAACAAGCATGTTCATGATAGGTATTCCTTCTTTCCATTTTATTGCTTTTCCGAATGCTTAAGTCCTGAGCAGATAACTGCAAAAGACAGAACATATAATTTGTATCGAGTCAAATAAACGACTGCGAATCCACAACTTTCAATTATACATACTAAAAAATATATGTCAACATATAAAGACTTTTCATGCATAAATAAGTCGATATTCAGTCTTAAAAGTTTGAAATATGAATATTATTGATAAATTTGTATTATCCAGCCGCGCTTAAGCCTATAAAGAAAGTCCGCACAGACACTATGTGTTTATGCGGACTTAATGCTTTAAAAAACTACTTCAACCGCAGAAGCATATTTGAGCTCTTAACTTAATATAAATGGTATCGGTGCTTACATTAAGCCGGATGCTTTAAGCAGGGACTTAACAATAACCATGCGCTGAACCTGATTGGTTCCTTCGTAGATTGTGGCAATCTTGGAGTTTCTGAAAATAATCTCAATCGGATATTCCTTGCTGTAGCCGTTGCCGCCGTGAATCTGAATGGCGTCTTCAGCGGTCTTAACAAAGGACTCGGAAGAGAAGGTTTTTGAAGACGAGGAAAGAGCGCTGTCGATAACTCCGGCGTCAATACCGGCGGCAACCTTGTAAGCAAGGGCGCGGGCTGCTTCGTAGCGAACTTCCATATCGGCAATCATAAACTGGATAGCCTGGTTCTGAAGGATGGGCTGACCAAATGTAACACGTGTTGCGGCGTACTCAATGCACTTATCGATGCAGCTCTTCATAGCACCGCAGCAGGCAGCGCCGACGCCCGCGGGGCGGGTGATGTCGAAGGTGCTCATTGCAATCTTGAAGCCCTTGCCTTCCTGACCGACGAGGTGGTCGGCGGGAATACGAACATTGTCAAAAATGACTTCGCAGGTGTTGGAAAGACGGATACCCATCTTGTCCTCTTCCTTGCCGCAGGAAATACCGGGACGGTCGCGCTCAACGATGAAGCAGGACATTCCGCGTGCGCCCGCATCGGGATCGGTCATTGCAAAAACGGTAAAAATGCTGGCGTTTCCGCCGTTTGTAATGAAGGCCTTTGTACCGTTAATAACATACTCGTCACCATCTTTTATAGCAGTGGTGCGCAGAGCGCCGACATCGGAGCCTGCATCAGCCTCAGTAAGGCAGAAAGCCGAAAGTCCGCCGGCAAGTATGTAGTCAGCATACATCTGCTTCTGAGTATCTGTTCCGAAAAGCTTAATCGGTGTGTAGCAAAGTCCGCAGGCGCCGATTGTTGTTGCAAAGCCGACGTCCTGATAGCTGATTTCTTCAAGAACGAGTGAGTTTGTAACCTCGCCCATTCCGCCGCCGCCGACAGATTCCGGCAGAGTAATGCTGGTAAGACCCATATCTGCGCACTTCTTAACGATGTCCATCGGAACTTCGTTCTTTTCGTCACATTCCTTGATTCTCTCCCAAGTAAGTTCCTTGCGGATAAAGTCGCGTGTCATCAGCTGAATGTCAATTTGATCCTGGGTTAAGCCGAAGTCTTCCTTCATGATTTTTGTCTCCTTTTTAATTGTGTTTTGCTAATACGTCTATTCCTCCCGTCTTAGTAATAAGACATAAACGCATTGCACTTATAATCGTGAGCAGCAGGTTTTTTTATTCACTGTGTTGCACGGGCAAAAGCAACGTTCGCCAAATAATAAACAATGTTAAAAACTTGACAGACCACATTTGAGCTAATTATACTTCATTAAAGGCGTTTTTGCAATGGCTTTATCCGAAAATTGCATATTTTTTGACTGTTAAAATACCTTAATATTAGAAAGAATATTGCTGATTATTTATTGAAATTGACATCCTTTTCATTCAGAATATTTTATATTTTTCGTAACGCAGTTTTTATATCCAGGGAGGTCCCAATATTTTCTTGACAGTTGACAACGAAGTATGAGAAAATTATTAAGGTATAGTCGATTTATGTAAATTATTATCGCCAAAAACAATATCAGGAGGGATTATTATGGCATTCTGTACCGAATGTGGGTTTAAGCTTCCCGATGACGCGGTTTTTTGCCCGAATTGCGGCACATCAATGGCTGCTTCTGCGAAAACGACAGCTGCTAGTGAAATTCCACAGGAAAAACCTTCAGAACCCAGCTATACGGCACCGGAAAACGTAAATATTCCGGTTGAACCAAAAGAAGAATCTCCTCAGTTCCAGACCGGCGGCGTTTACGTTGCGGCGGCACCACAGATGAACCCTGTTCCGCCTGCTTCAGGTGCTTATACTCCCCCCGCTGCGGGTACTTATAATCCTCCCCCTGTTGGAAATTATAATCCTCCCCCTGCAGGTAATTATGCTCCTACTCCGCCTCCACCGTCTTATCAGGGCGGCTACGCCCCGCAGCCCCAGAATCAATATCAACAGCCAAACGCTTACGGCTATGCTCCTTATCAAGGCGGAGTCGGTGTTAATACCGTACCTCCTAAAAAAAGCAAGGCGGGTTTGATTGCAATTATATCCGTCGCTGCGGTGGTTGTGATTGCAGTTGCTCTAATATTGATACTAAAGCCTTTCGGAAGTCCATACGTAGGTTATTGGGAGAGCGTGGCGGCTGATATAGGTGACGGCGTTATTTCCGAAGACTATTACGGAATCAATATTAAAGGTGCCATAGGAATACAAATTAACAGCGACGGTTCCGCGTATCTTGCCAACGCTTATGACACAGCGGTTGATGAAGCTACATGGGAAAAAACTGACGACGGAATCGTGATAACAAACGACTCGGGCGATTCATATTTAACTAAGGAAGACAGTCAGCTCGTTTTATCAAAAGACGGTGAATACATATACTTTGAAAAAGTAAAGGGCGACATTAACAATCCGACGATACCCCACGGTTCTCTTGCCGGAACGGAAGGTCTCGATGTTGAGGGGACGGACACCCAGAGTACAAATGTAGCCGGCAGCGGATATATTGCCAACTCTGATTTCTACATAACCGTTACAGGGGCTGAGGATATTATTGATGCCGAAGGCGACCCCGCAATACGTATTTACTACGATTTTACCAATTACTACTATGACCACTATTCCATCTGCCCTTATGACTGTGTCGGTTATTATGCCACACAGGATGGCTCTGATCTATATGAAACATATTATGACGATACAACGGTCAACAACAGTATGTATAATATTCGACCGGACATAACCATTCAGTGCTGGGTCGAGTTTAAGTGCAACCCCGGCGGCGGACCTATTGACTTTGCGATTTACGGTTATGACGAGGGCGAAGCCGGTGGCGTTGTCTACGCTACATACGACCCGAACAATTTGCCCGGAGCTCCGACTCCTTATGTTGTAGTTCCCGTTACGGATCCTCAGTGGACTACTCAGCTCCCCGAAACAGGAGATTTGGACAGTATTTATGTTGAGGTTGGGGACGCGGAGTCAGTTACCGACGCTAACGGATATGCGGCTGTCAGAGTTTATTATCAGTTTACGAATAACACCAGCTATGACACGAGTTTTTACAACGAAACTTATACCTATGCATATCAGGACGGCATTTCACTTGAAACAACTTATGAAACAGTCGATTCCGACACTGATATTGACTACTATACCACTATATCTCCGGGACAAACGATAACTGTTTCCTGCGTATATAAGCTGCGCAACCAAACTTCTCCGATAGAGGCCGAGGTTGAGTCCTATTCAGGTGAATCGGCTGTCGGCGCAACCTATTACTTCTAAGAATATTAAAGAATTTAATTAAGGCGCGGAAGATATTCTTCCGCGCCTTAATATTTTACTTAGGGTATCAGAACTCCGTAATCGGTATTACGGATCCGATATCGAATATCGGTCTATTTGTGAGAAAAATCGGCTTAATTTCATGAAGCTCCAGAAAGCTCAATATTTCAGCCTTGTTGGGATGAGTGTTTATGTTTCCGGTGAAGGCAAGCTCGTCCGCTGAAATTTTAAAAGCCGCGCCGCCTATAAAGCCATATGCAAAGCCCATTAGCTCTATTCCGCCTGAAGAAATTTCAAGAACATCCATTCCCTGATTTCTCATGGCTCTGATAAGACCGACATCCGAACTGATTGCGGCAGTTTCGTTTATAAGACAGACGGAGCATTTCGCGTAGCCCTGATTTACATGTATCAGCTTTTCGCCGTGACAGCTTTTTATGTTCGGGTCGCAAAAACTCTCTTTATGAAAGAGCTTACTGCCGTTTGACAGCGCACAAAGAGAAGCGTCGTTCGGGTACTGCGGTGAAAAATCGGCGGCGGAATAGCTGATATCAGCTCCCATTTTTGACAGTTCATTTGAAAAAGCACTGCCGTAAAGTGTTTTTGCCAGAGTGAATTTATTCTCCCCATGATGAAAGACACTAATGTCAATGTGCGAGGATAGCCGTTTGTCGACAAAACAGTTTCTATTGCAGGACAGAGCCTTTATTCCAAAGGGCTCAAGCGCTGTTGAAATTATATCAGCATAGTCCTCACCGACTGCTGCGACGCTTATCCTATGGTTTGGCAGATTAGGGAGCATAACAAAATGCGGCATAATAACTCCTGAACCGACAATTTACAAAACTGCGGTAATCGCCTCTCGAATGTTTTTCACCGAGATGAGTTCAAGCCCCTTTGGAGCACGAATGTCGTCGCGGACATGGGCAGGAATAACGCAGCGTTTAAAACCCAGTCTTGCGATTTCACTCAGGCGCTGGTTAAGGGCGTTTACGCTCCTTATCTCCCCTGTCAGTCCGACTTCACCGACTGCTGCAAGATCATTACCGATTGCTTTATCGCGGTGACTTGAAGCGATTGCGAGAACAGTTGCCAAATCGACAGCGGGTTCGTTGAGCTCGAGACCGCCGATTACGTTTATATAGGCATCGCAGCTACCGACGGGGATACCGCCGCGCTTTTCAAGAACGGCAAGAAGAAGTGTGGCGCGGTTATAATCTATCCCGTTTGCATTTCTGCGTGCACCGCTGAAACCTGCGGGAGATACGAGAGCCTGAATTTCTGCAAGAATCGGGCGCGTTCCCTCCATGACGCAGGTAACACAAGTCCCGGGGCTGTTATGCGGTCTGCCCGAAAGCAGCATTTCCGAAGGGTTTTTAACCTCGCAAAGTCCTTTTTCACCCATTTCAAAGACGCCGATTTCGTTTGTTGAGCCGAAACGGTTTTTTGCGGCTCTCAAAATTCGGTAGCTAAGGCCTCTTTCGCCCTCGAAATAGAGAACGCAGTCAACCATGTGCTCAAGAACTTTCGGGCCTGCGATTGCGCCTTCCTTGTTAACATGACCGACAATGAAGGCAGTCATGTTTCTGCCTTTTGCGAGCTGCATAATCGCCATTGTGCAGTCTTTTACCTGTGTGACGCTGCCGGGACTTGCTGTAATTTCGGAGTTATACATTGTTTGAACCGAATCGATAATCAGTACATCGGGCTTCAGTTCATCGACTGCGGCAACGATTTCATTGAGATCGGTTTCGGCAAGAACATAGAGCTGATTTGTGTCGGCACCCAGACGTTCGGAGCGCATTTTGAGCTGGCGTTTGCTTTCCTCTCCCGTGACATAGAGAATTTTTTCCCTTTTGTCGGCTTTGCCGCAAAATTGAAGCAGTAATGTGGATTTTCCGATTCCCGGAGCGCCGCCGACAAGTACCAGAGAACCGCGAACAGCGCCTCCGCCCAGAACGCGGTCAAACTCATCAAAGCCTGTGGAAAAGCGTATTTCATCGTCCGACCCTAAATCGGAAAGCAGTTCGGGGCGGTTAATCGGGGCTCTTCCCGACGAGAAGGAAGCCCCGTTTTTTGCTTTTGTTTCGGCAGGCGCCTCGACAATTGTGTTCCACGCGCCGCAGGAGGGGCATCTTCCGGACCATTTGGGCGATTCATAACCGCAATCCGAGCAGAAAAACACCGTTTTGGATTTCATTTAAAGCACCTTCGCTATTCATCTAAGTATTGGAGATAGGCGCAGGTCAGCGCCATTGCGATTTTAAGCCTGTAGCTGTCTGCATCAAGAAGCTTTGATTCCTCGGGATTTGAAATAAACCCGCACTCAATAAGAGCGGCGGGACAAGTGATATTTTTAAAAAGATAAACGCTTTTGTCGACAGGCGTCGCAATACGTCGGTTTTCTGGGCACAGGCTCAGGTTCATTGAGTTTTGTATCATAACTGCGAGGCTGCCGCTTGCTTCGTTAACAGAATAAAACGACTGCGGACCGTGCGGCGAGGCGTGCGGGTAGCAGTTTTGGTGTATACTGATTAAAACCGCGTTTGCCGTGCTGTTTATCAGCTCAACCCTCTGTTTCTGATCATATTTTTTTTTAGCGGAAATGCTGTTTGCGGACTCGGGATAAGAAATGTCCTCACTATCGCGGGTCATTATAAAATCAGTTCCGCATAGCTGACACAGAGCCGCCATTTTGAGCGCAATCTCAAGATTGATCTCGCTTTCGTAAGTGCCTGTGAGCGAAACTGCTCCGCCGTCCGCTCCCCCGTGCCCGGGATCAATAACAAGCACGGTCTTTTCTGAATCAGTGGACGTAAAAAGCGGCAAAGAACTGAAACTTTCACTAAACAAGAGAAATACCGCCGCCGAAAGCACCGCCGCCAGCATAAGAAGAACAAATAAAAAGCCGCTCAGCTTTATCGTTTTTATCACAGCAATCACCTCTTTGTATCCTATGGTTAAGCCGTGACCGCTATGCAATTATAAAAGCTTCGCGCCTATTATATAATTGCCCGCAGTGTAAGTCAACACGGGTTAAAAGGCAAAATGAACCCCCAAGCCAAAATTATCGGTTTGGGGGTTTTTAGCTCTAAACTTTTAATTCACCGTTATTCTCGCTCAATAAGTGCGCATAGCGGTCTAAAACAGGCTTTACATCGTTAACCAGAAATTCCGTTACCTGTTCGGGTGAACGCCCGACATATTTCGCGGCGTCAAGACTTGCCGTAATCTCTTGCTCGGTTAGACCGAAAAGAGGGTCGGAAGCGATTCTCTTTACAAGGTCATTTGGAAGACCCTGTTCCTTAACCACAGCTCCAGCGGCAATCGAATGAACGCGAATGCGCTCGTGCAGCTGCTGTCGGTCACCGCCCTTTTTAACTGCGTCCATCATAATGTTTTCAGTTGCCATGAAGGGCAGCTCCTCAGCCAGGTGTTTTTCAATGACCTTCTCATAGACCTTAATCCCCGAAGCGACATTGAGATAAATGTTAAGCATTGAGTCCACCGCAAGAAATGCTTCGGGAACGGAAATCCGCTTATTCGCCGAATCGTCCAGCGTGCGCTCAAACCACTGATTGTAGGAGGTCAGCGCAGGGTTCTGCGCGTCTACAATGACATAACGGGCGAGGGAACAGATTCGCTCACAGCGCATTGGATTGCGCTTATACGGCATTGCGGATGATCCGATTTGGTTAGTTTCAAATGGTTCCTCAAGCTCCTTCTCGTGTGACAAAAGACGCATATCGGTGGCAAATTTTCCTGCGCTTTGGGCGATTCCGGACAAGGTCGCCAAAACAGCTGCGTCAATTTTTCTTGAATAAGTCTGCCCTGAAACAGGAACGCAGGCCTCAAAACCCATTTCCTCGGCAATAAGCCGCTCAAGCTCAACGCACTTAGAGTGGTCGCCGTCGAAGAGCTCTAAAAAGCTAGCCTGTGTGCCCGTCGTTCCCTTTGAGCCGAGAAGCTTAAGGGAGGCAATTCGGTAATCTACCTCGTCGAGGTCGAGCAGCAAATCGTTAATCCACAAGCTTGCGCGCTTTCCGACCGTAGTCAGCTGAGCCGGCTGAAAATGAGTGAAGCCGAGAGTCGGCACAGACTTATATTTGTCCGCAAACACCGCAAGGCGGGAAATGGTGTTGACAAGTTCGCTGCGAATCAGCTCAAGACCTTCGCGCATTATGATAATATCGGTATTGTCGCCAACGTAGCAGCTTGTAGCGCCCAAATGAATTATCGGCATAGCCTTAGGGCACTGTCTGCCGAAGGCGTGGACATGAGCCATAACATCGTGGCGAAGCTTCTTCTCCATTTCGGCGGCATACTCATAGTCGACTTCGTGCGCATGGGCTTCCATCTCAGAAATTTGCTCCTGTGTGACAGGCAGACCAAGCTTCATCTCGGCTCTGGCGAGTGCGATCCATAATTTGTGCCAGGTGGTAAATTTCTTGTCTGGCGAAAAAATATACTGCATTTCACTGCTGGCGTAGCGTGAACACAGCGGGTTTTCATAAGTATTTTTCATCGGTGCACAACCTTTCCTCGACAATTATATTAGTTTGCGCCGAACAAAGCAATAGCTTTATTGAAGAACAAGGCTTTTGAGCTTTGCGCCCAAAAGCCTTGCATAATTTTAGCTTTTAAGAAATGCCTCAAGTCTGTTCAGACCCTCGCGAATGTTTTCCATTGAAGCGGCGTATGTCCAACGGACAAAATTAGGTGCTCCGAAGCCCGAACAGGGTACAACGGCAACCTTTCCCTGCTCAAGGAAGGCAACGGCGAAATCATCGTCGTTTTCAATCAGCTTCCCGCCGTAGGTTTTGCCGATTTGCTCCTTAAGATTCATCATTACATAGAATGCTCCGTCCGGAACTATACAGCTGACGCCCTCAATTTCGTTCATGCGCTTAACAATGTAGTTGCGGCGAACCTCGAATACCTTGCGCATCGCCTCGATACCGTCCTGCGGACCGGCAAGGGCTTCTATCGCAGCAATCTGGTTCATTGTTCCGGGCGCGCCTGTGGAGTGGCTTAAAAAGTTTGCCATAACTTTTGAAATCTTGGGATTTGCGGCGGCATAGCCTATGCGCCAGCCCGTCATGGCATAAGACTTGGAAACACCTGTAATTAGTATTGTGCGCTCATAGGCGTCCTGCGAAAGCGTCGCTATGCTGACAAATTCCTTGCCGTCATAAACCAGTCCGCTGTAAATCTCATCGGCAATGATGTAGATATCGTGCTTTTTGCAGACCTCGGCAATTTTCTCGAGCTCCTCGCGAGTATACAGCATACCGGTAGGATTTGACGGATTGTTAATCATAATTGCCTTTGTCTTGGAACCGATTGCGCTCTCGAGCTGATCAGGGGTGATTTTGAAATGCTGCTCCTCCCCTGCCTCGACAATAACGGGAACTCCGCCAGCCATGCGAATCATCTCGTAGTAACTGACCCAGTAGGGCGCAGGAAGAACAACCTCGTCGCAGTGATTTAAAATAGCGACAAGCGCAATATAAACACTGTGCTTGGCACCGCTTGCGACAGTAATCTGAGTAAACTCGTAATCGAGATTGAAGTCGAGCTTCAGTCTTGCCGCCGCGGCTTTTCTGAGATTTATAAGACCCGCCGCAGGCGTGTATTTTGTTTTTCCTTCGTTTATGGCCTTAATTCCCGCAGCCTTTATATTATCCGGTGTATCGAAATCCGGTTCTCCGGTTCCGAATCCGATGACATCAAGTCCGTCTGCCTGCATTTGCTTTGCCAAAGCGTCAACCGCTAAAGTTGTGGAGGCTCTGACCTCCGAAGCCACTCTTGATAATTCTTTCATAACTGCACCTTCCAATAGACTGAATACTGAAATTATTATAACCCCGATTCTTCATCTTTGCAAGCATAATAGCCATATTCAACGATTATGTATATATTTATGCATAATCACAAAACAAGACAATGCAAAATTATGCTCCAAGTACATTATAATCACTTTCGAGTATTACTGTTAAAGGTAAATATAAACTGCGGCTCAAGATAGAAACCGCAGTTAATCATTTTATTTGTTATTTTGGTTTATCAGCTTTCTTTATAACGATGTTATTGTCGCAGCTTTTGAAATCGCAACCTGAGCAGCCGCCGCAGCTTGAGCAGTCGCCACAGGAGCAAAAGCTTTTCTTCCCTCTGCGAATCAGCCCTGCAACAATAAGCACGGTTATGCCTAGAACAACTGCGCCGACAATGAGCGTTCCCAAATTTTCGGTAATGAATGCGAGCATATTAAACACCTACCTTGCTTTCTGCCTTGTAAGGATTTTTTCTGACTATAAGATATATGAAGCCTGCCAGAAGCATAAACGCAGCCGCCGTCCATATTCCGAAGCTGCCGCCCTTTAATAGAAGTGCCAGTTGATTGAAAATTAGTGAGACGACATAGGCAAATACAGTGAGATAAGCTAAAGCTGCAAAGGTCCACTTTCCGCTGTTCATTTCCCTTTTTATTGCGCCCATTGCGGCAAAGCAAGGTGCGCACAGGAGGTTAAACATCATGAAGCTGTATGCGGAGACGGTTGTGAAGTCTTGCGCAAGCCTCGGCAAATAGTCGCCGCCGCTTGAAGCTGCCGTATTGATGCCGTAGAGGATTCCGAAGGTGGCCACAATTGTTTCCTTTGCGAGCAGACCTGATATACTTGCAACCGCAGCCTGCCAATGACCAAAGCCCAAGGGAACGAAAATCGGAGCGATGAACTTACCCAGATATGCAAGCAGACTGTAATTGTTGTCGCTGATCATGGCGAGCCTGCCGTTTTCAATTCCGAAGGCCTGCAAAAACCATAAAACTATCGACGATAACAGAATCAGGGTTCCCGCTTTCACGACAAAGGAGGATACTCGCTCCCATGTAGCCCTGAAGATGTTTTTTGACGAGGGCGTATGATATGGAGGAAGCTCCATAACAAAGGGCGCCTCCGCTCCGGCAAAGGGCTTTGTTTTTTTAAGTATTATTCCCGAAATTATGACAGAGGCGACCCCCAGAAAATATGCCGAGGTGGCAACCCAGCCGCTCCCGCCGAATAAAGCTCCCGCAATCAAACCGACAAAGGGCATTTTTGCTCCGCAGGGAATAAATGAGGTGGTCATTATTGTCATTCGCCTGTCGCGCTCATTTTCGATTGTGCGAGAAGCCATGATCCCCGGTACGGAACAGCCTGAGCCGATGAGCATCGGAATGAAGCTTTTTCCCGAAAGTCCGAAGCGACGGAAAACCTTATCCATTATGAAAGCAATTCTCGACATATAGCCAATGTCCTCAAGCAGGGAAAGCATGAGAAAGAGAATCAGCATTTGCGGCAAAAAGCCCAGCACAGCTCCGACGCCGGCAATAATTCCGTCAACGACAAGTCCGGAGAGCCACGGGGCGACGCTTATGCTTTCAAACCACAATGACAGGTTTCCGCTTATCAGCTTTGAGAACAGCGTATCATTAACCCAGCCGGACGCCCAGCTCCCCAAGGTGCTTATCGAGATGTAATAGACAAAAAACATTACAAGCGCAAATATCGGAAGTGCGAGTATTCGATTTGTGACAATGGCGTCAATTTTATCTGAAATTGTCGCACCTGACAGGTTCTTTTTTTCCGAACAGGCTTTTACCACCTTTTCAATGTAGTCGTAACGCTCAATCGTTATTATGCTCTCGGAATCGTCATCCAGCTTTTTTTCGCAGTCCTTAATGTGACCGTCGATATGCGCCCATTCCTTGGGGTCGAGCTTAAGCTCCTTTAATACTTCCTTGTCTCTTTCAAAAACTTTAACCGCATACCAACGCAGATACCGTTCAGGTACTAAGTTCTCCAGAGATTCCTCGATGTGCGCCAGTGCGTGCTCGACGCTTCCGCGAAAGATCGGCGGAATCTTAACAGCTTCGCCCTGCACCGCAATTTTAACGGCATAGTTCGCGGCTTCCTGTGAGCCTTCGCCTTTTAAAGCTGATGTTTCAAAAACTTTACAGCCTAAAGCTCGGCCCAAGCCCTCCAAATCTATTGTGTCGCCGTTTTTTCTGACAATATCAATCATATTCAGGGCTATAACAACTGGTATACCCAGTTCAATCAGCTGGGTTGTAAGATAGAGGTTGCGCTCAATGTTCGTGGCGTCAACTACGTTTATTATTGCATCGGGCTTGTCGTTAACAAGGTAATTTCTCGCAACAACCTCCTCAAGCGTATACGGTGATAAAGAATAAATCCCCGGTAAATCCTGAATTACCGTGTTCTTATCACTTTTAAGCTTCCCCTCTTTCTTTTCAACGGTTACCCCAGGCCAGTTGCCGACATATTGGTTGCTGCCCGTTAGGTCATTGAACATCGTTGTCTTGCCGCTATTGGGATTTCCGGCAAGTGCAATCTTAACATTCATTTTCATTCCTCCCGCAATTGCAATTAGATGCCTCTAACTGCACCCTTAAAAAATAACATGTGTGTTCATTATAGTGCTTTCTATTGAACTTCTATCATGGCGGCATCGGACTTTCTGACTGTAAGCTCATATCCCCTAACCATTATTTCAATAGGATCGCCCAGAGGCGCAACTTTTCTTATATAAACATCGGCGCCCTTTGTAACGCCCATGTCCATTATACGTCTTCTTACGGCGCCTTCACCATGAAGTTTAACTACCATTGCCCTGCCGCCTACACTGACGTTTCCAAGCGTTTTCATAAAAATTCTCCTTTCCGGAAATTGCTGTAACTACAATTTGGAACAGTTAGACGCGTCTAACTCCATATATAGAATAGCATCACTTATAATCTTTGTCAATACACAAATTTAAATCATGAAAAAAACCCCGAGGAGCTTAAGCTGCTCCCCGGGGCTTAACACTATTTGGATACTTTACCCGAATCTTTCTTTTTCTTCAGCAGAGCTAATGCTGTGGCAGTGCAAAGCATTGCCGCGGCGACACAGATAATAATTACGGTAGAGAAACCGTTTGCCGTCGATTCAGGCTGCGCATTAGGTTCGTGAGAGTTAAGTACAACAGCGGGGATATCCTTTGCTGGCTTTTCGGTGCCGCTTGGGTCGCTCAGGCATATCCAGAAGTTTTTCATGCCGTAATAATATCTGACAAAGCCCCATTGTGCGCCGTCGATATCAGTATATACGTTTGTCAGCGTCAAATTTTCGTCTGCTTGCTCAATTGTCCCGCTTGATTCACCTGAATTCGGAAAAGTCCAGATTACGATATTTGTTGCGCCTGCAAGTTCAGAATAGTCGCCTTCATAGTTTTTATATTCAGAGGAATGTGTTTCATCAAAACTGATATAATCATATTTCAAAGACATATCGCCGAGTTTAATCCAGCCTGTTTTATAAGCGTCGCCGTTTCTGGCGATAAGCTTGTTGCCGCTCTCGGAATATTCTGCGAGCCCCCAAAGCTCATCACCGAGCTTGTAGCTGAATTGAATATGAAATAGCTCGCCGTTATCGGCAAAGCCCAAGCTATTCCCGCTTGGTTTCGAGAAAAGCTCCGTGAAGCCGCTGACGCCGTTTGCATAGTAATTACGATTTACATACTCACATTCACTCGAATGTGAACTATAGAAGTCGTCGTCCGGCTCGAATATTACATCCGCAAGGGCGAAGCCGCAGAGCAGAGAAACTAGAGTGACGCAGGTAATCGCAATTAAAGAAATTTTTTTAATGCACTTGTTTTTCATAATAGTGCCTCCTAAATTAAGTGATTTATTATTAGTGCCGTAAAATATGAAAAGGTGTTGGCTCCAAACGATAGTGCAAACGGATGTTTTATGTTTTCGCCGCAGCTTCTGTAATACAGAGCTTCAACCAAAATTGCCGTCAGTTCCAATACTGTGATTATAAGGAAGCGTGGCAAATTTGTGCTTTTTATGAGAATATTGTTCAGCAGTACTACGGGCGGATTCGTGAGGATGTTCACAAGTACCAGAACCGTCAGGTTTCGGGTACCCCGCAGCCCTACTGCAAGACAGAAAATCGTCTCAAGAACTAACGTGAGCGCAAGCGATACGAGAAGTGTCCGAACAAAATCAAGCTGCATTGCGTCTCTCCTTTAGTCCGTAATAAAGCAGTCCCGAGGAAATTACTGCCGCCGCCGTGAAGCCGTAAGGCATTACCAGGAACTTACTTAAATTCAGAAACACGGGAATCATTCCAAGAAACAATCCGAAGGTGAGCAGTCCAAAACCAAAACCGAGCCTGTCAGGCATGAGCTGCCTTACAGCACCCAAGGTAATCGGCATAGACATGTTGAAAAGAAAAACGGCGATTATACCGCAAATCGGGGTTTTATAAAACAGGAAGAGTACCGAACTCAGCAGGAGCGAAGCGAAGACCGTTTCAAGAACGCCGAAACGATCGGCTAAGAGACCGCCAAGAGCCTTTCCCATAACAACTGAAATTATGAGAAAAAGCGCGAAGCTGCCCTCCCCTTTCCAGGGAAAAGCAAGTGTAGCTCCTACATAAGAGCGCAGACAGACAACAAGAAAAAGGCATATCAGCTTAAACAAAAAGCTGTCGAAAGGTCGCTTTGGGGCGAATGCCGTTTCCGTAGGAGCGGAAAACTTTGTGTAAAGCTTAGGAATAAGAAAATACATTGCTGCGGCGTCCGCGAAGAGAAAACCCAAAACCGCATATTGCGGAAGTATTCCGCTTTTTCCGCAAAGTGTTCCGAGAAAAAGACCTATTGCCCCGGGGGAAACAAAAAGGCCTAAAACGGTATAGCTTTTTCCTGAGCCCTGAAGTACATCTCTGCCCGCCCCGATATGAAAAAGAGCATTTCCTGTTCCGACAACAGCGCAGAAAAAAATCGGAACGGACATAAACAGCGGAGAAGTTACAACCAGAATACAGCCGAGAGAGGCAAAAAGTCGATTGCGATTAACGGCGTCCGCAACAACTCCGAGCGGCATCTGCATCGCGAAGGCGAAGAAGTTATATGTAATTAGACACACGAGCCACAAATCCGAGCCCCTGAGCCTGTAAAAAATCAGATAGGCGCAGGTGAAATCGACCAGAAAGTGCGACAGCGAGTATATTCCCGTCAACATAGCAAATCTTTTCATGTGCCCTCCTCCGATTACAGCAAACTTAAGACGGCGAAGAAGGAATTATGTTCCAGCATATAGAAAAGCCCGCAACATTAAATACTGCGGGCTTTTCTTTCTGAATATCCGATTAGTAACTGTAAAATTGCTGCTGAGAGCCAAAACAACGCAATAAAGAATCCGCAGTGCATGAAAAAAGTGCTTGGCAGTATACTAATAAACTTGTCTGTCTGCGAATCAAACAACCATGTTTCCGAGTTAAAAAACAGCTCGTGAAAGATATCAAAAGATATGTCAAAATTTATCAGTGCTGCGGCAGTTAAAAAAGCGGGTACCAAAAGAGTGACCGTTCCGGAAATTCTTAACGTTCTCTTGGATACGACTTTCATCGCCGCTAAAATTGTTAATATAATCGCCGCTGCCGCACCTGATATATAAAGCTTATTGAATAATGCTTTTACTTCCGCAAAATGAAAATCCGCTCTGGGAGAGTGGGCAAGAGACGAAAGTGAAAATGCGTTCTCTGAAAATGGCGACAGGTAATTCATTATCGCTCTGTAATTTTCAATTATTTCCCCGCGCGGCAAACCGGAGCTCTCGCTGATGTTGAGTAAATCGACATCAACAATGTACGGAAAGTTGGTTATATGAATTACCGCTAGTCCAAGAGCGGTTGTAAAAAGAAGAGTAAGTATTGCAAGCAGCGTGCCTGCGAGCGCCTTTTTCATATAAAAACCCTTTCGGAGTCTCACTCAAATTTGGGAGTACTTCCCTTTCTCATCGGTAAAAATATTTCCGCCCTGCGAATCAATACAAACTGTTAAAGGAAGCCTGTCTACAACAAGGCGCTTAACACTTTCGCAGCCTAAATCAAAGAATGCAATTTCCTCCGAAAAGATAACGTGGCTTGCCATTAAAGCTCCGGCACCGCCGACGGCGCAGAAATAGACCGCGCCGTTTCGCATAAGAGCATCGCACACAGCCTGTCCCCTCTCGCCCTTACCGATTATACCCAGAAGTCCCAAATCCAAAAGCCCGGGAGTAAATTTATCCATACGAATTGAGGTGGTCGGGCCGCAGGAGCCGACGGGTCTGCCGTTTTGAGCGGGAGTAGGCCCGGTGTAATAGATTACCGCTCCGTTTATATCAAAGGGCAGAGCCTCTCCCCTGTCCAATAGCTCAAAAATGCGCTTGTGCGCCGCGTCACGCGCCGTATACACAGTACCGCTAAGGAGAACCCTGTCCCCTGCCTTAAGGCTTTCTGTCGCGGTTTTAAGTTCGTCTGTCGTTAATTCAATCATTGAGATTCACCTCGCTAATTAAGACAGTAACATAAAAGCGGACAGCTGTAAAGCTGTCCGCAAAAATGATGTCGATATTCGTTATGCCTTTAAAGCGGCCTTCGCCTTTTCGGTGAGTGCTGTGAAAGCTTCAGGCTCGTGGATTGCGATTTCGGAAAGCATCTTGCGGTTCATATCAAGACCTGCGAGCTTAAGACCGTGCATAAAGGTGGAGTAATTCATGCCGTTCATCTTGGTTGCAGCGCTGATACGGGTAATCCAGAGCTTGCGGAAATCTCTTTTCTTCTGCTTACGTCCGACATAAGCGTAGGTAAGGGATTTCATAACAGCCTGATTGGCCATTTTATAGTGAGTGGACTTTGCGCCCCAATAGCCCTTAGCCATGCCAAGAACTTTATTTCTTCTCTTGCGCGTCATCATCGCGCCTTTAATTCTAGCCATTTTAAAGCTCCTCCTTATTTGTAGGGAATCATGCGTTTAATCGCAGACTCGTTTGTAGTATCGGCATAGGTTCCCTTGCGGAGCTGTCTTTTGCTCTTTGTGGTCTTTCCGTGACCGTTAAGAAGATGGGAGGTATAAGCGTGCGAGCGTTTTACCTTGCCGGATTTTGTGAGACTGAATCTCTTTTTTGCGCCACTGTGCGTTTTGAGCTTTGGCATAATGGTTTACTCCTTTGATTGAAATGTTATTTATTAGAAGATGATTGTTTTGGTGATAAAAACATAGACATACTGCGTCCTTCGAGCTTAGGCTCCTTATCAAGGACGGCAATGTCAGAACATTTTTCCGCAAAATCTTTCAGCAGAATCTCACCCAGATTTGTGTGGGCCATCTCTCTGCCTCTGAAACGGACGGAAACCTTAACGCGGTCGCCGTCGTGGATAAACTTCTGAGCGCTCCTCAGTTTAGTAGCGAAATCGTTATCGCCGATACCCGGTGACATGCGAATTTCCTTAACCTCGACAATATGCTGGTTTTTCTTTGCTTCCTTGTCCTTTTTCGCCTGCTCAAAACGGAATTTGCCGTAATCCATTATTTTGCATACGGGCGGAACAGAGCCGGGAGCAATTTTGACCAGATCCATCTCTTTCTGCATAGCGATATCAAGAGCCGCCTGCAGGGACATAATTCCGAGTTGTTCACCCGTATCGCTGATAAGACGAACTTCCTTATCGAGAATTTCTTCGTTAATCTGGTGAGCCAAGTTTGCTATATTTAACACCTCCAAGCGTAAATGACGGGGTTTTGCCCCAAAGAAAAATGCGGGTGCAACGGCACCCGCATAATAATACACATAATCAGCCTAAAGCTAATAATGGTTTTATTAACCCATGCGCACCATTGTGGCAGGGTGAGGACGGATACCAACCGAACCTACTTTGTTCTAACTATGGTATATTAACAGTAATATCTCAATATGTCAAGCTGTTTTTTGAATCCTTGCTGTCGGAAAGCATAAGCTTAACGAGCCTGCTCGTGCCGAGCCTTGTTGCACCGGCTTTAATCATAGCTTCCGCATCCTCAAAGCTGGATATTCCGCCCGCTGCCTTTATCTTTGTTTCAGGAGAGCATTCAGCACGCATAATTTCAACGTCGCGAACCGTGGCGCCTCTTTCGGCGAAGCCGGTGGAAGTTTTTATATAATCCGCTCCTGAACGTGAAACTATTTTGCAGATTTCGGGAAAAACGTTCTCAGGCAGCTTGCAGGTTTCAACAATAACCTTGAGTATATAGCCCACTGTGGCAGCTCTAAGTTGTCTTAGCTCGTCTTCAACAGCGGCGAACATTCCGCTTGTCGCCCAGCCGAGGTTTATAACAACGTCAATTTCGTCAGCCCCCTCCTCAATTAGATGGCGAGCTTCAAAGACCTTCGTCGCCGTATCGTTATACCCGTTCGGGAACCCGACAACGGTACAGATTTTGAGCTTTTCCCCCACCAGTTTTTTTGCCTCATAAACATGTGTCGGAGCAAGGCACATTGAGGCACAATTAAACTTTATCGCAAGCTCAAGGTTCTCGGCTATTTCTCCAAAACTTGCATCCGTTCGAAGGACTGTGTGGTCGCACATACTGAGAATTTCTGACTTTGTCATTAAATCACTCCTAACACTATATGATCGCACCTACAAATGCGTTCTTGATAAAAAGCGGCTTTTACTTTATAATCATGGCTATATTTAAGCTATTTCCGAAAAATCGGAGGATTCTATGGAAGACATACTTTTTGACTCACGCAGTGAGTTGGATAAATTGCCCTTCGGGGCGGTTAAAAGCGGAGAACGCGTGAAGTTCGGAATCAGGATAGCCGCGGCGCTCGAAGCGACAGAAGTCACGCTCGTGCTCTTAAACGATAATGACGGGGATATAACCGAGTTTACGCTGACACAGGTTTGGTCAGAGCGCGGCTACGCGCGTTTTGAGGGTGACATTGAGATTAAGACCGTCGGACTTTATTGGTATCATTTCGAAGTTGTATCAGGCGGAAACATAAGAACTGTCGAAAAATCCGGAAGCGGAGCCGCCTTCACGGAATATAATCCCCGTTCGTGGCAGCTTTCCGTTTACAGCTCCGATTATACCACACCTGATTGGATAATGGGAGGGGCATTTTATCATATTTTTGTTGACCGTTTCAGAAAGTTTAGCGAGCGTCAGCTGAAAAAGGGTGCGGTTGCGCGTGCCGACTGGGGTGGAGTTCCCGTATATACACCCGATTCAAACGGTGAAATTCGCAACAACGACTTTTTCGGCGGAAACCTTGACGGAGTAATTGAAAAACTGCCGTACCTAAGCGAGCTCGGGATTGCCTGCATTTATCTCAGCCCGATTTTTGAGGCTGCGTCAAATCACAAATATGATACCGCCGATTACACAAAAATTGACCCTTCCTTCGGAGATGAACTAACTTTTTCAAAACTGTGTTCGGAGGCAATGAAACTCGGCATTAGAGTAATATGCGACGGAGTATTTAACCACACAGGCTCGGATTCCGTTTATTTCAACCGTTTTCAAAGCTATGGCGAGGGCGGAGCCTATCAGACGAAAAACTCGCCCTATTACGAGTGGTACAGCTTTTCCGAATGGCCTGAAAAATATGACGCGTGGTGGGGAATAAAAACTCTACCGCAGATAAAGAAAAACAGCGAAAGCTTTAAGAGCTTCATAACAGGCAAAAACGGCATACTGGAAAAATGGATGTCGCTCGGAGCCTTCGGTTGGAGACTTGACGTTGCCGATGAGCTTTCGGAAATATTATTGCGAGATTTGCGCACAGCGGTTAAATATGAGAATCCCGACGCACTAATAATCGGCGAGGTCTGGGAGGACGCTTCAAATAAAATCGCTTACGGGCGCCGTCGCCATTATTTCGAAGGTGCGGAGCTTGACAGCGTCATGAATTACCCTTTCAAGGATGCGATAATCGGATTTGTTAAAGGCGGTAATGCTGAGAACATTCGCGAAATCGTTGAGAGTGTTTGCGAAAATTACCCGAAGCCCGCGCTTGATTGTTTAATGAACATTCTCGGCACTCACGATACTGAGCGAATCCTTACCGTGCTCGGTGGCAATACCTACGGTACAAGAGATGAAAAGGCTGTCGCTTCGCTGTCCGCCGAGAAGAGGCAGCACGCAAAAGCGCTTCTTTTCCTTGCAACACTGCTCCAGTTTACACTGCCCGGGGTACCGAGTATCTATTACGGCGACGAGGCAGGGCTGGAGGGCTTTGAGGACCCGTTTAACCGCCGCTGCTATCCTTGGGGTGCCGAGGATAAGGAGCTTGTTGAGTGGTACACAGGACTTCTGAGAGCAAGAAAATCCTGTGCCGCGTTCGCGGGCGGGGCTTACAGGACGCTTCGCGCCGATAACGGAATATTCATATTTACCCGAATTGCAAACTGCACAAAAGCTACGATAATTGTCAATATGGGCGCGACTGAAGAAAATATCGAGCTCTCGGATACAGACGCAGTCTTAATCAGTAAAAACTGCGAACAAAAAGAAAGCAGCCTCCGCGTATTGCGCGAAGGCTGTGCAATAGTCGAAACGGCCGAAGCATAGTAATTATGCTTCGCCTTTTGCTTTTGCCTCACAGTAAATGCAGCGATAAACGCCCTTTTCCCTATCCGTCAGGCGGAAGACATGCGGAAGCTCCTGCTCAACCGAGGTTATGCAGCGGGGGTTTTTGCATTTTATAACGCCCGTTACCATGTCAGGCAGAGAAAGCTTACGTTTTTCGACGATTTCGCCGTTTTTTACAATGTTAACGGTTATGCCCGGATCAATGTAGCCCAAGACGTCAAGGTTAATGTCAATCAGTGAGTCGATTTTGATTATATCCTTCTGTCCTGCCTTTTTACTGCTGACGTTTTTAATTATTGCCACCGAGCAGTCAAGCTTGGAAAGCTCAAGAACCCTGTAAATCTCCATGCTTTTGCCGACCTGAATGTGGTCTAGAACTATGCCGTTTATGATTGAATCAATAGTCATTGCCGCACCTCCGTTCTTCTCTATTCAATGCCGAGCAGCTTCAAAATCAAAGCCATTCGTATGAATTTACCGTTTAGCACCTGTTTGAAATAGCAGGCGCGCTTGTCGCTGTCCACGGCGCGCTCAATCTCGTTAACGCGCGGCAGAGGGTGCATAATGCAAAGGTCATCTTTTGCATTTGAAAGCTTATCCATAGTGAGGATAAACACATCGCGCAAACGAAGGTAGTCGGCCTCGTTGAAAAATCTCTCGCGCTGAACTCTCGTCATGTAGAGAATGTCAAGCTCGGGCAAATTCTCCCAGTTGTCGGTTTCAACGAAAGGTATTTCGTTTTTAATAAGAACATCCTTTTTAATATAGCCGGGTATTTTAAGCTCTTCGGGAGAAATCAGAACGAAGCTGTTGCCCTCATAACGTGACATCGCGGAGATGAGCGAATGAACTGTTCTGCCGAACTTTAGATCGCCGCAGAAGCCTATTTTTAGATTATTAAGCCTCCCCTTTTCGCGATATATAGTCAGAAGATCGGTAAGTGTCTGCGTCGGGTGGTTATGTCCGCCGTCGCCCGCATTGATAACTGGGATACTCGCCGCCTTGGCAGCGACCAGAGGCGCGCCCTCTTTCGGGTGCCTCATGGCAATAATATCGGCGTAGCAGCTTATTGTAAGCGCTGTGTCGGCAACACTCTCGCCCTTTGAGGCGGAGGAGCTGCTCGCTTCTGAAAAGCCGATTACGGCGCCGCCAAGCTCGAGCATTGCGGCTTCAAAGCTGAGGCGTGTGCGGGTTGAAGGCTCAAAGAAGAGCGTTGCAAGTTTTTTCCTCTTGCACTTTTTGCTGTACTTTTCAGGGTTTGCAATAATGTCCTCCGCGGTATCGATAAGCTCCTGCAGTTCCGCAATTGACAAATCCGTGATGCTGATTAAATCTTTCATATTGTGCCTCCTTTAATCCAGCTTTCGTCCGAGGGATTATCGCGGAAGGAAAGAATCCGCGAAATGTCCTCCCTGGCAATTTTACCGTCCTGTGCCGCAACCTGAGCCAGCACGTCAAGGTTGGTAAGGCTGTAATTTACGACGTTTGCCTCCTTGAGACGTTCAAGGCCCTTTTTCATGTTATAGGTAAATATACTGACAATTCCGAGAACCTCTACCTCGGCTTCCCTCAAAACCTCAACAACCTCAAGGACGCTTCCGCCTGTTGAGATAAGGTCTTCCACCACCACGACTTTTGCGCCTTTTTCAAGCTTGCCCTCGATTTGG
Organism: uncultured Oscillospiraceae bacterium; assembly: GCA_964459785.1. Taxonomy (GTDB): domain Bacteria; phylum Bacillota; class Clostridia; order Oscillospirales; family Oscillospiraceae; genus UBA2658. The sequence continues at coordinate 61,215 of CAYWNW010000002.1, read as the reverse complement.
TTTTTTCTCCCGTGGTCCTTTGCACCGCTTCGTACATAGCCCATCGGCAATCCCGTGAGGTGTCCGACTATCGCCGCGTGAGCAATACCGGCGGTGCTGGTACCCATCAGAACTTCGCAGTCTGTGAATTTTTCTTTTATCAGCTCTGCCAAAGAGCTTTCAATTTCTGTTCGTACCACAGGAGCCGATAAAGTAAGGCGATTGTCGCAGTAGATTGGGCTTTTTATTCCGCTTGCCCATGTAAAAGGTTCGTCAGGTCTTACTATAACCGCGCCGATTGATAGCAGTGCCCGTGCAATATTTTGTTCCATAGTAAAAATTCCTTTCGTTATCTGAAAGCCGCGATAAGCGGCTGTTTATTTACCCAAAAACTCCTTTAAGCAGCGCTCATAGGCCTCCACGGGGTTATCTGCCGCGGTTATCGGTCTGCCGACGACGATGTAGTCGCTTCCTAGCTCGCGAGCTTTTTCGGGTGTAGTTATGCGAACTTGGTCGTCAGCCTTAGCGTCCGCGAAACGTACTCCCGGGGTTATTGTAAGAAAGTCTTTCCCGCAGCGCTCCTTAACCTTTCCAGATTCCAGCGGCGAGCAGACAATTCCGTCAAGTCCCGCAATTTTTGCGTTCTCCGCATAATGAAGCACCGTTTCCTCTAGGCTTTCGGCAATCAGCAGTTCCTTTTGCATACGCTCCTCGCTGGTTGAGGTAAGCTGAGTTACTGCGATTAGAAGCGGTCTTGTCCCGTCGGGGCGTATTAGACCCTCCAATGCCGACGTCATCATCGCCTGTGTCCCCGCGGCATGTACATTGCACATATCGATATCGAGCATTGATAACACCGACATAGATTTTTTTACGGTATTGGGAATATCATGAAGCTTGAGGTCGAGAAAAATCTTGTGTCCGCGAGCCTTGATTTCCCGCACTATACTCGGCCCCTCTGCATAGAAAAGCTCCATGCCGATTTTTAAAAAAGGTTTTTTGTCCTTAAACTTATCCAGAAAATTCAGAACCTCTTCCCTGCCGTTAAAATCGCAGGCTATGATTACGTCTTTCGCCATGTTAATGCGCTCCTCCGATTATATCTTTAAGACTTTGAATACCGTATTTTTCCATTGTGCTCGGAAGATTTTCAATAATCTCCTTGCAGGCATAGGGATTTTTCAGGTTTGCTGCGCCGATTTGGACGGCGCTCGCCCCTGCAAGCATCATCTCAATCACATCCTCCGCCGAGGACACTCCGCCCATTCCGATTATCGGAATTTTCACAGCCTCATAGACCTGATAGACCATCCTTATGGCAAGTGGGAAAATCGCACCGCCTGACAGGCCGCCCATTTTATTGGTAAGTATCGGCTTTTTGGTTTTAAGGTCAATTCTCATTGCAAGAAGGGTGTTGATTAGGCTCAAACCGTCCGCCCCTGCATCCTCGCAAGCAAGAGCAATCTCTGTAATATCGGTAACATTCGGACTTAGTTTGATATATACAGGCTTTTTTGTCACGGACTTAACCGCTCGGGTAACCTCTGCCGCCGCCTCCGCGTATACTCCGAAACTCATTCCGCCGCCGTGAACATTCGGACAGCTTATATTGACCTCAATGATTCCGACGCTCGCTTGTTTATCCATCTCCTCGGCGCACTCGACGTATTCCTCAATCGAGAAGCCGCTGATATTCGCGATAACGGGCTTTTGAAAGACTTTTGCGAGCTTCGGCAGCTCGTGCTTGCAGACTGCTTGAAGCCCCGGGTTTTGAAGCCCCACCGAGTTAATCATACCGCCCTCGCATTCTGCAATTCGCGGTGTGGGATTACCGAAGCGTTCCTGCGCTGTTGTACCCTTAAAGGATAGGCTGCCGAGTATGTTTATATCATAAAGCTCGGCGAATTCCGTGCCGTAGCCGAAGGTACCGCTGGCAGGGATAATGGGGTTATCAAGCATCAGACCGCTAAGGGTAACCTTTGTGTCTACCATACAATCTCCCCCTTTTCTAAAACAGGTCCGTCCTTGCAGATTCGTTTAGAGCCGTATTTTGTCTTGCAGCTGCAGCCCATGCAGGCTCCGAAGCCGCAGCCCATGCGCTCCTCAAAGCTGAACTGACCGTCAGTGACGGAAGCGTGATAAACAGCCTTGAGCATTGGTTCGGGTCCGCAGGAATAAGTGTAGGAATATTGATTGCATTTTTTCAACGCGTCCGTTACAAAGCCCTTAATTCCTCGGCTGCCGTCAACAGTTGTAAGGAAAACCTCCATGCCAAGCTCACGAAACTCGTTTTCATAAAACACATCCGATTCCGAGTTGAATCCGAGAATTGCAGTCGGTTTTTTCCCCTCGGTGATTAGCCTTTTTGCCAGAAGGTAGAGCGGGGGCACCCCAACTCCGCCGCCGACAAGGATTGGACTTGTGCCGCTTTTTGAGCTGTCGTAACCGTTTCCCAGCCCCGTCAGCAGGTCGAGCGAATCACCTTTTTGCATACGGCTCATTTGTTCGGTTCCTTTTCCCACGACCTTGTAGATGAGCGTGAGAATTGAGCCGTCAAGGTCACATACTGAAATCGGACGGCGAAGATACAGACCCTTAAGCTCAACGTTGACAAACTGCCCCGGAGCGGAAATGCCGCTCGTGTCACCATTCAAGGTCATTTTTAAAATGTCCTTCGCTAGTCTTTCATTGCTCTGAATTGAAAAGATTCCTTTTTTCATATCAAACCTCACCGCACTTCGGGCCGGTTCCTCTCAGGCTTCTATCCTCCCAGACGGGAACTCCCGATACCATAGTCATAAGGCACTTGCCGTAAACCCTCATGCCCTCAAAGGGCGTACTGCGCCCCTTCGAGAGAAAATCCTTCGGGTCAATAATGAATTCAGAGTTTAAATCGAAGACCGTCAGATTGGCGGCTTGTCCGATTTCAAGCGCGCAGCCGATACCGAAGCGCCTCGAGGGATTGACCTGCATAAGCTCAATTAGCTTTTCAAGGGAGATAAAGCCGCCTTTGACGAGCTTTGTATAAAGAGTCGGAAATGATGTTTCAAGTCCGACTATGCCGTTCAGACTTCCCTGCAAACCTCGTGATTTTTCTTCCTCCGAGTGCGGGGCATGGTCTGTGGCTATCATATCAATCGTGCCGTCACGGATTCCGTCAAGGAGCGCCTGCCTGTCTCGACTGCTCCGTATAGGCGGATTCATTTTAAACCGCCCCTCGTCTCGCAGTTCCTCGTCGCAAAAAACGAGGTAGTGCGGAGCCGTTTCACAGCTTATCGGCAGGCCTTCGGCTTTAGCTTTTCGTATTAAATCAACGCTTTCCTTTGTTGATATGTGGCAGACATGATACTCACAGCCCGATTTGCGGACAAGCTCGATATCGCGCTCTATTTCGCGCCACTCGCTTTCGGAGGAAATGCCCCTGAACCCGTTTCTTTTTGCGTACTCGCCGTCGTGTATGCAGCCGCCTTTTAAAAGCTCGTTAACTTCGCAATGTGCCGCGATAATCTTGCCCAGCTTTTTTGCTCGGCGCATGGCCGTCTCCATCATTTCTGCGCTTTGAACTCCGACTCCGTCATCCGAAAATGCGCACACATAAGGTGCGAGCGCCTCCATGTCCGAGAGCTCTGTCTGCTTTTCACCGACTGTTATGCTGCCGTAGGGCAGCACTTCTATAACCGCGTCCTTTTCGATTATTTCGAGCTGCCGATTCAAACTCTCCATACAATCAGGCACGGGGTTAAGGTTTGGCATGGTGCAAACCGTCGTAAAGCCGCCGTGAGCCGCGGCAAGACTTCCCGATAAAATGCTTTCTTTATAAAAATAACCCGGCTCTCTAAGATGTACATGAACATCTATAAGACCGGGAAAAACGAAACAATTATTCAAATCAAAACTTACGGCAGCAGAAATAAGAGAAATAGTTGAGCTTATGTCGGCAACAATACCGTCTTCAATCAAAACGTCTTTTTTGACAAATGTACCGTCAAGGAAAACGGACGAATTTTTTAATAGGTATTTCACCTGACAGCCCTCCCATCAGACTTGATTTCTCGATATGTTACCACGATATACCTCAAGTGTCAATAGCTATATTATGAACATTTATACTTTTTGCATTGTAACATATCTTATGCTTCAGATAAAGAGAAATTATATAAAGACACTTTATATTGTGGTTTACCAAAAACAGCTCTCCCTTTAAAAAGGGAGAGCTGTTTTGCATAGATTAGTCCAAAATATGGCAGGCGGCCCAGTGCCCCTTGTCATATTCCTTGAATTCGGGAATAGCCTCTTTGCAAATAGGCTTTGCATAGGGGCAGCGTGTATGGAAGCGGCAGCCTGTTGGCGGATTCATGGGACTCGGAATGTCACCCTCAAGGACTATGCGGCGTCTTGCTCGGGATATTTCAGGGTCGGGAACGGGCACAGCGGATAGAAGTGTCTTTGTGTAAGGATGAAGCGGATGCTTGTTCAGTTCGTAGCTCTCACCAAGCTCGACAAGAGCGCCGAGATACATAACGCCGATACGATTTGAGATATGGCGAACTACGGACAAATCATGCGCAATGAACAGGAAAGTAAGTCCGTGTTCATTTTGCATATCCTCAAGCATATTTACAATCTGCGACTGAATTGAAACGTCGAGTGCCGAAATCGGTTCGTCACAAACGATAAATTCGGGCTTTACCGCAAGAGCGCGGGCAATGCCGACTCGCTGCTGCTGACCGCCGGAAAACTCGTGAGGGAAACGGTTTGCGTGCTCGGTGTTAAGTCCGACATCGCTGAGAAGAGATTTAATCATTTCAAGACGCTCGGTCTTGGAACTTGTCAGTTTGTGAATATCGATGGCTTCGCCGATAATTTCGCCGACAGTCATTCGTGGGTCGAGAGAAGCGGAAGGATCCTGAAAAATTATCTGCATTTTGCGGCGGTATGGGAGCATATCAACGGCAATCTTCTTTGATTTTTTAGTCAGCGGTTTGCCGTCTTTATCGAGGATCTGATTTCCGTTTGCGTCAAGCTCGGTTATTTCGAGGTTTCCGCTGTCGTATATTGTTTTTCCGTCATAAATAATGCGCCCTTTTGTGGGTTCGTGAAGGCGGAGGATTGTTCTTCCGAGTGTTGTTTTTCCACAGCCGGACTCACCGACGAGCCCAAGCGTTTCGCCCTTTTTTATTGCGAAGGAAACGTTTTCAACCGCCTGAACTCCGGGGCCCTTCATACCCTTTACATGAAAATACTTGTGCAGGTTCTGCACCTGAAGAAGCACCTTGTCATCCATTTGCCTGCTCCTCCTTATTATTCATATTTTCCTGTACCCTCAACCAACAGGCGCTGCGGTGACCGTCGCCCAGTTCCACATAAGGCGGTGATTTTTTTAAGCATATCTGCATGCAGCTCTCACATCTGGGGGCGAAAAGGCAGCCCTCTGGCGGGCAGCACATATCAACGGGAGTTCCTTCAATAGGAATAAGACGCTCGTATTCCTCGGCGTCGACACGGGGCATTGAGCGCAGAAGCCCCAGCGTGTATGGGTGCGCGGGTTTATAGAAAATGTCGTTGACGGAGCCCTGCTCAACTATGCGTCCTGCATACATAACGGATACTTTATCGCAGATTTCGGCGACAACGCCCAAATTGTGCGTGATAAAGATGATGCCCATTTTTGTTTTTTTCTGAAGATCCTTCATAAGCTCAAGAATCTGTGCCTGAATTGTAACATCCAGAGCGGTTGTCGGCTCATCGGCAATCAGGAGCTTCGGCGAACAAATCAGTCCCATGGCAATCATGACTCTCTGACGCATGCCGCCGGAAAATTCATGGGGATATTGCTTCATTCTTTTTTCTATATTGTTTATTCCGACAAGCTCCAGCATTTCAGCCGCTTTTTTGTGCGCGTCGGCTGCGGAAATGTCCTTATTATGAGCGCGAAGCGCTTCGGTTAGCTGATTTCCGATTGTATAAACCGGATTAAGGCAGGTCATCGGATTTTGGAAAATCATCGCGACCTTGTTGCCCCGAAAATCAATCATTTGATTGTCGCTGTAAGCAAGGACATCCTCGCCCTCGAAGCTGATGGAGCCGCCGATAATTTCACCTGGAGATTGGAGAAGACCCATTATTGAATAAGCCTCAACGCTTTTTCCCGATCCTGATTCGCCAACAATGCCCATAACCTCGCCGTAACCTAAGTCGTATGATATTCCGGCAACGGCCTTAACCTCGCCGGCCGGAGTGAAGAAGGAAACCCTTAAGTCCTTGATTTCCAGCAGTTTGTTTTCGTTTGTGTTGCTCAAAGCGGTTTTCCTCCTTTCTATTTCTTAAGTCTCGGATCGAGCGCGTCGCGAAGACCGTCACCGAACAGGTTGAGCGACAAAATCATTACGCTCAGAATTACAGCGGGAATAACAAGACGGTAGCCGTAGGTTTGAACGCCCTTCAAAGCGTCCGCCGCCATAGAGCCTAAGCTCGTCATCGGAGCCGATACGCCGACGCCGAGGAAGGATAAAAACGACTCCAGAAAAATTGCTTCGGGAATCTGAAGACAGGTTGTAACGACGATTTGCCCCACGCAGTTAGGAAGCAGATGACGTCTTATAATGCGCCCGGAGCTTGCTCCGAGAGCCTTTGCCGCCGTGACAAATTCCTGCTCCTTGAGCTGAAGTATCTGTCCGCGAATTATTCGTGCCATTGTGACCCAATAAAGAAGTCCGAAAGCGACAAACAGGGAAATCAGATTGGGTCCCATAAGACCCACCAGGTTTTGCATAGGACCTTCACCGCTGTTTTGAAAGGCAACCAGTGCAGGCTTTAAAGCGGTTGAAAGGAGCAGAACAACAAGAACCTCGGGCATTGAGTAAATAAGCTCAACCACTCGCATCATTATCGTATCTACTCTGCCGCCGGCAAAGCCCGAAATCGAGCCGTAGGTCGCGCCAATGAGCAAGACGAGAAGAGCAGCGCAAATACCGATAAGCATTGATACTCTCGTGCCTATCATCAGACGAACCATTATGTCGCGTCCGTATTTGTCAGTTCCGAAGACGTGCGGAAATACCTTTTCGCCCGCTTCAATTCTTTTAAGCTCGCCCGTGGAGTAGCCGAACGGCTGAAGGTGAATGCCGTTTTCCTTTTTAAACTCACCTATATCAAGTTTTGTAGATTTAATTGTCGCCTTAATTTTTGCAATTTCGATTGAGCTGAGCGTAGAGCCCTTTTCAGTCTCGGCGGCCTCAAGAGCGGCGGCAAGCCGCGCATCGTCATCTCCTGAAACGCTGTCCAAAATCGCCTTATCCTCTAATGAATAATGCCAAGGGTAAAGATTTTCGGCTCCCTTGTTAAATTCATCATAGCCATAGGGCACAAGCATCGGGCCGACAAAAGCGAAGATGATATAGAGAAAAATAACTCCCAAAGCAACAATCGCAACTTTGTTTTGCTTGAGTCTTCTCCATGCGTCCTTCCAATAAGAGGTGCTCTCGCGATCGACGGTGAAGCCCTCCTTCTGCTCATCGGTAGCAGGAGCAAAATCCTCAGCGGTAAGTTCAAGCAAATTTTCTATGTCCGGCTGCATTGAGCCGAATCTTGCACGTTTGATTCTTTCCGACATTCTTATTTTCCTCCTTCCGAATAGCTGATTCTGGGGTCAACCGCTTTGTAAAGCAAATCAACGAAGAAGTTCATGATAATAATGAACGCCGCAAGAAAAATCGTTGTTCCCATGATAACGGGATAGTCACGGTTCAGAATACTTTGAATAAAATAACGCCCAAGTCCGGGGACTGAGAATACGGTTTCGACAACAAAACCGCCGCAGAATGCAAAAGCGATTTCCGGTCCCAAGTATGTAATTACGGGGATAAGCGCGTTTCGCAGGGCGTGCTTAAAAATAATCACCGGATTACGAAGTCCCTTGGCGCGCGCGGTCTTAATATAGTCCTGTCCCAAGGCATCAAGCATTGATGACCTCGACTGACGGGCGGTATAACACATAGGATACAGCCCAAGAGCAAGGCAAGGCAGAATATATGCCTTAATTCCTAGCGAAGCATTAAAAATAGTCGGGAAGAAGCGCAAAGCCTCGTTACTGCCCGCGAAAGTCGTCAGCAGTAAGGAGGCAATAACAAAGGTCGGCATTGATATGCCGATGGTACAGATTACCCTGAGCAAACTGTCAATCCATTTTCCTCGGTTATATGCCGCCAAACACCCCAGCGTTACGCCGACCAGAGTTGCCCATAAAACAGCAAAAAAGCCGATACTCGCCGAAACGGGAAACATTTCTTTAATAATGTCAATAACCGGACGGTTTTTTTGCATTTTTAAAGAAACACCCATATCACCTTTAATCAGATTTTCGAGATATTTCCCAAGTTGTACTATGACCGGCTTATCCATGCCGTATTTTTCGTTCAAGGCGTCAATTGTTGCCTGTGAGGGTGATTTTTCACTCAGCCACGGGCTTCCAGGTATGCTGTTCATCAATAAAAATGTCAGGCTTGCAACGACTAATAATGTTAGCAGTGCCATGCCCAACCTTTTTAAGGAATACTTTGCCATATCTTCTATTCCTGCTTTCCTTTGCTGTTTTTTGCAGATTACTCCTTTTCAAGCCTACATCAAAAAAGACTTCATGTCAGAATTAAATGCAAATTGTATCTTATGAATTTTATATCAAATATAAAGTTCAGTCAAGCAGTTCTTGCAATATTACATTTACAATTATGTGCAACTTGTGTTGAAATTGGTAATAAATTGAAGCAAATGCGCCTAATTACTGTGCTAAAGTGATAATATGTCGAATTGCACCTTGTGCAATATGCAGGAATTATTTCATAACGTCTGCATAATGCATGTAATATTTTAATATTTGCAATTCTTATACTTCATAAGCTTTTAGCGAGAATATCAGCGCAGAAAACCGAATAAGCTTTGGTAACGCAGGGACAACTTATAAAGAAATTCTCCCTGAAGACAATGCTGTTAAAAAAATTTGAGCAAATTCAAATACATTGAAAAATCGGAGGTAATTATGGAAAAGGACATAATGGCGAACACAATACGGCTATGCGGCACCGTGGATGGCAAACCAAATTTCTCGCATATCAGCCGCAATAGAAAGTTCTATGTTTTCCCGCTGAGAATACCAAGGCTTTCCGGAGCCGAGGACATTATAAATATTGTCTGCGATGAAGAGCTGATGCGAACCATAGAACCAAACGAGTTTTCAATGCTAAGAGTTCAAGGCGAACTCCGCTCTTATAATAATAAGAGCGGAGTCGGAAATAAACTATTGATTTTTGTTTATGCGAGTGAGCTTTTATTTTGTGACGACGAGCCTGAGAACAAAGTAATTCTGAAAGGAACAGTCTGCAAACAGCCCAGCCTTCGCTTAACGCCTCTCGGACGTGAAATTTGCGACATTCTCGTTGCGGTTAATCGTCCGTTCGGGCGAAGCGACTACCTCCCCTGTATCTCCTGGGGACAAAACGCCCGTGAAGCCTCGCTTTGGAAAGTAGGAGACAGTGTTGAACTGGAGGGCAGAGTTCAAAGCAGAAGCTACATAAAGAACTCGGACGGAGTGCAGGAACACAAAACAGCTTACGAGGTTTCAGCTTCTGCAATAGAAAAACTTGAATAGTTTTGCAGGCACTTGGATTTATCAGAAATTGAGAGTTGAGAAATAATCCTCAGCAGTTTCGGCGCGGCGTATAAGCTTTGCCGAACCGTCCTCACACAGCAGTATTTCCGCACTGCGGAGCTTGCCGTTGTAATTGTAGCCCATCGAATGTCCGTGCGCGCCCGTGTCGTGAATGACAAGGAAGTCGCCGTTGTCTATACGCGGAAGCCAGCGGTCGATAGCAAACTTATCGTTGTTTTCACACAGTCCTCCGACTATATCATAAAGATGATCGGCGGGAGCGCTCTCCTTGCCCATAACCGTTATATGGTGATAGGCCCCGTACATTGCGGGACGCATAAGGTTGCAGGCGCAGGCATCAACACCGATATAGTCCTTATGGATATGCTTCTGATGAAGCGCGGTTGTTATTAAATGACCGAAGGGCGCCAGCATGAAGCGTCCAAGCTCCGAATAGAGCGCAATGTCTCCCATTCCCGCGGGAACAAGTATCTGGTTATATACCTTGCGAACACGGTCGCCTATATCGGCAATATCGGCTGACATCTGGTCCTCGCGGTAAGGAATTCCTATTCCGCCGGAGAGATTTATGAAGCTGATATGCACGTCAAGCTCGTTTTTAAGCTCAACGGCAAGGCGGAAGAGAACGGCTGCGAGCGTCGGATAATAGTCGTTTGTGACTGTGTTACTTGCAAGAAACGCGTGAATACCAAATTCCTTGACGCCCTTATCACGAAGCAGGCGGAAGGCTTGAAACATCTGGGGTTTCGTTAGGCCGTATTTTGCGTCGCCCGGGGTATCCATTATCGTGTTAGAGATTTCAAAATTTCCGCCGGGATTGTAACGGCAGCAAATTTTTTCAGGAATGTGACCGATTGTCTTTTCAAGAAAATCGATATGGGTAATATCATCGAGATTGATTATTGCCCCCAGCTTATCAGCAAGAAGAAAGTCTTCTGAAGGGGTATCATTTGAGGAGAACATTATACTGTCGCCAGAAATACCGCAGCGCTGACAAAGCATAAGCTCCGTAAGCGAGGAGCAATCCATTCCGCAGCCCTCTTCGTTAAGAATTTTCATTATTGAGGGGTTGGGGGTGGCCTTAACAGCGAAATACTCTCGGAATCCCTTATTCCATGAAAAGGCCTTGTAAAGCTTTCGCGCATTCTCGCGTATCCCCTGCTCATCGTAAAGATGATAAGGAGTTGGGAATTCTTTGGAAAGCTCTTTTAGCTGTTCAAGCGTTACAAACGGCTTTTTCATTGTCTTTTCTCCTTTGTTTTATTGATTAACTTACTAAAGAATAGTATGTATTGAAAATATAACAGAAATCATCGGATTTTGCAATTCGTAAAATGTGCCCAACCTCAGTGATTTTTAAAGGGTATTTTGTTGTTTTCGCCTGTTTTTGCCTATGTTGTCAACTGCTTTTTCAAGAATATCAATCCTGATTAGCTTAAAGAATTTTTCAACCAGCCAATCAACGAGCGTGCAGACGGCATAGATCACAACAGCGCTTAACAGAACCAGTGCAAGAGTAACGGGAATCGGATATTTCAGATAAGGGACAAAGCGGTCACTCAAGATATTCGTCCAGATAAGCGGATGTGTGTGAATTATATAAACTCCGAATGAAGTTCTTGCAAGCATTGAAATGAATTTTTGTGATTTGGGGGAGTTGAATTCTAGCCTTCTGAAAAATAACAGCAGCAGAACTGAAGCAAGCAGTATAAAGGGCGAAGTATAGGAAATTACTATCGGTGCGGCTAAAAGCTGCATTATCGCCCATGCGACAATAATTGTAAAGAGGTAAGCCAAAAGAAACAAATACTTATTGTATTTTTCTCTGATCTTAACCCGTCTTAAACAGGCGCCGAGAATATACAGGCATAAGAGCCAGAGGAAACTGTAACCCCCGTGAAGGAAAAAAATGTCTTTGTTTAAACTGTTGCCGAGAAACACAAAGATTATAACAACACTGACAGCCAAACTTGCCGCTTCCCTGTCGGAGAGAGAATTAAGCATTTTATTTATGTACGGCACAAAGAAAAACAGAGCAAAATAAGCTGTGAAATACCAGTAAACATTGTGAATTACAGGTGTGAATACATTCAGCCAGTCACTTGCCTTTACGCTCCCTCGCATAAAAACGGCAAAAGCAGCGGTTATCAAAAGTGACTCAAGGACTACTCGAAGCCAAAGAGAAACAAGCCGAGAGCGTCTGTAATGACCTTTACACAGAACATATCCGCTGACAAGCCCGAAACAATTAACCGCGCATATATTAAAAGTTTCAAGTAACCACGCTGTGTTAGATGCCGCGCTCCCCTGCCCTGTTCCGGCAAGAATACCGCCGACACCGAGAACGTGAAGCACAACAATCATCTGCATTGAAACGCTTTTTAGTAAATCAATTCCGTAACTGCGTTTATTCATATCTTCTCATCCCTGCATATCTTTAAGGTCATTTTATTATAGAACAAAATAAGTTTTTTGGAAATACCAATTTGAGTAATTAAAAAGGGAGCCGCCCAAAATGAGCGGCTCCCCCTGTTATTGCTTTTTCAAGTTAAAGCTTATTCAGCTGCCATTGAAGTGTAGCCGAAGAAGAAGTAACCGAGCGGAGCATAATACATGCCCTTAACTGCGGGGTCAAGCATATAAAGCTGGGTGTAGAAGTAAATGGGAGCGAGAACCTTATCCTGACCGATGAGAATATCCTCAGCGGTGTGGAAAGCCTTCATGCGCTCTGCAGGATCGGAGGTAGCCTTAGCCGCGTCAATTGCCGCGTCGTAGTCAGCGTTGCTGTACTGAGCATCGTTGTTGCCGCCGTCCGTATACCACATGTCAAGGAAGGTGCAGGCGTCGTTGTAGTCCGCAATCCAGCCGTTACGTGCGATTGAATAGTTTCCGTCCTTACGGTTCTGGAGGAATACTGCCCAATCCTGATTGTTCAGAGTAACAGTAACTCCGAGCTGTGTCTGCCACATCTGCTGAAGAGCCTCGCCGATAGCCTGGTGACGGTCGCTTGTGTTGTAAAGATACTCAACAGCGGGGAAGCCAACACCGTCGGGATAGCCGGCCTCTGCAAGGAGAGCGCGGGCCTTTTCGCAGTTTGCTTCATAATCTGCAGCAGCAGCGGAGTAATAGTCGCCGCCGACTGTACGGAAGTCGTCACCGCTTGCACCCTCGGCATCATTGATACCATAGGGAACATAGCCTGTTGCGGGAACTTCGCCGGTCTGAGTTACGTTTTCAACTATATAGTTGCGGTCAATCGCAAGAGAGAATGCTTCACGGACACGGGGGTCATCAAAGGGAGCCTTCTCAACATTGAAGCAGGCATAATATGATCCGAGGTAAGGAACAACGTTCAAATCGCCGCTTGCAAGGAGAGTGGAAACCTCATCAACGGGAACTTCTTCAATAAACTGAAGAGTCTTGCTCTGGAAAGCGGAAAGAATGGCGTTTGCGTCATCCATCAGCTGGAAGGTAATGGAATCGGGTCCAAGATTCGCAACATCATAATAGTTTTCGTTCTTAACAGCCTTGATGTAGGAGTTGTGCTCCCACTCGCTCATCTTGTATGGGCCGTTGCTGATATATGTTGCAACATCAAAGGTCCACTGGTCGCCGGCGGATTCAACAACATCCTGACGAACGGGATAGCAAGCAGGGAAAGCGCAGATTTCTTCGAAATAGGGGCAGTCATAAGTAATTGTAACAACGAAGGTGCTGTCATCGGGAGCAGCTACACCGAGAGTGGTGGGATCTGCATAGTTGATAACTTCAACCTGCTCCTCAACGCCGGTTTCTTCGTTGAGTTTTGTTTCGAAAGTGCCGGAGGGTGTGCCGCTGTTAACCTCGGCAAAGCCCTTTACCATGTCGATCATGTAGGAATAATCCGCTGCGGTTGCAGGAGAAGCAAGACGCTGCCAGCTGTAAACGAAATCCTTTGCCGTTACAGCAGTTCCGTCGCTCCACTTTGCGTCGGGGCGAATTTTAAAGGTGTATGTGACAGTGCCGTCATCATTTGCTACCTTGTCCATGGACTCAGCCTGACCGAGAGCAAGCTGTGCGTTGCCGTTGCCATCATCAACCCACTTCATAAGTCCTTCAAAGAAGTGCTGAATCATAATAGCACCATCAACTGCTGAGTTGAGAGCGGGGTCGATAGTCTGTGGCTCGGAAGCAAGACATACCGAAAGATCAAAAGGTGTGGAAGCTGCCTCGGAAGGGGCTGCAGACTCTTCAGTCTTTGTTCCGCAGGCGGCCATTACGCCGACGAGCATTAAAACGGAAAGCAACAGTGCAAGAAGTTTTTTCGTGTTCCTCATTTTATAACCTCCAAAATATTTTGTATCTAAGTGCCTTATATGTGAAGCCCACATAGTAATACATCATAGACCCAATATAGGTTAGTCTAGCATATATGCACATAGTTGTAAAGAATATTGTTACGAAATTATTAAATGTGACACTAATTTTGCAACCAGTTAAGATAGTTCCCGTCAAAGGAAGCTCGAAGCTTGTCGGAGTCCTTCAGCCATGAAAGATAAGAGCGAAGAGTGCTGCCGACAAGTACATACTGCTCAAAGCTCATTACGAGATTGTATTTGTCAAATAACTGTTTCAAGATTTCCTCGAAGCCACATGGCTCGGAGCAAATGGACAGTATAGAATCCGCGATTTCATAGATCTTCCTTCTGTTAAAGTCGATAAGTTCGCTCAAATCCTTCTGTGCCTCCGCGTGCGACGGAACAAAAACTTCTGCGCTTAATCCTTCAACCATCTCAAGCGTTTCAAGGTATGCTTTAACATCATAAATAAAGGCTAGCTGATACTTTTCAAGAGTTGTCTTGCTGCTTATGCAGTCGGCAAGAAATACTGTGTTATCGGGCGTGCGAATTCCGACCATATCAAAAAAATGACCGGGCAAAGGGATAATTTCAAGTTCCTTCGGAAAGCTTTCGTCCGAATAATCGGTAGTGTTGCTCTCCTCGGCCAAAAGGAATTTATGCCGCAGCTCCTTAAACGGATACCCGCCGTATAAGAACGAAGGCTCAAGCAGGGTGTGTTCGGTGAAGGCTTTTTCAATTCCCCCGGAAAACACTCTGCAATTATATTGCTGCTGAAGGTAGCGATTGCCCCCGATGTGATCTGCGTTTGAATGTGTGTTAATTATGCCCTTCAAAATCCAGCCGTTTTCATCGAGAATTTTCCGAATCTTTCGACCTGCGTCTTTGTCATTACCGCTGTCGATAAGATAGACCTCGTTTTCACTTTGCTTATATACTCCGATTTTAGCGGGGCTGTTTATATAATAGCTTTTCTCCCCTACCTGTACGAGTTCAAACATTTGCCTCTTCCCTCTTTCGCAACTGCTATTTATGCGCGTATTATAACACAGTTTTTGATTTTTCACAGCCGCTTTTATTTTAAGTTAAGTTAAGGCTCTTAGCTTATACTTGCATTGATTTTGAATGCTTAAGGAGATTTTATGAGAAAGTTCATTCCTTTATTGATTATACTTTGCTTAGTGATTTCTCTTTGCGCCTGCACTGCCGAAGAAAGCTCCGCGGAAACGCAGGCAGTACAGACCGATACGCCGGAAGCCGCTGTCTTTGAAACAACGGCAATATCATCTCTTGCTGACCTAGAAGCGTATTACGGCACGACCTTCGGTCAGGGCGAGGTAATAGACGTAAATGTCGAGTTAACTGAGGACAACTGGCAGGATATTCTTGATAACGCTGAAGATGAGGAGTATCACAGTGCCAATATTACGGTTAACGGCTCTACTGTCAATAATGTCGGTTTTCGCACGAAAGGCTTCAGTTCTTTGAATTCTGTGGCAAGCAGTGACAGCGACCGCTACGGCTTCAAGGTTAAGCTTGACGAATACGTTGACGGTCAAACGCTTAACGGGCTCGATATGTTTGTCCTGAACGGGAGCTTTTCAGACCCCTCGTATATGCGCGAATATCTGACCTATGCTGCGAGCGCTTATCTCGGCTGCGACACACCTGATATTACTTATTGCAATCTGTACATAAACGGCGAACTATTCGGCTTCTATCTCATGATTGAATCTTATGACGACAGCTTCGTCGAAAGGTATACCGATTCGGAGGATACTGTCCTTTACAAAGCTGAATCGGAAAGCTGCACCTTGCTGACGAATGATGACGCGAGCGGCTTTGATGTTCAGTACGGCGAGGACGAGGGCAATACAAACATAACAAAGCTTATAACTGTTCTTAATAACACAACAGCTGAAAACAAGGAGCAGCTTGAAAGCATTCTCGACATTGACAGCGTCCTGAAGGCTATAGCGATTAATACCGTTACAGGCAACTATGACAGCTACAGTGGTTCAAAAGCTCACAACTACTATCTGCTTTACAGCGAAGGCAAGTTCAGCTATTTGGGCTGGGATTATAACATGTCGATGGGCGGCTTTTCTGAAGACGGCGGTGCGAGCGTGACAGCAGATGTTTCGTCTCCCGTATATGGTGTAGACATTTCCTCTCGTCCCTTGATCGAAAAACTCCTTGCAATTGAAGAATATAATGAAAAATACCTCGCCTATGTGGATTCGTTGACGGAATATTTCAGCGACTTTCAAACGACAGTAAACGCCATCGCAGATGAAATCCGCACTTTTGTCGAAAACGATCCAAGCGCCTTTTATACTGCCGAACAGTTCGAAGCAAATATTGTTGCTTCAGATGCCAATCTTTCCGAGCTTGAGGGAAAAACGGGATTCGGCGGCAATATGCAAGGTGAGCGTCCCGACAGTTCCGATACCGACGCCGGAGCTGAAAGACCCGACTTTCAAAACGGGGACGGACAGGGCGGAGGGCAGCGGCCGGATTCTCAAAATGCAGACACTGAAAACATGACCCCTTCGAGCGATATGCCTTCACAAGTCAACGGAGGTGCGGGTGGTAATATGGGCGGAAATAATCTGAAGGTCGGCTCAATATCAAGCGAAGCTGTGTCCATAGTAGACTATATAACACAGCGTCTTGAAAACATAGAGAGTCAGCTTGCGGCATAGCATATTAAATACCTTGCAACGAAGCCTTGACCGGTGTTACAATTTCCTTATAGGTTTCAAAAGGAAGGGCTGAAGATATGGTTATATATTTTTCAGGCACAGGTAACAGCCGATATGCGGCCGAAACCATAGCTTTGCAAACAAAGGATAAGCTTGTCTGCTCGAACGAACACATTAAGGCAGGAAAGACGGCTGATTTTTTCTCCGACACGCCTTTCGTTTTTGTCTGCCCGACATACGCCTGGAAGCTCCCCGTGATTTTTTCCTCTTTCATTGAGAGCGGCAGCTTTAGCGGCAGCGATTCGGCATATTTTGTTATGACCTGCGGGAACGATATCGGCAACGCAGGCGCTTATATTGAGAAGCTTTGCGCAAAGAAGGGCCTAAAAATGAAAGGCGTTTCCGCGCTTGTTATGCCCGAAAACTACCTTGCTGTTTACGATGTTACCGAAAAGTCTGAAGCAAAGCTTCTTATTTCAGAAGCGGATAAGACCCTCAAAGCTCTTTCGGATTTCATTGGAAAGGGTCAGGATTTGCCCAAAGTGAAAACAGGACTGACGGATATACTTAAAAGCAGCTTATTTAACCCTGTTTTCTACTCGCTTATTGTCAGCTCCAAAGGCTTTCATGTTACGGACAAGTGCGTTTCCTGCGGGAAATGCACAGAACTTTGCCCGCTAAACAACATAAAACTTGAACAGGGAAAGCCGTTATACGGCGACAATTGCACCCACTGCATGGCCTGTATTTGCGCTTGTCCGACTGAAGCCATAGAATACAAAAAGCGCACATTCGGAAAAGAAAGATATTACAACAGCTCAAGCCCGGAAATTCAACTATAGTTGGTAATTATGAGCGTCTGCTTATTTAAAGCTATTATTACTCGTTGTAACATGAATGTAATTTGACGGTATAGCGAAAAAGTGTTATAGTTTTGTCATCAATAATAAAAGGTGGTGTCTGGGTGTCGGTTCTTTAATAGGTTTTTAGTATCCGCAAGAAGTGAACGGCTTTTACCGTTCTGTTTGTTGTGCCTAAAACTCCTATAAAGAACAGATGACGGATACCTGTTATATAAACAGGTGCGTTTATCGTGCCTGCTTTTTTATTTTTAAGGGGCTTTGGGTTAATATTGAAAGGAAATGAAAAAATTGAACGATTATAAAGACAAGGAATTTCTAAAACAAAACCTAATGGGTCCAAACGTAGTATTATTGGCGGAGGAAGCATTAAAAGCTGCACCGACCGGTTCGGCTGAACGGATTCTTGACCTCGGCTGCGGAACAGGGCTCAGCTCAATGTGTCTAGCAGAAAACAGCAAGGCTACCGTTTTCGCAATGGATTTGTGGATTCCCGCAAGAGAAAACCACAAACGTTTTCTTGAGTTCGACTTCGGTAAGCGAACAATTCCAATCCACGCTGACGCGAACGATATGCCTTTCGCCGACGAATTTTTCGACGCTGTTTACAGCTTTGATGCTTATCACTACTTCGGTCGGAACGAGGAGTACCTTGATGAACACCTTGCTCCGCTTATAAAGAAAGGCGGGTTATTAGTTATCTGCATTCCGGGTCTGAAGCAGGAACTAGACTATCTGCCGGACGAAATGGCCTTATCATGGACAAAGGAAGCCATTGACACTATCTGCACTCTTGATTATTGGAAGGATATCTTCAGCAAATCCAAAATGACGGAAATCAGCTCCATTACCGAAATGGACTGTTACGAGGAAAGCTGGAAAGATTGGCTGGAAACGAATAACCCCTATGCAGTTTCGGACAGACCCGCAATGGAGGCAGGCGCAGGTAAATATATGAACCTAATCTGCGCGGTTCTGAAACGTATCTAATTAAATTAAAAGGGGCGCTCATCAGAGCGCCTCTTTTCCTTATATCTCATCTCGCAAGCAGATAGAGTAATTGGAACTAATCCTTGATTTTCTCGTCTTAACCACAAAGAAATTTATCAAGAAGGAGAAAGTGCATATGAAACATTTAAAGATTCTGAGTCTGTCCCTGCTTATTATTTTAACGCTGGCTCTTGCGCTTCCGCTTCAGGCCTTTGCAGCGGATAAAATTGAGAATTACAATGATGTCAAGGGCACATGGAGCGAGGAGTGGGTCAATAAATACGGCTATTCTGAAATATTTTCTAATGGAAACGGCAGTTTCAGCCCCGAAACCGCTATAACAAGAATGGAGTTTGCCCGTTTGCTCCACAAAGCACTCGGAATAAATATCAATTACTTTGCTGCCACCGACATAAGCGAATACTTTAATGATGTTAAAAATAGTGACGCGGGCGCAAGCGCGCTTTACGATCTCGTGACCTGCGGTATAATTGACACTAAAACGAGCTTTCGTCCCAATGACGCAATTAAACGCGATGAAATGATTCATTATGTGATGAGAGCCTTTGACTATAAATTCAGTGATTACGCATTTATTGAGATTTATCGCATTTTTGAGGATGATGCGAATATCAGGGCGGAATACAGCACCGACATTCAGCACGCCTGCATACTCGGACTGGTAAAAGGTAAAAACAACAATTATCTGTTTCCACTTGCCCCTGCTACACGCGCGGAGGGTGTAACGGTTGTCGGAAGGCTTGCTGAGCTTTGGCAGAAGGCGGACACTAATGTGGATGTTGCAGCTACGGTCAAAGAGGAGAACGGCGGGCTTAAGCTTTCGCTCACCATTGCAAACAATTCAGACAGTGATATTACCATCAGCCATAGCTCCACTCAGCTTTTTGACTTCGGTATTTACGACAGCAAGGGAGAAACCCTTTATTTCTGGTCGGCAAATAAGATGTTTGCAACCGTCGTAACAGAAACAAAAATTGCCGCCGGAGATAAGCTCGTCTTGGGTGACACTGTTTCCGCAGCGGAGTATTCACAGATAAAGGACAAAATCTCGTATGCAAAGGGCTTTATCAGCGGCACCTCAACGGATTTTTCGGTCAATCACGAAGGTTATCTCGCAGCTTTCATCGCTTAGTTATCTTACATGAAATAAAGCAGCGGACTAAATTTAGTCCGCTGCTTTATTTCGGAAACTTTGAACATGAATATCGCAGGTAAAGGAAACCAGGCAGTTTGCAAGAGTATTGAGCGACTGCGACAAAAAAACCATCGCAAGAAGTATAACTGCTTCAATCAAAGCGGTTTTTTAAAGGAATATATTGCGCTATATCAGCGGTTACGAATAAAGCTGACAAATTCCTTTGCCTGCTTTTCCAAATACGGCCCGCTTGCTTTCAATTCCAACTTGGCATCTTTGTTTAATTGCTGCATTATACTTGGAATAGTCAACCGCGGAACATTCATAACGTCCATATTTAGATAGCTTATCAAGGTTACGAGATGGTCTTGTGAAAGCGCAGTTCCGGACATGCCGGGAGTAACTCCGCTTATTGCGGCAGGCTTGCCCGTTAGAACCTGTGGCTCAGTTTCACTAACCGGGCGGGACAGCCAGTCAATAAGATTCTTTAGAACGCCTGAGAAAAAATGATTGTATTCCGGAGTGAAAAACCAAATTCCGTCCGATGCTTTGATTATTTCGCGAACACGGCTGACAGCGACCGGAGCAGGAAATTCAATGTCCTGATTCATCAGGGGTACATCGGCATATTCGAGAATTTCAAATTCCGCCAAGTCCTTAAGCGACGCTTTTGCAGCCAAGGCCAATTGACGGTTATAAGAGTCCTTCCTAAGTGAGCCGACAATTGCTGTAATTTTAATATTTTTCATCATTTCAGCTCCATTCATATATATTCTTGCAGTTTAAATAATTATACTGCGTTCGTACAAACATTTAAACCTATTCCCCGAAATCGGCCAAATTATTAAGAGTTTCGCCTGTCAGCCGATATGTAGTCCATTCGTTCATCTGCTGTGCTTTGAGGGACAGATAAAAATCAATGCTGGGCTTGTTCCAGTTAAGGCAAGCCCACTCCAGTCTTCCGCAGCCTCTTTCAACCGTTATCTTTGCAAGCTGCGCAAGGAGAAACTTTCCGTATCCCCTGCCCCGATATTCAGGATACACAAATAAATCCTCAAGATAGATGCCGGCCTTCCCCAAAAAGGTGGAGAAATTATAGAAAAATAGAGCAATTCCGACTTCTTTCCCATCTTCAAGCGCGAAAATTATCTCCGCTTTCTTCTTTTCAAATATCCATTCATTGAGCATTTCCTCGGTTGCCGTTACCATATCGGAAAGCTTTTCATACTCAGCCAAAGCTTTTATAAATTCGAGAATCAGCTTTGAATCCGATTCCGCCGCGTATCTAAACTGCATATCACCAAGACCACCATTCCGAATTGAATTTGTCGGAACAGATAATAACATATTTCGCCCATTTTCGCTAGGTTTCTTTTTAATAAACTTAAACATAATTGTTATTCTTAATACCATACGATAAAACGAACATATAAAATAAGCTGCACCGCATAAATACGGTGCAGCTTTTATTTGTTAAAATGCTATTCTGCTGTCTTGGCTACGTTTTCGATAAACCGCATAAGCATAACTGCAACTTGAGCACGCGTTGAGCTTGCCTTTGGCTCCAGCTTGTCTGAGGACATTCCAACAATAAATTCTTTTGCAACGGACCATTTCATTGGGCCGAGAGCCCAATCAGAAATACTTGCTACATCGCTGTAAGACGAGAGAGTGCTCGTTGCGCTGACGTCATATCCCTTGTAACTAGCATAGCGGTACATTATTGCAGCCATTTCTTCTCTGGAAACAGGTTCGTTCGGGATGAAAGTATCGGCACTATACCCAAGTACAATTTTATGAGTATAGGCCCAAGCAACTGCATCAGCGTACCAAGCTCCGCTCTGAACGTCATCAAACGGTGATTGCGAAGCTATTGCAGGACTATTTTCAAGACGATAAAGCACAGTAACGAACATCGCGCGTGTCATCGCTTCATTCGGCTCGAAGATGGTTGAGGTAATGCCTTTGAATAGTGAGTTGCGCAGAACATAGTCAATGCCTTCATGATACCAAAGCGTGGTGTCCAAGTCAGAATACTTTTTGCTCGGGCAATTTGAATCATCGTACGCAAAGCTGGCAACGATGGTGTGGTCCTTTGTTACATTCGAAAAATCATAGGTGGAAACCGCACCCACACTGACTCCATCCACCAGCACATCGGAAACCACATATCCGGAGGCCGGCGTTATTGTATATTTAATGCCAGATCCTGAATAAACCAAAGAAGTGTCCGACGGAGAAATGCTGCCGCCTTTATTTGCAGTTGCTACAATGCTGTAAGAGGAAAGCGGATGTCCGCCTGAGTTGACCGTAAATGAGTTGCCAACCAGCTTGAACTGAATGCTGTAATAATTCCAGCTAAGGCTCAGATAACCGGCTTGAAATGCAGCATATGCAGTATTATATGGATTTGAGGAATCCTCATAAGGCTGCGATTCGGGAGTCGAATCCCAATATGCTTCGCAATCAGCACGCGCATAGATTGGATAGCTGCCCTCAACTGCTGTGGTTCCATAGCTTTGAGCATAGAACAGCTCACTATATTCGTCACGATAAAGATCCAAAATCCAATCTTCGCCGTTTGTATTATTGTCGCTTAAGCTCACGGTGAAGCTCGGCATAGCACCCCCAACATTTGCGCTTTTTTTGTTTGCGGCGACAGTAATAACAAGCGGTTCGATTGTGAACTTGTCATAACCCGCGGCAAAGCTTTCGGTTTCGTTGCCGCTTACTCCGTACACTGTTACCGACGGAACTGTTGTTACAGCAACCTCGTAGTCACCGGCAATAAATCCGCCTTCAAAGTCATAAACTTCGCCGTTACGGAAAAATGTTAAGGTATAGATGTCGGAATCAGTATAGGCTTCAAAAGGATTCTCGCTTCCCCATGGATTATAGCCGCCCTGAGAATTGAATACCGCATCGGGCACAGCTATTGGAATATTTGTCATGCTATATGCTTCGTCGTCGAGTATGATCTCGCTCACATAATTCAATTCGGAGCTTGCAATTCCTGTCAAAGTCGGACCGCCTGTTTGTCTGTAAACAGCCGTACCTGAATAATTGTTTGACTGCATCAGCCAGACAACTAGGTTTCCGCTGATGTCAGACGGGCCTTTGAAGGTTTTTGAATAGCTTTCTCCGCTATTGATTGTTATCATTGCAAGAGCGCTCGGAATAAGGCCGCTTATTGTAACGCGTTCCATACTGACTTCATTACCTGCATATTGAGGTGCTACAGAGCCCTCTGTAAGCTGAGCGTCAAACAACACGGCATCATTGTAAATATCAAACAAGCTATTGGCGTACACAGTCTCGGCATGTACAATTCCGGCATAGATTTGCAGATTATATGCTGCTGTGATACTGCCTGCATTTATTTTGATTTCACTGTTTGTTCCGTAATAGTCCTCCTGGTCACCGATATAGACGTCTGTTGCGCTGTCGATTGAGCCTGCGTCTATGTAGCCGCCATAAATATTTATTGTGTTGCCTTCATTGTCGGTTGTCTCAATAGCGCCACCGACATTTATGTCGCCGCCGTAGATAGTAATATTATACGACGCAACCATGTCGCCGGTCAGATTTATAAGGATTTTATCGTTCAAGCCATATGTATCGAAAGATTCGCCTATGAAAATATTTGATAAGCTTTCTATGCTTGCGGCAGTAACATTTCCGCCGTAAATGTAAATCGTATGCGGCGAATAAGTTGAGGTAGTCTTAATTGCTCCTCCGGCAGTTATAGTCCCCTCGTATATGGAAATTTCATCAGCTGCTTCAATATTGCCAGCCACATTGACTACAATCGGAATATAGTTGTTATACCTGTCATATCCTTCATAACCGGAGCTGTAATTACCGATAGAAATTATTCCTTGTTTATCTAATTCACTGTCGGAGACCGTTATATCGCCGCCAACATTAAGTTCAGTAAAATTGTAGTCGGAATAATCTTCAACAAGGGTTACAAAGAAGTTGCCCTCCCACATGCTTTCGCTTGTATATGCGGCGCAGGGGAAAAATCCGATTACAATGTTTCCGGCGATGTTGACCGTTCCGCCCTCTTGATCATAGGAATAGGCAATTACATCACCGCCGACAGTAACGTTCAGAACAGCATCATCAGAATCAAAATATACTTCAGGTGCGGTAATATTACCTCCTACATCAAGAACACATCCGTAGGAATGAACTTCTTCATCTGACAGAACATTGCCCGTAACGAATACGGATACAGCTGCATCAAACCAAATATCGCAAGAAGCTGAAATTTCCCTTGCTCATAACGTACCGCCATAAAGTTCAACTGAGTCGGTATCTGATTCACTTAAGGAATATAAACCTCCTGTACCTAAATTAAGATCCCCAAAATACATATATGTATCGTCAAGAACATATAGATTGCAGTTTTCTGCGACACCTCCATTATCGAGCGTCGAATCTGCAGAGAGGGTTGTCCACACGAGGTCCGTGTCCGAACTATTAAAAGCAGAAGGGTCACCGGTCCAGACTGTGTAATTTCCGTTATAAACATAGTAATTGGTTGTAAGTTCGTCCTGAGAGGGATAAGCATAGGCCGGGAGCAAGCTTGCAACTAGGCAAAGCACCATAATAAATGATAATATTTTCTTCATTTTATATACTCCTTTTGTTTAATACTATGAACACTCACTTTTTTTCATCATATATCCGTTTGTCAGCTATTTCAATCGGTTCCCGTCGTTTTTTGTACTTTGATATGAAAATGTAAACATTTGTAATGTGTTTAAAACATTTTGAAACTTATATAAAAATCCCCTGTGTCAATAATGACACAGGGGATTTCTGGTGCGGGCGACAGGACTTGAACCTGCACGTCTTGCGACACAAGAACCTAAATCTTGCATGTCTGCCAATTCCATCACGCCCGCATATTCTGCTTAACTACAAAAGTAATCAGCCATGAAATGTTAGCATAACGGCGCTCTAATGTCAATCCTTTTTGCCCATGGCCCGACTTTGAAAACTTAACTTGCCTTGTCCTTTGATTTGAAAATAAGTGCCACCAGAAGTCCGAAAAACACGGCGGCTGCAATCCCTGCTGCGGAAGCTGAAAATCCACCTGTAAAAGCGCCGATTAGTCCCTTTTCCGCTACTGCCTCACGAACGCCTCTCGCAAGAACGTTCCCGAAGCCTGTAAGCGGAACTGTAGCTCCCGCTTTTGCCCATTTTGCGAAAGGCTCATATATGCCGATAGCTCCGAGTAAGACGCCTGCGACGACATAACTTGTCAGGATACGTCCTGCTGTGAGATTTGTTTTGTCAACCAAAATTTGCCCAACGGCACATAAAATACCGCCAACCGCGAAGACCTTTAGATATATCAAAAATGTATCCACTATTTCCTCCTAAGCAGCTAAATTCAGAACACATTCTTTGTATTATCAATTGCAACAGCGTGGCAAATTCCGAGTATGCTCTCTCCCTGAAGAGAGGTTGTCGGGGACATTAAGGCTCCTGTTGCCGCGAAAAGAAGCCTGTTAATCTCTCTTTTACGTAATTTGGGAAGCAGATTTCCTGCCAACACTGAAGCACTGCAGCCGCAGCCGGAGCCTCCGGCGTGAACATCCTGCTTTTCTCTGTCATAAATCATCATCCCGCAATCGCAGCAAACGGCAGATAGGTCAATGCCGTATTTTTGCGCAAGCTCAAGCAGTATTTCGTGCCCGACAACACCTAAATCACCTGTTACAATCATATCGTAATAATTCGGGTCGCGACCCGTGTCGGCGAGGTGTGTACAAATCGTTTCAAGAGCCGCGGGAGCCATCGCCGCTCCCATGTTAGCTGCGTCACAAATTCCCGCGTCTACTATTTTGCCCGTTGTGATGTGCGTTGCAAAAGGTCCCTCCCCTTCCGCGCACAGAATGAGTGCACCGGCTGCCGTGGCTGTCCATTGAGCCGTCGGTGTTCTCTGTCCGCCGTAAGCCAAAGGAAGTCGGAATTGACGCTCTGCAGAACAAAAATGAGAGCTGGTCATAGCACAAACAGTGTTTGCAAAGCCTCCGTCAATTGTCATTGCGGCTAGCGAGAGAGATTCAGCCATCGTTGAACAGGCACCGTAAAGACCAAACAGCGGCACGCCGCTGTCCTTAATTGCAAATTCAGAACCTACACACTGGTTGAGTAAATCACCGGAGAATATATAATCAAGGCTGTCAACGGTTAGACCTGATTTCGCCACAACCAAATCAAAGCATTTTTTGAGCATTGCACTCTCGGCGTTTTCCCAGCTCTTTGTGCCGAAATATGAGTCCTCGCTTATTAAATCAAAGCCGGACGCAAGAGGACCCTGCCCTTCCATTGCACCGCCGACAGAAGCGAAATATGAAATGGAGGGCGAGCATATTAGTTTTATGGTTTGCTTTCCGAGACGTTTTGTTTCCACTTATAAACCTCCGTGCTGTTGTCAAAATTATGTTTCCCCGATAAGCAGTTTTTATTAAACCCGAATTATAATCCTGCAGATTCGGACCTGAACTAATATTTGACGCTGTTGAAGTTTTTTGCATGGTCGGTTATAATGTGTTAACGCATTTTAACTTCACAGGCTTAACGGCATTATTTGGGTATTGAGGGACTTAATATGAGAAAAAGCGGCATTCTCCTGCATATAAGCTCACTTCCTTCGCCTTGGGGAATCGGCACTCTCGGTGCGGAGGCTAAAAAGTTCATAGATTTTCTTGCGGCGAGCGGACAGAGCTTTTGGCAAGTTCTGCCCCTGTCCCCCACGGGCTACGGCGACTCCCCTTATCAGTCATATTCTTCCTACGCGGGCAACCCGTATTTTATCGATCTTGATCTGCTTTCTGAGTGGGGACTACTCGAAAAACATGATTTTTGCGGCATTGACTGGGGAAACGACCCCGAGCGTGTTGATTTTCGCTTGCTGTTTGAAAATAGGTTCAAAATTCTGCGAAAGGCTGTGGAGCGTATTGATAAAGCTGAAAACTCCGAATTTAATGATTTTTGCAGCAGTCAAGCGCATTGGCTTGATGATTACGCACTTTTCATGGCTCTCAAGGACAGCCACAACGGTGCCTCTTGGGATAAATGGGAGCGTCCCCTTCGCTTTCGCGAAGAAAGCGCACTGAGTGCGGCCGCTTTCGAGCTTCGCTCAGATATTGAGTTTTTTAAAGCGATACAGTATCTGTTTTTCCGTCAATGGACGAATATAAAGAATTATGCCGCAAAAAAAGGCATATCAATTATTGGAGATTTGCCGATTTACGTTGCCCCCGATTCTGTTGAAATCTGGGCAAACCCAGGTCTTTTTCTTCTTGACGGCGACCTGAAGCCAATTGAAATCGCAGGCTGTCCCCCCGACTGCTATGCGTCTACGGGTCAGCTTTGGGGCAATCCGCTTTACAATTGGGAAGAAATGAAAAAGGACGGTTATTCATGGTGGCTGAGCCGAATTAGGCGGCAATTTGAGCTTTTTGACGTTCTCCGAATCGACCACTTCAGAGGCTTTGACGAGTTTTACTCAATCCCATACGGCTCCGAAACAGCGCAGTACGGTGTTTGGAAAAAGGGTCCGGGTATGGAGCTTTTCATGGCTTTAAAGCATGAATTGGGTGAAAAAGCGATTATTGCCGAGGACTTGGGATTTTTAAATGAATCTGTCCGCAAGCTCCTTAACGACAGCGGCTTTCCGGGAATGAAAGTGCTGCAATTTGCCTTTGAAAGCCTCACGGACAGCGACTATCTGCCGCACAATTATCCTCACAACTGCGTTGCCTATACAAGCACGCACGACAACAATACGACGCTCGGCTGGCTCTCCTCCGCTCCGGAAGCTGAAAAGAAGAGAGCCTTTGATTACCTTCGTGTAAGGGAAAACGAGGGACCCGTAAAAGCAGCAATCTGTGCAATTTGGGGAAGCGTTGCCGAGCTTGCAATTGTCACTATGCAGGATTTGCTCCAGCTTGGCGCCGAGGCAAGAATGAATACACCGGGAACCTCATGCGGTAATTGGCAATGGCGAATGAAGCCGCAAACAGATTTATCGAAACCTTCTGCATGGCTCGAAAATATATCAAAGCTTTACGGCAGATAAATAAGAACGATGGCCTTTTGACCATCGTTCTTTTTTTTAATATTTCTATTTTTTAACCTGTTTCATGCTGAGAGAAATACGTTTTTTCCCGACATCGACGCCTAAAACAACAGTGTCAACCACATCTCCTACTTTAACAATCTCTGAAGGGTGTTTGATATAGCGGTTGCAGAGCTCTGATATGTGCACGAGTCCGTCCTGATGCACGCCGATGTCCACAAAGACGCCGAAGTCAATTACGTTGCGCACAGTTCCGCGCATTACCATCCCGGACTTTAAATCGTTCATATCCATAACGTCGCTTCGAAGCATGGGAGGCGGGAGCTCGTCTCGCGGGTCACGTCCGGGCTTTAAAAGCTCGTTTATAATATCATTTACTGTCGGAATGCCGACACCGCTGTATTCGGATACTCGCTCGGGGCTCAATGTCTTAACTCTTTCGCGAAGCTCGGTAACGGCTTCTTTTGCAACGTCCTTAAGGGTATATCCGCATAGCTCCAGAATTTTTTCGGCTGCAGAGTACGACTCGGGGTGAACTCCCGTGTTGTCTAAAATATTCTTGCTCTCGGGCAGACGAAGAAAGCCCGCACACTGCTCAAAGGCCTTGGGTCCGATTTTTGGAACCTTCTGAACGGTTTTGCGCGTTGTGAATATGCCGTTTTCCTCACGATAGGCGACAATATTCTTTGCGCTTGCGGCGCTGAGTCCCGAAACCCTCGCCAGAAGCGGAGCGGAAGCCGTGTTGAGGTCAACCCCGACAGCATTAACGCAGTCCTCGACAACGCCGTTTAGGGACTCGTCAAGCCTTGCCTCGGGCATATCGTGCTGGTACTGTCCGACACCGATGGATTTCGGATCAATCTTCACAAGTTCGGCCAGAGGATCCTGAAGTCTTCGAGCTATAGAAACAGCGGAGCGAAGGGAAACGTCAAAATCGGGGAATTCCTGCGC
Source organism: uncultured Oscillospiraceae bacterium (assembly GCA_964459785.1). Classification (GTDB taxonomy): domain Bacteria; phylum Bacillota; class Clostridia; order Oscillospirales; family Oscillospiraceae; genus UBA2658. The sequence goes on along the minus strand of CAYWNW010000002.1, from coordinate 32,472 downwards.
ACCGAGTTTTGAAGCTGAGTATACGGAGGCTCCAGCTTCGTTAACAACCATGTAGGCTACATTCGGAAAATCCTTAATAAGCTCGGCTATAAAAATTTCCGACTCTTTGGAGGCCGTGCCGTTGCCGATTGAGATTGCCTGCACACCGTGCTTTTTTATCATACGCGAAAGTGTTTGCTTTGCCTCCTCGATTTTATTGTGCGGGGGGGTTGGATAAACAACTCCAGTTTCAAGCACCTTTCCTGTGCCGTCGACTACCGCGATTTTACAGCCCGTGCGATAGGCCGGGTCAAAGCCCATGGTAACCTTGTTTTTGACGGGCGGCTGCATAAGAAGCGGCTTCAAGTTTAGTCCGAACATCTTGATCGCCTGCTCGGAGGCCATATCCGTGAGCTCATTGCGAACTTCCCTCTCCACAGACGGGAAAATAAGCCTTTGATAGGCGTCCTCGGCGGAGGCCGCAACAAAATCGCTTGATATGCTGCCGAAACGCACCGAGTGCCGCTTGACAACATCGAGCGCCGCGACAACATCAAGATTAAGGCTTACCTTTAGAAATTCTTCCTTCTCGCCGCGATTAACGGCAAGGATTCTGTGGCTTTGAAGCCGTGAAATCGGCTCCTTAAAATCGTAGTAAAGGCGATAGACAGAGTCCTCGTCCTTTGTTCCCTTTGAAATCAGTAAGCCCTTGGAGCTAATCAAAGCCTTGAGCGCTTTACGGATTTCCGCGTTATCCGAAATGTCCTCGGCAATGATGTCAGAAGCGCCGCTGAGTGCGTCGTCGATTGTTTCTACGCCTTTCTCGGGGTCAACGAAGGGCGCTGCAAGCTCCTCAAGAGTGCCCTGCCTAATGTCCTGCGCAAATAGCAGCGCCGCAAGCGGCTCAAGACCCTTTTCACGCGCGATTGTTGCCCTTGTACGGCGCTTTTGCTTATACGGACGGTAAATATCCTCAAGCTCGGCAAGAGTCGCCGCACGCTCGATTGCGGAGCTCAGCTCCTCAGTGAGCTTTCCCTGCGCCTCAATGGAGGAGCGTATTTCCTCACGGCGTTTGTCGAGATTGCGAAGGTACTGGAGCCTGTCCGCAATTTCCCTTATCAGCTGGTCGTCCATCGTGCCGTGAAGCTCCTTGCGGTAACGGGCGATAAAGGGAACGGTGTTCCCCTCGTCGATGAGCTGTATTATGTTCTTAATGTGCTCGGGCTTTTGCGAAAACTCTTTTGCGAGAATTGCTATCAGTTTTTCCATCAGTTCCTGTTCTCCTTGGTTTTATGGGCTTATTACAGTTTAATCTAAAACAGCCTGCACTTCAAGAAAAAAGCGCTGACAACCATTATTTCTGTTTTGAAAACAATGAACGGGACAGCTTATAATCTGTCCCGTTCAAAAGTCAACTTATATTTACTGGTGGTCGGCGCCTGTCAGGTAGTTATAAAACGCGGGATTTACATAGAGATCAACGGGAACAACTTTCAGGTCCGGAGCAACGGAGGCGACGACTGCGGCAATTTTTGCGGTGCCGTCCGTGGTGCTGTACGGATGGATGGAATAGTCGCCGTCATAGATGATGTTGTCCTTGAGGAGTTTGAAGTTATTTGTCGTGGTCGGATATGTTGTCGAATATAGCGGCTGCCACCAAGAGCTTGCGAGAAGCGGAACTGTCGGCTTGCCGTCGGAGTCAACATTGGTATCGTATTTCTTCGCGTAAGCTTCGATAACGCTGTGGAAGGCTTCCTTATCCGCAAGTGTGTCGAACTCGAGCTTGAGGTCATATTCCATCGCGTAGCAGAGCCAGCGTCCGCCCGAAATCGCCTTGAGCTCATAAGTCGGAGTGGCCTCAACCTTAGTCGGATCGCCCCACTCAACCATATACTCATAAATCGAAACCTTGGGCTCCATCTGGACTTTCGCGTCAATTCCCTCGCTGTTGAGAAGTCCGATAAGCTGGATTGCATGAGTTATATCGCTGTGCCCGTATGAAAGCGTATATTGGGGGAGGAAATTTGCATCGTAACCGTCGTACTTAAGGCTGTAACCTGTGCTGGCGCCCTGAATAACAAGCTGCGCCCCGAGATTCGAGAGCTTCTCGTCATCAAAGTTCGTGAAGGAGTTCCAAGTTGACTGGAGCTTCGCATAGATATCGGGGTCGCTTGCCATTCCGAGGTAATTGCGGCCGATACCGGCGGTACTGACAGCTGCCATCAGAAGCGCGTCGGCGGTTTTTGCGTCAAGAGCCGCGCCGAAGGAATAGGTAGACATTGCAATATCCGTGTCAAGCGCAGCGGCAACATAGGGGGCGTAAGCGTCCGAAATGCCGGTTACACCGTAAGCCGCAAGGCGCTCCTTTGCCTTGCCCGTGTCAGCGGGTGCGGTATATGTAAGAGCAAGCTCCTTCATTCCCGCGGCGATTACTGTGGCTTTAACAGCCTCGGCAACAGTCAGTGTTCCTGTGCCGTCCGTCTTTTCTCCGCCGATTTTCACAAGAGCCGCGTCAAAATCGGCTCTGGAAACTGTTGCGGTAAACGCGGGGATTTCAAAATAGCTTTCCAAGTATTCGGCGTTTTTTTCATCAACAGCAAAGCCGCTTACATAGACCGTGCCTGTGGTGCCGTCCCATGCGATAGTCTTTCCCAAAGCACCGCTTAAGGCTCGAACTGGCAAATAGGTAGTTCCGTTATAAATAAAGGCGTCTACCACATTGCCGTTTACGTCTTTGGGAATCAGTTTGCTTTCGTCCGTGTAGATGGAAACGCCGGAATCAATTGTAATGTTTTTTCTGACGAGATTTGCGGCAAGCGCGGGTATACAAAGGGAAATAATGAGTACAACCACGAGCACACCGCCAAGGAGTCTGGAGTGTTTTTTCATTTGAATTTGCTCCTTTCAAAAACGCATATTCGGTTTCGGTTTGCATTAAGGCAGAGCCTCAATTTGTTGACATTATTATATACATATTTTTACCAACAATCAAGCCGAGCCGAGAGTTAATTTATGCGTTTTTCAGGGTTTGTACTGCATGCCTGTGTGGTCGATTTCGTAATCGTCCTTGAGAAGCAGTTCCGAAACGGGAACGAGCGAGTAACCCTCGGCAATAAGCCCCTCGATAATGGCGGGGAGCGCCTCGGGCGTGTTCTCCGCGGCGTTGTGGAAAAGGATAATCGAGCCGGGCACGACCTTGTTCTTTACCCTGTTTTCAATCTCTGACGCGGAAATGCCTTTCCAGTCGAGGGAATCGACGTTCCATTGAATCGCCGTCATGCCGACTGCGTTTACGGTGTTAATCACATGGTCGTCATACTCGCCGTAAGGACAGCGAAAAAGCGTGGGACGAGTCCCCGTGACCGCCTCGATTTTGTCGTTGCAGGTCTTAAGATTTTGCATAATCTCGTCAGCGCTTAGGCTTGCGAAATGCGCGTGGTCGTCCGAATGGCTCATCACCTCGTGACCCGCGTCGTGAAGCGCCTTGACCGATTCGGGGTATTTGTCCACCCACGCGCCGACAACGAAAAACGTCGCCTTGACATTGTATTTAGCCAGAATATCGATAAGTGCCTGCGTGTCCTCGTTACCCCACGCCGCGTCGAAAGTAAGACTAGCACACTTATTATCGCGGTCAACGCAGTAAATCGGAAGCTGGCGCACCGAAGCGCTCGCCCCGACTATTGCGGAGCTGTTTATCACCCACGGCAGCCCGAAAAGAAAGCACAGTGCGAGCACCACCGCGCTCTCCCTTTTGTGCCGCATAAGCCACTTTTTTGTTCTGTAAATCCTATAATCCATTTGTCGCCCTCCCGAGAATGTTTTGGTACATCCTATGAATGGTTGGACAATAATAAAACTTGATTTTTGAGCGATTTATCAAATGTTGTGTACCGTGTGTTAGAATGTAGGGTGCTTCAAATGCTATATACTTCTTTTGAAGCAGTCGGGCTATTTAATGTTTTATATTTTTGATAATGAAATATTTAAAGGCCTCCAAATAGAGGCCTTTAAATATTATACTATTATTTCTGTGTAACTATGAATAGTGGGAAGTGACTCGCATATAATAGTTTACTAATTGTGGAAACTATCAGCGTGGCCAGATGACATGCGGAAAAGTACGGCCGAGTTAGGTCATTATCTCTGCCGTATAAATGACCAGTTGGGGCAGGACCAACATAATTTTCACAATTAGCTTCCCCGTCTCTCATTTTTGCTTTTTAGCAAAAGCAATATTGTTTGTTTCCGACTTAAGTATCGATGAATAGTATTTTAGTATATGAGTTTTTCCTGTGCCTCTCCGTCCATAAATAATTTGATTATTCAAGTTATTTATCTGCTCTAAAATTCCGGCATCAACAAACGAAAATACTAATTTTTGGGGATCTGTTTCCTTTTCTGATCTTAGAATCATTTTTGAGACTGCTGAAGCAAAAGTTTGATCTTCGGTCATAACACACTTTCTCCTTCATTGAATGCTAAATTCAAATTCTATATTAAATCTTAAAACTCAGCATACTGCACAATAACGAATACTAGCCCCGATAATTTACTATATTATGCTATCACTTCCTCCTACATTTCACAAGCAATATTTGACAATTTACTGCCATATACAACAAAAAGCCCCCGAAATGGGGGCTTTTCTGCGTTCTGCGCGTCTTATATCACTTGGAAAATATAGAATTTTAAATAATCCGTTTCGGGGACGCTCCACAAAATCGGATGGTCGGGCGACTGCTGCCGAGCCTCGATTTGCCGAAGCTCCACGCAGGCCTCGCGCGCCGCGGCTTTGAGCATTTTTACAAAAAGCTCGTCGTTTACAAAATGCGAGCACGAGCAGGTGGCAAGATAGCCGCCCCGCGGCAAAAGCTTCATCGCCCGCGAATTGATTTCCTTATAGCCGCGCAGAGCGCTCTCGATATTCTTGCGCGACTTTGTGAAGGCGGGCGGGTCGAGAATGATGAAATCGTAAGCCCTCTCCCCTTTCCGCTCAAGCTCCGGCAGAAGGTCGAGAACATCGGCGGTCAAAAAGTCCATTTTCCCCTCAAGACCGTTGCGGACAGCATTTTTGCGCGACATTTCGATTGCCGCTTCGGAAACGTCAACGGCGCAGACCCTTTCAGCCCCGCCGAGCGCCGCGTTGAGCGCGAAGGAGCCTGTGTGGGTGAAGCAATCGAGCACCTTTTTGCCCTTGGCAAGGCGCGCAACGGCGCGGCGGTTATACTTCTGGTCGAGGAAAAAGCCTGTTTTCTGCCCGTTTTCAAGGTCAACCTCGTAGTCGATTCCGTTTTCACGGATTACGGTCACGGCGCTTCGCGGCTCGGGCAAGCCCTCCAAGGGAAACCAGCCCTTGTTCTGCTTTAGCCCCTCAAGCTCGCGGAGGGCGACGTCATTGCGCTCGAAAATTCCGCTGATTTTAGCTCTGTCCTCGCTCAGCACCTTGACGAGCAGATGGAAAATCACGGGTTTGAGCAGTTCCATGCCGTAGGACAGGGTCTGCGTGACGAGAAATTCGCCGTAGCGGTCAACTGTCAGCCCGGGAAAGCCGTCCGCCTCGCCGAAAATCACGCGACAGGCGGAAATATCCTCCGCCATGACGGTTTTGCGGTATTCCCACGCGTAGCGGATTCGGCGCTCGAAAAAGGCCTCGTCAAAGCTGTCGTTCGCGTTGCGTGAGAGCAGACGGATTCGGATTTTTGACTTCTCGCTCAAAAAACCCGTCCCCAAATATCTGTTTTTATCGCTTACAACGTCCACAAAAGAGCCGTTTTCAATGCCCTCGGTCGGCGTTAGCAGTTCCGCGTCATAGACCCAAGGGTGTCCGTTCTCTAGCGCCGCCTGCGCCTTTCTTGTGACCGTTATTGTCGGGTAATTGCGCTTTGTTTTCATTAGTATTCCTTTATCGGCTGAAAAAGGTCAGTCGCGCTTATTCAAAGGTCTTTGCGACTTCCTTGAGCCATTTTGTAATTTCGATGTGCTGCGGACAGCTTTTTTCGCATTGCTTGCAGTCGATACAGTCTGAAGCCTTGCCGCTCAACTTTGTGGCGTTCTCATAGTAGCCCGCCTGCGGAGAAAAGAGCCTGTTGAGAGCCTGCTTTTCGGCGTTATAGAGCGCGAAATACTTTGGAATGGCAATTTTCATCGGGCAGCCCTCAACACAATACTGGCAGGCTGTGCAGGGAATTGCAATGTCCTCGCGGATTATCTTGACCGCGCTTTCGATAATATCCATTTCGGCTTTGTCGAGCGGCACGAACTCACACAGAAAACCAGTATTGTCCAGAAGCTGCGCCATGTCGGACATGCCACTCAGCACCATCATAACGCCCTCGTGGCTTGCCGCGAAGCGAATCGCCCATGAGGCAATTGACATATCGGGGCTGTGTCTTTTAAAGAGCTTCTCGGCTCTTTCGGGAACCTTCGCGAGCGTTCCGCCCTTAACAGGCTCCATAACTATGACTGGTTTTCCGTGTTTTCGCGCAACCTCCCAGCACTTTCTCAACTGAATGCTCTCGTTGTCCCAGTCGATATAGTTAATCTGAAGCTGAACGAAGTCCACCTCGGGGTGCTCAGTCAGTATCTTATCCAAAAGCACGGCGTTGTCGTGGAAGGAAAAGCCCACGGATCTTACTTTGCCCTCTTTTTTCTTTTGCTGTACAAATTCAAAGCAGCCCAGCCTCTGCGCAGTAGCGTAGTGCTCAACGCCCAGATTGTGAATCAGGTAATAGTCGAAATAGTCAACTCCGCAGTTTTGAAGCTGTTTGGCAAAAATACGCTCGTTATCTCCCTCAGTTTCAAGGAACATCGTCGGGAGCTTTGTTGCGAGAGTGTAAGAATCGCGTGGGTGGCGCTTGACAAGAGCCTCTTTTATTACCGATTCACTTCTGAAATCATGATACATATAAGCAGTGTCAAAATAGGTAAACCCCTTTTCAAGAAAGGTATCAACCATTAAATTAAGCTCATTAAAATCAATGCTTTTTTGGTCTTCCAAATCTGTTAATGGCAGGCGCATCAGCCCGAAACCAAGTTTTTTCATTGTAGTTCCTCCGCGTTGTTTTTGCAGAAAATGATGCTATGTATAAGATAACTCAGTTTTCCGTTCTTTGCAAGAGCCGTATTGCGCTTCACTATTGACAGAAGAATAAAAACCTTTATAATGAGTTAGGGTCTTTTTGCCTATTTCTTTTATTTATTGAGAGGAGGGAATTCTGTGCCGAAATGTTCGGTTTTCAAAAGAATACTGGCACTTATTCTTCTGCTCTCATTTCTATTGCTGACTACAACAGTTCTTTCGTTTGTTGCTTTGGGCAGAGCCGCGGAGAGTGCCGAAACCTCGCAAGCGGAAAATACTAACGGCAGTTCTCCCGTGAGCTTTTTCGTCTGCAATTTCATTGACTTTCTCGAAGCTGAAAACTTTGCTTTCAAGCTCGGTCTGGGGCCCGCCTATCAATCGAGAAAAGTATTGAGCGAAAGAAGCAGCCAGCTTTTCGGCTCCGCGATTTTTATTTGCTGCGTTTTGCTTATGAGCTTCTTCGCGCTTAGAAGGATACAGCCGCCTTTAAATTCATGCAGGATTACTGAATTTCTTCACGCAAAAGACGGTATGATATAGCCGTGACATGTTTCGGACACTTCTTATACTAAAAAAATGGAGGAAGAAAATTGAAATCAAAGAAAACATTTTTCATTGTGTTTCTTATAACAGCCGCGCTGTTTTACATTGCTTTTTTCGGACTGCACATCGGCAGCTTTAACCTTAAGGGCGCTGATGAAATGCGTTTCGGAATCGATATTCGCGGCGGTGTTGAGGCCACATACACACCGAAGGATTTGAATCGTGCTCCTACTTCGGAAGAGCTTGAACAGGCTAAGACAATTATCGAAACACGTATGGACGCTGAAAACATCACCGACCGTGAAGTCTATATTGACAACACAAACGGCGGAATAGTTGTTAAGTTCCCGTGGAAATCCGACGAAAAGGATTTCGATGCACAGGCCGCAATCTCCGAACTTGGTGAAACTGCTTTGCTTACCTTCAGAGATCCTGACGGAAATATTGTTTTGACTGGAAAAGACGATATTGCAAAAAGCTACGCTTCGGCAAGTGCCGACAGCGATGGACCCTATGTCGTTATACTTGAGCTTACCAGCACAGGTTCCGACAAGTTTGCCGAGGCAACCGCTAATTTGATAGGTAAACCTATTTCCATTTATATGGACGACAATTTAATCACATCCCCCACCGTTCAGAGCCAGATTACGGGCGGCGTTGCGAGAATCACAAAGCAAGCCTCGCTTGAAGAAGCCTCCAGTCTTTCAAACAAGATTAACTCCGGTTCTCTGCCCTTCTCCCTCGAAGCGCACGACGCAAACATAATCAGCGCAACATTGGGAACTGATGCTCTTAACGTTATGGTTCTTGCCGGCGAAATTGCTTTTGCTCTTGTTTGCCTGTTTATGCTTCTGTATTACAGACTGCCCGGATTTGTCGCCTGCATAGCACTTATGCTGCAGGTTGTCGGCCAGCTTCTGGCCCTTTCAATTCCCCAGTTTACTCTGACGCTGCCCGGCATCGCCGGTGTTATCCTTTCAATCGGTATGGGCGTTGACGCAAACGTCATCGTTTCCGAGCGAATCAAGGAAGAACTAAACTCCGGAAAGACTCTCGGCTCCGCAATTGATGCCGGTTTCCACCGTGCGTTTTCCTCCGTTTTCGACGGAAATATAACGGTAATGATTGTATCGGTAGTTCTTATGGTTCTGGGATCCGGCTCTATGCTCTCCTTCGGCTACACGCTGCTTTGCGGTGTTTTGATGAACTTCGTCGCGGGCGTTACGGCTTCCCGTCTGATGATTAAGTCGCTGAGCACTTTTAAGCCGCTGCAAAAACCTGTTCTGTTCGGTGCAAGGAGGATTGCGGAATGAAAATAATCAACTTTTATAAGAACAGAAAAATCTATTTTATTATATCTTCAGTTATTATTCTTGCCGGCATTGTTGCCGCGCTCACAATGGGCATTAAGCTTGATATTCAGTTCCAGGGCGGCTCTGTTGTAAAGTATAGCTACACCGGAACGATTGACAGCGAAGAAGCGGGAGCGCTTGTTGAAGCCGCTCTGGGCAAGACAACCACTTGTCTGGAACAGGTAACCCAAGCCACCGGCGAGAAGACGCTCTCCGTTAACATGGCGGATTATGAGTCCATCACCTCCCAGGAGCAGGAACTTATAACCTCCACTTTAACGACTGCTTATCCTGACGCTGGCCTTAATTTTACTACCTCCCAGTCCGTCGAGCCCTCCACCGGAGCACGTTTCTTCAGACAGGGAATACTGGCGATTTTCCTCTCCTTCGGACTTATTCTGGTCTATGTTGGATACCGTTTCAGGAAAATCGGCGGCTTCTCGGCGGGCTTCATGGCAATCGTTGCTCTGTTCCACGATGCTTTTGTTGTTACCTCTGTATTCATTATTTTCAGAATTCCGCTTAATGATTCCTTTATTGCGGCTGTTCTGACAATTATCGGTTTCTCGATTAACGACACAATAGTCATTTATGACCGAATCCGCGAAAACAAGGTGGCAATGGGAAGTAAGACTTCAACCGAGCTTCTGGTTGACACCAGCATTACTCAGTCCATGACACGTTCCATCAACACAAGCGTCGCAGTTTTCGCAAGTATAACAATCGTTTATATCTTCGCGCAGATCTACAACATTGAGTCCATAAAGGACTTTGCTCTGCCGATGATGTTCGGTACGATTTCCGGCTGCTACTCGACAATCTGTATTGCAGGTCCTCTGTGGGTCATGTGGAAAAATCACGCAGCCAAAAACACAAAGAAAGCATAAGCTATTCAAAGCAATTAAAAAGACTAAGCGGCTTCCGAATATCGGAAGCCGCCTTTCTTTACGATTTAGACATCATATTAAGCCAAATCAGGCGCAGGATAATAAAATACAGTTGGGTTATAACAGCTAAATATAATTGTAGGCCGTAATATTTCTTGAATTATCTCTCTAGTTTCACCTAATTTTAAATAGAAAACGCGGACTTCATAAGAAGTCCGCGTCATTTTTAATTATTGATTGTTTCTTATTCAGCAGTCATAAGAGCTACAAGAGCGTTCTTATAACGGAGAATCGCAAACACGAAGATCAGTGAGAATACAACAACTACTACTGCTGCCGCAGACTGAAGTGTGAATGCATCGAAAAGCTTGAAGAATGCGTTTGCAAAACCATAAACACAAGCTGCCACGGAAACAACAACAGTTGCAATGCCAAGGAGTATGCCGCCCTTGATTTTGCCAATGCTGGGCATCTTAGCTGCGCCTGCGCCGAGGATTGCTGCAACAAGACCGAGGATTGCTGCAAGAACGATAGCAAGATAGATGTAAAGTCTTGTCATGAGGAGGTTGGTTGTTTCAACGGTGGATTCAGCCAGAACTTCTCTGCCGGCTGCAATCTTATCAATGCCTGCATCAACTTTTGCTTTTACATCGGGATTCTCGAGAAGTGTTGCGAAACCTGCTTCAACCTGAGCTTCACCGGCTTCGAACTCAGCAAGCTTTGCCTTGCCTTCTTCGATTGTGGTTGCTGCTGTGCTGAGCTGTTCTTTGCCTGCTGCAAGCTGAGCTGCTGCTTCATCGAGCTTTGCCTTGCATGCTTCATATTCGGCTATCTTTGCCTGGCCTGCTTCGTACTCATCAAGCTTTGCCTTGCCGGCAGCAAGCTGAGCCTTCGCAGCGTCGAGCTGAGCCTTCGCGGGGTCAAGCTGTGCTTTTGCTGCGTCGAGCTTTGCCTGGCCTGCAGCTATCTGGGGAGCTGCTGCATCAAGCTGAGCCTTTGCTGCTGCAAGCAGAGGAACTGCTGCGTCAAGCTGAGCCTTTGAAGATTCGTAAGTGCTGATAGCAGCCATTACGGTTGCATAGGGAAGAAGCTTTGCTTTTGCCGCATCAAGCTTTGCCTTAGCAGCCGCAAGTTCTGCTTCCTTAGCAGCGATTATCTCTGCGGGCAGTGTGCCTGCAGCCTTAGCATCGGCAAGAGCCTTAACGCCAGCTTCATACTGAGCCAAGCCTGCATCATACTGAGCCTGACCGACAGCAATAAGACCTTCATAGGCTGCCTGACCGCCGGCTACTGCTTCCTTGGCTGCCAGATAAGCTGCGGTGTTGGCATTGAGCTGAGCAACGCCTGCATCGTACTGAGCCTTTTTGGAGTTGTACTCCGCAAGACCTGCGTCATACTTTGCTTTTGCAGCTGCAAACTCTTCAAGACCTGCGTTGTTCTGAGCCAAGCCTGCGTTGTACTGAGCCAAGCCTGCGTTGTACTGAGCTAAACCTGCAGCATAGGCGGTTTTGCCTGCTGCGTATGTAGCTGCATTCTCTGCAAGAGTCTTTTTACCTGCTTCGTAAGCTGCGGTGTTGGCTTCGAGCTGGGCCTTTCCGGCTTCATACTGTGCCTCGCCTGCTGCGAGCTTTTCCTGGCCGGCTTCAAATTCTGTTTTGCCTGCTGCAAGAGCGGCAACGCCGTCTTCATAGGCCTGGCGGTTTTCTTCGAGCTGCTTTGAACCTGCTTCGAGTTTATCGATGTTCTCTTTTGCTACTCTGCCCTCTTCGGTTTTGATGGTCTTCTGATCATTAACATCGAGAATACCAAACGCTCCCGCTGCAATAGCACCCAGACTCACCAGAATCATTAAGATGCTAATCACCTTAAGCAATTTCTGCCCCTTCATTTCTAATCCTCCCAAATTTAATTTTACAGCCGGGTAATGCTTGTTTTACTAAATTGCTCTCTCATATAACTCTGGATTAGTATATATGAAAGATATTCAAAGCGCAAGCGATAATTTTCTAGTTTTTCATAAATAATGTAAAAATTGACTTCTTCGACAAACTTCGTTATGCCGCATTGTAAATCTACACTAAAGCTCCATGTCACTCTTTAATTTTCCGGTGTTTTTGGACTTCAAAAGAACTGATACAAGTAAGAAAATAATGACATTTTCAGCCCGAATATTCCTTTCAAAATAACCGGAGCTTATAAAATGATATGCGAATAAATCAAATAATTACTAATAAATTATAGTAAGCGGAAATTTTTGCGGTTATTGACTATTCATGCAAAATAGTGCATAGAATTCAGCGTTATGCCATACCTGCATTTATATTATCTCTATTCTCATGTCGCTTTTGTTCTTATCTGTACAGTATTTTATTACTATTTAATAAATTGTTTGACATTTGTGCCCGATTTTTGGTATATATTAGATGAATTACATAATTAGGAAATTACCATATCTATATAATTATCTATATTATGCAATTTGCAGTTTCAATCAGTTGCACTTCGTAGTCAAGCCATGCAGAAATAAAGCAGCAATTCTAACAATGAAAGGTTGAAATTTATGAATGATTGGAAACAGTACTACAAAGACCATCTCGTAACAATGCACGAAGCTTCTATGGCAATTAAGCCGGGCGACAGGCTTTGGGTTGGTCAGGCAACGCAAATCCCTTACGCTTTTCTTGATGAGATGTACAGTCACATGGATGATTACCACGACATCATGATTATGTATAATGTCGCGGTTGCTCCGTTTGAAATGCTTTTCGATGTTGAAACCAAAAAGCATTTTCGTCTGATGAGCGCATTTTGTCTGCCTCTGGAACGAATTGCCGGCTCAATGGGAATTATGGAATACTGTGGTTTTAACTTTGACCAACTCGCTAAGGGCCCGTTTGTGTACGGTGCAAACACTCTGGCTGTCCAAATATGTCCGCCTGATGAGAACGGTTACTGCAACATAGGCAGTTATGGCGTCAGCGTCAACAAAGTCATTTCTCAGAGACCTGAAATTATAAAGAGAATCGCATTTATCGATCCAACGGGTATCTGCCCTGTAAAGGGTGATGTTAAAGATACCTGCATACATATTACTGAGTTCGCTTATATAGTTGAGAACCCAACGGAGCTGATGGGCGTTCCCGCCCCTCAACCCCAGGAAATCGACAAAATTATGGCCTCATATATTCTTCCTTACATTCATCCCGGTGACAAAGTGCAAATCGGATACGGCGGCTTAGGCGAGGAAATTTTGGCTAATTTACGGGATATCGGAAAAATTGAGATCTATTCCGAAGTCGCCTGTGATAATATGGCTCAGCTTTGCCGAGAGGGTGTAATAACCAAAATAGTCGCGGCCAGCCCCGGCGCCTGCACGGAGGAGTTCTTTAAATTCTGCTATGACGACCCCAGAGCGGACCTCATTTCACTCGAATACACAATAAATCCTCTGGAAATTATGAAGCAGGACAATATTGTGGCAATAAACGCCACCTTTATGATTGACCTTATCGGTCAGTGCTGCTCCGAAGCGCAGGGCATGGTTCCTTACAGCGGAACAGGAGGCACCTTTGCTTATCAGTACGGTTCAATAAGCGCCAAGGGCGGCCGCAGCTTTATGTGCCTTCGCTCCACCTTCGTTGATCATGACGGTGAAACGCATTCGAACATTGTACCCTGGCTGCCGGAGGGTTCAATCGTAACCACCCTCAAGAACTTCGTTATGTATGTGGTAACCGAGCACGGAGTGGCCGATGTATATTTGAGAACATTGAGAGATCGTGTTAAAGCTTTGGTGAAAATCGCCCATCCCGATTTCAGGCAATGGCTCAAGGAAAAGATAACTACAACTCCGATAATAAGCATGGAAGATTTTGAGGACTGATCATCTTAGCTTAATCTAATCAAGGGAGGCTTCGATTGTGAAGCCTCCCCCTTTTTTATCAGCTTATGACAATATTTTCAATAATTTTATAGCGCAGTGATATATCGGCATGCTATAATAATGCTGTTTAAAGCTAAACAAGTATAACAAAATAGATAGGTATGGAGGAATAAGTATGGCAGTATGTCCGAAATGCGGCGCAGCACTGGAAGATTCAGCAAAGTTTTGCGTTGTCTGCGGCGCTCCATTGGCGCCTACCGCGCAGACTGAGCCCACTCAGCAGCAGTATTACCAGCCCCAACAGTATAGTGGTAATCCAAATCAATATTACGGTTATGCAAACGGCGGTGATCCTAATGTGGGTTATCCTCCCCCTCCGCCCTACGGAGCTCCCGTCGAGGCTCCTGTTGATCATCCAACTATTGGGGAAATTTATTCTAAGTCGTTTGCCATCATAAAAGCTAAGCCCATGCTATTGTGGGGATTATCGCTTCTTGCCTCTCTTTTTTGCATTCTCTCTTCAACTTTGGCATGGCTTCCGATAATATCAATTCCGCTGATACTTGTTATTCATGTGGGAACGGTTTCGGTATTTCTTGACGCGTACAGGGGAAAACAAGTTTCCTCGGAACAGCTCTTTGCAGGGTTTAAGAATTTTAAACATTTTTGCGGCGGAATGGCATGGATGCTGCTGTGGATTTTTATTTGGGGTCTTATTCCCGTTGCTGGTATCGTGTTCGCTGTAATAAAGGCATATTCCTACCGCTTTGTACCGTATATACTACTTAATAATCCCGATATTTCCGCTTTCGATGCTCTTAATGAATCTATGGAACAGACTCAAGGCTACCGCGGCAGAATGTTCGGAGCGGATGTAATTATCGCCGGCGGTATAGCTCTTTCATGTATTCTTCTGACTCTTTTGAGCACCTTGCCTTACATTGGTATCATATTTGCAGTTATTTACTTTATCTTCATGCTTGCTGTGGCTGCCTTTGCTCCGCTCGTTCTGGGACTGATTCAAGCAGCGTTTTACGATGAAATTTCAAAGAAAAACGAACAGACGTCTCAAAACATTTAAAACGCCATTTAAATAATTATCCATTATATCCCCCGTCCGTTCACCTTGAAGCGGGCGGGGATATAGTTTTTTAATAATTATAAGGTTGCTTTGATTGCCGTTTCGTTATATAATTTGTACATTAAAAAAGGAGTGAAACCCATTGGACAACTTGAGATATGATGAGAACTTAAATGAACTTTATATAATTGACCAGACCCTTCTTCCCAACGAGGAGAAGGAACTGCTTTTAAGCACGGCCGAGGAAATGTATGGCGCAATAAAGGCTCTTAAGGTTCGCGGCGCTCCTGCAATAGGAATCTGCGCGGCCTACTGTCTCTATGTTCTCTCCCGCAAAATTGATGCAAGCTCCTCTGAGAGCTTTGTTTCGGAGCTTGAGAAGACAGCGGCTTATCTTAATTCTTCGCGTCCGACGGCGGTAAACCTGAGCTGGGCGTTAAATCGAATGGTTGCTCTTGCAAAGAATTCTATCGCGCTGTCAGTTGACGAAATACGCGGTCTGCTTCTCAAAGAAGCCAGAGCCATCCACAACGAGGATATCGAGATGTGCCGCAGTATTTCCGAATTCGGTCTTACCCTTGTGAAGGACGGCGATGGTATTCTGACCCATTGCAATGCGGGCCCCCTTGCAACCTCACGTTACGGAACGGCGTTGGGTCCAATTTTACTCGGTAATGAGCGCGGAATGAAGTTTCATGTTTTTGCCGATGAAACAAGACCACTGCTTCAGGGTGCAAGACTCACCTCCTATGAGCTGTACAGAGCCGGCGTTGATGTTACCCTGATTTGTGATAATATGGCGAACACGGTTATGCGCAAGGGCTGGGTTCAGGCCTGCTTTGTGGGCTGCGACAGAGTTGCGGCGAACGGCGACACAGCTAATAAAATCGGAACCTGCGGCGTTGCGATTCTCGCAAAGCACTACGGGATTCCCTTTTATGTGCTTGGCCCTACCTCAACAATTGACTTAAGCTGCAAGACAGGCGCGGATATCGAAATCGAAGAGCGCGATCCTGACGAGATAAAGACAAAGTTCTATTCAAAGCCGATGGCTTTAGAAGGGGTTAAGTGCTTTAATCCCGCGTTTGATGTTACGGATAGCGATCTGATAGCCGGCATCGTTACGGAAAAAGGTATTTGCAGGCCTCCGTACAGCGAGAGCCTTGCTGCACTATTCAAATAAAAGGAGAAAATTAGAATGATAGTACCGTCCGCAAGCAACGAAGCCGGTAAAGGCGATATAGCGAAGGTTGTCTTAATGCCCGGCGACCCTCTGCGCGCAAAATATGTCGCGGAAAACTACCTCGAAAATCCCGTTTGTTTCAATACCGTCAGAAATATGTTCGGATATACCGGAACCTACAAGGGAAAAAGGATATCAGTCATGGGCAGCGGAATGGGTGTACCTTCAATAGGTCTTTATGCCTTTGAGCTTTATAACTATTTTGATGTTGACAGCATAATTCGTATCGGCAGCGCCGGCGGAATAGTCGACAGCATAAAGCTTCGTGATGTTGTTATTGCAATGGGAGCCTCAACAAACAGCGCCTATGCCAACCAGTACTGTTTCCCCGGCACTCTTGCGCCTCTTGCAAGCTACTCCCTTCTTAAATACGCCGCTGACGCTGCTGAACGCATCGGTGCTCACGCCGTTGTCGGTTCCGTATTCACCGCCGACCAGTTCTACGATGCGAATAAGAATTCGGCACAAAAATACCGCGAGATGGGAATTCTCGCCGTTGAAATGGAGACTGCGGGGCTTTATTTAACCGCCGCAAGCGCAGGTAAGCAGGCTTTGAGCATTCTCACAATATCCGACCTTGTCTTCACCGGCGAGGGCTTGACAGCTATTGAAAGGCAAAACAGTTTTACCCAGATGATGGAGATTGCGCTCGAAACCGCCTGGAAATCGCTTGACTAAAAAACGGCAGCTAATTGCCGGTTTAGGAGAATTTTATGTACAGCCGTAAGGATATTTTAACCGTTCCGAATATTCTCGGATATTTTCGGATAATTCTTATCCCTTTCTTTATGTACACTTATTTGACAGCAGAAAGCGTCAAGGATTACTATGTATCCGCGGCGCTCGTCGGCGTGTCCTCTTTAACCGATTTTTGCGACGGTTTCATCGCGAGAAAATACAACATGGTAACCGAGCTTGGCAAGCTCATTGATCCGATTGCCGATAAGCTGACACAAGGCGCACTAATTGTCTGTTTCATTTTCAAATATGAGTACATGCGATATCTGTTGGGAATCTATGTCCTTAAGGAAAGCTTCATGGTCGGCGCGGGTATCGCTCTTCTTAAACATAACGGTAAAAAGTTAAACGGCGCGAAGTGGTTCGGTAAGGTTGCGACCGCTCTGATATATGTTGTTATGTTCATTCTGTTTTTGCAGCCGATTTTCTTCAATTCTATGACAGCACTTACTATTGATCTCATGATTCTGTTTTGTATTTTTCTTGTTGTTGCAGCGCTTATTCTTTACATTCCCGTGTTTGTTCGGATGTATAGAGAACCATAGTTTTTGTAAATTATGCCTTTTTTTGAGGCTGAAAAGAGCTCTTTAGCTATTTAAATACTAAAATTTCGTTTTCAGTCTCTTACCCTATTGACAAGAGCCTTTTTAAAAGCTACAATAACCACAATAAATGCGAAGACCGGAAACAAGTAGTTTTGGAAATTTCCTTCAGAGAGCTGTCGGGCGGTGCGAGGCAGCAGGAATATCCCGAATGAATACATTCCGCGAGCTGTGCGCTTGAAAGCGGCAAAACGCAAGTAGAGTTCATCGGGAACGCCCGTTACAGCGCTGGGGTATCGCTTTAATGCCGTACCCGACGAGGCCGTTTTTGTGAGAAAACGGTAAACTGAGGTGGTACCGCGGATTTTAAATTCCGCCCTCTGTAATTTTATTACGGAGGGCGTTTTTTTCATGTCCTCCAAAGAGAAAGGACTAGGTTATATGGCTATCAAACTCATCATGCTCATCGTTTTCTTCGCAATTATGGTAGGTGTCGGCTTCTATTGCCGCCGCCATGCAACTGATGTAAACGGCTTCGTTCTCGGCGGGCGCTCCGTCGGTCCCTGGCTTACCGCCTTTGCCTATGGCACCACCTATTTCTCGGCAGTCATTTTTGTCGGCTACGCGGGACAATTCGGCTGGAAGTTCGGAATTTCCTCAACATGGATAGGCATCGGAAACGCCGTTCTCGGCAGTCTTCTGGCATGGGTGGTTTTAGGCAGAAGAACGCGCCTAATGTCGCACCATTTTGAGAGCGCAACAATGCCTGAGTTTTTCGGTGCGAGATTTGACAATAAAACTCTTAAAATTATTGCTTCTCTTATTGTTTTTATTTTTCTTATTCCCTACACCGCGTCCCTTTACAACGGTCTTTCACGTCTGTTCGGAATGGCCTTCAATATTGATTACACGGTTTGTATCATTATAATGGCAGTTCTGACGGGTGTTTATGTTATCGCCGGCGGTTACATGGCAACGGCTATCAATGATTTTATTCAAGGTATAATCATGCTCGTCGGTATAGTTTCTGTTATTCTGGCTGTTTTGAAAACCAATGGCGGCTTTCTTTCTTCACTGGACGCTCTGGCGAAGGTATCTGACGAAACCGTTTCGACTTCGCCTGGAGTTTTTGCCTCCTTCTTTGGTCCTGACCCGCTTAACCTTCTCGGTGTAATTATCCTCACCTCCCTCGGCACCTGGGGACTTCCTCAGATGGTTCAGAAGTTCTATGCGATAAAGAGCGAAAAAGACATTAAAAAGGGTGCGATAATATCCACAATATTTGCGATTGTAATTGCGGGCGGCTGCTATTTCATGGGCGGCTTCGGACGGCTCTTTACAACGGCTGACGCTGTGAAAACAGGCGGGTTTGATTCAATTATACCAGGCATGCTTTCAGGTTTTTCGCCGGTCCTAATCGGACTTATAGTAATTCTTGTTCTCTCCGCCTCAATGTCCACCCTCTCCTCCCTCGTTATGGCCTCCTCCTCCACCCTGACCCTTGATTTCATTAGGCCTCTTTTTGCAAATGAGATGAAAGAAAAACGCCAGCTTCTCACCATAAGGCTTCTGATAGTTGTATTCATATTTATTTCCGTCGTAATCGCGATTCAGCAATATACCGCCAGCGTAACCTTTATAGCGCAGCTGATGGGCATTTCATGGGGTGCTTTGGCCGGTTCCTTCCTTGCCCCCTTCCTTTTCAGTCTTTACTGGAAACGCACAACAAAAGCGGCCGTGTTTGCAAACTTTGCTTTCGGCTCCGGAATAATGATACTCAATCTGGCCTCTCGTTTACTCAAATTCGATGTCTTCCCCGCTATTCTCGTCTCCCCGATAAACTGCGGTGCCTTCGCAATGCTGGCAGGTTTCATAATCGTGCCTGTCGTATCGCTTCTTACAAAGGCGCCGGATCAGAAGCTTATCGACGACGCTTTCTCCTGTTATGATACAACCGTTGTCGTAACGGCAAAGCACGCTTTAAGCGATTAACATATAAAAAATCCCAATGCAAAGCGCATTGGGATTTTTTTGCCAATTCCGGAGAATTAGCCGCAAAAAAACATCTTTTTTCTTTTATATTTTCTCCGCTTGACTAAATATCTGTGACGACTGAGATATTCGTTAAATATAATGCCTTTTGGCGGTGATAATAATTGACAAAAAAGGTTTGCGGACTTACAATTAACTGTGCGCATTTGAGTGATGTAAAATCTGTTTATTTGCCACACAAAGTCACATGCGGGGGGTATTTCCGCATTTGACGAAATTCAATTATAGGAAGTGAGAATCGATGAAGTCCGACCCGTTACCTGACAGTAACAACCCTTTTCCGACTGCGGAGAAATAATTTGTACAGAACTAAGCCTTTTGTTGCTTCGTTCTGTGCGAAGCAACGAAAGGAATGATATATATGGTCAAATACTACCTCTCAAAGGCCGGCCGCATTGAGGAAATTGAAAGCATTGAGAACGGCTGCTGGATTTCAATGACAGGCCCGACCGAAGCAGAACTTGCACGAACCTCAAGGGACTTGGAGCTTGACATCGACACATTAAAAGCCTCCCTTGATACCTATGAGCGTTCCCGTATCGAAACCGATGACGACTACACCATGATACTCGTCAATATACCTACAGTTGAAGAGCATACCGACAAGGAGCTATACAACACTATACCTCTTTCGGTGATTGTAACAAAGGATGTCGTTATCACGGTTTGCAGCGAGGATACGCCCGTTATCCACCCCTTTGCCTCCGGCAGAGTGCGCGACTTCCGCACCTTTATGAGATCCCGCTTTATTCTTCAGCTCCTCTACAAAATTTCAACGCTCTATCTGCAATACCTCAGTATAATCGACAGAAAAAGCGATGAGGTTGAAAACAAGCTCCATAAATCAACGAAAAACCATGAGCTGATCGAGCTACTTAAGCTTGAAAAGAGCCTTGTCTATTTCACCACTGCTCTGCGCTCCAACGAAGCGGTGCTTGAAAAGCTCTTCCGTTACGACATAATTAAGAAATACCCTGATGACGCCGATTTGCTTGACGATGTAATAGTCGAAAACAAGCAGGCTATCGAAATGGCGAATATTTACAGCGGGATTTTGAGCGGAATGATGGACGCTTTTGCCTCCGTTATTTCCAACAACCTCAACATCGTCATGAAGGTTTTGGCTATCATAACCGTGGTTATGGCGATTCCCACCATGGTTTTCAGTGCTTTCGGAATGAATGTCAATATCGCCGCTGTTCCCTATTCACAAAGTCCGTGGAGCTTTGCGATAATTGTATTGGTTTCTATAATTTTAAGCATAGCCGTATATGCTATATTCAGGAAGGTTAAACTTTTTAAATAATGGGTTTCTGGCCTAAAAAAGCTCCCAATGCAAAGCATTGGGGGCTTTTTTATTCGAAAAGTTTTGGACCTTGTTCCGGCTCAATCTCTTTCTGCTTCGAATTCTTCTTTTTCAAAAAACCGAGCTTTGTTTCGCAGATTATAACGGCGACAAATATAAGAGCAAAGCCTGAAAGGAGCTTCGGCGTCAGCTTTTCGTGGTTTATAAGTACCGAAAACGCGGCACCGAAAACCGACTCGAGAGTTAGGATAATTGCGGCTGTTGACGGCGGTGTATGTTTCTGCCCGAAGGTTTGAAACAGAAAACAAACAGCGGTGCACATGACACACAGATAAACTATGCTCCAGACATTAGCGGTCGACATTTCGCTCGGAAACGGCGTCGTTACAAGGGCGGAAATCCAACTCAGAACGCCGGCTGAGGCAAACTGAACCATTGTCAGCAGCGCGACATTTCGTCCCTTGATGTATTTAGATGTCAAAACAATATGAACGGCGTAAAAAATGCTGCAACAAAGGGTCAGAAGATCGCCAATCTCCACTGTTTTATCATTTTTCAGCGAAACAAAACCGACGCCGACAAGACAGACCAAGGTTGCAATAACATTGTACTTATCAGGCCGTTTCTTGTAGATAAACCAAGCTATAAAGGGCACAAGCACGCAGTATGCCGCCGTTAAAAAAGCATTTTTACTGGGTGTTGAATACAAAAGCCCGTAGGTTTGTACTGTATAGCCACCGAATAGAAGCGCACCGAGCACGATGCCGTTAATTATGTATTTTTTATCGAGGCTTTTTAATTGCTTTACGAAAACAAGCGCTAACAGAGCAGCCGCGCCGCTGAAGCGAAATGCGAGAATATAGAGCGTCGGAACGGGATTATCGGAGCTTATTGTGTTTTTCAGGACCACAAATGAGGTGCCCCAAATCAAGGTTGTAAATATCAAAGCGGCCCTGCCGAGTACCGCGTTTCTTTTGGTTGTGTCAATCGTCATTTCAGTTTTGCTTATCCTTCCGGGTTCCTGCGGGAACAATTTATTATTTCTTTTTCATGTGCTCTGCCGCCGCCTTCAGCATCAGGCGCTTTACGCCGCTCTCAAACTCAATTTCGATAAGGCTGTCGCCGCCCATGGGAGTGAGTTTTATTATAACTCCATCCTTAAATGCCGAGTGGAAAACAGCGTCTCCAACTTTGAAATTATGGGATACATCGGGCTTTGGGGGCAAAGGCGTGCTGTATTTCGGTCTTTCATTTAGATATGAATTTTTTGTAGATGCGGAATAGGAGCTGACTTCAGGCCTTGTCGCGAAGCTGTCGTTTCGAAGGGCAGCCTTGCGCTCAAGAAATTCGCTTGGAATTTCCTCAACAAAGCGTGAGGGGTTGTTCGCGCTTGTCCGCCCGAAAAGCATACGCTGTCTTGCACAAATCAGCGTAAGATTTTTGCGCGCGCGCGTAATGCCGACATAACAGAGCCTTCGCTCCTCCTCCATCTCCTCCGGTTCGCCTATGCTTCTTATTCCCGGGAAAATGCCCTCTTCGACACCTATTATGTACACGTTGTCAAATTCAAGCCCCTTCGCGGAATGCATGGTCATGAGCGTAACACAGTTTGAGTCATTATCATAATTGTCAATATCGGAATAAAGGGAGACTTCATCCAGAAATCCGGCAAGACTCGCCTCGCCCGTTTCCTTGATGTAGCTTAAAATGTTTGTTTTAAGTTCACCGATGTTCTCTATTCTCGCCGTGTTTTCGTCTGATTGCTTTGCCTCCAACGCTCTGACATAGCCGGTTTTATCAAGCACTATGTCAAACAGCTCGTCAAGTGGTGTGCTCTCGGAGAGAAGGCGTAAATCATCAATCATATTTGCAAACTGTCTGAGCTTAACCGCCGACCTTTCCAAAGCCGTATATCTGTTTGCGCTCCTGAGCACTTCAAAAAGGGTGTTCCCTTCGGCAACTGCAATTGACTGTGCTGTTTCAACGGTCTTTTCACCGATGCCGCGGGGAGGGTTGTTGATTATGCGTGTCAGGCGAAGCTCGTCCTGCGGAGAAAGTATAACGCAGAGGTAAGCAAGAACATCCTTTATCTCCTGTCTGTCGAAGAAACGGGTGCCTCCGATTATGCGGTAAGGAATACTGTTTCTCTTCAAGGAGTATTCAATTTTATTGGACTGGGCGTTAATTCGGTATAAAATGGCGTTATCTCGAAAGTTCTCTCCCAACTCAACGCTTTTCAGTATGCTGGCTGTCACGTATCTTGCTTCGTCGTCCTCGTTTTGAGCGATATAGAGTGTCAGCTTGTCACCCATATCCTTTTTAGTCCAAAGCTCCTTGCCCTTGCGCGCCTGATTGTTGCGGATAACGGCGTTTGCGGCACCCAGAATATTGCCCATTGAACGATAATTCTGCTCAAGGCGAATTACGCGGGCATTTTTGAACTGTTTCTCAAAGCTCAGAATGTTTTCTATCGTTGCCCCTCGAAATTTATAAATACTTTGGTCATCGTCACCGACAACGCAGATATTGCCTTTTTTTCCCGTTAGCGCAGCGGCCAGACGATATTGAAGATTATTAGTGTCCTGATACTCGTCAATCAGCACGTATTTAAAGAGTCTTTGATAATAGTCACGTACATCTTTGTTGTTTTCGAGAAGGAGGACTGTGTTATAGATTAAATCGTCGAAATCCATGGCATTGGCGTCCTTAAGACGTTTGCTGTAAGCAATGAAAGCCTGTCCGATTATCTTTCGACGCATATCATTCATCGCACTTGCCTGCGCGTAAAAATCTGTGGCTGTCTGGAACTCGTCCTTTGCCTTACTGATATAATTCAAAATTGTTTTTGGCGGAAATTCCTTGTCGCTTATTTCAAGCTCCTTGGCAATATGTTTTATCACAGAAAGGCTGTCCGAGGTATCATAAATCGTAAAGCTCCTGTCATAGCCCAACTTATCCGCGTGGCTGCGCAAAATACGCACGCAGGCGCTGTGAAAGGTCTGTGCCCAAATATCTCGGGCATCCGCGCCCAACATTCTTTCAA
The DNA here is from genome assembly GCA_964459785.1 of uncultured Oscillospiraceae bacterium. Taxonomy (GTDB): domain Bacteria; phylum Bacillota; class Clostridia; order Oscillospirales; family Oscillospiraceae; genus UBA2658. The sequence goes on along the minus strand of CAYWNW010000002.1, from coordinate 8,742 downwards.
GACGTGTTTTTAGCTCGTCCGCCGCCTTATTGGTAAAGGTTATGGCTATAACTCTCCACGGCTCACAGGGCTCGAGAGCCGCAAGCCGCCTTGCCTCGGCAATATCGGAATAGTTTTCATCCTTTGCGGCCTGCTCAAGAATCTTGAGTTCGGCTTCGCTCGCGCCATCAGGCAGCTCGTCGCTGTCGCTGGCCCTCCCGTAACGCAGTAGATTTGCGATGCGGTTAATCAGAACTGTGGTTTTTCCGCTTCCGGCACCCGCAAGCAGCAGCAAAGGTCCTTCCGTAGCCGTTACCGCTTTTATCTGCATATCGTTCAAGTTTGCAAAATCGCGCTCAATGACGGCTTTTCGCGCCCTTATATATCTGGTTTTAAAGTCTTTTTCAGTCATTTTTGCATCCCGTCAAAATTATTTGCATATCATTTTATTATACTCTGAAAATACCGTAAATTCAATATCTTTGATGTTTGCAGACTTAATAGTTTTTAACAAACTGTAAAGACTTCCGCCAAATTATTGTCTGCTTCCTGAATTTACTGTAAAATAGAACTGCGATAGATAATCGCAAATCCAATTAAAAGAGGTGCTTAATTGAGAAGAAGGATTTATGATTTAATTAGTGAAGCATTGGAAAACGACCTTTGGAGTAAGCTATACGATATTCTTATGATATTCGTTATTCTGCTTAGCCTGATTCCCCTTGCTTTTAAGGAGTACGGCAGCCTGCTGAAGGTAATCGATTACATAACGGCAGCGATTTTTATTGTTGACTATCTTCTTCGCCTTATAACGGCGGATTTTAAATTTGGTAAAAAGGGGGCTGCTCCTTTTCTGGTTTATCCTTTAACGCCCATGGCGTTAATTGATTTGCTTGCAATTTTGCCCACACTCTCCCCCTTAAGCCGCAGCTTCAAGCTTGTAAAGCTTCTGAAGCTTCTGAAATTTGCAAGAGTAATAAAAGCCATCAATTTCTTAAGGCACTCAAAGCATGTTTCAATAATTGAAAATGTCTTCAGAAAACAAAAGGACCCATTGACCTTGGTTATAATAATGGCCTTCGCCTATATAACGGCCTCCGCTCTGGTAGTTTTCAATGTTGAACCTGATTCCTTCGGTTCCTTTTTTGACGCTGTTTATTACGCAACCATATCTCTGACCTCACTGGGCAGCGCCGGCGTAACCCTTGTATCGAATTTGGGGCGTGCTGTTACCATGATATCATCAGTTCTCGGAGTTGTTATTTTCGCTTTGCCTGCGGCTATTCTGACCGCGGGGTATTTAAGAGAATTGCAAACATCGGATGTAAATAATGAATACATAAATTAAAGGGAAAGCACAGCTTTCCCTTTCTTCTTTATTGCTCAAGCATTTCCCGCAGACGTTCAACCGCCCTTTTTTCAAGTCTCGAAACCTGTACCTGAGAAACTCCCATTACACGCGCCGCCGCGTCCTGAGTAAGGCTGTGGAAAAAGCGCAGCGCTACAACATATCTTTCCCTCGCGGGAAGGCGGTCAATCGCTTCGCGCAGCGACACTCTTTCAACCAGCCGCTCCTCCTGTCCGAAGTCGCCCAAAACCTGCTCAAGTGTGAAGCCCTCCTCCCCCGCCTCACGCTGAAGCGATTCGGTAGGGCCGACCGCAGTTTCGGCGCTTGCGATGTCCGAAACATCAAAACCAGTTTCCTCTGCAATTTCGGAAAGAGTCGGCTCTCTTCCAAGACTCTGTTCAAGCGAGCTACGCGTGTTTTTTATTGTGTGAGCGCGCTCTTTAATACCGCGGCTAACCTTAACAGCCCCGTCATCGCGCAAAAAGCGCCTTATTTCACCTGAGATTTTCGGAACGGCGTAGGTCGAAAACTGTGTTCCGTACTCCTCGTCATAGCCGGCAATAGCCTTCAGAAATCCTACACAGCCAAGCTGATAAAGGTCGTCTGCTTCCACCCCGCGCCCGAAAAATCTTCTGGCTATGCTCCAAATAAGCCCTGAATTTTCTGAGATGAGCTGCTCAGAGGCAGTTTTATCTCCGTTTTTTGCTTTTCTTAAGGCTTCGGTCATGTCAAGCGTCATATTGCTGATGTCCTGCGGACTATTCTCCGCGTCATTGTAACGCTTGTCCCCCGTCCCAGCGCCGAACGCACCTTAACTTTGTCCATAAAGCTCTCCATAATGGTAAAGCCCATTCCGCTGCGGTCATCCCCACCCGTTGAGAACATGGGTTCACGAGCCTTGTCGACGTCTTCAATACCGACACCGCTGTCACGAATCATTATTTCAAGTGTTGAGTCTTTTATAATTCGTGCGCGAAGCCAAATAATGCCCAGTTCATCCGGATAAGCGTGAACTATACAGTTGGTAACCGCTTCGCTGACCGCTGTTTTAATATCCGCAAGCTCCTCAAGAGTCGGGTCAAGACGCGCCGCAAACGAGGCGACGCTAGCCCTGGCATAACTTTCATTAACGCTCTTGCTGGGAAACTCCATTTTTATGTAGTCGCTGTTCTTCATAAGCTTTCTTTCCTCCTACCTTGTTCTTACAAAAACTTTTATAACTCTGTCAATGCCCGAGGCGTCCAGTACGCGCAGCGCCTGTCCGCATGGATTTTCCACCCATGCTTTTCCGCCTGTCTCCTTCATGCGATTGTTTGTCCGTAGAATCACAGCAATGCCCGAGCTGTCCATGAAGCTAAGCTCGCTTAAATCCATAACGCAATCCCGCGGCAAATGCTCATCTATCAGGTTTTCTATTGTTTTCATAACCGTTTTGGCACAATGATGGTCAAGTTCTCCCGCAAAATTGAGCCTTAAAACCCCGTCCTTTTCACTTGCGAATATTCTCATCTTAAATCCTCCGCCCTTTGAATAATAAAAGCGCTGTGAGCATAATGCCCACAGCGCTATTTTAGAATATTCTTTAATATATTTCCTGTCGAAGGATGGGAGTAAAGCTGAAATTTAGCGGAGCTTATTAAGGCTCTCGGTCAAATTCTCGATGAGCGCCTTCGCCTTTGCGGTTCGCTCCTTTTCGGCCTCAATAACCTTTTCGGGAGCCTTTGCCAAGAAACTTTCATTCGAAAGCTTTGCAACTTGCCCGTCATACTCCTTTTGAGCCTTTTCAAGCTCCCTTTCAATTCGCTCACGCTCTTTATTTAGGTCAACCAAATCTGCCATAGGAATGAACATTTTTGCCTGCCCGGTTACAACAGAAACCATGCCCTCAATGTCGCTTGAACTGTTTTGGGCAACAGTAACTTCACTTGCATAGGCAAGTTTCATCAGAAAGGCTTTGCCGTTTTCAAAAATCTCACTCTTGTCGGTGACAATGATAAGGTGAGCCTTGCGGGAGGGCGGAACATTCATCTCGGCTCGCCGCGAACGAATTGCCTTGATTGCCTCCATCAGGGTTTCAAAATCCTGTTCGTCCTTCGGGAAGTTCAGGCTTTCGCTATATTCGGGGTATGCAGCAGTAATCAGCATATCGCCGTCATGCGGAAGTGCTTGCCATATTTCCTCGGAAATGAACGGCATGAACGGGTGCAGCAGCTTCATCATCTCGGTCAAGACATATAGAAGTACCTTCTGCGCGTTAATTTTGCTCTCCTCATCGTCGCCGTTTAAGCGCGGTTTGGTAAGCTCAATATACCAGTCGCAGTAGCTGTCCCAAATAAAGTCCGAAACCTTTTGCGCGGCAACGCCCAGCTCAAAGCTGTCCATATTGTCCGTAACCTCGGAAATTACTCTGTTAAGCTTTGAAAGAATCCACTTATCTTCTGTTTCAAGTTTTTTCGGCAGCTCACATTTGTCGATTGTAAGATTCATCATAACAAAGCGGCTCGCGTTCCAAATCTTGTTGGCGAAGTTTCGCATGGACTCGCAGCGCTCCGCATAGAAGCGCATGTCGTTTCCGGGGCTGTTGCCAGTTACGAGATTGAAGCGAAGCGCGTCACAGCCGTATTTATCGATCATCTCAAGCGGGTCAATGCCGTTTCCGAGTGATTTAGACATCTTGCGTCCCTTGTCGTCTCGAATAAGGCCGTGGATAAAAACAGTATGGAAGGGCGCTTTTTTTGTATGCTCACAGCCCGAGAAAATCATTCTGGCAACCCAGAAGAAGATGATGTCATACGCTGTTACCAGCACGTCGGTAGGGTAGAAATAATCAAGATCAGGTGTCTTTTCGGGCCATCCAAGCGTGCTGAAAGGCCAGAGCGCCGAGGAGAACCACGTGTCCAGAACGTCTTCGTCACGCGTGATATTGGTGCTGCCGCATTTTTCGCAGCACGTCGGATCCTCACGCGAAACCGTTATATGACCGCAGTCCGCGCAGTACCACGCAGGAATCTGATGTCCCCACCAGAGCTGGCGCGAAATGCACCAGTCACGGACGTTCTCCATCCAGTTCGTATAGATTTTGCTGAAACGGTCAGGTACGAATTTCGTTTCTCCGTCTTCAACAACGCGTATGGCTTCCTTTGCAAGCGGCTGCATTTTAACGAACCATTGCGCTGATATGATCGGTTCAACATCCGTTGCGCAGCGGTAGCAGGTGCCGACATTGTGCTGGTGCTCTTCGATTTTCTCGACAAGTCCGAGAGCCTCAAGGTCGGATACGATGACTTTTCTGGCTTCATAGCGGTCAAGCCCCTGATATTTTCCGCCAAGCTCGTTTATTTTTCCGTTATCGTCCAGAACACGGATTACTTCAAGATTGTGGCGCAGACCGACCTCGAAGTCGTTCGGGTCGTGGGCGGGCGTCATTTTGACGCAGCCTGTTCCAAACTCCATGTCGCAGTATTCGTCCGCGACAATCGGAATTTCACGGTTCATGAGCGGAAGCATGCAGGTTTTACCGACAATGTGCTTATAGCGCTCATCGTTCGGATTGACCGCCACGCCCGTATCGCCGAGCATGGTCTCGGGGCGCGTTGTTGCAACGGTCACATAGCCGCTGCCGTCCGTAAGCGGATAGCGAAGATGCCACAGGAAGCCCGGTTTGTCCTTATACTCAACCTCCGCGTCGGAAAGCGCGGTTGTGCAGTGAGGACACCAGTTAATAATGCGGCTGCCCTTATAGATAAGCTCTTTTTCATAGAGAGAAACGAAAACTTCGCGAACCGCCTTTGAACAGCCCTCATCCATAGTAAATCTCGAACGTTCCCAGTCACAGGAGGCTCCAAGCTGCTTTTGCTGGTCAACTATGCGGTCACCGTACTTATTTTTCCAGTCCCAGACACGCTCCAGAAATTTTTCGCGTCCGAGGTCATAGCGAGAGATTCCCTCCTGCCGCAGCGCCTCCTCAACCTTTATCTGCGTTGCGATTCCCGCGTGGTCAGTTCCGGGAACCCAAAGAGCCGCAAAGCCCTTCATCCGCTTATAGCGGATGAGAATATCCTGCATGGTTGCGTCCATGGCGTGACCCATGTGCAGCTGACCTGTCACATTAGGAGGGGGCATAACTATTGTAAAGGGTTTTTTATCGGGGTCGCGAACCCCTTTAAAGGCTCCGCCCTTTTCCCACATTTCATAAATTCGCGCTTCGGCCTCTTTAGGTTCATACACCTTTGAAAGCTCTTTTGCCATAAATATTTCCTCCGTGTCTCTGCAAAATCAAAGCAGAAAAATCAAAAACGCCCTGAGCTGCTGCTCAGGGCGTAAGCATTACGCGGTACCACCTGAATTCGCCGAAAACGGCGCACTCGAAACCCTTAACGCGGGCGGACGAACCGATATTTCCCTCGGTCGGCTCCGTGGCGACAAATAATCACAGTGCGCGAAAGCTCACACCAGCCGCTTTCTCTCTTTGCCGTACTTGTTGATTATACTTCCACTTCAAAGCCTTTAACATTTTGATATTATATGTTGTGTATAATTTTTTGTCAAGAGCCGTAAGTTTATAAATTGCTGCGATTTATTTGCTTTCAATATAGGCGCTGGCCGAAATTGCCGCGATATTGCCCTCGCCGACAGCGACAGCAAGCTGATATGGTCTTCCCGTGCAGTCACCCGCCGCAAAAACGCCTTTAACGGCTGTTTTCATATTTCTGTCCGTGACTATGTGACCGTTATCCAGCTCAAGCCCCGAAAGGAAGCTGCTGGGCGCAATGGTACTGCGAAGTATGAAAACCCCCTCCACAGGGTAAGAGATACCGTCAGCAATAAGCTCGGTGACTGTTTCCCCACCGCGGATTTCGAAATTCTTAGCCCTTTCCTTATCGAAGTATTCCACATCGCATCCGATTGAACGCAGGAGCGCCGTTTCCTCCTCCGCCTCCTCATTGAGGCCTATAACCGCAATCTTTTTTCCGCGGTAAAGCATTCCGTCGCAGGTAGCGCAATAAGACACTCCTCTGCCAAGAAATTCGGTTTCACCCGGGTATGTTGATTGCTGTGTAATGCCGACAGTCAGAATAAGAGCTTTGCAGTCGTAATAGTCCTGTCCGCAGGACACGGAAAAGCTCTCCCCCATATCAAGCGCGTTCAGCGCTCTTGCGGTAATAACTTCGATTCCCGCGTCGTCAAGCTGTTTGCGGAAGATTTTAAGAATATCCTGACCGCTTGCACCCGGGCAGCCGGGGTAGTTCTCAACCAGTTTTGCCTTCCAGAGATTACTCTGTTCCGCGCTGTTTGAGATAACGATTACGCTCTTATTCCTGTGCTTGGCTGTAAGTGCAGCGGAAACGCCGGCAGGTCCCGAGCCAATGATGATAATATCCGTCATACTGAGTTCTCCTCATGTAAATATTTAAGTTCGACCTTGTGAAACACGGTCTGAGCTTATTTTAGCACATAATTGTTGTTTTTACCAGAATTATCGCTTATAATACCTTGAAAGAACTCTGAGTATTTACTTATGGCGCTATGAGAGGAACGGTTTGCAATGGACGAAAACACAAGCAACTTTATTCATGACTTTATTGACGAGGATCTGGCGCAGGGCGGCGCTTTTGAGGGAATGAAAATTCACACCCGTTTTCCGCCTGAACCAAACGGTTATCTGCACATAGGTCACGCCAAAGCTATATACATTGACTTCGGCACGGCGCAGAAATACGGCGGCGTATGCAATCTGCGCATGGATGATACGAACCCCGCAAAAGAGGACACGGAATTTGTCGACGCTATACAGGAAGATATTCACTGGCTCGGCTTCGATTGGGGCGACAGGTTTTTCTACGGCTCTGATTATTTTGAAAAAACTTACGAATATGCCGAGGAGCTTATTAAAAAGGGTCTTGCCTATGTTTGCGCCCTTACGCCCGAGGAATTTAAGCAGTTCCGCGGCGGAGTCGGGGTCCCCGCACAATCCCCACACCGTGACAGACCGTTTGAGGAAAGCCTGAATCTTTTCCATCGCATGCGCGCAGGCGAATTTCCCGAGGGAAAATATACTCTCCGCGCTAAAATCGACCTTACTAGCGGTAACTTCAATATGCGCGATCCCGTGCTTTACCGTATCCGCTACATTGAACACCACAGGCAGGGCACAAAATGGTGTATCTTCCCGATGTACGATTTTGCACACCCGATTCAGGACGCCATCGAGGGTATCACCCACTCGCTTTGCTCGCTTGAGTACGAGGACCACCGTCCGCTCTACGATTGGGTAATCGCCAACACCTCGGTTCCCTCAAAGCCGCGCCAGATTGAGTTCGCTCGCCTTGGTATAAACTACACCGTTATGTCTAAGCGCAAGCTCCGTAAGCTCGTTGAGGACGGGCGTGTTTCCGGCTGGGATGACCCGCGTATGCCGACCGTGTGCGGACTTCGCCGCAGAGGTTATACTCCAAAATCGATCTTGAGCTTTTGTGAACGCATTGGTGTTGCAAAAATGCCGAGCACGGTTGAGTTCGGCTTTCTTGAGCATTGCCTGCGGGACGATTTGAATGATATCGCAACGCGCGTCATGGCTGTTCTGGAGCCTATAAAGCTCACGATAACGAACTATCCCGCTGACGAGAGCGAAGTTTTTATGGTCGAAAACAACCCCAATCGTCCCGAAGACGGTGAACGTGAGGTGAGCTTCTCCAGAAACCTCCTTATCGAAGCCGAGGATTTCATGGAGGTTCCCGCGCCAAAGTATTTCAGACTTTTTCCGGGCAGCGAGGTGCGGCTCAAGGGCTCTTACGTCGTTAAATGCACAGGTTGCGTTAAGAATGAAAACGGAGAAATCACTGAGGTTCTTGCCGAATATGACCCCGAAAGCAGCGGCGGCAACCCTAAGGACGGGCGCAAAATCAAGAGCACCATTCATTGGGTGGACGCGAATACCGCAGTTGACGCAGAGGTGCGCCTTTACGACAATCTCTTTTCGGACCCTGACCCCGACGGCGGCGACAAGGACTTCCTTGAATGTCTGAATCCCAACTCATTGCAGATTATGACAGGCTGCAAGCTTGAAAAAAGCCTCAAAGACGCAAAATTCCCGCAGTCCTATCAGTTCATGCGCAAGGGCTATTACTGCGTCGATAACCGTGACAGCTCGCCTGAGCATCTTGTTTTTAACCGTTCTGTCGCGCTTAAAGACAGCTTCAATAAATAGGTTTTAAGGGGTGCGGATTACATTCGCACCCCTTCTTATTTTCGGGAAAAAGCTCTTGACTAATTTTAAGAAAAATGCTACTATAAGCGAGCATTGCAAAAGTATGCGCGAGTGGTGGAATTGGCAGACTCGCTAGATTCAGGTTCTAGTGCTCATTTCGGGCGTGCGGGTTCAAGTCCCGCCTCGCGCACCAGTAAAAAAGCCTTGA
>CAYWNW010000001.1:94490-262215 GCA_964459785.1 uncultured Oscillospiraceae bacterium | reverse complement strand
CCTTAACTTGAAAAAATACTATAAGGGCGAGGAAATAAAAGCTCTCGACGGCGTCAGCGCCGATATACACAAGGGAGAGGTCGTTGTCGTGATCGGGCCCTCCGGCAGCGGAAAGTCAACCTTTCTGCGCTGCCTCAACCTGCTTGAAGTACCGACAGACGGACGCATTCTGTTTAACGGAACGGATATAACGGATGTAAAAACCGACATAAATGTTCACCGCCAGAAGATGGGCATGGTATTCCAGCACTTCAACCTGTTCCCTCACATGACCGTGCTCAAAAACATGACCATCGGGCCCATTAAAATCCTGAAAAAGAGCAAGGACGAAGCGGAAGCGCAGGCAATGGCTCTGTTAAAGCGCGTGGGGCTTGAGGATCGCGCCTCCGCATATCCCAGCCAGCTCTCCGGCGGCCAGAAGCAGCGCATCGCTATTGTTCGCGCCCTCTGCATGAATCCCGATGTTATGCTTTTTGACGAGCCGACGAGCGCGCTTGACCCCGAAATGGTCGGCGAGGTACTGGACGTTATGAAGCAGCTTGCCCGCGAGGGGATGACAATGGTCGTCGTCACTCACGAAATGGGCTTTGCCAGAGAAGTCGGTTCGCGTGTTATTTTCATGGACGAGGGGAAAATCGTCGAAGAGAATCAGCCCTCAGCGATTTTTGACAGTCCCGAGAGCGACAGACTCAAAAGCTTTCTTAAAAAGGTATTGTAATACTTATAACATCTTGTCCGGTGTTCGGCCTATTCCGCACCGGACAAGTTTTTTGTCCCGCAGGGCTCAGGACATTTAGCGTGAAAGATTAGCACAGGCTTTCGGAAAGCACATAAATCCAACTTCAATGGCATAGTATTTATCACCACAAAAACGGAGGTTATACTATGTTATATGAAGAAAAGGAAAAGCTAACCGCAAGACCGCACAATATTATTCTTGAGGACAGAACTCGGCTTTCGGTTTCGGGCGTCATCGATGTCGAAAGCTTCGACGACAGACAGATAGTTGCAAAAACGTCAAAAGGAAGCCTGATTCTGCGCGGAAATGAGCTGCACATAGATAAGCTCAGCCTCGACTCGGGCGAGCTTGTCGTGACGGGACTTATCACTGATTTGGGCTATGAGGAAGCCGCTTCCGGCGGCAGCCTTTGGCAGCGCCTTTTCAAATAAGCCTTGGCACAGTCGGTATACTCTCAACTTGTAACCGCCTTTTGCGCCCTTGCAGGCGGACTTGTGTTTGGGATAAGCTATGACGCGCTTAAGGCCGTTCGCCTTTCGGCTAAAAGCAGTTTCTGCACGGCTATGTGCGATATACTTGCCTGTATAGTCGGATTATTCCTCCTCTTTTATCTTGGAATGGCGCCCGGAAGGGGCGAAATCAGAATATATATCTGCGTTTGCGCCCTTATTGGTTCAATTATTTATTTTGCTCTGATCAGCCGAATTTTCCTCGGTATTTTCCTCCGCGCTCTATCTTTAATCGCAAAAATAGCGGCACTATTGTTCAGCCCCTTTGCTTTTTTATCCAAAAAGTTTATTATTGCCTTTAATTTTTTCAAAAAGTTCTTTCAAAAATTCCGTTTATGGTATAAAATGAAAGTTGACATTAGACGTAAACGTGCAGAAGAATCCTCGGAGTCGCCGCAATTGGGGAGGGATTTTACCGATGAAATTCAAAAGAGCCGGGATTGTCACAAAAATCGTCATTCTCGCAATAATAGTTTACGCGGGAATAAGCCTAATCTCCCTGAAGGTTCAGGTTTCGGACGCTCAGGAGGCGCACGACGAGTTACAGGGACAGGTGGACGGCGTTCTTCAGACCAACACCGAGCTCCAATACGCAATCGATCACAGCACGGATCCCGACACAATTGAAGATATCGCAAGGAACAAGCTCGGACTTGTGAAGCCGGGCGAGAAGATTTTTTACGACGTTAATAACTGAATCTACTTAAGAACGGCAAAACCTATCGAACATAACGGGAGGAAAAAGCTCTTATATGCAGCCGACAGTGGGAGAAATTTTTGAGGGCAAGATAACAGGCATTACCAAATTCGGAGCTTTTGTTTCGTTGCCGGACGGAAGCAACGGTCTTGTTCATATTTCGGAAATTGCAAATTCCTATGTGAGCGATGTTCACGACCACGTTTCCGAAGGACAGAGCGTTAAGGTCAAAGTAATCGGAATAAGCGATACGGGGAAAATCAACCTGTCCATTAAGAAGGCCGAACCGCAGGCATCAGGTTCCGAGCAGGAACGTCCGCCGCAGCAGCGGCAAGCTCAGCCCCGCACCAACAATTTTTCACCCAGGCCGTCTGGCTTTAACCAAAAGCCCTTTACTCCCTCGGCTCCGACGGAGGCAAGCTTTGAGGATAAACTTAAGCAGTTTATGCAGGACTCCGACAGCCGCATTTCCGACAGCCGGATGTATGCCGATAAAAAAGGCGGCTATAAGCGCCGCCGCGATTGATACATTATAATTAAAGAGCCGCCCGAAACGGGCGGCTCTTTAATTATTTTCAGAACGCGGCTTCAAAGATTGCCCTCACATCCTCGTGCGTGAGAGTCTTATAACCGCCTTTATTAAGGTTGCAGCTATCCGCAATTTCTCCGAGCTTTGTTTTGTCGGGAATACCCAAATCGCGCAGCGAAGTGGCGGCGCCGATTTCCTTGAAGAAGGCTTCCAGACGGTCAATACCCTCAAGTGCTATCGCCTCATCCGTTTTGCCCTTTTCGTCAACGCCCCACGCGTTTATGGCATACTGCTTAAACTTGTGGAGTCCGCTTTTGTAAATGAACCTGAAATATGAAGCGGAAACCGCCGCAAGCCCCATGCCGTGCGCCACATCGTAATATGCGCCGATCTGGTGCTCAAGCTGGTGAACCTCCCAGTCCTCCGTTGTGCCGCAGCCGAGAATACCATTGAGCGCCACGGTTGCGCCCCACATGATATTGCTTCTTGCGGTATAGTCCCGCGGATTTACAACCGCTATCCTCGCGTTTTTAACAATGCTCTTCATGAGCGCCTCGTTGAGGTCATCGGAAACATTGTCCTCCGTGCCGCTGAAGTACTGCTCCATCAGATGGCTCAAGATATCACAGATTCCGCTTACCATCTGATATTTCGGCAGACTGTAGGTATAGGTCGGGTCGAGGATTGAGAACTGGGGGTACACAAAGGGTGAAAAGAACCCTGCTTTAACCTTGATTTCCTCATTTGTTATTACCCCGAAGCCGTTCATTTCCGAGCCTGTGCCGACCATTGTCAGTACAGCGCCCATCGGCAGGGGATTTGTCGCGACTTTTCCGTCCCTATACATGTAATCCCAGAAATCCTCCTCGATTACGCTGCCGACGGCAATAGCCTTGCAGCAGTCGAGAACGCTGCCGCCGCCCACCGCGAGTATAAGGCCGACCTTGTTATCCTTGCAGAGCTTAACTCCCTCGCGCACCTTCGCCGCTGTGGGATTCGGCATAATTCCCGAGAGCTCCGTCACATTTTTTCCGGCCTCCAGAAGGATTTTCATAACGGCGTCGTAAATTCCCTCTTTTTTTATTGAGCCTTTACCGTAAGCCAGAAGCACATTCTTCGCGCAGGGCCTAATTGCCTCAGCCAGTTTTTCGAGCGAACCCTCGCCGAAAATTATTCTCGTACTGTTGTGAAATTCAAAGTTTTCCATGGTATTTCTCCTTTGTATATAACTCGTGCTTCAAGCCTTATTAGGGTCACTTGACGATAACATTCTCGTCACCCATTATTTCCTTAAGCTCACGGACAAGTGAATCGTGAATAACACATTTCGCGGCAAGACGCCTCTGGGTATCCTCGCAATAAATTATCATTCGCTCCTCGCCCTCGAACATCTGAAGGACCTTTTCAACCTTTCTCAGTCTCGGGTCGTCCTTTGATTTGGCCTTGAGCCAAAGGGCTTTTTCTGTCTTCGGCAGCTCCGTGCGGCCCAGCGGCTCAATGTCCGTCAACGGGCGCAGAGTTTCAACCATAAGCTGCGGTTCCTTTTCATCGCGAACGGAAATGCGCCCCTTTACTACGACAGCTGCGTTTTCCTTGATATACCCGCCGGACACGTCAAGCACCCTCGCAAAGGCAATAAGCTCCATCGTGCCTGTGGCGTCCTCAAGCTGTATATAAGCCATGAGGCTGTTGTTTCGTGTTGTTTTGGTTTTTGATGAGGCGATTACCCCCGCAAGCGTCACAAACTGCCCGTCCTCAAAGCTCTTTGTCGGGCTTTCCTGTGAAAAATCGTAAAGTATAGTACCAATCGGCACAGCTCCAGCCCGCCTTGCGGCGACGCGGTACTCGTCCATCGGATGTCCCGTCAGATAAAGCCCCGTCGTTTCCTTCTCCATCGCCATAAGCTCACTGGGCGTGAACTCCGGAATGTCGGGAAGCTCCGTTTCCATATTTGAAGCTCCCGCGGTATCCTGCCCCATAGAGAAAAGGTCGAGCTGCCCGTCAATATTGCGGCGAGCCGAGTCGTTAACCCCGTCGATTACTTTATCGAGAACCCGCATGAGCTGACTGCGTTTATAGCCCAAAGAGTCGAAGGCTCCCGCACGGACCAGACCCTCAACGGCACGGCGGTTGAGCTCATGCCCGTAAAGCCTGCGGCAGAAATCGTCAAAACTCTTGAATTTCCCCTCGCTTTGCCTCGATTCCATGAGGGCGTTTATGAAGCCGCGCCCGATATTCTTAATTGCCACAAGCCCGAAGCGAATATCTTCGCCCGACACCGTGAAATCCGCCTCCGATTCGTTGACATCCGGCGGCAGGAGCTTAATGCCCCACTGCCCGCACTCCGCGATATACTCTGCAACCTTAACGGAACTGTCGAGCACGGAGCTGAGAAGCGCCGCCATGTATTCCCGAGAATGATGACACTTCATGTAAGCTGTGCGATAGGCTACTATCGCGTAGGAAACCGCGTGAGCCTTGTTGAAGGCGTAGTTTGCAAAGTCAAGAATTTCATCGTAAATGCTTCCCGCAACGTCTTCCGGCACTCCGTTTGCCACGGCGCCTGCTATGTTTCTCTCTGGGTCGCCGTAAATGAAGGACTGCCGTTCCTTCTTAATTTCCTTTTCCTTTTTCTTCGACATCGCGCGACGAATTAAATCTGCCTGCCCGAGAGAAAATCCCGCGAGTTTGCGGAAAATTTCTATGACCTGTTCCTGATATACGATACAGCCGTATGTTACGTCCAGAATGTCGCGCAGAAGCTCGTGCTTATAGCGGATTTTTTTCGCGTCGGCGCTGCACTCCAAAAATCTCGGAATGCTTTCCATCGGTCCCGGGCGGTAGAGCGCAATGACCGCCGTTATATCCTCAATTGAGCGTGGCTTAAGTCCCGTGCAGACAGCGGTAATGCCCGTGCTTTCAAGCTGGAACACGCCCGAGGTGCGCCCCTGCGAGAGCATTTCAAAGGTTGCCTTGTCGTCGTCCGGAACATTGGCAACATCAAAGTCCGGCAGTTTTTTGCGCACGAGCTGATTGGCTCTTTCCAAAACCGTAAGGTTTCGAAGACCCAAAAAATCCATTTTGAGAAGTCCCAGTTCCTCTAATGTGGTCATAGGGAACTGGCAGACAACCGATTCGTCGTTTTTAGCAAGGGGGACATATTCATAAACGGGCTTGCCCGAAATAACGACGCCCGCCGCATGTGTTGAGGCGTGGCGAGGCATCCCCTCGAGCGCTCTTGCCGTGTCTATTAAATCCTTTATGCGCTCGTCGCCCTCGTACATATCCCGAAGCGGCTTAGATAGCTTTAGCGCTTCGTCGAGAGTTATTCCCAAGGCTGTCGGCACCTGCTTTGCAACGGCGTCGCACTCGGCATAACTCACGCCCAGCGCGCGCCCCACATCGCGTATAGCCGCCCTTGCCGCCATCGTACCGAAGGTAACGATTTGCGCCACATGGTCGGAGCCGTATTTTCTCGTCACATAGTCGAATACCTCACCCCTGCGCTCAACGCAGAAGTCGATGTCGATATCTGGCATGGAGATGCGCTCGGGGTTTAAAAAGCGTTCAAAAAAGAGGCTGTATTTGATGGGGTCGACATCCGTAATCTCAAGGCAATAGGATACAATGCTGCCCGCAGCGGAGCCGCGCCCGGGTCCGACGGGTATGCCCTGTGCCTTGGCGTAGCCGATAAAGTCCGAGGTGATAAGAAAATAGTCCGTGAAGCCCATTTTGTGAATCATATCAAGCTCGTAATTGAGCTGAGCGCGAAGCTTGCCGCTTTCCTCCTCGGAATTTTCAAAGCTGTAAACATGGGCGTATCGTTTTTCAAAACCCCTGTCACACAGCTTTTTTAAGTATTCAAAGCCGTCCTCCTCGCCAATCGGAAGAGGGAATTTTGGCAGGTGGTAATGCCCGAACTCAAAGTCAAAATCGCACATCTCCGCGATAGCTGCGGTATTGTCCGCTGCGGCGGCGGTTTCGGGATATTCCGCAAAGAGCTGCCGCATTTCAGTTTCGGACTTGAGATAAAACTCGCTGCCCTCGAATTTCATGCGGTCGGTGTCGTCAACGGTTTTACCCGTTTGTATGCACAAAAGGACGTCCTGATTGCGCGCGTCCTCTTTTTTCAGATAATGCGCGTCATTTGTCAGAACAAGCGGGATGCCCGTTTCGCGGTGGAGCTTAATAAGTCCCTCGGCGGCAATCCGCTCCTCAAGTATGCCGTGGTTCTGGAGCTCAAGATAAAAGCCGTCCTTCCCGAAAAGCTCGGTTAACTCAAGAGCGAGCTTCTTTGCTCCGTTATAATCGTCCTTTATTATTTTCTGCTGAATCTCGCCCGCAAGGCAGCCGGAAAGACAGATTAGCCCCTCCGAGTGCTCGCGCAGAAGCCGCCAGTCTATACGCGGCTTGACGTAGAAGCCGCTTGTGTAGCCCTCGCTAACGAGATAGCAAAGGTTGTGGTAGCCGACTTCGTTTTTGCACAGGAGAATGAGGTGGGAATAGGCGCTGTCGCGTCCGTACTCCCTGTCGGTCATTCCGCGAGGAGCAACGTAAACCTCGCAGCCGATTATCGGCTTAATTCCGGCCTTTTTCGCAGCCTTATAAAAAGCCACCGCTCCGTACATTGCGCCATGGTCAGTAATCGCAAGAGCGGTTTGTCCGAGATTTTTTGCACACTCTGCAAGCTCCTCGATACGGCAGGCGCCGTCGAGAAGGCTGAATTCACTGTGTACGTGCAGATGGACAAATGACATGGCTCTTGCTCCTTTTACTATTTATCCGTTAGCTGACAACCGTTTCTCTTATACCACTGCAAGCCTAGAGGCTTGTTTACCTAGCTAACAACCGTTTCTCTTTTCCGATAGCAAGCCACTGGCTTGGTGAACCCTTGCTAACAACCGTTTCTCTTTTCCAAGCGTCGAAAAGAGAAATGGTTTTTAGCAATTTCCGTAGAGAAAAGACGCGGCAGAAACATTAGGGTAAAGCTGCTGTCTTACCAATGTACGGGTGACCGGGCTTTGGTGCCGCTGGCTTACGCACATTTCCAAAATCCTCACCGCTCAGCAAAGATACTTTACCTTATGAAGTGGGTGCACGACTTGTTGTGCTGTCTTAGGACGGGTGAGAATCTTGCGCACAGATTGTTCTTCAGTGGCTTAGCCTTGCGGTTTAGGAGGGGTTTCCAAAGGGGGCGGCTTTGTGAAAAGCCCCCTTTGGCGCTTTCTTCTTTGAAATTGAAAATCGTTTCTTCTTTTCGGCAAAGAAGAAATGATTTTCGGTCTTAACAAGCTGCGATTGTTGCAAAAAATAAAAGATGATTCAAAATTTAGCTCCCCAGTTCGGTCAGCTTGCGAAGTCTGTGGCTGATGCAGGATTTACTGACGGGCGGCATGGAAAGCGCCGCAAGATCCGTAAGGCTTGCCTCCGGGTTTGCAATACGCAGCAGCGCCGCCTCGCGAAGTTTTTCCGGAAGCTCGTCAAGCCCCGTTGTATGCTCAACTCGGCGTATAGCTTCGAGCTGTTCCTGCGCCGCTGAAACTATTTTGTCGGCATTTGCGCTGTCGCAGTTGACGCGGCGGTTGACTGCGTTGCGCATGTCCTTTTCAACCTTTGCGGACATTATGTCCATCGCAGAAAGCGGTGCGCCAAGAAGGGTAAAAAAGTCCTCAATCGCCTCGGACTGCTTAAAGTAGATTATATAATTTCCTCCGCGGGTGGCATCCTTGGGGAAAAATCCAAGCTCAAGCAGAATCGAAAAGGTCTCGCGGCTGACGTTGTAATGATCGGTAACCAGTTCCAGATGATAGCTTTTTGCGGGGTCGGTAATGCTCCCGCCCGCAAGAAACGCGCCGCGAAGAAAAGCCGCCTTGCAGCAGTTATCTTCCAAAACCCCAAGGTTAATATGATGTGCGAGAATTCCACGCGCCTCATAGCCATAAATAGAGAAAATCTGGCGGATTGCTTCCTTGTTCGTTATCGACAAGGTCTGCTTCCCCCTTATCTTTGCGGCGGGAACTGCGTCAAAGGCAAGGCCGAAAGCTTTTCTGAAGAGCTTTGGCAGCCGCTCCGTGAGAAGTGCGCTCGTCGTCACAATGCGGATTTCGTCCGCCGTGAACATATTGCAATATAGTAAAATCCCATACGCCTCCGCAAGGGCGCAGCACTGCTTTTGCAGAGGGACTCTGCAAAGCTCGGCCTTTGTTTCGGATGAAAACGACACTCGCTCACCACCTTTCCCGCTATACTCGTAATTTGTTTATAGGTTAAGAATCTTTGTCGGCGATTTTTCCCTGTAAATCGCCATTATTTCCTCGGCAAGCCTTATCGGGTCGTGTCTTGCAAGGCCGGCGGAGCAATCCAGCATAGGCCGCATAAGGGTTTCCACACCCAAGGTCTCCAGCTTTTCTAAATCCACAAGGGTCTGCGAAGCGCCCTCTTCTTTGTAGCGAAGGGCAACGTCTTCCGGGAGAGCTGTGCTGTTTGCTAGGCAAATATCAAAAAGTTTTCTGCCCGAATGCTCAAACAGCGCCCTGACATGGTCGGAGGCGGCGTAGCCTTCGGTTTCACCATCTTGTGTAGTCACATTAAGTACATAGACTTTAATCGCCTTTGAGCTTTCAATCGCCTCGGCGATTCCCTTTGTTAAGAGGTTGGGAATGATGCTCGTATAAAGGCTGCCCGGTCCGAGCACTATGAGCTCCGCCTCCCCGATGGCCTCAATGCTCGCCCTGTGCGCCGTCGGGTTTTCGGGTATGAGCGCCACTTTAGTTATTCGCCTGTCGCTGAACTTTTTATGTTCCGTAATCTTCGATTCACCGAAAACTTCCGTTCCGTCGTCAAACAGGGCCATGAGCCGAACATCCTCAGTCGTTACGGGAAGTACCTTGCCCGTAATTGCGAGAACCTCGCTCATTTTCCGCACAGCTTCACTGAAGGAGCCTGACATATCGTTAAGCGCGGCGAGAAAGAGGTTCCCTAAACTCTGTCCCTTCAAAACGCCCTCCGAAAAACGGTAGCCCAGAAGCTGCTCCATTGTCGGCTCGGTATTGGCAAGCGCCTGAAGGCAGTTACGCACATCTCCGGGAGGAAGCATTCCCAGCTCATCCCGAAGCTTTCCCGAGGAGCCCCCGTCATCTGCCATGGTTACTATTGCCGTCAGCTTGCTTGTTTTGAGCTTTAAGCCCCGCAGCATATTTGAAAGTCCCGTTCCGCCGCCGATTACAACAATAGACGGCTGTGACTGCAATCTGTTCATTATTACCTCACCTTCGAATCAGCGTGCGCCCTTACAAAACTTTGCATATTTACTATTTTTGAATGTCTCTGTTTATATTCTGCGCAGCGTAGCCAAGGCTGTCGATATAATCCGTCAGCGCCTTTGCAATCGCCACGGAGCGGTGGTGGCCGCCCGTACAGCCGATTGCTATGGAAAGGCTCATTTTTCCCTCCTCCACATATAGCGGGAGCAAAAATTTCATCAAATCCTCAAGTTTTTTCATAAACTCAACACTGACATCGCTTTGGAAAACAAATTTACTGACCGCCTCATCAAGTCCGCTCAAGTCGCGAAGCTCCGAAACGTAAAACGGATTCGGCAAAAACCTAACATCAAAGACAAGGTCGGATTCGATTGGGATTCCGTGCTTGAAGCCGAAGGACATTACGTTTACGACAAATCTTCTTTTTGCGTCCTCTCCGACAAAAAGACGGTAAATTTCGCTCTGAAGCATACCGATAGTCAAATCGCTGGTGTTTATAATATAGTCAGCCCGCTCACGCACGGGGGCAAGAAGCCTTATTTCACTTGCAATCGCGTCCTCTATCGAGACGCCGGGAGCCGCCAGGGGATGTCTTCTGCGCGTTTCCTTGTAGCGCTTGACGATGTTTGCGGGGTTAGCTTCAACAAACAAAATGCGATAATCGCAGCCCAAGTCCCAGAGCCCGTCAAGTACTTTAAAAAGCTCGTCAAAATTCGCCCGTTCACGAATATCGGTCACGAGAGCGACCTTTTCGTACTGTTCCCCCGCGACAAGACAGAGCTGCGCAAATTTTGTAATCAGCGCAATCGGCATATTGTCTACGCAGTAATAGTCCAAATCCTCAAGAACATCGGCCGTGTGGCTCTTTCCCGCCCCCGAAAGTCCCGATATAATTAAAAATTCCATAAGTCAATCTCCTTTTCCGCAGCAGTCATTCGTTGTCAATAATCTTGACTTCTGGTTCAAGTAATATTCCCGTGCGTTTATAGACAGTTTCCTTAATGTAGTCCATCAGCCTAATAACATCCTCAAAGCTCGCACCGCCGCGGTTTATCACAAAGCCCGCGTGCTTTTCGGAGACCTGCGCCCCGCCGAGAGTAAAGCCCTTGAGTCCCGCCTCCTCGATGAGCGCCGCGGCGTAGCCGCCGACAGGTCTTTTGAAGGTGCTTCCCGCCGAGGGCTTTTCGAGAGGCTGGGAGGCTCTTCGTTTTTCCGAAAGCTCGCGCATCCTTAAAAGAATTTCTTCTTCGGCACTCTTTATTAGCTCAAGCCTGCAGCTTAATATAACGGCTTCGGAATCAGAAAAAATGCTGTGACGATAGCCGAGCTCCAGCTCCTCGGCGGATTTTTCACGAAGCTTGATATTCTCGTCAAGATACGTTACCGCGCGCAGAACTTGCTTCATCTCGCCGCCGTAGGCGCCCGCGTTCATGCAGGCCGCTCCGCCGAGCGTGCCGGGAATTCCGTGGGCAAATTCAAGCCCCGATAAGGAAAGATGGGCGCACTCGGAGGCAAGCTTTGCAAGGCTTATTCCGCAAAGCGCATTTATTCCGGCTTCTCCGCGCCTTTCCATAGCGCTCATACCGTCCGACATTTTTATCACGAATCGGCGCAGCGGCTCATCCGTTACGAGAAGGTTCGTCCCGTTTCCGACAACAAGAGGCTTTATGCCTTTTTCACGAAGAAGCGAGCAAAGCTCCGCCGTTTCCCCGACTGAGGACGGAAGTGCCATCACAGCGGCAGCTCCGCCGATTTTGAAGGAGCAATGATTCCTCATAGGCTCGTTTTCGCGCAGCTCAAGTGAGGGCAAATATTCTTTTATCTCACGTGCAGCAAGAGCCAAATCTTCCATAAATGCTCCTTATGTTCCTTTCAGACGCTATAATTAAAACATGTTATTGTCAACGCTCATATCGTGCATGCGCTCAAGATCCTCCGCCGCGTTGTAACCCAGTTTTTTCTGGCGGTTGTTCATTGCGGCAAGTTCAAGAATTACCGCAAGGTTTCTTCCCGGACGAACGGGAATCGTGACCGAGGGAACGTCTACCCCGAGTATTTCGGTGTATTCCTCGTCAACCCCCAGCCTGTCGTAGGACTTGTAGTCCTCCCAGTTTTCGAGCTTCACAACAAGGTGAATCTGCTGTGTCGACTTAACCGCGCCGACTCCGTAGATGAAGCGCGCGTTGACAATACCGATTCCGCGAAATTCCATGTAATGCCGAATCATCGCGGGCGCTTCGCCGACGAGGTTGTTGTGGGATATTTTCTTTATTTCCACCGCGTCATCGGCTATAAGCCTGTGTCCGCGCTTTATCAGCTCAAGCGCCGTTTCGCTTTTTCCTATGCCGCTGTCGCCTGTAATGAGAAGACCCTCGCCGTAGACTTCGACCAAAACGCCGTGGATTGTTTTGCGCGGAGCCAGATGGACATGGAGCGAGCCGATTAGCTGCGCCATGAATTCTGAGGTGTCCATCGGGGATAAGAACACATTGACATCATATTTAACGGCAAGCTCGATGAGCTCGTCAAACGGCATAATATTATGGCAGATAATAATCGCGCAGGGTCTGCGGCTCATAAGTCCGTCGATTGCCCGAAATCTCTCCTCAGGACCAAGCCTTTCAAGAAATGTGTGCTCCTGCTTTCCGGAAACAAGCATGCGCTTCGGATCGTAATACTCGAAAAACCCGGCAAACTGAAGCCCCGGTCTGCCGACCGCCATGCTGTATATTCTAGCCTCGTCAAAGTTTTCGGAAACGTGAATAACGCTCATTTCGTGTTCCTTGACAAGCGTGGATAACAAAACCGAATATTCCTCTGCCATATATACCTCCGCCTTTTTTCTATAACCTATATTTTATTAATTATAGCAGGATTTGGCAACATAATATAGCCCATTTTCTTTTTCAAATTGCAGCTGTGATATTCATTCAATACTTATAATAAAAAAGCAAAAGCGCCGGTATTCCTCAAAGGGAATGCGGCGCTTTTACTTATATACATGAAATAATTTCCCAGCTTAATCTACACAGCGCGGGTAACATTGCCGCTGCGCATGCAACGGGTGCAAACGTAGACATGCTTAGGTGTCCCGTCCACTATGGCCTTGACGCGTTTTACGTTGGGCTTCCATGTACGGTTGGAACGTCTGTGAGAGTGACTCACCTGGATACCGAAAGAAACACCCTTACCGCAAATTTCACACTTTGCCATCTTTAGCTGCACCTCCTCGTAAAAATTGAGCCATTAAGTCGAAAACCGACTCAAACGAATAGCTTTATAATGATAGCAGAATCTAAAGCCAATTGCAAGAATAATTTTCAAAAATATTTTTTGCCGTTGCATAGCAGAAAACCGCGGCGGCAAATAAAACTGTTCTCGAATTTAATCCGCCTTCGGAACCTTGCTTCAAAAAAGAAAGCTCCGGAAAAGGCGGAGAAATAACTCTCCGCATTGGAATAAATGTGAATAAACTGTCAATTCGTTTGTGAAAAGTATTGACAATTTTGTGCTGCGGTGCTAAATTAGCACTCATAGGGTGAGAGTGCCAGTTCTCCCCGCCTGATAGTGCCAAAATTCACAATTCGCGATTTTGGAAAGGAGGCGCAAACAATGGAAATCAGTGACCGGAAGAAAAAAATCTTAACGGCTGTCATTGAGGAGTATATTGCAAGCGCCGAACCTGTTGGTTCAAAAACTATCGCGGAGTTGGGCGATTTGGATCTCAGCAGCGCAACCATACGCAACGAGATGGCGGAGCTCACCGCGATGGGCTATCTTGAGCAGCCGCACACCTCCGCGGGAAGAGTTCCCTCGCCAAAGGCTTATCGGCTCTATGTCAACGAGCTGATGAACCGTCAGCGCCTTTCGCTGGAGGAAACTGATGCAATAAACGAGAGTCTGAGCAACAAAATACAGCAATTCGACAAGCTTATGAGCGACGTCGGAAAGCTCGCATCCTCGCTCACGCAGTATCCGGCCGTATCGGTCGCGGCACCGCGGTCAGCAACGATATCGCGCTTTGACCTCATATATGTCGACGCGAACACCTTTATTGCCGTTGCAATGCTCTCAAACAGCACGGTTCAAAACAAGCTCATTCATCTGCCCTTCTCCGTTGAGCAGGGCATGATAGTCAGGCTTGCGGCTGTGTTTAATACCAATTTTGTCGGCATTTCGGATGATAAAATCAGTCCATCACTGATTTCCTCGGTAGAACGGGCCTGCGGCGACACGATGGGACTTGTTTCTGTTATTGCCGCCTTCGCAATTGATACTCTTACCAAGGCAAAAGAGGGTGAGGCCTACGTTTCCGGCGCGTCGCACCTTCTGCGTCTTCCGGAATTCCGCGACCCTGACAAGGCGCACGAGCTTATGAACTATCTTTCGGACAGCGAGCACCTGCTTGGTCTGCCCGATGACGGTGCGGACGACATTCAGGTTTTAATCGGACCTGAAAATGTTGCAAAAGAGCTTCAGGATTCAAGCGTTGTCATAGCCCGATACAACGCGGGAGATAATATGCGGGGGATAATCGGAGTTGTCGGTCCGACACGAATGGATTACAGCGCCGTCGCCGCAAAGCTAAGCTACATTGCGGCAGGTTTAAGCAGGCTTATGGGCATGTCCGAGGCACCCCGCGGCTTCGAGAAGCTGCAAATTAAAGGCATGGAGATGATAACAGATGAGCACAAAGAAGACAGCCCCTGATTCTCAGGAGGAAAAGGACGTTTTGAAAACAGAAGCGGCGGCTGAAACCGCCGAAAACGCAATGCCTGAGGAAAAGGCCGAAAAACACAAAGACAAGTCGTCCGAAGCTTTGAAAAAAGCACAGGAGGAGCTTAGCGCCGAAAAGGATAAATATCTGAGGCTTCTCGCAGAGTATGACAATTTCCGTAAAAGAAGCCAAAAGGAACGCGAGAGCGTTTATTCCGACGTCCGCGCGGACACCGCGATAAAATTTCTCCCGGTTTATGACAATCTTGAACGGGCACTTAAGATAGAAACCGCCGATGAGGCCTCCCGCCGCGGCGTTGAGATGGTTTTATGCCAATTTAAAGAAATTCTGACAAACCTGGGAGTATGCGAAATCGATTCCTGCGTCGGAACAAAATTCAATCCCGAAATCCACAACGCCGTAATGCACGTTGAGGACGAAGCTTTCGGCGAGGGTGTGGTTGCCGAGGAATTTCAAAAGGGCTTTAAGCTCGGCGACAAGGTAATCCGCTGCAGCATGGTAAAGGTTGCAAACTAAAACGCGAATCCGAGGGGGCACAAAGCTCTCTCAATAAATAAATTCGAAATTATATTAAACTGATTACTTAACTTATTATTGGAGGTATTACTATGGGTAAAATTATTGGTATAGATTTAGGAACAACAAACAGCTGCGTTGCGGTTATGGAGGGCGGCGAGTCCGTCGTCATCGCAAACGCTGAGGGCAACAGAACAACTCCGTCCGTCGTTGCTTTTTCCAAAACCGGCGAGCGTCTTGTCGGTCAGGTAGCAAAGCGTCAGGCGGTCACAAACCCGGATCGCACAATCAGCTCCATCAAGCGCGAAATGGGTTCAAACTACAAGGTTACCATCGACAACAAGGGCTACACTCCCCAGGAAATTTCCGCGATGATTCTTCAGAAGCTCAAGGCGGACGCCGAAAGCTATTTAGGCTCTTCGGTCACTGAGGCGGTTATCACGGTTCCCGCATATTTCACCGATGCTCAGCGTCAGGCCACCAAGGACGCGGGCAGAATCGCGGGTCTTGACGTTAAACGTATCATCAACGAGCCTACAGCTGCGGCTCTTGCTTACGGAATTGACAAGGAATCCGACCAGAAAATAATGGTCTATGACCTCGGCGGCGGCACCTTCGACGTTTCTGTCCTTGAAATCGGCGACGGAGTTATCGAGGTTCTCGCAACAGCCGGTAACAACCGTCTTGGCGGCGACGATTTTGACGAGTGCGTTACCAAATATCTGGTTGACGAATTTAAAAAGTCCGACGGTGTTGACCTTTCCGTCGACAGAGTCGCGCTTCAGCGTCTGCGTGAAGCTGCCGAGAAAGCCAAGATTGAGCTTTCGGGCGTTATGTCCTCAAACATCAATCTTCCCTATATCACCGCTGACGCCAACGGTCCCAAGCACCTTGACGTAACTCTTACCAGAGCTAAGTTCAACGAGCTTACAAATCACCTTGTAGAGAAGACAGTCGGCCCTGTGCGTCAGGCCCTCTCAGACGCTGGTCTCTCAGCAGGCGAGCTTTCAAAGGTTCTCCTAGTCGGCGGCTCAACCCGTATACCCGCCGTTCAGGACATGGTAAAATCCCTCACCGGAAAAGAAGGCTTTAAGGGCATCAACCCCGACGAGTGCGTTGCTGTCGGCGCGGCCATCCAGGGCGGCGTTCTCGGCGGCGATGTTGAGGGAATTCTGCTTCTGGACGTGGCACCTCTCTCTCTCGGAATCGAAACTCTCGGCGGAGTGTGCACAAAGCTCATTGAGCGCAACACCACCATCCCAACAAAGAAGAGCCAGATTTTCTCCACCGCGGCCGATAACCAGACCAGCGTTGAAATCAATGTTCTTCAGGGCGAGCGCGAAATGGCTCAGTATAACAAGAGCCTCGGCCGCTTCCACCTTGACGGTATCGCCCCCGCACGGCGCGGCGTTCCTCAGATTGAGGTCACCTTTGATATCGACGCCAACGGCATAGTAAACGTATCCGCAAAGGATATGGGTAACGGAAAGGTTCAGCACATAACAATAACCGCTTCTTCCAACCTCTCCAAGGAGGACATCGAAAAGGCTGTCAAAGAGGCAGAGCAGTTTGCCGCCGAGGACGCAAAGCGCAAGGAAGAGGTTGATGTCCGCAATCAGGGTGACCAGATGGCTTACCAGGCGGAGAAGACCCTTTCAGAAATGGGCGACAAGATTGACTCCGCCGATAAGAGCGAAGTTGAAGCCGCTCTTGCAAAGCTTAAAACCGCCCTCTCCGGAACCGATATGCAGTCCATAAAGAGCTCCACCGAGGAGCTGACGCAGGCCTTCTACAAAGTAAGCGAAAAGCTTTATGCGCAGACCGGCGGCGAAGGCTGCGGAGATCCGAACTGCGACTGCGGCGGAAACGGCAACTGCAATCACGACCAAAAGGGCTCACAGGACGGACAATATTACGACGCCGACTACGAAGTAGTTGACGACGACAACAAAAAGAAATAAAATGAATCGGTACTCCGGGGCGCAATTAAATTGCGCCCCGTAACCGAAGCCTGTTTCGACAGCTTGGCAGAGGCCAGGGAAGGCTCGTTTTTTGAGACCTCCTTGGCGCTCTGACGTTTTATGAAGAGGACTAATTTATGGCAGATAAAAGGGATTATTACGAAGTTCTGGGGCTTTCGAAAAGCGCCACGGACAGTGACATAAAAAAAGCATACCGCACCCTCGCCAAGGAAAATCATCCCGACTTAAATCCGGGCGACGCAGCGGCCGAAGCCCGTTTCAAGGAAATCGCGGAGGCCTACGCGGTTCTGTCCGACCCTGAAAAAAAATCAAAGTACGATCAGTTCGGTCATGCTGCGTTTGACCCCTCTATGGGCGGAACCGGCTTCGATTTCGGTGATATTTTCGGCGACCTTTTCGGCGGAATCTTCGGCGGCGGCGGACGCAGGGCGAATAACGGGCCCATGCGCGGCGAGAATGTGCGTACCAGTATCAGTATCACCTTTGAGGAAGCGGCTTTCGGCTGTGATAAAGAGCTCAGCGTGGCGCGAACCGAGGATTGTCCTGAATGCAAAGGCACAGGCTGCGCCGAGGGAACCACGGCGGAAATTTGCCCCGATTGTAAGGGCAGCGGCTCCGTTATGCAGCAGCAGCGTTCACCCTTCGGAATAATCCAAACATCGACAAGCTGCCCGCGCTGTAAGGGAACGGGAAAAATCATACATCAGCCCTGCTCAGGCTGTCACGGCTCAGGCTCAGTTCGTAAGCAGCGCAAGGTTTCGGCCAACATCCCCGCAGGAATAGACGACGGGCAGACAATTGCCCTTCGCGGTCTCGGAAGCGCGGGGAAAAACGGCGGACCCGCAGGAGATTTGCTTGTCACCGTCAATATAAGGTCACACCCGCTCTTTAAGAGAGACGGCTTTGCCGTTTTGTTCTCCCAGCCGATTTCCTTCGTTCAGGCGGCGCTCGGAGCTGATGTGGATATTCCCACGCTTGACGGAAAAACAAAATTTACCGTTCCCGCGGGCACACAGTCGGGTACGGTTTTCCGTCTAAAGGAGCTCGGAATCCCGTATATTCGCGGCAAGGGCAGAGGGGATATGTTTATCACCGTCAAGGTGGTGACTCCCGAAAATCTGGGCGAAGCCCAAAAACAGCTGCTGCGCGAGTTTGCGAAATCCATGGGTGAGGCCGAGCCTACAATATCATCTCCCTCCTCAGGGAAAAAGAAAAAGAAATAAAGCGTTGCAAAAACTCTTTTTAAAAGCTGTCGGCTGTCAGATTTTCTGACTGACGACAGTTTTTTTGCTTCTTGGCTTGAAATTATTACCTCTTGCCCTGTTAAAAGCACCTCATGCCTGTAAGCTCTTTTCATTTTAATAAACATCATATATACTCACATCATGAGAGGTGATCGGATGAAGGTTCAAATTGAGGTGGACAGCTCAATGTCGGAGGACGAGGTTCTAATCCGCTGCGGCCGCGCGGACGAGAAAATTCAAAATGTCTGCCGCTTACTCCTTGAAAACGGTGTTTGCGAACCAAGCCTTACCTTTTTCAAGGAAAACATGGCGTTCTACTTCCCAATAAACAATGTGCTGTTTTTTGAGACCGATGACGAGCACATATACGCCCACACCGAGAACGACTCCTACTTAATCAAGCACCGTCTTTACGAGCTGGAGAATATGCTTCCCCGCAATTTTGTTCGGGTATCAAAATCCGCCATCGTTAACTCGGCAAAGGTGTATTCCGTCGCCCGAAATATCAGCTCGGCAAGCCTAATTCAGTTTTCGGGAACCCATAAGCAAATCTACGCCTCCAGAAATTATTATAAATATTTGCAGCTGAAGCTGCAGGAAAGGTAAAGTTATTTATGAAACGACATAACTGGTTTTGGGGTGTTTTCTTCTTAGCGGCAGGCTTTTTCGTGGTTGCCAGCCAGCTTGGAGGCTTTGTACATCTTGGCTTTTGGAGCGTCGCCGCTACGGTACTGCTGGCCGCAACGCTTATAGGCAGTCTTGTTGAATTAAATTTTTTCGGCACGCTTGTTTCGGCGGCACTGCTCTACGCAATCTATCAGGAGCCGCTGGACTGGCCGCAGGTTTCAATTTGGCTCTTGCTTCTCACCGCGATTTTCATTTCAATCGGTCTCAGCCTGATATTCCGCACGGGAAAGCGCAGACGCTGTGCATATCGGAACAGTTGCGCAGCTGATACGGGAGCGCGTGGTCCCTTGGATGAATTTGTCGACGGCGACAGCGTTTCAATCAGCGAAAGCTTTAACGAAGTTTCCAAATACCTTCATGCGGATTGCCTCAGGCAGGCCAACATTTCCGCTTCCTTCGGAAGGGTCGGTGTTTTCTTTGACTCGGTTAAGCTCAGTCCGAACGGAGCCGAAATCTATGTCGATGTAAGCTTCGCAAAAATCGAACTCTACCTGCCGAAGGACTGGCGCGTTATCGATCAGGTTCATTCCTCCGCAGGCTCAGTCAGCAACAATTTCCGCGCAGGCGCCGCTGCTCCGGATGCGCCCGTTCTGACCGTCAAGGGTCGTGTCTCATTCGGAAGCCTTGAGCTTCGGTATATATAGTCTGAAAAGCATTCAAAAGCGGTGCAGTTAATGTTAACTGCACCGCTTTTATTTTCACTTATCTTTGTGCCCTTCTTTGGGCACGTTCTTCACGCTTTTGCGCTTTCAGCTTTTCTCTCTCGCAGTATGGAGGGTGTTTTTTATGGTCGTCATGGTGCGCCCGGCACTCATCGCAGCTTCCGTGACGAGGGCAATCAGCTCTCGGACAGATACATTTATTTTCTTTAGCCATATCAGTTGCATACGCTCATTCGACGAGCAGTAAAACTCTCTCCACACGCTGACCGGAAACCTCAAGAACAGTCACCGTGAGATTTTCAAAGGTGAAGCTGTCTCCGTTTTCGGGAAAACGTCCGAAATTCTCAATCGTCCAGCCGCCGACAGTCGCGCTGTCAGTTTCGAAGCTGTCCTCGCTGCGGTCAATCATCTCAAGAAAATCCGAAATGTTCATGTCGCCGTCGAGCTCGAAAAGGTTCTTATCGTGCTCGATTACTTCGGATTCAAATTCGTCAGTTTCGTCCCAGATATCGCCCACAAGCTCCTCAAGCACATCCTCCATAGTGACAACACCCATGGAGCCGCCGTATTCATCCGTTACAATTGCAAGATGAGTGCGGCTTTTTCGCATTTCGGACAGGACCGAGGGAAGCTTAACTGTTTTATAGACATAGCAGGGCTTAATGAGCAGCGGTCTGATATCGATTTTTTCAAGGCTCGTAATGGCCTTGAAGAAGTGGTTAAGGTAAAGAACGCCGATTATATTGTCGATACTGTCCTCAAAAACGGGTACCCGCGAATACGGGGATTTGTCGATAATCTCGAGTATTTCTTCCCAGTCGTCGTCAATATCGATGGAGATCATGTCAACACGGCTGGTCATAACCTCGCTGGCGGAAATCTCCGAGAAATCGAGCGCCGCCTGTAAAAGCTCGCTTCGCTCCTCGTCGATGACGCCCTCATCCTCAACCGTTTCGATGAGGGAGAAAAGTTCCTCAACCGCCGCCTCCTGCTCGTCCGCCGGCTTTTCGCCCTTGAGCGATTTTGTCATGAGGCGGATAAGAGATACAACGACAAAGACAAGAGGCTTTAGAATAATCATGAGCCCGCGCACAATGTAGGCATAGTTCTTCGCTGTTTTGTTCGCGTTCTTCTTGGCGACAATTTTCGGTATGGTTTCACCGAAGATAATGATAATAACCGTGATTAAGACAGTACCGAGCGTTGTATAAAGCGCCTCATCTCCGCCGGACGAAAGTTCCAATGCTATAATGGAAACAATTGCCGACGCTCCGATGTTCACTAAATCGTTGAGAATAAGCACAGAGGAGAGCATATCGTCGTAGCTGTCATAAATACGGCAGGCAAGCGCCGATGCGCGATTGCCGTTTTCGCCCATATTTTCAAGTCTTAAGCGGTTAGCCGAAGAATATGCCATCTCCGCGCTCGACGAGAAGGCGGAAAGAATAACGAAAACCACAAGGGTAACGCAATACCAGATCAGCATTGTATAGCTCATTTGCCGTCGCCCCCTTCCTGCGCGGATGCGGAGGTCAAAGCTGCATTGAGCTTCACTATTCTGTGCTGTTTCATTTCCTTTACCGTGATGACAAGTCCGTTATATGTGAAGCTGTCTCCGACTTCGGGAATACGGTCAAAATGCTCGAAAACCCACTCGCCCAGAAGCTTATGCTCAAACTCAAAGTCCTCGGGATCTTCAAAATCAATCAGCTCAAAGCTCTCTTCAATACCCAGCTCGGGGTCCAAATCAAAGCTGCCGTCGTCATTTTTTACGCAGGATTCCTTGACCTCATCATCCTCGTCCCAGATGTCGCCGACAAGTTCCTCTAAAATATCCTCAACCGTGACAATGCCGAGAGTTCCGCCGTAATTGTCGGTTACTATCGCCATGTTGAGTCGTTTGCGGCTCATCTCGGAGAGCAATTCGTCGATTTTTGTGCTCTGGTGCGCAAAATAAATATCATCAAGGGCCGAACGCAATTCAAGCGCGTCACCCTGCTTAATATAGGATTTTATAAATTTTCGGATTTGCAGAACGCCGATAATGTTATCGATACTTCCCTCGTAAACCGGGAAACGACTGTGTCTTGAGGCTTTTACAAAAGCGAGAATTTCCGGCAGGGGCGTTTCAATGTCGATAGCTGCGACATCCACCCGCGGAGTCACTATGCTTTCAACCGTAACATCGGCGAACATGAGCGCCGAGTGAACCAGCTCACCGCGCTGCGCGTCAAGCTCGCCCTCGTCCTTCATATTCTCAATGATGTCATAAAGCTCGTCCTCGGTAACGGTAAGCTCTGTGTCGCCCTTTGTATGTCTTGAAACCGACTGTCCGAGTTTTGTCAGAAGGTAGGCCAGCGGCTTAAAAATGAGCATAAAAAAGCTCAGGGACGAAGCAAGCGCCAGAGTGAAGCGGCAGCTGTATTTTTTGCCGATACTCTTGGGGAGCATTTCGCCCGCAAAGAAAATAACCAAAGCCGTAACAATTGTCGAAATCGTAACGGCGGAAACGCCCCACTTTTTGGTGACCAGAACCGTAACCAATGCGGCGGTGACGATATGTATGATGTTAGTGCCTATTAGTATGGTGGTAATAGCGCTGTCAAAATTGTCTAAAATAATTAGCGCCTTTTTAGCGCGACGGTCGCCCCTGTCAAGCTCCGATTTCACCTTAATTCGGCTGACAGATGCAAACGCAGTTTCCGCTGTCGCAAAATACGATGCGGCAAAAACCAGTAGAATTATTAAAAGCCAGGACAACCAACTGCCCTCATCCATTGCGGATAATCACTCCTTCGTATGCGGGGGTATACAATATTGCGTATTATTTTATCATGGAGGAAGGGTCAAGTCAATTGAGAGTTTGGGTCGAATTACTCCGAATAAGTCCAAAAAGCCTGATATATCCGCGAATCTTTGATTTTGAACACCCTTTAATAATTGTAACTAACTGTTAGCCCATAATACGATAAAATATGCTTATTCCCACTTTATATGCACTTTTTATTATGCTATACTCTGCATAGAAACTTAAAAGGGGCGGCAGTATGCTAAGGCTCATATTAGGCGCCGCAGGAAGCGGCAAAACTTCCCTCGTGACCGAAGAAATACGACAAAAGGTTTCGGAGTGCCGCGGCGGGATTCTTCTAATTGTTCCCGAACAATACAGTTTTGAGGCCGAGCGTGAGCTTTGCTCTGTTTGCGGCGACACGCTTTCGCTCTATGCGGAGGTTTTTAGCTTCTCAAGGCTCGCTGTGCGCGTTTCGCAGGAAACGGGCACAGGCGGACGCATTCCCCTCGACAAGGGCGGCAGGCTTCTTTGCATGTCACTCGCCTTGAATCAGATCAGCTCAAGGCTGAGGCTATACTCCACCGCTAAAAACAAGGCGGAGCTTCAGACAAGTCTTTTGCAGACCGTATCGGAGCTTAAGGCAGCCCGCATTAGCTCGCAGAAGCTGCTTGAAGCCGCCGAAAATGCGGGAACGGGTCTGGCAGAAAAGCTTTTTGACCTTGCTCTGTGTCTGGATGCCTACGACGCCGTTCTTGCCCAGGGGCGAGCCGACCCCTCTGACAGGCTTATACGTTTGGCTCAAACTCTTTCCGAAAGCTCCGTCGGAACGGACGGACATATTTACGTTGACGGCTTCACCGATTTTACGGGGGCGGAGCTTCAGGTTTTGCGCGCTCTTCTTGCAAAAAACGCGGAGCTGAGCGTTTGCCTTACATGCGACGGCCTATACGGTGACGGTGAACACTTTGAGCAGTCGCGTCTTGCGGCGAACACCCTTCTGCGTTATGCCAAGGAGCTCGATGTTAAAACCGAAATCCTATATCCCGAGAATGCTCAGAAAAAGGCTTCTCCCCTCGCTTTCTTTGAGGAAAAACTGTTTAGCTTTACCTCCCAAGTTTACGAAAATGAGGGGGACTGCATAAGCGTTGTAAAAGCGGACAGTATCCGCAGCGAGTGCGAGATGGCCGCAGCGAAGTGCCTGAAATTCGTGCGGGAGAGCGGCGGGCACAGCCGTTTCCGCGACATTGCGATTGCCGTGCGCGGCTTTGACAGCTACAGCGCGGCGCTTGAAGAGGCTTTCCGTCTTTATGACGTCCCATTATTCACGGCGCGTCGCGGCAGTATTCTGCAAAAACCCGTTTCGGCGCTTATTGCTGCCGCTTTTGAAGTCATTTTCGGCGGCTGGGACGCAGAAGCTGTTCTTAACTATATGAAAACGGGTTTGACCGGCATCTCTCAGGAAAACCGCGACCTTTTGGAAAAATACGTAACGATGTGGAGTGTCCGCGGCGCTATGTGGACACGTTCCAAGCCCTGGGCGGCGCACCCCGACGGCTATGGCTCGGAGCAGACCGAGGAGAGCACGGCAAGGCTCTCCTCGGTCGACACTGTAAGGCGCGAGCTTTCCCGACCGCTTGCCTCCCTTGCCGAAAACGGGAAAAATGCGCGCACCGCCGCGGAGCAGGCAAAGGCGCTTTCAGATTTTCTTGCGGAACTCAAGCTTCCCGAAACGCTCGAATTAAAGGCTGCCGAGCTTGCGGATTCGGGCCATGAGCTTCTTGCCTCCGAATACGTTCAGCTTTGGGAGACCGTTTTAAAGTCACTAGAACAGACCGCCGCGATTTTGGGCGACACGCCGATGAATCAGGAGGAGTTTTCAAAGCTGTTTTTACAGACGCTCTCCATGTACGACATCTCAGCCATACCCGTTTCGCTTGACAGTGTTTCAGCGGGCGACATGGACAGAATGCGCCGCCGTCACATTAAACACCTGATAATTCTCGGTGCCTCTGACGACAGACTGCCGCAGATGAATGCAGGCTCGGGTCTTCTTTCGGGCGAAGAGCGGGACGAGCTGGGCGAGCTCGGAATTTCACTCGGCGGCGGAACGGACGAGCTCTCACGCGAGTTGTCACTGATTTACAACTGCGCAAGTCTGCCCTCCGAAACTCTGACGCTTTCCTACTGCAGCTTTGACTCAAGCGGAGCACAGACAAGACCGAGCTTCCTCATTACCCGCGCGAAGCTTCTGTTCGCTCTTGAGGAAAAAACTTTGAACCTTTCGGAAATACGGCTTGCGGCAAAGCTTCCAGCTTTTCTTCTTGCTCTCGGCGCCCCTGAAAACGGCGACGAGCACGCTTTCCTTGCTCTGAAGTATTTTTCTGAAACGGAGGAGGGAAGCAGGAAGCTTCTTGAGCTGAGGCAAAGAGCAACGCTTAGGCGCGGCAAGCTCTCTGAAAACAGCGTTCGCGCGCTTTACGGTGAAAAGCTTACCCTTTCTCCCACGCGCACTGATACTTACACCGCCTGCCGCTTTTCCTATTTCCTGCGCTACGGTCTTAAGCTTAACGAACGCGAGAGCGCGGGCTTTGAGGCTCCCGAGCTGGGCACCTTCATGCACTATGTTCTGGAGCACACCGCGGGCGAAATATCCAAGGGCATCGGTTTTAAAAGCGTGACAACGGGCGAAACAGATGCGCTCGTCGACAAATACACCGACCTCTACATAAAGGAAAAGCTGGGCGGCTTTGAAGATAAGTCCCCACGCTTCATCTATCTTTTTGACAGGCTCCGTCCCCGCGTGCGTCATGTTGTCGCGGACATGGTGAGGGAGCTTTCAAAATCAGACTTTGCCCCTGTCGACTTCGAGCTTGTTCTGGGCAAGGACGGACAACTTCCTCCCATGCGATTTTTTGACGGGGAAAACGAGCTGTTTATAAACGGTATAGCCGACCGAGTAGACGCTTACCTGAAAGACGGAAAGCTTTATCTTCGAATAATCGACTATAAAACCGGTAAAAAATCCTTTTCACTCTCGGATATTTGGTACGGCATGGGAATGCAAATGCTTCTATATCTGTTCGCCCTCGAGCAGGAGGGTGCGCAGCGCTACGGTGCGGCAATCGTCCCTGCCGGAGTTTTATACGTCCCCGCGAGGGATGACCTTATTTCCTCGAACGGAGACCTTTCTGACGAGGAACTTGAAACCGCAAAGGCAAAAACACGCAGGCGCAGCGGTTTGATTCTGGACGATGCCGATATTATAGCCGCGATGGAGAACTCGGAAAACCCCGAGTATCTTCCCGTAAGCTTCAAACGGGACGGCAGCCTGAACACGGACGCTCTTGCGGGACACGAACAGTTTAAGGCTCTGCACGCCCATGTTGACAGAAGGCTTCTGGAGCTCTCGAAAAATCTTTCTGGCGGCAAAATCGAAGCCTCGCCCTATTACAGGGGAGAGGCCGACAACGCCTGTCTTTACTGCCCATATCTGAGCGTGTGCCGCTTTGACGAAAAGCTCGACTCAAGGCGCTACCTTTCAAAGCTTAAGCCGAGCGAATTTTGGGACAGACTGGAGGGGCAAAAATGACCGGGATAAATCTGACGCCCGAGCAGGAACAAGCGGTTTTTGCCCGAGGCAGTTCCCTTCTGGTATCAGCCGCCGCGGGAAGCGGCAAGACAAGGGTTTTAACCGAGAGGCTCATGTCATACGTCACCGACAAAAACGAGCCAAAAGATATATCCTCCTTCCTCATAATTACCTACACCCGCGCCGCAGCCGCAGAACTTCGTTCAAGAATTTTGGACGAGCTCGCACTGCGCTGCGCGGCAGAGCCGGAAAACCGAAGACTGCGCCGCCAAAGCACGCTCTGTTACAGGGCGCAGATTGGCACCATCCACAGCTTTTGCACTACAATTCTCCGCGAATACTGCCACAAGCTGGGCTTAACACCCGATTTCCGGGTGGGAGACGAAGACAAATGCGCGCAGCTAAAGGAAAAGGCGCTTGAGAAAACACTGGACGCCGCCTACGAAAAGCTCGGAGATAACGCCGACTTTGCCGCTTTAGTCGAAAGCGTCGGCGCGGGACGCGACGATTCCCGTCTTGCTAAAACCGTGCTTGATTTTAACGAAAAAATTCAAAGCCACCCCTACCCCGAAAAATGGGCCTCCGAGCAGCTTAGGCTTCTTGATGTTTCGGGCCTCACCGATGCGGGTGAAACCGTTTGGGGACAGGAGCTTTTGGAGAACACGAAACAAACGGCGAAATTCTGGACAGCTCGACTTGAAGGGCTATGGTATTCCCTCAATTCCGATACGACCGAAAATGCCCCGATTATCGCCGCCTACGGCGACAGCCTCTGTGAAACGCTGGATTCCCTGCGCGAATTTATAAGGTCGCTTGAACTGGGCTGGGATAAGGCGGCAGCGGCGCTTCCGATTGCATTTCCTCGCTTAAAGCCACTTAAAAATTTTCCGTTCGAGGAGAGAAAAGCCACCATCACCTCCGCACGCGAAAGCTGCAAGAAGGCGGCGGAGGGATTTTGCGCCGTTTTCGATTCTCCCTCCGAAAAGCTGCTCAGCGAGCTTAATGCAACAGCACCCGCAATGCGTGCACTCATTTTTCTGACGCTAGAATTTGACAGACTCTACTCGGCGGAAAAACGAAGACATAATCTTCTGGATTTTTCGGATTTGGAGCATTTCGCCGTAAAGCTCCTGTGTCAGGCTGAAACCAATGAGCCTACAGACGCGGCGCTCGAAGTTTCAAAGCGCTTCACCGAGATTATGGTGGACGAGTATCAGGATGTTAACGCCGTTCAGGACTTGATTTTCCGCTGTGTTTCAAAAAACGGCAATAATATCTTCATGGTTGGCGACATTAAGCAGTCCATCTACCGTTTCCGCCTTGCCGACCCCTCAATATTCATAAATAAGTATTTAAACTTTAAGGACTTTTCCTCGGCAGCGGATACCGAGCCGAAGAGGATTCTCCTTCGGAGCAATTTTCGCTCGGACAGAAACATCCTCGGAGCCTGCAACCACGTCTTTTCAAACACGATGTCAGAATCGCTCGGTGAGATACGCTACGACGAAAGCTCGTCCCTGCTGCCTCCTGTTGAAGCTCCGCCTCCCCGCGGAAAAACAGAGATTTCGCTCTTGCGCGTGCCCTCAGCGGAGGATGGAGAGGAGCGACCCGACAAGACCTATCTTGAGGCAAAAATGGTTGCAAGGCGAATAAGACAACTCGTTGATAACAGAGAAACCGTTTTGGAAAGCGGCGATGAAAGACCTATAAAATACGGAGACATTGCGATCCTGCTTCGTTCTCCGAATACGGCGGGAGCCTCTTTCCGCCGTGCCCTGTCCGAGGAGGGCATTCCCGTAAGCACTGAGCAGGGAGGCGGCTTCTTCACTGCTCCCGAAATCTTAATTGTGCGAGCTCTCCTTTCCGTTGTCGACAACCCCCACAGAGATATTCCTCTTGCTGCAGTGCTTTCTTCGCCCGTTTTCGGGTTTTCCGCGGACGAGCTTTCTATCATACGCGCGGCCCGGCGCGACGGTGATTTCTTCGGGGCACTCGAAAAGGCCTCGGACAATGACGATAAATGCTCACACTTCTTAAATACGCTTTCTCAGCTTCGCGCTCTCAGCAGCGACATCGGTGTTTATGAGCTGCTTTGCCTGATTTATGACAGACTTAAGCTGACCGCAATCTGTGCCGCTTCGGGCGAAGGCTCTTTCGGTTCTGCTAAGCTCATGCTTCTTCTCGAATACGCGGCGAAATTTGAGGAAAACGGCTACCGCGGACTTTTCGAGTTCTTAAAGCAGCTAAAGCGAATGGAGGAGCGCGGCGAGGAGCCGACAGTCGGAATCAGCGGAGTCGGCAACGCCGTTTCGCTTATGAGTATTCACAAATCGAAGGGTCTGGAATTCCCTGTTGTTTTTCTTGCCAACACCTCGCGGGAATTTAATAAAATGGATTTACGTCAGCCTGTGCTTATTCACCCCGTGCTTGGTCTTGGCTGTAAGCTTACGGACACCGAGCGCGGTCTAGAGTATCCGACGCTTGCCAGACGCGCTCTTGCCTCAAGGCTTAATTCCGAGCTTCTTTCCGAGGAAATGCGCGTGTTATATGTGGCGATGACGAGAGCGAAAGAGAGGCTTTATATCTCATGCGCCGTGAAGGATTCCGAGGCACTGAAAAGCAAGCTCAAGGAAAATCTTACATCACCCGTCAGCCCTGAGCTTTTAAAAGCCGCTCCCTCCATGTCGCACTGGCTTATCTCTGCCGCGCTTGTTGAAAACGGCGGGCTTATTTCAGTCACCACCGAAGAGGTGCCCAATGATACCGAAGCGCCCAAAGAATTTTCCGAGGTCCGGACAATTGAGCGCACGCAGCCGAGTTACAGGGAGCTTGAGGAGCTTAAAAGGGCTCTGGACTGGAGCTATCCATATTGCGGTGTTTCAAAGCTTCCGTCAAAGCTCACCGCAACCGCACTGCCGCAGGAGGAGCTCGATACGGACGCACAAACGCTCCTAAAAGAGCGAGGCTTCAGCTTCCGCCTGCCCGATTTTACGGCGGAAGCCCGCCCCATATCCGCAGCCGAGCGCGGAAGCGCAACACACATCGTAATGCAGTTTATCGATTTTGAAAAAACCCATTCGCTTTCTGCAATTGAAGGGGAAATCACAAGAATAAGAGCCTTGGGGCAGCTCACCGAAAGACAAGCGGGGGCGGTTGACAGAGCTTCAATTCTAAGTTTCTTCGCCTCCGAAACCGGAGCGCGCATAAAATCCGCCGAGAAGATACACCGCGAGCTTCGCTTCTCGCTTCTCTGCCCGGCTGAGAGGTTTTTCAAAGAAACAAAAGACGAGAGCATACTCCTGCAGGGTGTGGTTGACTGCTGTATTGAAAATCGCGGCGCTCTCACGGTTATCGATTATAAAACCGATTACGTCACGCCCGAGACCCTTCACGAGCTAACGGAGCGTTACAGAAATCAAATCTCTGCTTACGCATACGCAATGTCGCGAATTTTCAATAAGCCCGTTTCCAGTTGCTTGCTCTGTTTTTTGCGTGCGGGGCTTGTATCGGAGATTAAAATACAAAACTTATAAAAAAATGAGCCTTTCGGCTCATTTTTTTATGCGGCAGCTTTTACGGTAAAACGCTGTTTTTAGCGGAGGTTCTATTTCAGAACAAGCGATGCCTTTTTATTATTAGCTCTTTCGAGAAGCGCTTTGCTTTCGTCGCTGGTTTTTCTCATTTCGACAATTTCCGGCGGTAGAAAAGCGCTGTCCAACTCGGCGAGCTTCTTTGCCTTCATTTGTTTCCAGACAAGGCAGGCGGCAATTATTGCCGCAGGAATTGAAACTAAAAGGTATGGCAGCGTTAATACGGAAACGATGAACAAAGCAACACACGAAAATACAGTAATAAGAATTACAAGCAGGGTTCCTCCGACCTTAATTGAGCGCATTTGGGAAAGGTACTGCGGATTGCTTTGCCCAAAAGCATTATAAGCGTTTTCATAGACTGTAATTTTCCCTTGGTTTACGGCAATTTCCTCATTAAGGCTTTTTGACTGCTTTATTATATGGGGCAGATACATATAATTCATTCTGCATTTATCAGCTATCGATTTTGCGCAGCCGCGAGTATTCGTCGGCATAAGGAGAAGCTTTTTCATCTGTCTTGGAGGCCCTGAGCTGCTATTTATATAGTAATAACAGTGATACTTCTGCTCCGCGCACGAACACACCCGCAAAATATGGGATAAAAACGATTCGCACTGATTGCTGAATATGGTCGGCACGCGGCAGTACATATCGTAAATCTGACTTATTTTCACCTGATACTCGTTGCAGAAAAACATAAAAGCCGCATTATCCGCAAAAACTGTGCCGCTATGTTTCATCAGCGGAGAGCTGTACGCAATTGCAAGCGCGATGTATTCCCCCGTAAAGCGGCTTTTTGTGTCCTCGTCCTTGCCGAGCATAAGCATTGCCGAGGTATAGCCCTCCATCACCTCAACAATCCGAAACGCTCCGGAATTTAAAGAAAGGTAGCCCGCGCACAAACCCTTCCTGAAAATGGCGCGCGCATCGCTAATCGAAATTTCGAGAACTTTGGAATAGTACCTATAGGCCTCGGCATAATTTCCGACCGAAAACGCGCTTTCGGCAAGTTTTCGGAAATTGTCCTGCTGTCCCGACTGATCCAGCTTAACCGAGCCTGATACGTTTATGTTTATCCTTTCACGCTCCACCAAGGTTCCGCAGTATGAGCAGTAGCAGCTGTTGGAAGCTTCGTCAATCTCAAGGTGAGCAGAGCAGCTCGGGCAAGTGACCGCAATGAAACCCATTTGAAAACCTCCGATAAGACAGCACGAAAACAATCCGCGCAAATTATAGTCAAGAAATTTCACTGTTTAATCAACAGGATATATTTACCATACTACCATAACAAAGAATCGTCAAGAAGCTAAACGCAAATGCCCCGCGCCTTTTGGCGCGGGGCATTTAACTTTTGAGTTTATATTACAGACTTAAAGGCCGAACTTCTTATTGAACTTCTCGACGCGTCCGCTGGTGTCGACCAGCTTCTGCTTGCCTGTATAGAAGGGGTGACATTTGGAGCAAATTTCAACCGAAATGTCCTTCTTTGTTGAGCCTGTTTCTATAACTTCGCCGCAAGCACACTTGATTTTAGTCTGCTCGTATTTGGGATGGATACCTTCCTTCATTATGTTCACCTCTTTCATGAGTTTAAGTTTAAAGCGCAAGTTGTATTGTAGCATAGGAAAATATATTTTGCAAGCTCTTTTTTGATTTATGTTTCATAAGCGTAAAGCTCGTGAATTTGGGAGCTTTTTCAGGTCGCGCTCGGGCTTTGGAGCGGGCTTGTGGACGGGCTCGGCTGTGCGCTTTGCGACGGGCTCGCAGAGGTATCCGGGACGGCTTCATCCTTGGTCCAAGGCCATACAATAGTTGCGTTTCCGCTGTCGTCATAAACCGCATATTGCCGCACGCCGTAGAAAAGCAAAACAGCGGCGACGATAAGGGCCAGCAAAACCGTTATGATTACGCCCAGGTGAAAGCGCGATTTTTTCCTGCCCTCGTAAATATCCTTCGCTCTGATTGCCATCTTCGCTCCTCCGATAAATTAAGCTTCTTTTTCTTCAATCTTTGAAATTAAATCAACACGTCTTGCGTGCCTGCCGCCCTCAAAATCGGTGCTGAGGAAAATATCAACGATTTTAAGCGCGTGTCCCACACCGATAACTCTTCCTCCGAGAGCCAGAACATTGGCGTTGTTATGACGGCGCGTGTATTCGGCGGAGTAGCAGTCGTGGCAAAGCGCTGCGCGCACTCCTCGAACCTTGTTGGCGGCTATCGAAATGCCGATTCCTGTCCCGCAGATTACGATTCCGCTTTCAAATTCACCCGAAACAACAGCCCTGCCGACCTCTTCCCCATAAACGGGGTAGTCGCAGCTATCCTCGGAATGAGTGCCGAAATCCTTGTATTCTATGCCCTTTTCGTCGAGGTGCTTCATTATTTCCTTTTTCAGTTCAAAGCCCCCGTGGTCACTTCCCAAAGCTATCATTTTAACACTTCCTTTTTTGAAGATTTAGAGACCTATTCATTTGAGATACTGATTATTCCACACATATCCCGCTGCTATATTTTTAAGAAGCTCGGTTTTCTCTTTTCGAAAACCGCAACATATTTATACCCTAAATCACGCAGGATGTCAAAGCCCTCGTTAAGTCCAACCCCTGCGTTTGTAACTCTGTGGGCGTCGCTGCCGACGGTAATTATCTCTCCGCCCAGTTCCTTGTAAAGCTTCAGTATATCAAAGGAGGGCAATGAGCCTCCGCCCGGAGGAGTGCGAAAACCTGAGCAGTTAATCTCAATTCCCTTGCCGCGTTCAATAAGGTTATTAAGAAGAAGCTTTAGAGAATCAAGGTAGGTTCTAGTGCTGATTTCAACTCTTTCGCCTCCCTTGCGAATATAACGCGAGGGGTATCCGATATGCGCCATCACATCGAAGCAGTCAATGCGCGAAAGCTCAATAAGCTCATCCATGTAGTTATCTATAAGAGCCTGACTTCGCTCGTCGCTGCTGTACTTCGTTTCGTAGAAATCCGGTTTACCCTTGAGGTTGTGAATTGAGCCCAGAACAAAGTCCAGCTCCTCCGAATCCGCAATTTTCTTTGCCTCGGCAGGGTCGTGATTTCCTTCTCCAAGCTCAAGACCGAGAAAAACCTTCATGTCCTTAGGCAAGGCGGGAAGAGTGCTGTTATACATATCGAGCATTTGCCTGCGAATCAAGAAGCAGTTCGGATTCGGTTCGCCGGTACGGAAATGGTCGATATCGCAGTGGTCGGTAAAGCAGAGCTGCCTTACCCCCTTTTCATAGGACGCCATCGCCATTTCGAGCATGGTGTTGTGTCCGTCGTCCGAACAGCTGCTGTGGATATGGTAATCTGTCAGAAACATTCTGAGTCTCCTTGCTTAAATTGTAACGGCTTTTTAACGGATTTCACCTAAAACGGCCACGCGCCCGGAATCCAAGCCAAAAGGTCCGAATAGGCTCTGGTCACAGGAACGCCCGTCAGCACGGGATAGAAGGCTGCAAACAGTATTAAACACAGCGCAGTCGCCCCGAAAACCTTCCTCTTCCATCTGACGTCGCGCAGTCTGAACGAATTAAACACATGGCAGATAGCCAACACGAGGAAAATAAGGCAGGGGAAGTAATGGTATTCAAAGGTTATGCGCGAAATAAACATCCACGGCACCAACTGAGCAAGATAACCCAAGAGGATAAACAGCGCCTTCCCGTCGCGGAAGCGGATAGTTTTCCATCCCATCGCGATTATCGCCAAAAGTCCGCCCCAGCAGACAAGCGGATTTAAAAACGCCGCGAACGCCGATTTCATATTGTTTGCGGAGGAGCGCAGAAAATACAGAATCGGTCTTCCGTCAACAATCCATTGGTACCAGCGCGAGGAATAGGGATGGGTGGCGTGCACTCCCTCATGGTAGCGCAGCATGTAGCTCTGGTTGTCCAGGACGAGCTGCGCATAGTCTTTATTAAGGAACATTCCGAAGCCGGACATGCCCTTTGCCGTGCCGTAAGGATAATAGCTGACATAGTAGATTACAGTCGGAATAATGATGAAAAACAGCACACACTGCAGGATGTTTGTGCTAAGCTCTCGGCGGTGCTCATCCTCATGCCCCGATTTAACCAGCTCTCTGCCTCTGGCTATACGGAACAAAAGCCATATTAACCCGAGCCCCGCTCCGGCATAAATCGCCGTCCACTTAGAGGCGGCTCCAAGCCCGAAACAGAGTCCCGACAAAAACAACGGTACAATTTCCTGCCGTTTTTTCATAAAAGGATCGTCCCGCGGCGCCGTGATATAGCGGTACATGAAGAAATACATCAGTATGATGAAAAACACGCCGTAGGTATCGATAGTCGCAATCCTTGTCTGCACGAAGTGCATAAAGTCAAACGCGAAAAGCAGAGTGCCGCAGGTTGATATTGCGGTCGAGCCGAAAAGGTTTTTTATGAAGATGTAGAAAAACGGAAGCATGAGCACTCCGAAAAGTGTTCCCATGAAGCGCCAGCCGAAGGGGTTTAGTCCGAAGGCCCTGATTCCCAGCCCAATTATCAGCTTGCCGAGCGGAGGGTGAGTAATCTCGTAGGGCGTTATATTTCGGATATTCTCATAAGCCGTGCGTGCGTGGTAAATTTCGTCGAAATAAGAGCTGTTCATATATGTCATGACGTCGGGAACCATTTCCTGCTCGTCAAAAAGAGGCGCCGCGCCCGCGTCATATTTAAGCGTTGTGGGTGATATTCGTTTGCCCTGCCAGTCATAAAGAGCCAATTCGCCCATTTCGGTTGTGTCGTCCGCGATAATACGAATATATTTAGCGGGCTTTCCCGCCAGATTCATTTTCGCTTCGTTCCACTTGAAAATATCTGAGTATTTTTGCTCCATTGTGGACTCGTCGGTATAGTTAACCCCGTCCGACGAGAACTGGAGAAAATAGTTGCCCGTGAAGATACCCGAATAGTAAAGCACACGTGAGATGGGCATCTCCTCAGGAAGTTCTATCACGACATAGCGTCCCTTTTCGGCGAAATGGCAGAAGCTCTCGGGAGCCTGCTTGTCCCCAAGTCCGTAAAAAGCGACTGCTCCATAGATTATCGGAATGAGTATAAGCGGCAGCAAGTCCCTTTTCGTCACGGGGAAACGCCGTCTGGGATAGCTTAGCGCGGCGGTTTCCCGTTCGTAAACATCGGCCACGGGATCTTCTTTTTTAAAGAGGCGCAGATACAGAGAAAAGAAGAAAAACACAAGCGTTATTGCCAGTGTCAAAAATACGATTGGAAGAATACCTGTCATTGCTTCACCCGTTTCCGACAATAATGTAAAGGACAGCTTGGGGCTTCACTAACTTAGCTTAGCCCATTTTCACCGCAACATCCAGCGCGAGCTCAATCATTTCCGCAAAACCGAGCTGTCTTTCCTCAGCGGACATCTCCTCTGGTCTGTATATATGGTCCGAAATTGTGCAAAGGCAGAGTGCCCTCTTTCCCGCTCTCGCAGCTGTGAGGTAAAGCCCCGCGGCCTCCATTTCAACCGCCAATACGCCCATCTTTTTCCATTTATCAAGTGATGTATGCTCGTCGCCATAGAAATTATCGCTTGAAAGAACGCTGCCGACCTGAATATTCAGTTTTTTTGCCTCCGCGCACTCAACCGCATGGCGTAATAGCTCAAAGCTCGCAGTCGGCGCGAGAGTGCCGGGAACCCCGAATTTTTCGGCAAAGGCGGAGTCCGTACCTGCCGACATGCCCGCAACTATGTCACGGAGCTTCAAATCATCTGAGAGTGCGCCCGCGCTGCCGACACGGATGATGTTTTCCACATCGTAAAAATTGTATAGTTCATAGCTGTAAATACCTATGGAGGGAATGCCCATGCCGCTTGCCATAACGGTTACGGGAACGCCGCGCTTTGTACCAGTGTAACCCTGAACGCCGCGCACATTGTTGACAAGCACGGGGTTATCAAGGAAGTTCTCGGCAATGAATTTTGCCCGCAGCGGGTCGCCCGGCATCAGCACAGTTTTTGCTATCTGACCCTTTTCGGCAGTATTATGCGGTGTTGCCATATAATAATCCTCCGTTAAATTTAAAAGTGATATCATCTGGCATAGGATACCACTTTTTGTTTCTGTAATCAAGACATGGAGCTTTTCATCTGCACAAAGTTTTTGAAGCGGCGCTGTTTTTTATCCCGCAGAAGAGGAAGCGCCGCTCGTTGCTCTCGACTCACCGCAA
Organism: uncultured Oscillospiraceae bacterium; assembly: GCA_964459785.1. GTDB lineage: Bacteria > Bacillota > Clostridia > Oscillospirales > Oscillospiraceae > UBA2658. The sequence goes on along the minus strand of CAYWNW010000001.1, from coordinate 226,484 downwards.
GCGTAAGGACGCCTCAGCTGGCTTGCAGACGAGGAAGCGCTGCTCGTAGCTTAGGTTATAAGCCGCCGGCGATTAAAGAATGTTCGCAGACGAGAAAGAGCCGCTCGTAGCTGTAATATAATGAAGTTCGAGGTCAAAGAGTGTCCACAGACGAGAAAGCGCTGCCCGTCGCTGTATAAAGATACAGCAGGGCAGCGCTGACGAAATAAGTAAACGCTTCCACCAAACGGAGTTGGCATGAAGCGTTTACGATGTGGGCTCTATTTGGCCTCTAACTAGACGAGCTTGGCCTGATTGATTTTTACTCCAGGTCCCATGGTGGAAGCGGTAACACAGCTCTTGATATACTGGCCCTTTGCCGCGGCGGGCTTGGCCTTGATGATTGCGTTAATAAGCGCAATGAAGTTATCGTTGAGCTTTTCGGGGCCGAAGCTTACCTTGCCGATGGGGCAGTGGATAATGTTGGTCTTGTCCAGACGATACTCGATTTTACCGGCCTTGATTTCCTTGACTGCCTGAGCAATGTTCGGAGTAACGGTTCCGGCTTTCGGTGTCGGCATGAGGCCTTTGGGTCCCAAAATCTTACCCAAACGTCCGACAACACCCATCATATCGGGAGTTGCGACAACGACGTCATAATCAAAGAAGTTTTCCTTCTGAATCCTGTCAACCATGTCCTGTGCGCCGACGAAATCTGCGCCCGCGTCGAGAGCTTCCTGGAAGCGCTCTTCCTTGCAGAAAACAAGAACCTTGCGAACCTTGCCCGTGCCGTGGGGAAGAACGATAGCGCCGCGAACCTGCTGGTCGGCGTGACGGGAGTCAACGCCCAGTCTGACGTGAAGCTCGACAGTTTCATCGAACTTTGCCTTTGATGCTGTGATAACAAGGCCGAAGGCCTCCATGGGGTCATAAAGATTTGCTTTATCTACGAGCTTTGCGCTCTCTTTGTAATTTTTACCTCTAAACAATTTTGTTTATCCTCCTTGTAATGTGGTTCGTCGGATGGACTTATCCTCCCACGTAAAGGAAACGGCGGTTAGCGCCGAATCAGTGTTAAGCTTTTGCTACGTTGACGCCCATGCTGCGGCAGGTGCCGGCAACCATGCTCATAGCCGCTTCAATGTCGGAGCAGTTGAGGTCGGGCATCTTGAGCTCCGCGATTTTGCGGAGATCCTCACGGCTTAGGGTCGCAACCTTATCGCGCTGAGGAACGCCGGAGGCGTGCTCGATTCCGCAGGCTTTCTTGACGAGAAGCGCTGTCGGAGGGGTCTTTGTAATGAATGAAAATGTACGGTCGGAATAAACCGTGATGACGACGGGAATCATCATTCCCATGTCGCCCTTTGTGCGCTCATTAAAATCCTTGGTAAACTGGCCGATGTTTACGCCGTACTGACCAAGTGCGGGACCTACGGGAGGAGCCGGTGTTGCCTTGCCCGCGGGAACCTGAAATCTGACTAAACCTACTACTTTCTGTGCCACTTTACGTGCACCTCCTAATTATTCTGAAACATATTCGACTTGGTATTGTTCCAAATCGACCGGTGTCTCCCTGCCGAACATGGAGACAATTACGCGGACTCTCTTTTTACCGGAATCAACATCCTCGACTGTTCCGAGGAAGCCCTCAAGCGGACCGTCAACAACCTTGATGGTGTCGCCGACCTTGAAGCCTTCAACCACCTCGTGGCGCTCAACGCCCAATTCGAGTATTTCTTTTTCGGTAAGCGGAACGGCTTTCCCGTCCGCCCCGACAAAGCCGGTAACTCCGCGAACATTGCGAACCAGATGCCAGCTCTCATCCGTTAAAATCATCTTTACGAAAACGTAACCCGGATAGGTCTTGCGCTCAACGGTTTTTTCGCCGGCGTCGACATATTCCGTAACGGTTTCCATGGGAATGTTGACCTCTGTGATGAGTTCCTGCATCTTGCGGTTTTCCGCTGCTTTTAATATCGCTGCTGCCACAGCGTTTTCATAGCCGGAGTATGTGTGGACTACATACCACATTACATCTTCAGCCATGCTCTAACCTACCAAACTGATAAGCGCTTCGACACCCTTTGCGGCAATCCAATCGAAGCCCCAAAGAACTATTGCGGAGGCAAAGGTAACCGCCAGCGCAACGGTTGTGTTCTTAATGGTCTGCTCCTTTGTGGGCCAAACGACCTTCTTAAGTTCACTTTTAAGGTCGCGGAACCATTGTACTAAGCGCTCTTTAACACTTCTCTTTTCGTTTCCGGTAGATTTTTTAACAGCGTCCGTGGTCCTTTTAACCGCGTCTTCCTTGGCTTTTGACATTTGAACACATCCTTTCTAAAAAACCTACTTCGTTTCTGAATGCGTTGTATGCTTGCGGCAGAACGGGCAATACTTGCTCATCTCAAGACGGTCTGGGGTATTCTTCTTGTTCTTGAAAGTATTGTAGTTCCTCTGCTTGCACTCAGTGCATCTCATCGTAACTTTTACTCGCATATCGGCACCTCCTTGTAATATTTGGCTTAATAGCCTCGTTGCCTCCCTGGTCGGAACGGATATCCTGAATTGGCGAAATTTCGCGCACGAAAAAAAACCTCTCCGCCGACAGGTAATTCGTATTCTAACACGATTTTTATGGCGGGTCAACAATTTTTTGCTATTTTATTGTATAAATATATATGCTTTTCTCAAAATTATTGCTGATGAAACAATTGAGATTGTTATACATTCGAAATCGTGTTAGGATTACTGTATTTAGCAGGTAACGGACCTATATATTCCCATATCATCATACCGAGCTGCCTTAAGGCTATAGCTTGTGATTGCAAGCGGACTGCCCGTTTTTAGACATGCTCAAATACGGCGTTCGTGTTGCTTTTGCGTGAGCGCGCGTGATATACTGAATCTATAAACTTTCACGGCGGAGGCGAGAACTTTGACTTTTGAGGAAGCGATTTTGTTTATCCACGAAAAGGTTTGGCAGGGCTCAAAACCCGGGCTATCCCGTACAAGCGAGCTTCTTTCAAAGATGGGTCAGCCCCAGAGGCAGCTGCGCTTCGTCCATATCTCAGGGACAAACGGCAAAGGCTCCACCTCGGCAATACTTGCCTCAATTCTTGAAAACGCGGGGCTTAAAACGGGACTTTACACCTCCCCGTTCATTTCCGGCTTCAGCGAGAGGATGAGAATAAACAGCCGACCCATATTCGAGGACGAGCTTGCTTCCATTACGGAGTTTTGCGCGCCCTTCGCTCTGGAAATGGAGGACCGCCCCACCGAATTTGAACTTGTGACCGCCATCGCTATGGAGTTTTTCGCCCGAAACAACTGCGACGTGGTGGTTTTGGAAACAGGTATGGGCGGAAGGCTGGATTCGACAAACGTAATCGAGCGCCCTTTGTGCTCTGTTATAACGAACATCGGTCTTGACCACATGCGAGAGCTTGGCGACTCGGTTGAAAAAATTGCCGCCGAAAAAGCAGGAATCATCAAAAAAGACTGCCCTACCGTGATTTACGAGCTTCCCGAGAACATTCTCGCCGTCATCTCCGAGCGCTGCGCCGAGATGTCGTCGCCTTTAACGGTAGCTGATTTCAGCGCGATATCCGAGATTTCGGACAGCAGACACGGGCAGGTTTTTTCCTACAAGAAATACGAGAACCTCAAACTCCCTCTTCTCGGCGTCCATCAAACCAAAAATGCCGCCGTTGCTTTGGAAACAGTTGAGATTTTGCGCTCACAGGGGTTCCGAATCAGCGACGAAGCCGTCAGGGCGGGACTTAACGCAACCCAATGGCCCGCAAGATTCGAGATTTTATCGGAAAACCCGTTTTTCATCGTAGACGGCGGGCACAATCCTCAGGGCGCCGAAACCGTTGTTGACAATCTGCGAAGGTATTTCCCGTGGATGAAAACGGTTTTGCTCTTCGGTGTATTGGCCGACAAAGACTATATGGGACTTGCAAGGATTTTGAATTTCGTAGCGGACGAGTTTGTGACAATAACTCCTCAAAATCCCCGCGCACTGCCCTCAAAAGAACTTGCGGAGGCTCTGAAAAGCTTCGGCAAGAGAGTTACCGACTGCGGTGATATCGAAAGCGGCATTAAAACCGCGATTGAACACGCGGGAGAGGACGGAGTTGTCTGCTCTGTCGGGTCGCTCTATACGGCAGGACCCGTGAGGGCTTATTTCGGCAAATAAAATCGCGGCAGATTGCGCGGAATATCTTATTCCCGTGCACCTCGCGTTTTTCGGAAAGGTGGTTGAAGACGCTTCATAATTTAAGAAATTGGTCAGAGTAGGACTTGGCGCGTTAAGTGCAGACGGATGGGAAGTTGCCGTCTGACGAAAGAGCATAACGCTCTGCGGTGCCTTGTCCGCATCCGCTGCCACACCGGAGCGTCGCTCCTTTTGTGGCATGACACGAAAGGAAAATTAAAATTGAAAACAAAACGAATTGCTCTTAACGCCATGCTGATTGCCATGTATTTTTTACTGAGCAACTATTTAGCTCTTAACCTCGGTCCAATACGGCTTACGCTTGATATGCTCCCAATAATTGTCGGAGCCTGCCTTTTCGGTCCTTTGGACGGACTAATAATCGGGCTAATCGGAAATTTTCTGTTTCAGCTCGCCGGACCTTACGGCATCTCCGCAACCACACCCCTTTGGATGCTGCCTGACGCTGTCCGCGGTCTTCTTGTCGGTCTTCTGCTTCGCGGCGCGGTTCGCTCAAGGCCCAAATACGCCGCGGTTCTGGGGCTTATTTCGGTTGTGGCCGCAACTATCACAACGGGCGTTATGTATGTGGACTGCCTTGTTTATAAATACTCCTTCGCGGTTTACACACCCTTTATCGTCTGGCGTTATCTTGCCGGACTAATACTTGCGGCGCTTGCAGCGCTTATACTGCCGGCGCTCTTAAGTGCGCTCGAGAAAATTATCAAAACACCCGGAGGTGCAGACAGTTGAGGATAATGGCCATTGATTACGGCGCTGCAAGAATCGGTTTAGCTGTTTCGGACGAGAGCGCCACGCTTTGCGGCGACGCCTTCACGCTCAGCGAATGGAACGCCTCCCGAGCCGCAGATAAAATTGTGAAAGAGGCTCTCTCCCGCGGCGTGGGACTCTTCGTGCTCGGCTACCCGAAAAACATGGACGGAACTCTCGGTGACGCGGCAGTAAAAAGCGAGAGCTTTAAGCGCGCGCTTGAGGAGCGCTGCGATATCCCGGTAACACTCTGGGATGAGCGGCGAACAACAATTGCGGCTCACGAAATCCTTCACGCAAACGGCAAAAAAATGAAAAGCCATCGTGAAAGCGTCGACGCGGTAGCGGCCTCGCTGATTCTGGAGGGTTATTTGAGAACGCTCAAATAAATGCTGAAACATTTTCGTTAAGCGCTCGTCTAAGTGTCATCAAAGAAAATTAAGGTGTGAGGCTCGGGATTCGCCCAAGAACACACATTAAATTAACGGAGGTGCGACAATGAAAACGAAACAGAAACTGCTTTCCCTTGCACTGGCGCTCTTACTCCTTGTGACCTTTGCCGCCTGCGGCGCATCGAAAACGGCAAGCGACGAAATGTACACCGACCAGTCCGAAGCCGCAGCTCCCCAGGAGGCCGGCAACTCGCTTGCCCTGACCGATGAGCAAAAAACAACCGAAACGGACACTACCGCAAGCGGCGCCGCGGCCGAGCTTCCTCCCTCAGATAAAATCATTTATTCGGGAAGTGCCACTGTTGAAACGATGGAGTTTGACAAAACTCTTGAAAATCTCAACAAGATGGTCAGCGACTGCGGCGGTTTTATCGAAAATTCCAGCGTAACCGGAACAGATTTCTATTCTCAGCACAACGGCTATGCCTCTTACCGCACAGCACAATATAGCTTCCGTATACCCGTGGATAAGTTTAAGTCCTTCACAGAGGGGCTTAATACTCTCGGAAATGTTCCTTACAGCAGCACGAACGCCGAGAATATCACCATGCAGTATACAGACACCGAGTCGCGCCTTAAGGTATATGAAACAAAGCAGGACCGTCTTCTCGAGCTGCTTTCAAAGGCGACAAGCATGGAGGACATCCTCTCCATAGAAAACTCCCTGACCGATGTTCAGTACCAGATTGAAAGCCTGACTTCTCAGATAAGATACTGGGATTCGCTTATCAGCTATTCCACACTCTCCGTCACAGTCAATGAGGTTTCTCTCTATACCGACAACAGCACCTCAACGCTCAGTTACGGACAGCAGATTAAGGAAACCTTCGTTCGTTCGCTCAGGGCTTTGGGACGCTTCTTCAAAGGCTTCTTCAAGTTCCTTGTCGGCGCCCTGCCCGTTCTTGTAGTTCTGGCGGTTGTGGCTGTACCTGTTATACTGATAATAAAATCGGCCAATAAAAAGAGACGTGCGAAAATGCCTCCTCCTCCGAATTTCGGCGGCGACGACAGCGGAAATCCGCCCTTGGGACAATAAGCATTTCATAATTCAAGAAGCCCGAGGATTTGACCCTCGGGCTTCTTAATTTGAGGCCTTATTTTGTCGTTCTGTCGCTTTCGTCCTCAAGCGGTTCGGCGATATGTACCCTTCCGTTTTCAACGCTCAGCTTACCCTCGCAGTAAAGCGCAACGGCGCGGGGGAGAATGACATTTTCGGCCTCCTCCAAAATACGTCTCTGGAGAGTAACCGGTGTGTCGCTCTCGCGAACGGCGACTGCCTTTTGCAGGATTATCGGACCGAAATTGGGTTTTTCGGTCACGAAATAAACAGTCGCGCCGGAAATCCGAACGCCCGCTTTCAGCGCAGCCTCCTGAATGCCGATGCCCGAGAGCCCCTCCTGCGAGAAGGCAGGCATCAGCGAGGAATAAACGTCGATTATTCGCCCGCCGTAATGCTTGAATATCGGCTGTGTCAGCTCGCAGTCGAAGCCCGCGAGCACCACAAGCTTAATATCCATATCGCGGAGCTTATCCAAAATTGCGAAACCGAAAACTGTCTGGCTGGGAAAAAGCTCCCTGTCAACAACGTAGCTCGGTATGCCTGCCATTTCCGCCCTTTTAAGCGCATAAGCATCGGGGTTTGAGGAAATTACCGCCGTAAGCTCGCACTGCGGAATCTCTCCGAACATGCTCGCGTCGATAAGTGATTGGAGATTAACGCCCCCACCCGACACTAAAACTGCGGTTTTGACCATTTTTTTGCTCCTTTTTGGTGCATAATGTTTATAAACTGTTGGGTTTGTTCAAATATCGGCTTGAAGCCGCTTATTTCCCCAGAAGTTCCCTTGCCCATTGACTGTTTAAGGCCTCGGCCGAAATCAGCCTTTCGACGCTGCGCTTTCTGTCATCTTTATCGTCAAACTGTCGCAGTGCCCTATCTATCATGCTCTCAAGCCTTTCGGCGGATAAATCCTCAAGCGCAAGGCAGCTTTCGTTCCCGACACTGTCAAGGAAAGCCGTAACCTTAGGGTCATAGGACACGCCCACAAGCGGGACGCCCTGTGAAGCGGCAAAAATCAGCCCGTGGAGGCGCATTGAGACAACAGCCTTCATCCGAGACAGTACGCCGATGGTAAGCGAGGAATCCATGCTCTGGCTGATGATAGCTGTTTTCGTATTCATAAGCCCGCGCACGGTTTCGGTCGCCTGTCCGTCTTCCCGATGGTTAATGAGGATGAAAACCGGCATAAGACCCAGTTTTTCATAAACGAAGTCTGCGGCCTCGGCGAAAATATGCGCCTTTTGTTCAAAGCCTTCCCAACTCCGCACAGAAAAGCAAACATATTCTCCCGCGGGGTCAAGCTCGTATTTTTCAAATTCCTCCGAAATCCTGTCTGAAGAAGCGCAGGGAAGGGAGAGCGCTGGGTCAGAGCTGACAATAAGCTTCGGACCTGTGATTCCAAGCCGTTCCAGCTCCGAAAGGCTGTGTTTTTCACGAAGGGTAATAACGTCCACATCGCGGTTGAGAATTCGCCTTATCATGTTCTCGTCTCGGTTATCGACAATTGGTCCGATTCCGCAGCCGTACATCATAACGGCGTTTCCGAGTTTCTCAGCGGCTGAGATAGTATAAAGATAATACCAGAGGCTTCTTCGGCTTGTTACGTTTTGGATAAGGCTGCCGCCGCCGCTGAGATACAGCTTTGTGCCCTTCATCGCGCGGTGAAAAGCGGGAACATCAAACATGTGAACTGAATTTACCGCAAACATGCTTCGGGTTTCCTGAGGCTTTCGCGAGAGTGCGGTAATCGGCATAAAGGGGTCGATCTCCCGCATTTCGGCGACAATGGCCTCTAAAATCGCGTCATCGCCCGCATTGCCCATTCCGTAAGCTCCGCAGATAACCACGCCGTTGCGTTCACCCTTTCGGGAAAGCTCCTCCCGCTTAAAAAGCTCTTTATAAATATCCAGCTGTCTTTGAGTCGTTGCCTCAACGGAGAACTCGCGCTTCGCCCTCTCATAAAGGGCGACCCCGAGCGTTTTGCGAAGCTCGGGATTTTCGGCAAGCTCTGTCAGTTTCCTGCCCAGAGTGATATAGTCGCCGGCGCGGAAAAGAAAGCCTGTTTCGCCGTCAATAATAAGCTTCGGTATGCCTCCGACTCGGCTGCTTACGGTTGCAAGGCTCGCTCTCGCCCCCTCAGTTAAGGCATAGGGAAAGGTTTCTGAAAGCGAGGTTAGGGTGTTTATATCAAGCGCGGCAAAAAATGTATTGATATCTGAAATCCAGCCAGCGAAGCAAACCTTTTCCGATATGCCCAAATCAAGCGTCAGCTGCTTCAGATTTTCAAGCTCCGCGCCGTCTCCGGCGATAACAAGCCGAAGATTGGCAAAGCTCTTCTCCACCTCGGCAAAGCCGCGTATGAGGGTTGCAACATCTTTAACGGGGTCGAGACGTGCGGCGATTCCGACTACCACGCTGTCCTCGGAAACTTCAAGCCCGAGATTCCGCAGATAATTAAGCCGCTCCTCGTTTTTCGGCTCGATTGAGAAATCAACGCCGTTATATATCGAAAAAATATTGTTCGGCTCAAAGCCGCGTTTAATGAGCAGGTTTTTCATCGAATCCGAAACGCCGATTATATAATCCGCCCTCCGAAGGGCGAAGGCATTGAGAGTTCCGTAGATAAGTCCCGCCAGGGGTCTGCCCAGATAATCGAGCTTCGGGTCACTGTGAACCGTTGTAACCATCGGAATTTTTAAGACGAATTTCAGGAATGTAGCCATTACATTTCCCCTCGCGCCGTGCGAGTGGATAAGGTCGTAGCCGCCGCCCCTGATCATGGCTTTCAGTCTTCTCAGCGTGCCGAAAATATTCCCGTCCATTATAACGGTCGGGATTCCGAGCGCCGCCGCCTCATCGGAAAACTCGCCCTTCATAAAACAGACAAGCACAGCGTCCATATTTTTGCATATTCCGGACAGCAGGTAATGAATATGTGTTTTTGCGCCGCCAGTATCGCCGCCGCTGATTAAGTGAATTACTTTCACTGTGACCTCCATGCGCTGTTCGCGCAGTATAAATAAGCGGAAAAGATGTCTCCGCAGTGCAAAACCTATTTATCAAAAAGCCGTTTACTGCTCTTGTCTATAGTAAGGAATATCATATTTCCTTGTAAAACTGTTGATAAAAAGGGCTTTTTGCTTACTTGTTAAATAATGATATATGTAATAAAATGATGAAAAGCATTTTCACGGACAAAATTTATTATTATTGTCTTTTATTTTATACCACACCCGTTCCGAGCGGTCAACATTTGGAGGTTATTATGACAAAAATCTATCTCATTCGGCACGCAGAAGCCGAGGGCAATCTGTACCGCCGTATTCAGGGGCATTATGACGGCGATATAACCATTAAAGGTTATAAACAGATTGACTTCCTTGCCGAACGCTTCCGCGATATCGATATAGACGCGGTTTATGCCAGCGACTTGAAGCGAACCCAAAAGACCGCCGGAGCCATTTTGAGAAACCGTGAGCTTACCCTAAACATCGTTCCGCGCCTTAAAGAGGTCGATATGGGCGCGTGGGAAGACAAACCCTGGGGCAATGTCGCATACGACGAGCCGGAGCAAATGCTCAGTTTTGCAAACGACCCCCAAAACTGGACTGTCGACGGCTGTGAGCGCTTTGATGACCTGAAAAACCGCATGTTCGGCGTTATGACCGAGCTTGCACAAAAACATGAGGGGCAGACAATTGCCTGTGTCAGCCACGGAATGGCTATTCGCTCTCTTATAAGCGTACTTAAGGGCATTCCCTCTGAAAGAATTTGCGAAATTCCGCACGGCGACAACACCTGTGTGGCCGTGATAAACTTCATAAACGGTGTTCCGGAGCTCGAATACTATAACGACAACAGTCATCTGCCCAAGCAGGTCAGCACCTTCGCAGGGCAGGAGTGGTGGAAGAAGAAAGTCGAGGTTGATTATTCAAACCTTCGGATAATACCAATGAGCATTCACGAGGACGAGGAGCTTTATGTCACGAGTTATCGCGACGCATGGGAAAGCGCGCACGGGACACAGAGCGGTTTTGATGAGTTCAGCTATCTGAGGGCGGCGAAAAATGCGGCAGACGATAATCCCCTTTCGCTTATGAAGGCCTTCTACGGCGACGATTACGCGGGAATAATTGAGCTTGATCCCGAGCGTATGGCGGACGAGGGTGCAGGCTGGATAAGCCTTTGCTATCTTGTTAATGAGCTTCGCGGTCAGGGCATGGGGGTTCAGCTTGTCGGTCACGCGGTTTCGGTTTACAGGAAGCTCGGCAGAAAGGCGCTTCGCCTGCACGTTTCACAGGACAATAAACGCGCCCTCGCATTTTACGAAAAGCTGGGCTTTACATGCATAGGAACCGAGAGCGGCAGCATATCACCCTTGAACCTGATGGAAAAGAGCATTTGAGCTCTCGGTTTTTGATTGCTTAAACTACAGTTTTCGCTGCAGCGTTTTCTCTCGCTAATTTATTAAGGAATGGTATGCAATGGAATTAACGGATTTTTTACCGGTTTCAAAAGAAGATATGCTCTCCCGCGGGTGGTACAGCTACGATTTTCTCGTGGTCACGGGCGATGCCTACGTTGACCATCCGAGCTTCGGACCTGTTGTAATTGCCCGTGTGCTTGAAGATATGGGCTTTAAGGTTGCGATTCTGGCGCAGCCGAAGTGGAAGGACGCCTCCGCTTTTGAAGCCATGGGAAAACCGCGGTTCGGAGTTTTTATCGGCGCGGGGAATCTTGACAGCATGGTGGCGCATTATACCGCCGCCAAAAAGCCGAGAAGCGAGGATTTTTACTCACCCGGCAAAAAAGCGGGGCTTCGCCCCGACAGGGCAACGATAGTTTACGCCAATCGCGCAAGGGAGGCCTTCGGCGGAGATATGCCCATAGTAATCGGCGGACTTGAGGCTTCGCTTCGCCGTTTTTCGCACTACGACTACTGGGACGACAAGGTGCGCCGCGGCATACTTTTCGATTCAAAGGCGGATTTACTGGTCTTCGGCATGGGCGAATACGCCACCCGTGAAATAGCCAAGCGTCTGAAACACAAGATAAAGCCCTCGGAAATCACCGATATTCGCGGCACGGCCTTCATCGCGGCGAGCGCGGAGACCTGTGTTTTTGAAAAAGCTGTTTTGCCTTCCTTTGAGGAAACCGCTTCAAGTTTAAAGGCTTATGCCGAGGCTACCCGAATCGAATATGAGGAGCACGACCCCGTCCGCGGTGTGGCGCTCTGCCAGAGCTGTCAGGGACGAACTCTCATAGTTAACCCTCCCGCCCCGCTTCTGACGACGCAGGAGCTTGACGCGGTGGCGGAGCTTCCCTTTACCCGCGAGGTTCACCCCATGTATGAGGAAATGGGCGGCGTTCCCGCAATTGAGGAGGTTCGCTTTTCCGTTATCCACAACAGGGGCTGCTTCGGCGCCTGCAATTTCTGCGCTCTTGCTTTCCATCAGGGCAGAATGATAGCCTCGCGCAGTCACGAGTCCGTTATCCGTGAGGTTGAGGCAATGACGCGCCACCCGCTCTGGAAGGGCTATGTTTCGGATGTCGGCGGCCCGACCGCCAATTTCCGCCACCCTTCCTGCGAAATGCAGAAGGAGCACGGTATGTGCGCGAAAAAGCGCTGTCTTTCCCCCGTTCCCTGCAAAAATCTTGACGCCGACCACTCGGATTATCTCGAGCTTCTGCGCAAGCTTCGCGAGATTCCCGGTGTTAAAAAGGTCTTTGTCCGCAGCGGCATACGCTACGACTATATGCTTGAGGATAAAAGCGACAAATTCTTCTCCGAGCTTGTGCACCACCATATCAGCGGGCAGCTCAAGGTTGCCCCCGAGCACTGCATAAACGGTGTTTTGGACTGCATGGGAAAGTCGCACATTGAGGTCTACGAGCGATTTATGGACAAATACACCCGTATGAACCAGCGCTATGACAAGGAGCAATATATCGTTCCTTATCTTATGTCCTCTCACCCGGGCTGTACTCTGACAGACGCCGTTAGGCTCGCCGAATACCTTCAGTCCCGCGGACGTCAGCCCGAGCAGGTGCAGGATTTTTATCCGACACCGGGAACTATCTCAACCTGTATGTACTACACGGGGCTCGACCCGGTCACGATGAAGGAAGTCTACGTGGCAAAATCCTTCCACGAAAAGGAGCTTCAGCGGGCGCTTCTGCAATGGAAACGTCCTGAAAAACGCCGTCTGGTCCTTGAGGCGCTGCGGGCGGCGGGGCGCGAGGATTTAATCGGCTTTGACAAAAAGTGCCTTGTCCGCCCCGACACCTCCAAAAACATGGCTTACAAGGGAAAGGCGCAGAACGGAGATAAAACTCAAGCCGCCCAAAAGGGCAAACCCAAAAGTGCTCCGAAGCCCACCGAATCCGTCAAGGTTTCTGGCAGGGCAAAGGGCTTGGGCGGCAAAACCGCAAAGGTAACAAGCGCTGCGCCGAAACCTTCTTACGCCGCCAAAAACACAGAAGCGAAAAAAACATCTGTCGGCACAAAAGGAGCGCCTGTAGGTGCTAAGAAAGCTTCCTCGGGAGCGGCACCGCAGAAGAGGGGAAAAGGCTGATGCGTTTTTTTGAGCTATTGGGGGAGCAGCCCCTTTACATACTCTGGCTCTGGCTTGCCGCTATAAACCTCGCGGCCTTCCTCGCAATGGGTATCGACAAATTCAGGGCCTCACGACAAAAATGGCGTATCCCCGAAAGAACCCTTTTTCTTCTCGCCGCAATCGGCGGGAGCCTCGGCGGAATCTGCGGCATTTACGTCTTTCGCCATAAAACTCTGCACAAAAAATTCACTCTCGGCTTTCCAGCAATTTTAATTCTACAAATCGCGCTGGGGATTTTGATTTATTTAAACACATGACGGACATATCCAAAAAAAGTGGCGGGACGCAAACGCGACCCGCCCAAAACAGGGTTGTGGGATAAAGATATGAGCCCTGGCACGCGGAATGCGCGCCATTGGATAAGCTGTAATGCGAGAATAACTCTTTTTCCCCCGCTTGTAAATAGCAAACGGACACTAGTTTTGTCGAATGGAAACTTTTTTGCGTTTGTCAGTCAGGAGCTTTGTTTTGCTTTTTAAAAATGTCTTAAGCCCTAAAGGAGAAGAAGGAAGTCATGCGAATTTTAAGCTGCAATGAAATAACAAAGGCCGTTGCTGAGCTTTGCATAAGGGCCAACACGATTCTGCCGAATGATATAAGGTCGCTTATCGACGGAGCGGAGAAAAGCGAGAAATCACCCGCCGGCAGGGATGTTTTGCGCGACCTCCGTGAAAATTATCTTCTGGCCGAACGTGAGAATCTTCCTATTTGTCAGGACACGGGCATGGCGGTTGTTTTCGCCGAACTGGGTCAGGATTTACACCTTACGGACGGCAATTTTGAGGATGCGATAAACGAGGGCGTACGTCAGGGCTATGAAAAGGGCTTCCTGCGCAAATCCGTTGTGAAGGACCCTCTGCGCCGCGAAAACACGCTCGACAACACTCCCGCGATCATACATACGCGCATTGTTTCGGGTGAGCGTCTTAAACTGATTCTTGCCCCGAAGGGCTTCGGCAGCGAGAATATGAGCGCCGTAAAAATGTTTCTTCCCTCCAGCTCCGCCGATGAAATATTGGACTTTATTGTTGATACCGTTGACAGGGCTGGGTCAAGCCCATGTCCTCCCGTAATTCTCGGCGTCGGTCTGGGCGGAACGCTGGACTATGCGGCACTTATCGCGAAAAAAGCGCTGACGCGTTCGGCAGATAAACGAAACGAGGATCCGTTTTACGCGGAGCTTGAGGAGAAGGCCTTGAAGCGCATTAACGCGCTCGGGCTCGGTCCGCAGGGCTTCGGAGGCACAAACACCGCGCTTGCCGTAAATATCGAAGCTTTTCCGACACACATAGCAGGGCTTCCCTGTGTTGTTAACGTCGGCTGCCACGTTACGCGTCACGCGGAAATTTTGCTGTAATTTTCGAGATGAATAAATAAAAAATAAACGGATATCATATCACCGAAGCTAATTTAAAGGAGCGCAGGTTGAATATGATAATTGATAGGATTGCCCTTATTCTCGCCATAATCGGCGGACTTAACTGGGGTCTCATCGGTCTTTTCCGCTTTGATTTCGTCGCTTATCTGTTCGGAGGACAAACGGCCACCCTCAGCCGTGTTATTTACACTCTGGTGGGACTTTCCGCAATTTGGTGCATTTCCCTCCTGTTTCGCGACCATCGCGGCGCAGACGACGAGGACTGACCCGAACTTAATCAAAAAACCGCGCTGCTCTTTAACAAGGGCAGCGTATTTTTTTGTTTGCAAGGCGGTTTCGCTCTTTTTTGCACAATATGTTGTGTATGCTTATTTCATAAGCACGATATATTCCGAAGCGGAACACTTCAAATTCCAAACTAAACTTATTTCAAAAAGCTCGGGAATAATATCCCGTGCTTCCGGCTTTCGCAAAGGAGATGAAAAAATGCAGACTCTGAGAAGGGATCCTCGAATATTAAAAAACGGCTTATGTTATCTGTCGGTGGACGAAATATGTCCGAGCCCCGTTCAGCCGCGAAAGCGCTTCTCACAGGAGCCGCTCAAGGAGCTTTCCGAGAGCATTGCGCAGTACGGTGTTCTCAATCCCCTGACAGTAAGAAAACGAAACGGAAGGTATGAGCTGATTGCGGGCGAGCGCAGGCTGCGTGCTTCAAAGCTCGCCGGTCTCGCTCAGGTGCCCTGTATCGTAATCGACGCGAACATGGAGGAGGCAAGCCTGATTGCTCTTGTGGAAAACATTCAGCGGCGCGACCTCGATTTTTTAGAGGAGGCCGAGGGCATTTCGCAGCTCATCCGCCTTTTCGGCATGAGCCAGCAGGAGGCAGCGCGAAGACTCGGTAAATCTCAGCCCTCGATTGCAAACAAGCTTCGCCTTTTGCACCTGCCGCCGGATGTGCTGGACACTCTGCGAAATGAGGAGCTTACCGAGCGCCACGGCAGAGCTCTGCTGCGCCTGCAAAGCGAGGGGGAGCAAAGGCTGGCGGTTGAACGCATGGTTTCCGAACGGATGAATGTTTCCGCCGCAGAGGATTACATAGAAAGCCTGTTAAAAGCTCCCGAGCCGCCTTTGGAGGACGAAAAGAAATCGGTCAGGAAAACGCTGTTTGTTTTAAAGGACGTGCGCATTTTTTTAAATACCCTGACACATGGTCTGAACATGATGAAACAGGGCGGTATTGACGCCGATATGGAAAAGCACGAAACCGATACGGAGCTGGTTTTGACTATCAGCATACCCAAACAAAAATAGCTGCCGCCCGCGGAGCAAAATCGCCGGAAGCTCCGCGGGATTTTTCTTGTTTTTTCCGCTTGCAAGTCGTGAATATTATGAGAAATTTCACGCTTATTATTCGATGTTACTCCGACTTATCTTCAGTTTTACACAATATTGACAAAATCGTTAAGGTCTTCGGAAGATTATTATGTATTTTTATTGAATATATAATATTGTGTATTTTGCTGTAATAATGTAAACTGTAATGGTAAGCGGAGAAAAGGCAAAGAAGCTGTTTCCGTCATAGTTATTTTAAGGGGTGATTGTGTGCGGCTTCTTGAGGAGAGAATTCTCCGTGATGGCAAAGTCAGGGACGGAAACGTCCTTAAAGTTGACAATTTTCTGAATCATCAGATGGATATCGTTCTTTTCGGTGAAATGGCTAAGGAATTTCACCGCCTTTTTCAGACCGATAACGTAACAAAAATTCTTACAATTGAAGCATCCGGGATAGGTATAGCCTGCATAACCGCGCAGGTTTTTAGCTGTCCCGTTATTTTTGCGAAAAAAAGCAAAACGAAAAATATTGCGGGCGATGTTTACACTTCGAGCGTTGAAAGCTTTACCCACGGCGGAACCTATGATATAATCGTTTCCAAAGAGTATTTAAAACCCGAGGACCGAGTTCTCATAATTGATGATTTCTTGGCGAAGGGAGCGGCGCTGGGCGGACTGTCCTCTTTGGTCAGTGACGCCGGAGCAACTCTTGTCGGGGCCGGAATCGCCATTGAAAAGGCCTTCCAGCACGGCGGTGACTCTCTTCGCAGCCGCGGTATGCGCATAGAATCGCTCGCAAGAATAAAGTCAATGGAAAACGGCAAGGTCCAGTTTTGCGATGACGACTGCGATTAAACTCGAAACCTGCCTCTTCTCATCTTAATTCCATCCACACGCAATTAGGGCAAACCATCCGGCTTCTGCTGCAATAAAGCAGCGGGAAAGTGCGACACCGTGTTCAAATTCTTTGCTATAATAACTTGCTATTGAGGCGGAATGCTATATTATATAGCTAGAATCGACAAGAATGGAGCTATTTAGCAAGCTTATTTTGAGCACATTGGAGTTCGTTTTATGTTTTCTTAAGAAAATGAAGAACGATTTCCGGGTCTGTCACGACGGTTTTGCCTCCTTGTCTTCCCTTGAATTCGATTTCGGTTCGGGAAGGCCTCCTTAATACGCGCGATCTTTTGCACAAGCAAAATCAAAATAATAAGGACAAAACGGAGGAAGAAAAATGAAAAAAGTTATTGCACTGCTTCTGGCACTCACCCTGGTGTTTGCTCTTGCGGCCTGCGGTACAACAACCGAGGAACCAAGCGCAGCTCCCGCGGCATCCGATGATGCAAGCCCCGCTGTTGACCTATCCGCAATCAAAATCGGCGTCATCCTTGTTCACGACGAAAATACCGGTTATGACTTCGCACACATCGAAGGCATTAAAAAGGCAGCTGCTGCCGTCGGTCTCGCAGATGACCAAATCATCTGGAAGTACAACGTGACCGAAGACGAAACCTGCTACGACACAGCGACAGACCTTGTCGAACAGGGCTGCACCTACATCTTCTCCGACAGCTACGGCCACCAGAGCTACATGCTTCAGGCTGCTGAAGAGAACCCCGATGTCACCTTCGTCTCCATGACAGGCGACAACGCCGCTCTCTCCAAGCTCCCCAACCTCAAGAACGCTTTCAATTACACCTTTGAATCCCGCTATGTATCCGGTGTTGTTGCCGGCATGAAGCTTGCCGAGCTCGTCGCTGACGGCAAGGTAGCAGATAAGAATAAGAACGCTGACGGTACCATCAAAATCGGCTATGTCGGTGCTTATCCCTATGCTGAAGTGGTTTCCGGCTACACCGCTTTCTATCTCGGCGTTAAGTCCATTGTCGAAAACGTCTCCATGAGCGTTTCCTACACCAACTCCTGGTATGACCCGACCGCAGAAGCTGAAGCTGCAAACGCTCTCGTTTCCGACGGCTGCATCATCCTCAGCCAGCACGCTGACTCCACCGGAGCTCCCTCCGCCTGCGAAGCTCTTCTTAAGAGCGGCACTGAAATTTACTGCGTAGGCTACAACGTAGACATGCTCTCCGTTGCTCCCACCTCCGCTCTCACCAGCGCACAGAATGACTGGAGCGTATATTATACTTACGCTTTCAACTGCATCAAGAACGGTGAAGAAATCGCCACCGATTGGGCCAAGGGCTATAGCGAAGGCGCAGTCATGATTTCCGCTCTCGGCGCTTCCTGCGCTGAAGGCACAGACGCGAAGGTTGCAGAAGTCGAAGCAGCCCTTAAGGACGGAACTCTCAACGTATTTGATTGCTCCAAGTTCACTGTTGACGGCCAGCCCGTTACCTCCTATCTTGCCATCGACACCGACGGCGACTGGGTCGGCGACACAGGCGAAGCCATTACAAACGGAATATTCAGCGAATCCACTCTCCGCAGTGCACCTTACTTCGGAATCCGCATTGACGGCATAACCGAACTCAACGCACAGTAAGTTCGGAAACCTTACCAAATGGGAAAAGCCGTCTCCTTGCGAGCGGCTTTTCCCGTTTACATTATCTTACAAAGGGGGTATTCATCATGGAAGGCAGCGCGCCCGCCATCCGCATGCGCGACATCACAAAGACCTTTGGTCCCACTGTCGCTAACGACCGAGTCAAACTTGACATTTACAGAGGAGAGATTCTCGCCCTGCTCGGAGAAAATGGCAGCGGCAAAACCACGCTGATGAATATGCTCTCCGGCATCTACTTCCCGGATGCCGGCCAGATTTTCGTGGAAGACAAGGAAGTATCCATTCGAAGCCCCAAAGACGCCTATGACCTCGGTATCGGCATGATTCACCAGCATTTCAAGCTTGTGGACGTGCTCACCGCCGCTGAGAATATCATTCTCGGTATGGAAGGGAAAGGGCGCCTCGACATGAAGGCCGTTGATGACAAAATCCGTGAGATTTGCTCGCTCTATGGCTTTGATGTCGACCCTAAACAGAAAATTTATGATATGTCCGTGTCGCAGAAGCAGACGGTGGAAATCGTCAAGGTTCTCTATCGCGGTGCGGAGATACTCATTTTGGACGAGCCTACCGCCGTTCTTACTCCTCAGGAAACGGACAAGCTATTCGCCGTTCTCCGCAATATGCGCAACGACGGCAAGGCAATCGTCATTATAACTCACAAGCTCCACGAGGTGGAAGACATCTCCGACAGGGTTGTAGTCCTTCGCCGCGGTCAGAATGTCGGCGATGTGCCGACAAAGGAAACCAACGCCGCCGAGATGACTAACATGATGGTCGGCCGCTCCGTTTCCCTTAACATCAACCGCCCCGAGCCCAAGAACCAGAAACCCAGACTGGTCGTCGAGGGCCTGACCGTAAAGGACATTGACGGCGTTACGAAGCTCTCCGATGTGTCCTTCACCGCAAATTCCGGTGAAATACTGGGCATTGCAGGTATCTCGGGCTGCGGTCAGCGTGAGCTTTTGGAAGCTATCGCCGGTCTTCAGCATGTTGAATCCGGCAGCGTTACATATATCAACCCCGAAACCGAAGCGAAGGTTGAGCTCATAGGCAAAGATCCCTGCGCCATAAGCTCAATGGGTGTGGCGCTCTCCTTCGTTCCCGAAGACAGGCTCGGCATGGGACTTGTCGGCAACATGGATTTAACTGACAACATGATGCTGCGTTCCTATCGCTGCGGCAACTCCCCCTTCGCGTACAGAAAATCTCCGAACAGTCTGGCTAAGCGCGTGGTATGTGAACTGGAGGTCAACACTCCCGGCGTTTCAACCCCCGTTCGCAAGCTTTCCGGAGGCAATGTTCAGAAGGTTCTGGTCGGACGTGAGATTTCCTCCGCTCCCTCCGTCCTAATGACAGCCTATGCCGTCCGCGGACTTGACATCAATTCCTCCTACACAATTTATGACCTCATTAACCGCCAGAAGGAGCAGGGCGTTGCCGTAATTTTTGTCGGTGAGGACCTTGACGTTCTTCTGGAGCTATGTGACCGCATACTTGTGCTCTGCGGCGGTAAGGTCAGCGGAATTGTTGACGGCAGAAGCGCGGACAAGCGCGATGTCGGCATGATGATGACCAAACTCGGAGGGGAGGCCGGAAAATGAATCACAAAGTTAAGGAACCCTTTGTCCGCATAACAAAACGCGACTCGATGCCCGTTTGGCGCGGCTGGCTGACCCGGCTCATCGGACTTGTGCTTGCGCTTATCGTTTGCGCAATCGTAATTTTCGCTATGGTAAAGCTCAATCCTCTTAAGGTTTACGGCGCGATGTGGCAGGGTGCTTTCGGCTCAACAAAGCGCATTTGGGTAACCACGCGCGACACGATGATGCTGCTTTGCATAGGAATCGGTCTTGCCTCGGCCTTCAAAATGCGTTTTTGGAACATCGGAGCCGAAGGACAGATACTTGTCGGCGGAATCGCAACCGCAGCCTGCATGATATACCTCGGCGGCACAATGCCGACATGGCTGTTGCTTGTTATAATGTTTGTCGTCAGTGCTGTTGCGGGAGCCGTTTGGGGAGTAATCCCTGCCTTCTTTAAAGCTCGCTTCGGCACAAACGAAACACTTTTTACGCTGATGATGAACTATGTTGCCATACAGCTTACCTCCTATTTCGTGGCGAAGTGGGAAAATCCCTTCGGCTCGAATACCGTCGGCGTTATAAACCAAACAACCAAGGCCGGCTGGTTTCCCGCAATTTTGAATCAGCAATACCTGCTGAATGTAATCATAGTCATGGCGCTGACGGTAATCGTTTTTGTTTATCTTCGCTCCTCCAAGCAGGGCTATGAAATCGCCGTTGTCGGTGAGTCGGAGCGTACGGCGCGCTATATCGGCATAAACGTCCGCCGCGTTATCATCCGCACAATGATGATTTCGGGCGCAATCTGCGGAATTGCGGGTTATATTGCAGTTTCGGGCGCGTCCCACACAATCAGCACAAGCACGGCCGGCGGACGCGGCTTCACGGCTATTATTGTCGCCTGGCTTGCTAAATTTAACACCTTTGTTATGATACTTATAGCCGCGCTGCTTGTATTCCTTGAGAAAGGCGCCATGCAGATTGCATCTCAATACAATCTAAACGATTACGCCTCCCAGATGATAACGGGTATAATCCTCTTCTTCATTCTGGGCAGCGAGTTCTTTATTAACTATCGTCTTGTATTCCGCGGGAATGCCCTTCGTGAAAAAGGAGGCGAAACAGTATGACGCAGGCTTTATCTCTCCTTCAGGCGGCTCTTGTCTTCGGTACGGTCATTCTTTTCGGCGCTCTCGGTGAAATCCTGACCGAAAAGTCTGGCAACCTTAACCTCGGTGTTCCCGGCATCATGTACCTCGGCGGAATAGCGGGGCTTGCCGGAGCGTTCTGGTACGAAGGCGCCGCTGCCTCGCCGAATGCCATGCTCGGTCTGATAATCGCGCTTGCCTGTTCTGTCGCGGCGGCAACTCTCGGCGGTCTTATCTACAGCTTCCTGACCATAACCCTTCGCGCAAACCAGAACGTCACCGGTCTTACCCTGACCATATTCGGCTCTGGCGTTGCAAACCTTTTCGGCGGAGATATGAATAAACTGGCGGGCGGCGTCGGCCAGATTTCCGTTGCGACAACAAGCGGCGCTTTCCGCGATACGCTGCCGTTCCTCAACGGTGTCGGCGTTCTGTCCGGTCTGGGCTTTATGGTATATTTTGCGATAATACTCGCGATAATCGCAAGCTACTTCTTAAACAGAACCCGCAAGGGTCTTAACCTTCGCGCAGTCGGTGAAAACCCTGCCACGGCTGACGCTGGCGGCGTCAGTGTAACCAGGTATAAATACCTTGCCACTTGCGTCGGCGCGGCTGTCAGTGGACTTGGCGGTCTGTATTACGTTATGGACTACATCAAGGGCACCTGGGCCAATGACGGCGGAATCGCAAATCTCGGCTGGCTGGCCGTTGCGCTTGTTATCTTTGCGCGCTGGAAGCCGCTTCAGGCAATCTGGGGTTCCTATCTCTTCGGCGCTCTTTTCTGGCTGTATTTTTATATCCCCGGTCTTACCCGTTCCTCGCAGGAGCTTTTCAAGATGCTCCCCTACATTGTCACAATTATTGTTTTGATAGTCGTTTCCATGCGTAAAAAACGTGAGAATCAGCCTCCCGCAAGTCTGGGTCTTCCGTATTTCCGCGAGGAAAGATAATTAAAGAGGGAAGCAGCTCTCGAAGCTAGGCTTCCCTCTTTTTTCGTGATTTTGAAAATATCGATTTCAAATTGGGCGATTGCACTTTTTTGGCATTCACCTCTTGTGATATTGCCCGCTTCATTGTAGAATATACTAATAGAGAGTTTTGCAGCGAAATCTATTTTTACAGGGAGGTTAAGCATGTATTCAAATTTTAATTCCGAATTTGCGTCGTTTATGTCCGCTATTATGGGTTTCGTTGTCGTTTTCACAATTATAGCTTTGGCGGTCAGTGTTCTTGTTATTGTCGCAATGTGGAAGATGTTCGAGAAGGCGGGAGAACCCGGCTGGGCATCACTGATTCCGTTTTACAACAGCTATGTGCTTTTTAAGATTTCCTGGGGCAACGGTTGGTTTTTTCTTCTTTCGATTGTGCCCTCCTTTTTGTATCAGATGGTCAATTTCGGCTATATAACAAATATCATCAGGGCAATCATAAACGGCGGAATGAACGGCAACTTCAACAACGCGTATATAGCCTCCTTTGCTTCAAGGGCGGTTTTAAGCGGCTTTCTTATGTTCATTCTATGGGCCGGAATGCTGGCGGTTCATATTATCCTGTGCATTAAACTTGCCAAGGTGTTCGGACAGGGCGGCGGCTTTGCCTGCGGGCTTTTCTTCCTCGGCGCGATTTTCTATTGCATCATAGCCTTCAGCAAGGACATTCACTATGTCGGTATCCCCGGGAAAACAGCTCCTTACGGAGCAGGCGCAAATTATGCCCCCAACGGCTATCGGCAGCAAGGCTATCAGAACCCATATTATCAGCCGAATACTCAGCAGTATTGGCAAAACCCCTATGCCCCGCAGGGCGGATATCAGGCTCCCTCCTCTGAGGAGAAGGCGTTCTGCCCCGAATGCGGAACTTCACTTAATAAAGACGACATGTTCTGCACGAACTGCGGAACTCCCCGCCAGAAACAGTAATACGAAAAGGAAGCGGAGCTTGCGCCCTGCTTCCTTCTTTATTTCGGGGGCTATCTGTCTATCCCCCGTCTCTATAATAGTTAAATTATGGTTATTTGAATCAAATTTTTCTTGTAAACGAATACACTTTATTGTAGACTGGACACAGCGGAACAGATTCCGCATTTTGAGAGAAGATTATTATATTTTGGGAGGTATTCTATGTATTATTCGTACAATTACGGCTATGATGGAATGGATGGTCTTATGCACATGTCCGCGGGAATGACCATATTCTCGCTTCTGCTTTCCGCGCTTGCTATTGCTTCGCTCTGGATATTGTTCAAAAAGGCCGGCGAGCCCGGCTGGGCGGCTATTGTTCCTTTTTACAATCTCTATGTGCTTTTCAAAATCACCTGGGGCAACGGAATTATGTTCCTGCTCATGCTCATTCCCATCGCGAACTTCGTTATTATGATTGTAACTTACGTTAAGCTTGCGAAAGCCTTCGGCAAGGGCGGCGGCTTTGCCTGCGGTCTTATTTTCCTCGGAATTGTCTTCCTGCCTATAATGGCCTTCAGCAAGGATATTGTCTATGTAGGCGTTCCCGGAAAAACCCCGCCCTACGGCGGCGGCTACCAGCAGCCCAACTATCAGCAGCCCGGCTACCAGAACCCCTATTCCCAGGGCTATCAGCAGCCGAACTATCAGCAGCCCGGATATCAGGCTCCTCCCCAGCAGAACGCTTACCAGCAGCCTAGCGCTCAGAATCCCGATTACTATTATCAGCAGAGCTCCGCTCCCGCAGGTCCCAAGTTCTGCGCAGGCTGCGGTGCCTCAGTTGAGCCGGGCGTTAAATTCTGCCCCAAATGCGGCAAGCCCATGTAACTGCGACAATATTAAAGACGGCGCTTAATAAGCGCCGTCTTTTTTGTTTATTTTAAGGGCTCCGTGAATAGGGGCGGAGTTTTTTCTCCGTAAAGATTACAGATAATCTTCACGTCATATATAAGCGAGTCTACCGCCTCCTTGCTCGTTGCCCAGCTCGTGGCGAAGCGCACCGCGGTTCTGCCGTCGGGCAGTTCTTTCCAACGCGCAAAGGAATAGAATTTTGAGAGCTCCGAAAGGACAGGGGCGCTTAAAATCGGGAACTGCTGGTTTGTCGGCGAATCAAAAAGAAAATCGCAACCCACATTTTGAAACGCTTCCTTTATACGCATTGCCTGAAAAACCGCGTTCCGTCCGAGTTCCAGATAAAGCCCGTCACGAAAGAGGGTTTCAAACTGAATACCCAAAAATCTGCCCTTTGCAAGCATTCCGCCGTGCTGCTTTATATGGTAGCGGAAATCCCTGTTGAATTCTTCTTTGCAAATACAAACGGCCTCACCGAACATCGCGCCGACTTTGGTTCCGCCGATATAGAACACATCGCAAAGCTCAGCCAAGTCGGCCATATAAACGTCGTTTTCCTCCGCTCCGAGAGCGTAGCCAAGCCTTGCGCCGTCAAGGAAAAGCGGTATTTGCTTTTCATCGCAGAGGCTACGCAGCTCTTTCAGCTCCTGCTTTGTATAAATAAGACCCGTTTCGGTCGGATGGGAGATATAGACCATCGCCGGCTGGGGACAGTGCTCGCGGGTCGGGTCGCTATAGTGTTCGTCAATGAGCGCTCGCACCCCCTGCGCCGTAATTTTTCCGTCTTCGGAGGGGAGCGTTATAACCTTATGTCCCGTTGCCTCGATTGCGCCCGTTTCGTGACACGCAATGTGACCCTGCTCGGCGCAGACAACGGCTTGATGCGGCTTCAAAATTGAGCCGATAACTGTTGCGTTGGCCTGGGTTCCGCCGACGAGAAAATGCACGTTCATATCCTCTTTGCCGCAGGCAAGGCAGATAATTTTCCTTGCAGTTTCGCAATATTCATCCTCGCCGTAACCTGGTGCCTGTTCTTTATTTGTTTTCATAAGCGCGTCGAGAATTTTAGGGTGCGCACCCTCCGTATAGTCACATTCGAATCTATGCATTTTTTGAACCTCCGTATAGTGTCCGGGCTTGTCCTCCCGCCGCACACGCACATTATATTGAGCTTCGCCCCCAATGTCAATTACAGCTTAAAAAAATCAGCTAATTGCGCTTAATAAACGCCCGTCTTCAATTCCATTTATTGCACAAGTATCAATTTACATTTTCGTGTATTTGTGTTAAAATACGATTTACCGTATAAAATGTCCGCCGTGTGTGGAATTATCCGCACAATTATTGGAGGTCAATATGAAACACAGCTTTTTTGCTCTTATTTCGCGTATGCGCTATATTGGGCGCTGGGGACTCATGCGAAACAGCCTGCCTGAAAATATTCAGGAGCACAGCCACATGGTTGCCGTTATCGCGCACAGTCTTGCCGTCATCGGACGCGACATTTTCGGAAAAAGCACAGACCCCGAAAAGTGCGCCGCAGCCGCGCTCTATCATGACGCTTCGGAAATACTGACGGGGGATATGCCCACTCCAATAAAATACCGCAACGAGGCGATTAAAAATTCCTATAAGGAAATCGAGCTAAGCGCGAATATAAAGCTTCTGTCCTTCCTGCCTGAGGAGCTTAAAGGCTCCTTTGCTCCGCTTCTTATACAGGAGGACACAGATATCTGCGCCTATGTCAAGGCTGCGGATAAGCTCTCCGCTTATATCAAGTGCATTGAAGAGCGCAAGGCGGGCAACAATGAGTTTGTTTCCGCAGAGGCGCAGATTTTGAGCGTTTTGAAGCAGAGCCCTCTGCCCGAGGTGGAATACTTCATGCTCAAATTCATCCCCGCCTTCGAGCTTACGCTCGACGAGCTCGGGGCAATGGGTAACTAGAGGAATTTCTTTCCGCAAAATAAGTAAAATTCTCCAATTCTTTCGGAGTTCTCATTAAGATTATGCGCTGCTGCGCCCCGGAGGTTAAAAAATATGCGTACTTTCATCACAGTTATCGGGAAAGACAAGGTCGGCATAATCGCCGCCATCTGCATTCTTCTCGCGGAGAAAAATGTCAACATTCTCGACATCAGTCAGACTATTCTGCAGGACTGCTTCACAATGATTATGCTTGTGGACGCCTCTGCCTGCAGCGTTTCTTTCGACGAGCTGACGGGAAGCCTTTCGGAGCTCGGCAGCAAAATGGACCTCACCATCCGAGTCCAGCGCGAGGAAATCTTCAACGCCATGCACAGAATATAGGGGTGGCGGAAAAATGATAAATCAAAGCGAAATTCTGCACACCATAAAGATGATTGACCAGCAGCACCTTGACGTTCGGACGATTACCATGGGTATTTCTCTGCGCGACTGCTCTCATCCCGACATTAAGGTAAGCTGCGACAAAATATACGACAAAATCTGCCGCTTCGCAGGAAATCTAGTGAAAACGGGTGACCAGATCGCCGCTGAATTCGGTGTTCCCATCGTTAACAAGCGCATTTCGGTAACTCCCATTTCCCTCGTCGCCGAAAGCTGCGACAGCGAGGACTATGTCCCCTTTGCAAAGACTCTCGACAGGGCTGCAAAAGAAGTCGGCGTCGATTTTCTCGGCGGATACAGCGCTCTCGTCCACAAGGGCTGCACTATCGGCGACTCACGGCTTATCCGCAGCATACCCGAGGCACTTTATGAAACCGACCTCGTGTGCTCAAGCGTCAACGTCGGAACTACCCGCGCGGGAATCAACATGAATGCCGTTCGCACAATGGGTGAGATTATTAAGCAAACCGCCTACCTCACGCGCGACAAGGGCAGTCTCGGCTGCGCTAAGCTCGTTGTTTTCTGCAACGCCGTTGAGGATAACCCCTTTATGGCAGGCGCCTTCCACGGCGTCGGCGAGCCCGAGTGCGAAATCAACGTCGGCGTTTCAGGTCCGGGTGTCGTTTACGAAGCTCTCAAGGCCGCAAAGGGTCAACCTCTCGATGTAGTTGCCGAAACCATTAAAAAAACCGCCTTCCGCATCACCCGTGTGGGGCAGCTCGTTGCTCAGGAAGCGTCTTTCCGCCTTAATATTCCCTTCGGAGTTGTTGACCTCTCGCTTGCCCCCACTCCCGCAATCGGCGACAGCGTTGCCGATATTCTGGAGGAGATGGGTCTTGCCTCCGTCGGCGCACCGGGCACAACGGCGGCGCTCGCGCTGCTTAACGACGCGGTCAAAAAGGGCGGCGTTATGGCGTCCAGCAATGTCGGCGGCCTGTCGGGAGCCTTCATTCCGGTAAGCGAGGACGCGGGCATGATTGCCGCGGCGAAGGCGGGTTATCTCACAATCGAAAAGCTTGAGGCGATGACCTGTGTGTGCTCCGTGGGGCTTGATATGATAGCCGTTCCCGGCGACACCAGTGCCGAAACCATTTCCGCCATTATCGCGGACGAGGCTGCAATCGGAATGGTAAACAATAAGACAACGGCAGTCCGTCTGATTCCGGCTTACGGGAAAAAGGTGGGCGACATGGTGGAATTCGGCGGTCTTCTCGGCAGCGCGCCGATTATGCCCGTGAATACCTGCTCGGCAGCGGAATTTGTTTCGCGCGGCGGACGTATTCCCGCGCCCCTGCACAGCCTTAAAAACTAGGCTGTCTTCAAAGCTGTCTGCCGAAAAAATTGCACGACACTGTCACAAGGGAGAAGTAAATGGAACAATGCAAACTTGACCGCATAAGCGAGCTTACACGCCTTTCAAAATGCCGTGAGCTGACGGCGGAGGAGTGCTCCGAGCGCCAGATACTCCGTGAGGAATACCTCGCCGAGTGGCGCAAAGGCACGAAACAGACGCTTGACAGGGTCTATATTGTTGACGAAACGGGAAAAAAGCGCAAACTGACAAAGTAAAGTTGCGGATTTCCGCATACGAATAAATTTCCCATGGTTGCCAGCCATGGGCAAGGGAGAAAAGAAAGAATGCTTAATAACACGGAAAAAACCATGGACAAAATCGTAGCCCTCTGCAAAAACCGCGGCATAGTTTACGCCGGCAGTGAAATTTACGGCGGCCTTGCCAATGCGTGGGATTACGGCCCCCTCGGCGTGGAGCTGAAAAACAATATCAAGCGTGCCTGGTGGAGAAAATTCGTGCAGGAAAACCCCTATAATGTCGGTATCGACGCGGCAATTCTCATGAACCCGCAGGTATGGGTTGCCTCCGGTCACGTTGTCAATTTCAACGACCCTCTCATCGACTGCAAGGAGTGCAAAATGCGCCACCGCGCAGACCACCTCATTGAGGGCTACAACAAGGAGCATGGCATTGACATGGTTGCCGACGGGCTTCCGAACGAGGAGCTTATCGCCTACATCCGCGAAAAGCAGATTCCCTGCCCCGGCTGCGGCAAGAGCAATTTCACCGATATCCGCAAATTCAACATGATGTTCAAAACACACCTTGGCGTCACTGAGGACAGCAGTACGGAAATCTATCTGCGTCCCGAAACGGCGCAGGGGATGTTCGTCAACTTTAAAAACGTCCAGCGTACCACCCGCCGCAAGCTGCCCTTCGGCATCGCACAGACGGGAAAAAGCTTCCGCAACGAGATAACCCCCGGCAATTTCATCTTCCGTATCCGCGAGTTTGAGCAGATGGAGCTTGAGTTCTTCTGCAAACCCGGCACGGAGCTTGAGTGGTTCGATTATTGGCGTTCCTTCTGCAAAAACTGGCTGCTCTCGCTCGGTATCCGCGAGGAAAACCTGCGTTTGCGCGACCACGAGAAGGAAAAGCTCTCTCACTATTCCAACGCCACCACCGACATCGAATATCTCTTCCCCTTCGGCTGGGGCGAGCTTTGGGGCGTTGCCTCCCGCACCGATTTTGACCTCAAGGCTCACTCGAAGGCTTCGGGCGAGGAGCTGAGCTATTTCGATCAGGAGTCGGGGGAGCATTATATCCCCTACTGTGTCGAGCCCGCTGTCGGAGTTGACCGCATATTCCTAACCGCGCTTGTCGACGCTTACGACGAGGAAATTGTCGATGCTGAAAAGGACGATATGCGCGTTGTTTTGCACCTGCACCCCGCTCTGGCTCCGATTAAGTGCGCGGTTCTGCCCCTTTCAAAGAAGCTGGGCGAGCCTGCCGAGGAGCTTTTCCGCTCCCTTCAGAAGCACTTTATGGTCGAATACGACGAGTCCGGCTCTATCGGCAAGCGCTACCGCCGTCAGGACGAGGTCGGCACACCCTTCTGCGTCACCTACGATTTTGACAGTCTTGAGGACGGCTGCGTAACAGTCCGCGAGCGCGACACGATGACGCAGGAGCGTATTAAAATCAGCGAACTTGCCGATTACATTTCAAAGCGTTTGGAGTTTTAACGGATTTGCGCGGTCAAAAAGCCGCGCAAACACCGTTTATTTCGGCAGAAGGAGGCAAATATGTCGGCTGGTCAGGATTTTGCCAAAAAAATAGGTCCCCTCGGCGGCGCGTTTTTCCTTCTGCTCTTCGCGCTGTTTCTGATTTACTGCTTCACGGCTAAGCCGAATCCGCTGGCGGGTTACGCGCCCCCACAGCTTTCAAGCTATTATGCGCAGAACGAAACAACGCTCTCCGAGCTGAAAACAGAGCTTGAAACCAATGTTTTCCCGAAGCTTGAGGGCGAGGAAAGCTGTACTGTTGAAAACGGGAAACTTATCATAGTTACAGACGGTGAGAACCTTCAAAGCTGCCGCAGCGCTCTGACACGATATTACGACGAAAGCCTTTTTGAGTTTGCAGACCGAGAAAGCTAAACTTTCCTGCATACAGGAGGTCAAAATGAAAGACGGTTTTATTAAAGTCGCCGCCGGAACGCCCGAAGTGCGCGTTGCCGACTGTGAGTTCAACGCAGCCTCAATTTTAAAAACCATTGAAAGCGCGGAGCTTCAGGGCGTTAAGATTCTGGCTCTGCCCGAAATGTGCGTCACGGGCTACACCTGCAGTGACCTTTTCCTTCAGCGTGCTCTGACCCTCGGGGCGGAGGACGCTCTTTCGCACATTCTTGCCTCCAGCGCCGACAAGGATATGCTATTCACCGTGGGACTTCCCGTAATGCACTCTGGCAAGCTCTATAACTGCGCCGCGGTTTGCTGCCGCGGTGAGCTTCTCGCGCTTGTACCCAAGATGTTTCTTCCGAATTACAGCGAGTTTTACGAAAAGCGATGGTTTGTTGAGGGCGAAAAAAAAGCAGAGCCGATGATTTTCGCCGGACGTGAAACTTATTTAGGTTCAAATGTACTTTTCAGGTGCTCTTCCATGCCCGAGCTGTGTGTGGGAGTTGAAATTTGCGAGGATTTGTGGGCGCCTGTGCCCCCCTCCTGTGCTCTGGCTCAGGCCGGGGCAACCCTCATTCTCAATCTTTCCGCAAGCGACGAGATTGCCTCAAAGGACGCTTACCGCCGCGCTCTGGTAACAGGGCAGTCGGGCAGACTTATCTGCGGCTATGTCTATGCGGACGCGGGCGAGGGCGAAAGCACAACTGACCTTGTGTTTGCGGGACACAATCTGATAGCCGAGAACGGCACGCTTCTTAAGGAAAGCCGTTTTGAAACGGGTCTTATCGTTACAGAGCTTGACATCAGCTATCTTTGCTATGAGCGTATGAGAATAAGCAGTTTTTGTCCTGAAAAGGATGAGAGCATTTTAAACATCGATTTCTCGCTTGCCTGCGAAACCACAACACTCACCCGCAAAGTTTCCTCCACGCCTTTCGTTCCGCAGGACCCCGCCGAGCGTCTTTTACGCTGCGAGGAGATTTTCCGTATCGCAGCGCTGGGACTAAAAAAGCGCATGCAGCACACGGGCGCGAAAAGCCTTGTTATCGGTATTTCAGGCGGGCTGGACTCAACTCTGGCAATGCTCATTGCCGCAAGAGCGGTGGACATGCTGGGTCTTCCCAGGCAGAGTATCGTAGCCGTCAGTATGCCCTGCTTCGGCACCACCGAGCGCACAAAGGGCAATTCCGAAATTCTTGCGGACGAGCTGCGCGCGGCAAGAAAAACCATAGACATTACAGCCGCCGTAAGACAGCATTTTTCTGATATCGGTCACGACGAAAAGGAGCTGTCCGTCGTTTTTGAAAACTCGCAGGCGCGCGAGCGCACGCAGATACTCATGGACATCTCAAACGGCTGCGGCGGCCTTGTTGTCGGCACGGGAGATATGTCCGAGCTGGCACTCGGCTGGGCCACCTTCAGCGGCGACCACATCTCAAATTACGGTGTTAACTGTGGGATTCCGAAAACTTTGGTACGCTATCTGGTCGCTTATTGCGCGGATATCGCGGAAACGAGCGAGCTTAAGGCTGTCTTGAATGACATCTTGGCGACTCCCGTTTCTCCAGAGCTTCTGCCCGCCGAAAACGGCGATATCAGCCAGAAAACTGAGGAGCTTGTCGGTCCTTATGAGCTTCACGATTTCTTTCTTTACCACATGATACGCCGCGGCTGTGAGCCGAAAAAGGTTCTTCGTCTTGCGGAGGGTGCCTTCGCGGGCGTTTATGAGTCCGAAATCATCGTTAAGTGGCTACGTGTATTTATTCGCCGCTTCTTCTCGCAGCAGTTTAAACGCAACTGTCTGCCTGACGGTCCTAAGGTCGGAACTCTTTCCTTAAGTCCGCGCGGTGACTTGAAAATGCCTTCAGACGCTGTTTGCTCCTTATGGCTCAGCCAGCTTGACAATTATTGAGTTTAGCTTCCTTGCCTTTTCCCTTGATAATTTGTTTTGACAGTGATAACATACAGTTATTAAGAAGGCGGGGGACTCAGATGAAAATTCAAAAATCCAGCGAGGATTATCTGGAGATGATTCTCATGCTTCAGGAAAAAAAGGGCTTTGTCCGCTCAATTGACATTGCGTCCGAGCTTTGCGTTACAAAGCCGAGCGTCAGCTATGCTACTAAGCGTTTGCGCGAAAACGGATATATCACTATGGATCGCGACGGGCACATTACTCTTACGCCTCTCGGCTATGACATTGCCTTTCGTATGTATAATCGCCACAAAATGCTCACTGACTTCCTCGTTTCAATCGGAATTGATGAGACGACCGCTCGTGAGGATGCCTGCAAATTGGAGCACGATTTAAGCGATAAGAGCTTTGAGGCGATGTGCCGTTTTTCCAATTGGTCACAGGACAAGGGCTGAAATAAAACTAGTAGGTTAATAAAAAGCTTCGGACCTAAGATATTAGGTCCGAAGCTTTTATATCAGTGAAGCCGCAATTAACTTCTTTGCATATTCCGTTTTCGGGCTGTTAAACACCTCTTCCGGTGTTCCTCTTTCGATAAAATGCCCCTCATGCATTATTATAACACGGTCACTCATCTGACGTATTACGTTAAGGTCGTGGGAAATGAAGAGATAGCTTAAATCAAATTCATGCCGCAGTTCCAGCAGAAGCTCCAGAATCTGCGCCTGAATGGTAACGTCAAGCGCCGAAACCGGCTCATCGGCAATGATAAACTTCGGTCTTTGAATCAGAGCAACCGCGATTCCGACGCGCTGCCGCTGGCCTCCGGAGAGCTCTCTGGGTTTTCTGTCCGCATATTCATGTCCCAGTCCGACCCTCTTGAGCATTTCCATAACGCGTTCTTTGCGCTCTTCTTTTCCATACTTTCCATAAGCGCGAAGCGGCTCCTCCACAATCCATTCAATGGTTTTTGCCGGGTTAAGGGAACCTTTAGGGTCCTGAAAAACCATTTGCGGTCTTTGGGTGTAATGTATAATCTCTCCGGTATAATCGGTGTGAAGTCCCAATATTGTCTTTGAAAGCGTCGATTTGCCGCAGCCGGATTCACCTACAAGTCCCAGAATCTCACCCTGACTGACGTTGAAGTTGATGTCAAAGAGCACCTGTTTAACGGTGCTCTTACCCAAAAATCCGTGGGTAATGTAGTTGGCGTTAAGGTTTTTAACCTCCAAGACACTATCAGGCATCGACTTTTCTCCTTGCGGAAACGGCAGCGACAAGCTCTTTTGTATATTCGTGCTGCGGGTCGTTGAAAATCTGCTCCGTGTCGCCCATTTCAACAATTTCGCCATTATACATAACGGCAACCTTCTTGCACACGCGCTTTATAACGCGCAAATCGTGGGAGATAAACAGCAGGCTTACGCCGCATTTTTCGTTCAGGCGCTTGAGCAAATCGATAATCTGCGCCTGAACGGTAACGTCAAGCGCTGTTGTCGGCTCGTCCAGAATCAGAAGCTTGGGGTGCGTAATAAAGGCCGCGGCTATCATAGCTCTTTGCCGCTGACCTCCGGAGAGCTGGTGAGGGTATTTTTTATATGTTAAATCGGGATTCGGAAGTCCCACAAGCTTCATCACCTCAAGCGCCATATTGCGCCTTTCCTCGGCGGTGAATTTGCAATGTAGCTTTACCGTTTCCTCGATTTGACGTCCGATTTTCATGAGAGGGTCAAGGCTCGTCATCGGCTCCTGGAAAATTACGCCTATATCCTTGCCCTGAAGCAGCCGCATTTCCTCCACGGTGCATTTGAGAAGATCGCGCCCGTCAAATATAACTTCGCCGCTGACGGTGGCATAATCGCGCTCGATAAGACCGGCGATTGTGTGGGCGGTAACTGTTTTACCGGAGCCCGATTCACCTACAAGCCCGAGCGTATCTCCCGCTTCCATGTGAAGGTCAATTCCGCGAACAGCTGTTCCAGCTCGTCCGTCATTAAAGGTTACAGTCAGATTTTTTATCTCAAGCACTTGCTTTACGCCTCCTTTTTGAAGTCGGCCGCCACATCTGGCGATAGCCAAGCCCTTCCGAGATCAGGGCAAAGCCCAAAATTAGAATTGAAATTGCGCAGCCCGCGGACAGAGCCTGCCAAGGCGCCGAGAACAGATACGACTGTGAGTCCAGCAGCATTCTTCCGAGGCTTGCACTCTCCGTCGGCTGAACGCCGAGGTTTAAATAGCTCATGCTTGCCTCGGCAAGCACGGCGTTGTTAAATCCGATGGCAACGCTGCTTAAAAGCACGGGCGCGATATTCGGAAGAATGTGCACAAACATAATTCTCGTGTGACGAACGCCCATTAGCCTTGCGTTTCTTACATAATCCATTTGCCTTTGCTTGGCAAATTCCGAACGGACAACCCGAGCAAAGCTCGGAACAAAAAGTATTCCCAAAACAAAAATGATAATGGTTCGTCCCGTTCCGGTTATACTTACCACGACGAGCGCCAGCAATACACTCGGAAATGCCGTCACCGCATCGTTAATTCTCATCACAATTTCGTCGACAACTCCTCCGAAATACCCCGTCAGACCTCCGATTATAGTTCCGAAAGTGGCGCCGATGGAAACCGCGAAAAACGCAATAGAAAGGGTTGTTCCCGCGCCTTCCATAACTCGGCTAAGTATGTCGCGCCCGAAATTGTCCGTACCCAGAAGATGCTCCAAGCAGGGTCCGATGCTTTTTTCCGCCGGTGACATCGCGTCTGGGTCAAACGGTGTCCAGAAGAAGCCCAAAACGATAACCGACACGGTTATCGCCGTTAAGGAACAGCCAAATATTAAGTTGTAATTTGGTCTTTTTCTCAAGGCGCTCCTCCGGATTGTTTCCACTGCCAATATACTAACAAGCTTCTTCCTAAGGATTCAATTATACTCCAATCAGTGCACAACAGGTTAAAAATTTAAATAATCTAGCGAAATCTGATTCTGGGGTCAATGTACTTGTAGGATATATCGGCAATATAATTGACGGAAATAACGGCTATCGAAATTATCGTTATTATTGTCTGCACAACGGGCAAATCACGCCCAATAATGGAGGAAAGCAGCAGCCTTCCTATGCCCGGAATTGCGAACACCTGTTCAATTATTATACTTCCCGCGATAATGTCCACCAATGTAACCGCTAGAAAGGTTACCACGGGAATAATCGCGTTTCGCATAACATGGCGGCGCAGCACCTGCCAGCGGCTGTTTCCGCGGCTGTAAGCCGTGCGCACATAGTCCTCGGACATCTCGCGAACCATACTGCTGCGGAGAAGCTTAACCACCATGGCGCTTTTCGGAAGAGCAATTGCCAGAGCCGGAAAAACAAGATAGCCCCAAAATCCTGAGGCGCTTACCGAGTGCTGTATGAAATCGCCCGGAGTAAAGAGCTTGAGAACAAGTCCGAATACATAGGTAAAGATGATACCGATAAAAAAAGGCGGCACCGACATTATTATCTGATTAAATATCATCGAGATCCTGTCGGGTATGCTGTGAGCAAAACGCGCCCTGAGTATTCCTATTGGAATGGACATCAGAAGTACCATCGCAAAGGACATACCGCTAAGCGCCGCGGTGATTGCTATTTTGCCGGAAATAAGTTCGCTGACAGGCATATTGTAGCTGTATGAGGTGCCGAAATCACCCTTCAGGAAGTCGGTAAGCCAGCGAAAATATCGGACGATTGCAGGATCGTTCAGCCCGAGCTGCTCACGGAGCGCCGCTATTTTTTCGGGCGTTGCGGTAGTCCCCAGCATTCTTGTTGTCGGGTCGCCGGGAATAACCTGAAACGCGAAAAACACAAGTACTGAAATTCCGAGGAGAGTGAGAAGAAAAATACCGATTTTCTTTAAAACGTATTTCATTTTCCCCCTCCTTTCGGCCTAAAACGCGGATAATCACTGATGCTATCGACTAAAAACAACACGCTTCGGAGTAAAAAGTGCACTTAAGTACAGGGCGGTCTTTGGAATTTCATTGATTAAAGACCGCCCTGCAAGTAATTTTCAGAGTTTGTCTTCTCCGATTATTTTGTGAAATATACCTTTGACAGGTCCATAACGTAGATGGGATAGAACTCATAGCCTTGGAGTCCGTTGCCCATAGCCACGAGGTCGCACATATCCTGAATATAAAGGTTAGCCGCGTCTTCGGTGAGAATGGTCTGCAGCTTGCCGTAAAGCTCAACCTGCTGAGCATCATCCGTGCAGGCAATTGCCTGCTTGAAGGTGCTGTCATACTCGGGGTCGCTGAAATTGGTGAAGTTTGAACCCGAATCCGAGGTAAAGCGCTCAAGCATGGCGCGTGCCGTCATCATGGAGGCATCAACGCCGATAATGGTCGACTGATAGTCGCGTCCCAGATAGACCCTGTTGAGCCAGGTTTCCCAGTCGACAAGCTCTATGTTGACGTTGACGCCGACTGCTTTGAGCTCCTCGGCAATTACTTCGGCTGTGTCAACATGGGGCTGATAGTTTGAGGGAACAGTAATCGTCATATCAAAGCCGTCGGGATAGCCCGCGTCGGCTAAAAGCTGCTTTGCTTTTTCAACGTCGTAGCTGTAATAATCGACAAGTTCCGGACGGAAGTATTTAGCAAAAGCAGGGTACATGCTGCTGCCTACCGCCGCGCCTCTGCCGTCGGCAAGGTAATCCATAACCAGCTGGCGGTCAATCGCGTAGCTCAGTGCCTGACGAACCTTCATGTTGTTGAAGGGCTCAACACCGTTATTGAGATAAACAGCCTGAACAAGGTTCATCGTGCCCTCAAGCACCGTGAAGCCGTCGCCAAGCTCATTTACCTGTGCGCTGGTAAGATGGGAAACCAGATCAAGCACGCCGCTTTTAAGCGACATTACAAGCGTTTCGGCATTGTCAATGATTTTATAGGTTACTGTATCAACATATGCCGGCGTTCCCCAGTAATCGCTGAACTTTTCGAGAATAATGTTTTCCTGCGGTGAGCGGGAAACAAATTTAAAGGGACCGGTGCCGATAACCTCGGTTGAGGGGTCGTTGCCGTCGGGTATGATGGCAGCTGTCAAAAGAGCAAGAAATTCTATATTTGATTCGTTCAGCTTTATGACAACGGTCTTATCGTCAGTTGCTTCAACTGATACAACCGCGCCGAAGCCGTCGATAAGCGGTGTTCCCGTATCCAAGCCTGCGGCTCGGGATATTGAATAACAGACGTCCTTAACGGTAACAGTATTGCCGTTATGGAACTTAACGCCGTCACGAAGTGTAAATGTAAAAGTGTCACCTGTGTCTGAAATGCTGTATTCGCTGGCTACGGCCGGAATTAGGTTTCCTTTTGTGTCGGGCTTAACAAGTCCTTCGTAAACATTGAAAAGGACTTCTCTTGTGCCGGCGGAAACCATTGAGTGCGGGTCGAGAGTGTCGTCAAGGTCCTGTGCTATGCCGACTGTGAGGTCGCCGCCCATAACCGGCGAAAGGGAGGGCTGTGCTGAATCTGAGGCGGGCTGCTCTGAGCCTTGTGCTTCCTTGCCGCCGGAGCATGCGCTCAGTGCAGCAGACAGCATAAGGGTTGCCAAAATAATGGCAAGGGCTTTCCTAAAGTGTCTCATTGCGTCTTTCTCCTTAAAATGATTGATATATTACTCCCTTAACATATTCACGTCAGCGCCCTTTTTTATTATAATTCTTTGACGAGTCGCGGCAGAAAAGTTAAAGAAATATTTACAATTACCCCAAGCAGTATATACAATTAAGTGGCCAAATGCAATAGCTTATTGCCCAAAAACATACCGTAACATCCAAAAACAGAGCATTTTGGGGCAATTGTAAATTTCGACTGCCTTCAATTTGGTAAAGCGACGAAAAAAGCGCGTTCCGAAAAGCTCAATGCTTTCGGAACGCGCGCATTTCTGTATTTTATGAAATAATTACGCGGTTATTTTGCATATTCAACCGCTTTTGTTTCGCGGAGAACATGAACCTTAATCTGCCCGGGATAGGTCAGCTCGCTCTCGATTTTCTTGGCGATTTCACGGGCAAGGAGAACCATATTGTCCTCCGAAATTTCGTCGGGCTTGACCATTATGCGGATTTCGCGGCCTGCCTGAATTGCATAGCAGCTTTCAACACCCGAAAAGCTCTTCGATACTTCTTCAAGCTTCTCAAGACGCTTGACATAGTTTTCGATGTTTTCGCGGCGGGCGCCGGGACGGGCTGCCGAAATTGTGTCCGCTGCCTGAACTATGCAGGCGATAACCGTGTGCGGCTCGACATCACCGTGGTGCGCGTGGATAGCGTGGATAACCTCTTCGCTCTCCTTGTACTTGCGCGCAAGGTCGACTCCGATGGTGACATGACTTCCCTCGACCTCGTGGTCAATCGCCTTGCCGATGTCGTGAAGAAGTCCCGCTCTCTTAGCAAGTGTGACATTAACGCCAAGCTCCGCGGCGATAAGCCCCGAAATGTGCGAAACCTCGATAGAGTGGCTCAAAACATTCTGCCCGTAGCTGGTACGGTACTTCATGCGGCCCAAAAGCTTGATAATATCGGGATGCAGACCGTGGACATTTGTTTCGAATACCGCCCGCTCGCCCTCGGCTTTGATGGTTGCAGCGACTTCTTTCTGAGCCTTGGCGACCATTTCTTCGATTCTGGCGGGGTGAATACGCCCGTCCTGAATGAGCTTTTCAAGCGAAAGACGCGCAACCTCGCGCCTGACGGGGTCAAAGCTTGACAGAGTGATTGCCTCGGGAGTGTCGTCTATAATGAGGTCGACCCCCGTTAGAGTTTCGATGGCTCTGATATTGCGGCCCTCGCGGCCTATTATGCGGCCCTTCATTTCGTCGTTGGGGAGAGGTACGACGGAAACTGTGACCTCAGAAGCATGATCTGCCGCGCAGCGCTGGATTGCAAGAGTAATAATCTCTCTGGCGCGGGCATCCGCTTCCTCTTTGTACTTAGCTTCGGCATCCTTAATCTTAAGGGCCATTTCGTGAGTAACCTCACTCTTGAGGTTTTCGATTATGTGTTCCTTAGCCTCGTCAACAGTGTAGCCGGAAATTTTCTCCAGCATTTCGAGCTGACTGCGCTTGAGGAGCACGATCTCTTCTTTGTGTTCTTCGGCTTCTGCGATTTTTCTGCTGAGCTGTTCGGTTTTATTCTCAATCAGCTCCGTTTTTTTGTCGAGCATCTCTTCTTTTTGCTGAAGTCTGCGCTCCTGCTTTAAGAGCTCCGCTCTGCGTTCTTTAACCTCGCGTTCATATTCCGCGCGGCTTTTGTGTATTTCTTCCTTTGCCTCTAAAAGAGCCTCTCTCCGCTTATTTTCCGCGGTTTTGATAGACTCGTTTATAATTCTTTTGGCTTCTTCCTCGGCGCTTTGAATTTCACGCTCCGAAACGCGTTTGCGATATAATATTCCGAGTAAAAAAGCAAGAATAAAAACCAGCACCAATAAAACGATGATGCCGATAATCCAACCAGTGGGAATAGGCATAGTAAGTTACACACCTCCTTTTCATTTTATGAATTCGGTGGCTTGCATAACTAATTAAATACGGATAAACATTCATTTTGCGTGTTTACCGTTAAAAGTGCAATGAACGTAAAAGGATTTCCCCTATCCTTAAAATATCATCAGTTTATTCTAACTTGTCTTGAATATTATGTCAAGCGCAAATATCGCCCCGCAGATGGTTTTCATCCGCGGGGCGATATAAATTTGGCTTCTTATATGATTAGAACATTCCGCCCATGCCGCCGCCCATGCCGCCGCCCATGCCGCCGACTTCCGCGCCGATGTTGGGCATCGGGGGTTCGGGAATGTTGGCAACAAGACTCTCTGTGGTGAGAATCAGTGCGGAAACGGATGCTGCGTTCTGGATTGCACTGCGGCATACCTTTGTCGGGTCAACAATGCCGGCCTCGATCATATCGACATATTCTTCCGAAGCCGCGTTAAATCCGTAGTTAATATTGCCGCTCTTTCTGACCTGCTCGAGAACCACAGCGCCTTCAACGCCCGCATTCTCGGCTATCTGACGGATGGGAGCCTGCAGTGCCTTAACGACGAGAGCAGCGCCTGTCTTTTCATCGCCTTCAAGCTCGTCAAGAAGCTTAGCTGCTGCCATGGCAGCTCTGACATAAGCTGTGCCGCCGCCTGCGACAATGCCTTCCTCAACGGCTGCGCGGGTCGCGTTGAGAGCGTCCTCAATGCGGAGCTTCTTTTCCTTCATCTCGGTTTCGGTTTCGGCACCGACCTTGATAACGGCAACGCCGCCTGCGAGCTTTGCAATGCGCTCGTTGTACTTGTCCTTGTCATAATCGGAGGTGGAGTCGGCAATCTGGCGGCTAATGACGTCAACTCTGTCCTTGATGGCCTTGGGGTCGCCTGCGCCGTCGATGATGATGGTGTTGTCCTTGGTGACCTTAACCTGACGCGCGGTTCCGAAGTTGTTTGTATCGAAATTGTCAAGCTGCATACCGAGCTCTGCGCTGACAACCTGTCCACCTGTTAAAATCGCGATGTCCTCGAGCATTTCCTTACGTCTGTCGCCGAAGCCGGGAGCCTTGACGCATACGCAGGTGAAGGTTCCGCGAAGCTTGTTGACGATTATGCCGGTGAGCGCGTCGCCTTCAATTTCTTCAGCGATGATAAGAAGCTTCTTGCCGGCTCTCATGGTTTCCTCAAGAACGGGGAGAATTTCCTGCAGGCTGGAAATCTTCTTGTCGGTGATAAGAATGAAGGGATTGTCGAGCAGAGCCTCCATCTTTTCGGTGTTAGTTACCATGTAAGGAGTAAGATAGCCGCGCTCAAACTGCATGCCCTCAACGATGTCGCAGTAGGTTTCAGCGGTTTTGCTTTCTTCGATTGTGATGACGCCGTTCTGCGAAACCTTTTCCATTGCGTTTGCGATGAGGTTTCCGATAAACGGATCGTCGGAGGAAACTGTTCCGACTCTTGCTATATCAACTGTGCCGTTAACGGGCTTGGAGTTGAAACGCAGAGCGTCAACAGCGGCGTCGGCGGCCTTCTTTATTCCGCGGCGCATAATCATGGGGTTAGCTCCCGCGGCAACGTTCTTAAGGCCTTCGGTAACCATAGCCTGCGCAAGGATTGTGGCGCTGGTGGTGCCGTCGCCCGCGATATCGTTTGTCTTAGTGGAAACTTCCTTAATAAGCTGAGCGCCCATGTCTTCAAACGGGTCCTTAAGCTCAATTTCCTTTGCGATTGTAACACCGTCGTTGGTGATTAGGGGGATTCCGTACTTCTTCTCGAGAACTACATTGCGGCCTTTGGGTCCGAGGGTAATTTTAACTGTATCTGCGAGCTGGTCAACGCCGCGCTTAAGAGCGCTGCGAGCCTCTTCGCCGTAAATAATCTGTTTTGCCATATTCTGATTAACCTCCAAAATGTGTTTTTTATAGTATTATGGGCAAATCCTGTGCGAACGTGAATCCGCTGTCGGCTGCCGTATTTTCAGATTCTTTAGTCTATTATGAGCGCCATTATCTGGTTCTGCGGGATTACATAGAGTTCCTCATCGTTAATCTTAGCAGGATAACCGGAATGCTTGTTCGCAACGACCTTGTCGCCAACCTTAACAATCATTTTAACTTCTGTTCCGTCGCTCTGTATGCCGTCGCCGACGACAACCACTTCAAAAATGGGGGGCTTTTCTTTTGCGGCGTTTGTGAGAACGATGCCGCTCTTTGTTTTTTCTTCGGCTTCGATCTGCTTGATAACAACTCTATCACCTATGGGTTTGATGTTCATTTTATATGCCTCCTAAAAATATTAAATATTCAATGTGATTAGCACTCACACCATATGAGTGCTAACGACTATAATAATAATGCATGCAGGGTCATTCTGCAAGCTTTATTTTGACGATTTTAGCGCTGAATACTGCTAATAATTCGGCAAAATAACGATTATATTCAAATTACGACATCTGGCTTTGATTTGCTCGCTATTTCTCCGGATTGCTAATTTTGCTCACTAACAATTTTGGGTTCCGCTCTGTTAGTTTGAAAGATACCTCCTGAAGGCATGATTTGCTTTTCTCTTTTCCTAGTGCAAGCCTTGGGCTTGGTGAACCCTTGCCAACAACCGCTTCTCTTTTCCGCGTGGAAAAGAGAAATGGTTTTTAGCAATTTCCGTAGAGAAAAGACGTGCGAAACCTTGAGGTCAAGCCGCTGTCTTTTTCCCTGTGTACGGGTGACGCAGCTTTTGGTGCTGTGGGCTTACTTACTCCACCAAAATTTTCACCACTCAGCAAAGATACTCAGCCTCTTAATTGCGAATGGATGATTGTGTTTCTCCCTTTTGTTCTTCAGTGGCTTTGCCCCACGGTTTAGGAGGGGTTTCCAAAGGGGGCGGCTTTGTGAAAAGCCCCCTTTGGCGCTTTCTTCTTTGAAATTGAAAATCGTTTCTTCTTTTCGGCAAAGAAGAAATGATTTTCGGTCTTAACAAGCTGCGATTGTTAAATAAGGTAAAAAATGATTTTCGACCTTAACAAGCCTAGATTGTTAGAAAGGGTGAGATGATTTTAAGCCTTCATCATTTTAAATACATATACAGGTCGCACTTGATCATTCCGTTATAGAGCTTGCGCTTTTTATCGGCGTTTTTCCCGAAGGTGCGCTCAAATTCGGTATGTGAGGAAAGAAGATACAGATTCCAGTTTTCGCTTGCGAAATAGGCCTTGCCAAAGGCGCTGTAAAGCCCCTCCGCCTCCCGTTTTTCCATAATCCTCTCACCGTAGGGCGGATTTGTCACGATGACGCCTCTCTCGGTTTTTCGGTCAAACTTGGTAGCATCGGCAACCGCAAACGAAACGCAGTCCTCAACACCTGCGAGCGCGGCGTTTTTCTTGGCAATCGCAACGGCCTCGGGGTCAATGTCGGAACCGAAAATGCGATAGTCGCCCTTAAACTCCCGAGAAGGAGCCTCCTCGCGCGCCTCGCGCCAGACCTTTTGCTCAAAACAGGACCACTGCTCCGCCGCGAAACGGCGCTTAAGTCCCGGGGCACGGTTTTTGGCGATGAGGGCGGCTTCGATGGGAAGCGTTCCGCTGCCGCAGAAGGGGTCGGCGAAATCGTCCCTGCCGCGATAGCGTGAAAGAATGACCATAGCCGCGGCCAGGGTTTCGCTCAGGGGCGCCGCGACATGTGCGGGACGGTAGCCGCGCTTGTGCAGACCCTCTCCGCTTGTGTCAAGATAAATCGTTGCAACATCGTTCATTATCGCGAACTGGATTTGAACGGTTTCGCCGTCCTCCGGAAACCATTCAAGCCCGTATTTCTGTGAAAGCCTTGTAACTACCGCCTTTTTAATTATGCTCTGGCAGTCGGAAATCGAAAAAAGCTTGGAAGTGAGGCTGTAGCCTTTGACGGGAAAGCGTCCGTTTTTCGGAATGAAATTTTCAAACGGCAGCGCCTTGACCCCCTCGAAGAGCTCATCAAAGGTGCTCGCGGGAAAGCTCCCGACCTCGACCAGAATCCTCTCGGCACAGCGGAGATTGACGCTCGCCTTCGCAAGCTCGGCCTCTGTGCCGTCAAAGCGGACGCGCCCGTTTTCTGCACGGACATTCTTGAAATCCAGACGCCGCATTTCGTCCGCCACCAAACCTTCAAGACCGAAGTGGCAGGGCGCGCAAAAAGTCAGATTCATTCCTTATCCTCTTCAGCTTCGGCTTTTGCCGTTTTTTCGGACTCCTCCGCCGATTCCTCGGATTTTTCGCTTTCATCGGAGCTTTCCTTATCTTCATCTGCAGCAGCTTCGGTTACAGCGGCAGCCTCGGCTTCGTCTGACAGCTCTTTGTCATCAGAATCGTCCTGCGCTTCGTTATCTTCCTTTTTCTTCTTGGCTCCGTCGAGATAGAAACCTGTTGCCATGAGCACGAGCTCAACTATGATATAAAGCACACAGGCGGCGGCCAGGGCAGCCAGCACAAAAACAAGCGTTTCGCTCATTGAGTTGACAACGTCAACCTCAAGCACCGTATCCGAAAGATAATCGGCGCTGTCCTGTGTATCGGTGATTACGCCCGCCTGAACCATCCAGTCCTTGTTAAGGGCAAACCAGTCGTACATCTTGGTGGACATTTCTTCGGAAAGAGTTGCCGTTGTTCCCTCAACCACCACATACTTGTCAAAGGAGCTTATTTCGCCGTTAATGAAACGGTAGGTTTCTTTTTCAATTTCCGTCGCGGACTGAAGATAGCGCTTTGAAAAGTGAACCGTGACAAACTTGTCGCTCATGGGCACGAGTGCATATTCCCCCGTACTTGCGCCGGCAGTTTCTGCGCTTGCCTCGCCTGAAGCGTCAGCGCCTGCGTCATAGAAACCGAGAAACGCAAAAACCTGACATTTAACGAAGGAACCCAGTTCCTCGTCCTGAATCGCGTTTGTGGCGGTTGCGCCCTTTTTTAAGTCAATCAGCGAACGCCCCGTCACGGCGAGCAGGATAAGCGCCGCGAGCAGCGCCGCACCCGCGCGGAGCAGCGCTTTGCGAAGCCTCGTATTCTTCACTTTCTGAGCGGGTTCATCGCCAAGCGGAGCCACAGCCGCGGCATCATCCGCCGCTTGTTCGTTTAGCTCTTCCGCTGACGTTTCGCTTTTTTCCTCTTCCAATAG
This sequence comes from uncultured Oscillospiraceae bacterium, assembly GCA_964459785.1. Lineage (GTDB taxonomy): Bacteria > Bacillota > Clostridia > Oscillospirales > Oscillospiraceae > UBA2658. Next base: position 182,189 of record CAYWNW010000001.1, on the reverse strand, counting down.
CTCTTTTTCTTTTTCGTCCATGATTAGCTCTCTTTTCTCACGGTAACTCCGTGTTTTTTCTGTCCTGCGCCGAGCAAGATATTCTGTGCCGAAATCTCTGTAATTACTGTCCGATTAAGGCGTCCATAATACAGAACGCCACCATACTCTCCACAACGGGGACGGCTCGCGGAACAATGCAGGGGTCATGCCTGCCGACAACACGTACGGTTGTGTTCTCTTTTGATGATAAATCAACCGTATTTTGTTCGCGGCTTATTGAGGGAGTCGGGCGGAAGGCGCAGCGCACCACGAGCGGCATTCCGTTTGTAATTCCGCCGTTTATTCCTCCGGCATTGTTAGTTTCCGTGAAAATTCTTCCATCCTCCAGCCTGATCGGGTCGTTTGCCTGTGAACCGCGCATTTTTGAAATCTCGAAGCCCGCTCCGAACTCAACGCCCTTAACGCCCGGGATTGCATAAAGCGCGGCTGAAATTCTGCTCTCCATTCCGCCGAACATCAGTCCGCCCAAACCCGCGGGAAGTCCCAAGGCAACACATTCGATAACGCCGCCGACGCTGTCGCCGCTTGCTCGGGCATCGAGAATTTCCTTTCGCATTTCGAACTCAAAATCGGGCGCCGTGCATTTTGCGGAGCCGACGCTTGAAATTAAAGCCTCAACCGAAATTTTTCGCCTTAACAGTGCCTGTTTACAGGCAGCACCGGCAATTACCATTGCCGCCGTCAGTCTCCCGCTGAAAGGACCGCCTCCCCGGAAATCGGAAAAGCCGTTATACTTAATCTGCGCCGTCAAATCCGCATGACCGGGACGCGGTTTTTCAGGCTTGTAATCGCCGGATTTAGTATCCGTGTTTTTAATAATCGCGCAAAGGGGAGCGCCTGTGCTGTAGCCGTTGAAAAGGCCGCTCAAAAATAAGGGTTCATCCGCCTCGGCTCTGGGTGTGCTCAATTCGGATTTTCCCGGAGCACGGCGTTCAAGCTCCTGCTTTACGCCGTCAAGGTCAATACTCTCGCCCGCGGGGAAGCCGTCCAGCACCATTCCGATTGCCTCTCCGTGGGATTCACCGAATATCGTTAATTTCAATTTCTCACCAAAAGTGTTCATTCGGCTTCCTTTCAAAATTTAATTGGCGCTGCCGGAGAAAGCCCCTGCTGAATTGCGCGCTCAGATTTCGATTATACGCACATCGCAGGCGCTTTTCATAAGCTCCGGTTCGCGCCTGTGGCAGGTGAAAAGAACAATTTGCCGCTGTTCGGCAAGCTCTCGCAATAGCTCTAGTGCCTTCGCGCAGCGCTCATCGTCAAAATTGACGAGTGCATCGTCCAAGATTATGGGACAGGCTTTTTCCGCGGGGAGGGCAAGCTCGCACACGGCAAGTCTGACCGCCAGATAGAGCTGGTCAACAGCCCCCATGCTTAAAAACGCCGTGTCTCTTGCTATCGAGTCGCCCTGCGGCACTGCCGCTGCCTTCAGCTCCCTGTCGAGCAAAACCGCGTCATAGCGCGAGTCGGTGAGTTTGGCGAAAATTTCCGCCGTTCGCTTGCTTAGCTGCGGAGTTATTCTATGCGAAATCTCCCCGCCCGCCGCCGTAAGGGTGTCAAGCGCCAATGTGAGAGCGTCATATTCCTTCGTGAGCTTTTCCTGTTCTTTTACCAGTTCGATCAGCCTTGCTTTTTGCTCCACGGGATCTTTTAAAACACTCTGTCTGCCTTCCCAAAGCGCGCTTTCCTCTCTGATTGTCCGCAGGGCCAGCTCCGCTTCTTCAAGAAGCTTTGCCGCAAGCGCGGTTTCGCTGCCGGAGGCATTAAAGTCCAAATCCGAAAGCAGAGATGTGTCCAACTCCGCCTGCTCTTTCTTGACGTTTTCAAGTATCTCTGAAAGTGTCTCGCTTTCCTTGACCGCCGCGAGATAATCGACAAAGTTCCTCTCGTGATTTACGAGGAGCTCGAAAATATTATCAGCGGTTTTTGCACCGTATCGGTTAAGAATTTCCAGTTTTAGAGCTGAAATTTCCTTTCGTCTTTTACGGATTACGATTATATGCACAAGCTGGGCGAGCGCGAGAACTCCCGCGGCAATTCGCGGAAGGTAGTCAATGAAGCCCGAAATGCGCAAAACATTAAAATCCGCCAGGAGCTCGAAAGCAAGCGCCGCAAGGGCAAAAACGGCAAATATCGCATAGTTAAGCGCCGCGCTCCCGCCTTTTTTTGCATCGTCTTCGAGCCTTTTAAGCTTTTCTGTGTCGTCTTTTACCTTAGCTCGGCAGACTTCCGGCTCCGCTCTTCCGAAGATTTCACCGTCAAGCTTTCTCTCCGCGGCGGCAAGCTCATTTCGCCTTTCAAAAAGGCTAGACTCCAGCTCCTTGACCCTGTTACGCGACTGCGTTAGCTTTTCCAGAGTTTCACGTCTTGTGCCTTTTCTCAGTTCTGAAACCTTGTTAAGCATCTTGTCGCGGCGCTCGAGTGCCTCCGCCTTAGCCTTTTTCAGTTCCTCGCCCTTCTGCGCTTCCCGCAAATTTTCCGAAAGGCTTTCTCTGATTTCGTTAAGCTCTTTTTCAATCTCGGGAAGTCGTCCCGACTTGTTAAAGCGCCGTTTGCGAATGGCGGCTCTGAGCCTCTCCTCCGCCTCTATAACCGATGATTTTTCTTCACCTGTCTGAACAATTGCGGAAATTCGTTTTTCAAGTTCGGGACTTCCGCCGGCCGAAATATTCCCCTGCCCGATAAAGGCGGAGCGTTCGAAAACATCCTTTGAAACACCTAAAAGAGTTTCACCGACAGCCGCATGGTCAATATTTCGTGCTGCATCTGAGGTTCCCGTAAAGTTTACCGTAAAATCACGCATGGGGGCGCTTTCGCGTCCCTTTCTGGAAAGGGTAAGAAGTTTTCCCTCGTATTCTATGTCCATCGTTCCCGCCATCGGCGCGCCACTCCAAGGCGAAAACTTGACTTTATCCGGCTTAACGCCGCCCTTTTCGCGGGCGGTACTGTCAATGCCGTATAGCATTGCCTTAATGAAACCGCACCAGGTGGATTTTCCGCTCTCGTTGGGTGCATAAACGATACTAAGCCCGTCCCCCAGCTCCAGAGTGTCATTTTTCAGTCTGCCGAAGGAGGCGGTCATTTTTTTTATTTTCAAATCAGCTCTCCTCCGTTTTCTATCGCGGCAAGGCCGTAGACTGCGGCAAGCTCGATTTTCTCGCGCTGAGCGTCGCTTTGCGCGGCATTATACACTATATACAGCTTGTCAATATATACACCGCTAAGCGTGTTCTGCCCTTTAAGCGCCCAAACGTCGCGTTTTTTCGTAGTTTCATCCCTGAGTTGAAGCTCACGGAAGCGCCCCTCGAGTTGTTTGCGAAGTTCGGAGGTATCGGGAAGTTCCTCGCACTCGCCAGTAAGTATAAGTCGGCAACAGTCATTTTCGCTTAGCCCCGACACCGCCTCCTGCACAGCCTCCGGCGCGTCTTTTCCGCCGACGTTGACGGTGATAATTTCGTAGCGAACACCGTTTAACGGCACGAATTCCGCGGATACTCCGCTGTCCGAAATCGTAATAATCAGAACGCCCTTTTCGCCAAGCTCATCGAAGCCGCGCCCCTCTGTGCAGCCCGGATAGGCAAAGTAAGTTTCGCCCACTCTTTGCAGCGTACTGCGGGCATGTATATGCCCCAGTGCCACATAATCCATTTTGCATTTGAGCAGCTCGTCGCGGCTTATAGGATTGTAATCGGCGGCGCCTGCGGCGGTGTCGCCGTGAATAATCATAATATCGGGAACATCGGCCTCTTTCTCCGGAGGTATGAAGCCACGCAGAAGCGGTTTGCTGAACGTATTTTGAAAGCCCGCTCCGAAAAAGCGCGCCGGAACCCCCGCAAGCTCGATATGCTCAAGCTCCGCGTTTTTAAAAATGTACACATTTTCGGGCAGACGCATGGTTTCCCAGATTGAATTTGGGGAATACGGGTCGTGGTTTCCGGGCGCTATAAGAACAGGGCAGGACAGGGCTCCCAGCGCACTGTTAAAGTCGCGCTGTGTTTCGCTCTTCACGCCGCCGCCCTCAAAAACGTCTCCGCTGAGAAGCACTGCGGAAACACCCCGTTTTTCGGCCAGATCTTCAATTTGGAAGAGAAGCTCCCTTTGTCCCTCTCTTCGCTGCGCCGCAGCTTCAGGCGTACACGACTCAAAGGCCGAGTCCAGATGCAAATCGGCAGCATGGAGTAGTTTAATCTCTTTCACGTAATTCTCAATGCCTCCACTTTCACACATTTTCCGGTTTCGGTATCGATTGTAAACACTGCGCCTTCCATTTTACCCGGTCCCTCGGCGGATTCGTAGCGTCTGGGAGGCTCGCCAAAAAACTTTTCAACGCTTTGCTGCGGGTCGATTCCGAGTACCGAAACGGCGGGTCCCGTCATCCCGAGGTCAGTTATAAAGCCCGTGCCCTGCGGCAGCACGCCCCCGTCCGAGGTCTGGACATGAGTGTGAGTTCCCCATACCGCGGAGGCTCTTCCGTCCAGATAAAAGCCCATTGCGGCTTTTTCACTCGTGGCCTCGGCGTGCATATCGACAAAAACAAGCTTTGTTTCAAGTGACGAAAAAATTTCGTCCGCAACGTAAAAGGGGTTGTCCGTGTTTGAGTCAAGCGTAAAGCGCCCCATGAGATTTATAACCGCCACCTCGCCAAAGGGTGTTTTATAAACTCCGTGTCCCATTCCCGGGCAGCAGAGGGCAAAGTTCGCAGGGCGCAGAATGCGTTTGTTCGCGTCAAGGTATTCCTTCAGTTCATAGCGGGCCCAAGTGTGGTTTCCAAGCGTGATAACGTCCGCCCCCGCGGAAAAGATGTTTTCCGCCTGTGCGGGGGTAATGCCCACAACATTTGCGTTTTCACCGTTCACCACCGTGAAGGCTATGTTATATGTCTTTTTTACGGCGGAAAGGTTCTGAGTTAAAAAATCGATTCCGGTCTTTCCGCAGACGTCTCCGACTGCTAGGATATTAACTGTCATTTGACATTCCCTTCCGAATTTGTTGAAAGGCTTCCCGTTGAGGGCGGCGGAGTTTAATTGCTGCTGTCCGGCGCAGGGCAAAAACTATAACTGCTATTTGTCGAATCAGCCAATTTTTTCATACGCTATATTGTAGCATAATTTAACTTATAAGTGCAAATCAATTCATATAAATTTACAATTTGCACATACTATTCTGGCAGCAGACAGGCAATACCTTTGGTTAAAATCAGCGCTTACGCAGGCGCCCTGTCCTTCCCTTTATATTATCCGCGCAGAACGGATAACAATCACCTTTGTGAGAGGGAGGAACTGTACAATAATTTGCGCAATCAGCGCGGGAGGGTTTTTTATGAATGCTAAAAACTTCGCAAAAGGCGTAGGAATCGGAATGGTCGTAGGTTCCGCAATCGGAATGACGGTTTCCGCCGTCAACAGGAGAGGCGCAAAGCAGAACAAGATGGGCAAAGCACTTAGAACCGTCGGAGATATTGTAGAGAATATCGGCAGCGCTTTCAGTATGTAATCGAAACAGGCAAGGTCGATAAAACCCCCGTTTTTTCTGAAAAGGGCTTGCATTTCGCCGGGGCTTGTGTTATTATACTCAAGCGCTGTGCGCTTATGCTATGCGCCCTTAGCTCAGCTGGATAGAGCGTCTGGCTACGGACCAGAAGGTCGGGGGTTCGAATCCCTCAGGGCGTGCCACCGTGAATAAACCCTCAAACCACTGTGTTTTCAATGGTTTGAGGGTTTCTTACTGTTCATATTCATCTCTTCACCGCCTGTGATTCTTTGCGTTTCTTTGCGTTGTTTTGGCTTTATATAATGGCAAAATAATGGCAAACTTAGTCTGTCTCCCCCCCAACAGCCTTGAGTTACAAGAAAAGATTAATGGCGTTTTTTGATTCGGTGCTTTTTTTGTCGACTTTATCTTGTTTTTTACATGTCGCCGATACAGTATTCATATCAAAAGCAAAATTATCCTTGACTGGGGGTCAAGAGGCCGCATGTTCAAGTCATGTCACTCGGACCATAACTGAACGCTTATTCTGATACAATGTGTATTGGGACAGGCGTTCAGTTTTTTATTAAGAAAGTGCCTATTTGCAAGGCTTTTTGAGCACTATTTAACGAAAACAGGCTCTCGCCGGTGCTAAAAACGCTGTCATAGAGCCTGTTTTCATTTTTCCGACATACACCTTTTAACGAAAGGTCGTTACCATGTGCATTTTTCAGCCTACCATGTGCACCTTTTAATTATTCCTCAGTTGTCAAAATATGCACAAAATCCTTGTAATGGGTGATATATTGTTGTATAATTCTCCCAGTAAGTCAAATTATTTGGAGGGGTAATAATGAAATCTAAAAACACGGTTGCTCAAGTTCTAAAAGTCTTTAGTGTTGTATAAATAGTTTAAATGTGATTGTTTAAGATATTTTTGGTGAAATTATGATTGTTTATCACGGTACAACATTTGACAGAAGTCAAGAAATATTGCAAGAAGGTTTGATAAAGGAAACAGATGAAGCGCTTACTCGCTATCCAAAAGCAGGTTATGCAAAGACAACATATGGATATGTTTACGTTACAAAAGATCTGAATCAAGCCTTTGGTTTTTCTCTGCAGCTTCCTGGTCAGTCCTATACAAAAGAGCAGCAACCAACGATTTTTGAAATTGAGGTATCGGAAACGGAGCTAGAAAACGATGAAGACGAAAGTTTTCACAACGCGACTGTTACACTAACAAATGTTGCTGATGGTAGCTGTAAACGTATTGCTAGAAATCTGATAATCGGAAAAGATGTAACTCGTTTTGCAATTATCCCTGTTCAAAATTACGAAGATGGGTGTAGATATGCTGACAATCCACACCTATTATACATGATAGATAAGTTTTGGGAACCATTGTGCGAGCCACAAAAATAAGCTTTTGTTGGTTAATAGACCGAGAATGTTTGTGTTTGCACTGCAAATAATTATTCTTTGGAGGATTTTATGGGCTTGTTTGATAAAATGCAGGAAGCTTCTTTCAATGCGGCTGAAGATGAAAAGATAAGAAAAGGCGAAGAAGAAACCCGAAACTCTTTGGCTAGAAAATTTGGGACAAGCGCATTCTATGGTCAAGTTGGAAATCATGATTTTGCCATCGACCATGATCACAGGATATTTAGTGCTACTTATGAAAAGAATATGCAATCGTACATAGTAGTTGAAGATGTCTCTCATATAACAGGCTACTCACTTGAGCCTGCATATAAAGATACATCTTTAGGAAACTCAATTGTTGGTGGTATGTTGTTTGGAGGCGCAGGAGCAATAGTTGGGGCAATCACGTCAAAAGATGTCGAATCAGCAACTAAATGTTGGCTCAATATTTCAACCGATTTCAGTGATTTCCAGACGAGACAGTACCTTATATCAACAAGTATTGGACAAAATATTGTCAGGGAACTAGATCGGCTCTGTCTTCTTGGTATATCTGTAAAGCACATATTGAAAGATTATGAATACAAGAAAGTGCTGGATAAGTTGATTAAAGAAGGAAAAGAAAAATACCGCAACAATTCTGCAAAAGCATTTGGGTTTAATGCATTTTACGGGGATGTTGGAGACGCATTCTTTTCGATTGATATTGAAAACAGATTATGGAGTGCAACTTACAGTAAAGATCGCGAAGACAATATTATAGTTGGTCCTTTCGACGCAATTAATGGAGCATGTGTTTTGACTGCTGAAAAAGGTAAAATGTTCGAACGCTGTTGGACTCTTATTGATAGATCAGATAAATTAATAGAATCACTTATTCATGAAGATGAAATTTTAGATAATGAATGTTTATTTAGGCTTTCAGCAGAAAACTTCGGCACCCGCCAAATTTTGATTTCTACCACAAAAGCTAAAGCAATTATTGCAGAACTCGAGACTTATTCTGAGGGTAAAGCAGCATACAAAGCCTCTAAAAAGATAAATGACCATAGCGAGCCCGGATCGCCGAAAGAGCGATTAACAGAATTAAAGGAATTGTTAGATTTAAAGTTGATTTCCGAAGCGGAATACAGCATTAAACGGCAAGAAATCCTTGACGCAATATAATTATTGCTTTGTTTTGCCGTTTTCTTTTGTGCCCTGTCCACACGGTTGGTCATCATTACTCTAATTATCGATGATCTCATTTTGAATTAGTGTCAAGATGAGCATTTATTTAATTTGTCCAAGAATGACAATTCTCTAATACTATTTCAAAATTCAAAATTCATTGTTATCTATAAGAGAAATTTATAAATCGATCAAATTGAAAAGGAGTCAATTGAATGGAAGACTGGAAAAAGTATTACAATGAACACCTTGTAACAATGACCGAAGCCGCTGGCAAAGTCAACGTCGGCGACACAATATGGCTTGGCAGCGCTTCCTGCATTCCTTACGCCTTTATGGACGCGCTGGCAGAACGGTGTGACGAATTGAGAGATATCACGCTTCTTGGCAACACTTTTAGCGCCCCCACTGAAATCATGATGAATCCCAGTTATAGCATGGTAAAGACTTTCCACATAATTTCCTTTTATGCAAGTGTCTATGAACGTATGGCGGCATCTTTGGGAATTCTAGATTTTCATTCCGCCCCTTACGGCAATCTGATTGATGCCGTTACCAAGGTATACAAGGCAAATGTTGTCGCTGTTGAAGTTTGCCCTCCGGATGCGGACGGCAACTGCAACGTCGGCATCCTAGGAACGAACTTTACGCCTAACATAATTAAGGATGACTGTATAAAAACTAGAATTGCCGTTATCAACAAATATCAGCCCGTTGCAAACGGAACCTCCCAATTTACGAAACTTTCTCTTTCAATGTTTGATTATATAGTTGAGAACCACCACGATATTGATTCAATGCCCGTTTTTGCCCCCACAGAGTTTGACAAGAAGATTTCGTCAAAGATAATGCCATATATCAAGGACGGTGACTCCATCCAGCTCAGCTTCGGCGGACTTTACAATCAGATTGCCCATGATCTGTTGAGTAAAAAGAATCTCAGCATTTTCACTGAGATTGGAACCGACGCTATGATCAATCTGGTCGAATCTGGCGTCGTTAAGCATATCACGATAGGCAGCGCCTTAGGCACAAAAAAGCTTTACAAGTGGCTCAGCGATCACAGGGACGTCGTGACTATTATGGATGTTCTCGACATCGTTTCCCCCGAAGCCATTTCAAAGGTCGACAATATCGTTGCAATCAACTTCACCTTCATGGTGGACATTACTGGTCAGGCCTGCTCCGAAGCTGAGGGCATCAAACAGTACAGCGCCGTCGGTAGCTCCTTCGGTTTTCTTTTAGGCGCTCCGCACGCCAAGAACGGACGCAGCTTTCTCTTGTTGCACTCTACCTTTACCGATAAGGAAGGAGTGATGCATTCCAATATCGTATCAGCGCTTCCGGAAGGCTCAATAGTCACCATCCCGCGTTACATCCCTCAGTATATCGTCACGGAGTACGGCGTTGCAAATGTTTACCTAAAGTCAAACAAAGACCGTATAAAGGCTCTCGTGCCCATCGCTCACCCTGCTTTCAGAGAACAGCTAAAGCAGCAGGCTATTGATCAAGGCATTATAGGCGAGGACGATTTTTAATAGATGTCTTTGCGCAACTCTGGTCGACGGAAACGGCGCAGTTTGCGATATAAGTTAATCTACCGCTTGTTCCGCACGTTCCGTCAGTAAAAACATGAGGAGATATTTAAGAACGGGAAAGACAGCGAGATACATATGCTACATCTATAAACTATGACAGCTTCCATGCAAGCATATCGTCAGATGGTTATTATATTACTTTTACTCCTCATGCTGCGATTTCGCTTATATATTATCAGTTTCCTACTGTTGGTGGCAACGCTGAACCATATACAACTCCAACGCTAACAGGACCAAGCGTTATAGTACAACCAAACACGTATTAATTTTAGAGGTAATCATCTATGCTCAGAAAATCCCACCGTATATTGGATTTCATTCCTGCCATTTCGTTCTTGATTATGCTAATTATAGCAATCGCTTTATATACCATTTGGCATAGTGACGTAAAGGGTGTATATAAAACAGATTTCGAGCTGGCTGCGCAATATTATTTTCAGCCGATGATCTTTATATTTGGTACAGCTGTTCTCCTTTATTTTGCAGAACTACTGAAAATAATTACGATAACGCGAAGGAAATCAATTAGTATTATCTTAATAATTCTTATTAGTCTGTTAATCGTCTGGGCAATGCTAATCTTTGCTTCATTATGTAATACAGGGGAACACCAGCTTCTTGGAAGGGGCATCCAAAACCTTATCTCCAAATTACCGAAATCAATATTTCCAGTTCAGGTGGGATTATTATTTTTTGTACATATTAACGATTATGTAGGATTATTATTTTGTGAGTTACTAGGAATCGGCGTGTTCATTGCGATAGGTTCAAAAAACAACACCGAACGCAAGTGAATGATTATCTACAAACGAGATTAGTACAGTAAATTGGTTATAAAAGGGGTCAGATTCAATCTGGCTCCTTTAATTTTAGAAATCGCAAAAAATCTCAAAGCTAAAATTGATTAGTGCACCAACCGTTAAGGTAATAAAATATCAAAAAGCCATGTTGGATTGCTACCCACCGACAAAGACGGATACATAAAGTTTTTTAATTTATTAAAAATAAAATCTTAACAGAGCTATGCGTCACATTTAACAAATAACCAATGCACCCTACGATTAATCCCGTAAAGTGCATTGGTTATTTTTTGTATTATGCTTTAACGTTCACCGTCAAGCCGAACTTGAATTCCATGGTGAATTTATCCTTATAGATGGTGACTCTTTCAATCAACCGTCAGACTAGCGACTCGTTGTATTCCGTGATTTTGGTGGGCCTTTCCCGCAGAAAAGTGCGCATATGCGTGATGCGTTTTCGCAACTTATCCCAGACATTAAAAGGAAGAATATCGGTTTGCTCAGTTTACTCATATAATCTAACCTTTTAATAATACCCCTGTTGCCCAACACCTTTTAATAATACCTCGAAAAAATGCACACGGTCAGGCATTGTATCAAATATGTCGTTACCATTCAAATATAGACCGTAACTTTGATACAAGGTTACGGTCTATATTTTTACCCTAATAGTGCCTGTTTGCAAGGGTTTGCGGTCTTTGGACTGAATGCACATTTCTGCCGGAGGTCGTTTTTTATACCCCGAATCTGTGCTTCAGTAGGTTTTGCTTATACCTTTTAATAATACCCCCACTACCGTGTGCATTTTCGGCTGTAAAATGCCTACCGTGTGCACCTTTTAATTATTCCTTTGAGGAATAAAAATCAATCCATAGTGTCGTAAGTCCTGACAGTCATTAATATGGCCGCCTCTCGGGTTGCCATGCCATATCCAGCCGCTGTCTGAGCCGTGGTCGTGGCCTTTGGCATGAAGTTGCCGGACGCATCACCCTTAATGATGCCGAGCTTTGACATGTATTTGGTCGCGTCGACCGCCCATGAGGATATACTCTTTTGGTCCGGGAAGTCCTTTACTCCCGCAACACTGTAATCGGCATTCGGCGCAATGGCCTTGATAGCACGGAAAAGCATAGCCGCGCATTGCTCCCGATTAATGAGGGTCAGAGGAGAAAAGGTGGTCGTTGATGTTCCCGTCGTAATACCCAGCGCGTATGCCTTTAATATCTGCGTATTTGTTGTATCCGTAAAGGGATTTGTCAACGCTGGTGCCGCAGTGGTTTTCGTTGCTTTTTCATAAAGCAACACAGCAAGCTCGCAGAACTCCTCGCGTGTGATGGGCTTTGTCATATTGGCACCGTTAAGGATAGCTGGGATAAGTCCTAGCTCGTTTGCCTTATTGAGCTCGGGTTTCGCCCACTCGCTCGCGTCGGAGTAAAAACTACCCGATCCGATGGAAACCACATTGGAAACGGTGGAATAGATTGGTTCCACATCCGGCCAGCCCTCGTAGTAATCGTAATAGACGCGGAGCCGGTAGGAATAGACATGGTTTTTAATATCAACGGACTCAAGGCTGCCCTCGTCTATGGGGTCAAATGTAAGCCTGAAGGTGTTTGAGCTTCCGGGTACTGTCGCTTCCTCGTTTTCTGTGAATACATTGATATATCCGCCACCGCCGAACTCTCCCCAAGAGCCGCCATCAATTTTCATCGAATACTCCCAGAAGACCGAGCCTCCACCGGGACTTGCGGTGTCAAGATTCAGAACGCTCTGCGGTAAAGTTACCTGGGCCTCGAAATATGGAATGCCGTCTTCATAATGCTTTAGTTCAATACTCTTTATAAATACGGTTTCTAGCGAAGAGGGGACGCCATTTGGAAGAGCCGCCAGTGCACTTATAGGGAAAGTGGCAAAGATCATAATTAGCGTGAACAGATAGGTCAACAACTTCTTCATAATAATTTCCTCCTTATACAGTTTGTTCTTCTTGTTGGGGATACCGTATGCGTAAGTAAACTCTTCATTCGCTGCACTTTTATATTATGGCATAATTAAATTAAACTGGCTACATTTATTAATATAGAATTCTATTTAAAGAAAAGAAAATCATTTTTTAAGTAATTTATCGTATCTGATAATCTGAAAGCATCATTTCTTACTTCAAAGATAACTATATAAGCGACGGAAAAAGACATATTCTTGATGCGGAGCAAGCCAAAGCAATTGCGGCAAGCCAAAAACATGTTATTGTCCCACTCCTTAGCATACGGACTCCTCCATTCAGGCTCTTGCCTTCATGGTATCCGCTTTATTCTAGTGGGTCAATTTTCATCGGCGATTTCGGTCAATTATATCTCGGCGGTAACAAACGATTGTGTCCGTAGCTCACTTCATCGTTGTATCAGCTCAATTTTTCAGCTTCCCGCTTTTACTGTATCCTCACAGTTTAGAACTTCGATTGATTCAGCGTCAAATTTGATTAACCCATCGTCTCTCATTTTTGCAAGCTCTCTCGATAACGAAGTGCGCTGAACTCCGATTTTTTCAGCTAATGCTTTTTTTGTTATTACGAGCTTTATTATTTTCGAGTTTTGCTTTCTTCTCTCATAATCAAGGTAACACATAATGCTTTCGCGGATTGTTTTATTAACATAGTGTTTAATCCGATCTCCCAGGATTGTTGCGTGGTCAGATACGAATTCAAGATAGCTCTTTAGAAATTCATGATTATTTGAGAACAACTGAAACAACCGATCTTTGTTGATTTCCAATATCACAGTTGGCTGTTTTGCGGTAATGGTCATTGGATAATGTGGGTTTTTTGAAAACAGCAGATTGCCTCCGAGAATTTCGCCGCTTAAAAATTCAGCTATTGTCATTAGGTTGCCCGACTCATCAATACGCTCTACCGTCACTTTCCCCGCAAGAATTATCTCCATCTTAGAGCATGTCTCTCCAACAAAATGAACAATATTGTTTTTGCAATATGTGATTATTTTAAAGCTCCCTTCACTTATGTAAAATGTAATTTCTTCAGATTCGATTGATTTAGTAAGCGCAGTCTGTTTAATAAGCTCTAAATAATCATTCATAATAAGCCTCCGTCGATGTTACATTGGTAACACCTTTTTTATTATTATATCTTTATAATTGAATTATATCAAGACAAGGAGGTCACGTAATGAACAATAACAAAGATGTAGTCAAAAAAGCTCCGGAAGGAAAGAAAAAGTTACCGGCGATTAAAGAATCTATCCAGAAATGTCCGTCCAAAACGATTATAATAATCAAGGGGGAGAAAGCATCATGAAATACATAGCAAATATAATTCGTATATTGTTTCTTGCGCTGTTTTTATTACTATTGGCAAACGGGAAAGTAATGCTATGGCTTGTACTGTTCGCAATCAGTCTTGTTGCCGCTCTGATATTTGGCAGAGTCTATTGCGGGTATGTCTGCCCTATGAACACACTGATGATTCCCACTGAGTGGCTGTCCAAAAAGTTAAATCTTCAAACTTCGGCTACGCCCAAATGGTTAAAAAACGGGTATTTCGAATGGATATCTTTAGGTATCAGCGTAGCAATTATGCTTCTGTCGAAAAAACTCCTTCATATCGAATTACCCATTCTGCCATTCTGGCTGGTTATTTCAGTGCTTGTTACACTAAGATACAAACCTGCCGTATTTCACAACTTCATCTGCCCCTTTGGTGCTTTGCAAAAAACATTTGGCCGATTCGCAAGGCTGTCAGAAAGAGTTGATAAAAACACCTGTATCGGATGCAAGCTATGTGAGAAAGCCTGTCCGTCCAACGCCATAGCTGTTTCTGCAGATGACAATAAAGCTGTGATAAACACTATGTTGTGCCATCAATGCACAAATTGTCGGCAAGTTTGTCCTAAGGCAGCTATTCACTATAGCAAATAAAAATATATTATATATCAATTTGTTGTAATTACAACATACAGAGTATGGCGATATATGCTAATATAATTATACAAATCTATATTTGATATATAAAATATGATAAAATACATTTTGGGGGTATGCACTTATGGTTGAGCAAATATTTAAACTTTCTATCGGTAATGAGAAGGCAGTGGAAAAAGTAGTTTTTGATGATAACATTCATTATCTCCACATGGTATTCAATCAAAGCGATGGTCTCCCTGAGCACTTTTCAAATTCAAACGTATACATGACCGTCATCAGAGGAAAGCTGTCAATTGAGCTCGATAATCAGGAAGTCCACGTGTACGAAGCCGGCACCTTACTGGTAATTCCAATCAACACAAAAATGAATGTCAAAAACCTACATCCGGAAACTTTGGAATTGATCGTAGTAAAAGCACCGGCTCCAAAGAATTGAGAAGGAGAACTTTAAGTGAAAAAATACAGATGCATTCCCTGCGATTATATCTATGACCCGGCGCTTGGTGATCCCGACAATGGAATAAATCCCGGTACGGCATTTGAAGATTTGCCGGACAATTGGCAGTGCCCCGTATGTTTTGTAGGCAAGGAAGAATTTGAACCCATAGAAGAATAAAGGAGATAAGGAAAAATGAGTATGTTTTGTTTTCAGTGCCAGGAAACCGCTAAAGGGACAGGCTGCGAGATTCGCGGCGTATGCGGGAAGACCGAAGAGGTCGCAAAGCTACAGGATCTTCTCATTTACACTATAAAAGGTATTTCGGAAATCATTGTTAAAGGAAAGATTGATGTTAACAATGCAGATAATTTAAACCACGAGGTTCTCAAAAGTCTTTTCATGACCATTACAAACGCAAACTTTGATGACGGCGCAATCGAAACTCAGATCAAAAAGATGCTGACTTTAAGGAACGATTTAAGAAAGACCGTTTCCTTAAACAATCTTAATGATGCGGCAACATTTGAAGCAGATACTAAAGCGTCAATGCTGGAAAAAGCCGCAATTGTCGGTGTACTTTCCACTCAAAACGAAGATGTACGTTCTTTAAGAGAAATGATCACTTACGGTATTAAGGGCATTGCTGCCTATGCCGAACACGCAAATAATATTGGAAAAGAAGACACGATCATAAACGCCTTTATCTACGAAGCGCTGGCGGCTACGCTGGATGACACTCTTTCAGCCGACGACCTTGTTGCGCTTACGCTTAAAACCGGAGAATACGGTGTAAAGGTAATGGCTCTTCTTGATGAGGCTAACACCTCAAAATACGGCAACCCTGAAATATCAGAGGTTAACATAGGAGTTAGAAAGAATCCTGCCATCCTCATTTCAGGACATGACCTGAACGACTTGGAACAGCTTATGGAACAGACCCGCGGAACCGGAGTCGATGTATATACTCACGGCGAAATGCTTCCCGCCCATTATTATCCCGCTTTCAAAAAGTACGACAATTTTGTGGGCAACTACGGAAACTCATGGTGGAAGCAGGTCACTGAATTTGAGACTTTCCATGGTCCGATTTTGTTCACAACAAACTGCATAGTTCCGCCCAGAAGCGAAGAGGTTAAAAACAGAATCTTCACCACAGGCGCGGCAGGCTTCCCCGGCTGCCCCAGTATTACTGCTGACGGAAACGGCAAGAAAGACTTTTCTGCAATAATTGAACTGGCGAAAACTCTACCTACACCTGAAGAAATCGAATCGGGTAGCATAGTAGGCGGTTTTGCTCACAATCAGGTGTTCGCGCTGGCGGACAAGGTTGTCGAGGCAGTAAAATCCGGTGCAATCAAAAAGTTCTTCGTCATGGCTGGCTGTGACGGCCGAATGAAGTCCAGAGAGTATTACACAGAGTTTGCTGAAAAGCTCCCTAAGGATACTGTTATTTTGACAGCCGGATGCGCAAAATATCGTTACAACAAGCTCAATCTCGGCGACATCGGCGGTATCCCAAGAGTACTGGATGCCGGTCAGTGCAACGACTCATATTCACTTGCTCTTATTGCGCTGAAGCTGAAAGAAGTATTCGAGCTTGACGATATTAATAAGCTCCCGATCGTTTACAACATAGCGTGGTATGAGCAGAAAGCCGTAATTGTACTTCTTGCGCTCCTCTATCTCGGCGTAAAGAATATCCATCTCGGCCCCACGCTCCCAGGCTTCCTATCACCAAATGTAGCTAATGTTTTGATTGAAAAATTCGGAATTGCTGGTATCGGTACAGCAGATGAGGACATCGAACTCTTCATGGCTAAATAAATTAACAGTCCCGCCGGTATTTTATATCATATCGGCGGGACAACACTATTCTATTGGAGAAACTTATGGAAAAAATTGGACTGCTTATCAATGCTATGATTCATTATTACTCCGGTGATGCTCGGCGTATCAATCATTTTCTAAAAGTATACGGGTTCGCCAAGGCTATAGGTGAATCGGAGGGCCTTGATGAAAGAACGCAGGAAACACTTGAAATTGCAGCGCTGACCCACGATGTTGGCATTAAGAACAGCGAAAAAAAGTATAACAGTTCTGCCGGAAATTATCAGCAGATTGAAGGCCCACCGGAAGCGAAAAGCTTGCTGGAGGATTTAGACGTTGATCCAACCATCGTCGAACGGGTATGTTGGCTAATAGCGCACCATCATACCTATACAGACATTCAGGGAATTGATTATCAGATTCTGGTCGAGGCGGACTTCATGGTTAATGCTTATGAAGATAATATGTCTATCGACGCAATCAGACAAATTGATAACAATATTTTTAGGACCCGCACAGGAAAAAAGTTCCTAAATACAATGTTTGAAGTAAATTCTAAGTCACACCTTAAGTAAGCAATTTTTCTTTCTTGTTCGTCCATAATGAAATTTTCTAAAAAAGAACAAAGCCGGAGCCTATTTGGTCCCGACTTCAATTTCCGTTCCATTGTAAAACACAAAGTTGATGCTTCCGTCCCTGTGTACGATGCCCTTCTCCACCATGACCGGCCAGATGGTGTCGTCCCAAGCGTCAATGACTACCGGCTGCCTTTTCAAAGTCCGGATGAAGAGTGACATATGTATCCGGATTTCGTAAAGGAAGCCGAAGCGGAAGGAAACAAAGCCGCGCTTATGACCTTCACTTTTGCAATGAAAGCGGAAGAGGTTCATGCGAAGCTTTACAAAGAAGCATTAGAAAGCCTTGACAACGTAGAAGAAGTATTCTACTATCTTTGCCAGGTTTGCGGCAACATTGAAAAATCACGTCCGGAAAAATGCAGCATCTGCGGTGTTCCGGGTGATAAATTTATCAAATATTAAAACTTACCAATCTGCAAAAATAAAAAATGATAAATTGAAAAATTATATATCGTGAGGTCGGATAATGTTAAAGACTGGAACTAAAGCACCAACATTTTCGTTGCCGGATCAGAATGGACAGATACACACATTAGAGGATTACAAGGGAAAGAAGATCATTCTATATTTCTATTCAAAGGATAGTACTCCGGGGTGCACCAAGCAAGCATGCAACTTTGGAGAGTTGTATCCGAAGTTTCAGGAAAAAGGAGCTGTGGTTCTTGGAGTGAGTAAGGACAGTGTGTCATCTCATAAAAAATTCGAAGAAAAGTATGGGCTCCCATTTACATTGCTTTCTGATACAGAACTTACTTGTATTCTGGCATATGATGTATGGCATGAAAAAAAGAATTACGGTAAGGTAAGCTTGGGAGTGGTTAGAACAACATATCTGATTGATGAATCGGGGATGATTGTGAAAGCCTTTGATAAAGTGAAGGCAGAGGAGAATCCGGCACAGATGCTGGAAGAGTTATAGGATAATAATATTATTATTTATCCAGTTTAAAAATATACCAACAAAAAAATAGGTGGAGATGAGGTTTAAAATGGAAAAAGATATCAATTTCAAGTCCATCCGCAAGTTCAATCTTATCATGGGTTTTATGCATTTTGTCCAGGCATGTTTTATGCTTTATCTGGG
This sequence comes from uncultured Oscillospiraceae bacterium, assembly GCA_964459785.1. GTDB lineage: Bacteria > Bacillota > Clostridia > Oscillospirales > Oscillospiraceae > UBA2658. The sequence goes on along the minus strand of CAYWNW010000001.1, from coordinate 163,761 downwards.
GTTGTTTGTAGAGAAATTCAGTAGTTTCATCATACCAGTACAATCCAATTTTCTCAGGTTCGATACAGTAGCAAAGAGACTTGTAACCGATAACCAGCAGATTGCTGAAGTTCCTTTTGCCGTGTGTGTCTCATTATTTCTTTTTTTGTCTGCATTGTTCCATTTCATTATTGCCGCACCTAAATTCAACGAAATATACAACCGTAATCTTGAAAAAGGTATGAATCCTTTCCGTTGGTATGAATACTCCTTGAGTTCATCTCTGATGATCGTATTGATTGCAATGTTGTTCGGCGTATATGATATCGGTCTTTTAATTGCGATTTTCTTTCTTAACGCAACCATGAATCTTTTTGGACTACTGATGGAAAAAATCAACCAGTTTACCCAGAAGACCGATTGGACATCATTTATTTTCGGAAGTATAGCTGGAATTGGACCCTGGATAGTAGTGACAATGTACACGTTCGGAAATGCAGATTTAAGCAAGGTGCCATGGTTCGCATATGCAATTTTTGCTTCCTATTTCTTCTTCTTCAACTGTTTTCCAATCAATATGATTCTGCAGTACAAGAAAATCGGTAAATGGAAGAATTACTTATATGGAGAAAGAACATATATAGTCCTAAGCCTAATAGCTAAAACTGTTCTGGCATGGCTTGTTTTCGCTGGTGTTATGCAGCCGAATTAATTTTAAACGTAGGCTTACTTTCTATGACTTATTTGCTAAAACATCGAGAAATATTTTCAGGATAAACGCAGCTTTTGCATTATTCCAGGTGATAAATTCATAAAAGCTAATGACCACAAATAATTAAAAAAGACCTATCGAAGTTTTCCTTGTTATTTTCCTTTAGCAATTAATGTTCTGACGACAAATTTGACGATAAAGACGATACTAATTTAGCGCACATTTAGCGCACAAGGCAGTCAGAAGGGGTCTTTGTGCGCCAAAGAGCGAGAGAGGCATGCCCTTAAATTATCTAGGATTATCAATGACTTTCGTAGAGCGCCAGAGAGCATACAAGGCTAATATCATACCTACGGACCAGAAGGTCGGGGGTTCGAATCCCTCAGGGCGTGCCAGGAATGGCAAACCGCAAACCATTGATAATTCAGTGGTTTGCGGTTTTTTTGTTTTTCTTTTGTGAATGGAAATAACCAAATCATATTTTATCTGCAGCAACTATTACGCCTGCAGCAATTGTTGCGGTTACGGTTACAGCAGCCGCAGCTGTTACAGCAACAGCCGCAAAACAAGGCTCGAAACAAGCAACAAAGCATAAATGCACCTCCTCTCGAACGGTATAGGTACAGCTTTACGCTTATTCATTCTATGCGTATGACTGCGGTGCGTTGCTTTTCAGCCTGCTATTCAATCAACTGTGTGACGTAATCATAGACCCTAAGTATGTTTCTGCCTATAATTGAAATAAGATATGTTTATGAGGGGAAAGATAATATGCTTAGATACATAATTGGCGCGGCAGTCGGCGCTGTGCTGGGGTACCTGTATTACAGGCTGGTTGGCTGTTCAAGCGGCACATGCCCAATTACGTCCAATCCTTATATTTCCACAATCTATGGCGCCGTTATCGGTGTGCTGATTTCAATTGCATTTAAGAAATAACTTTTGTTTTCTACGCTTTACGGGGAGCAGATAAACACACTGTGCCGGCTTGAAATCTTAGGCAAGAATACATTCTCTTTCCGGCCGTGTCAACAATCTTGTCCCCCAATTGAAACTCACAAAAATGGCTCGCCGCCGCATCTTTACTGAGCCGCTAAGTTATGCTATAATATCATTGCAGTTATTATTTTATAACACCGCTCAAGCGCCGTCATCGAAAAAATCATCGCATACTCAAAGTGAAGGGAAGAAATTTTGTGAAATTAGGGGCAGTAATTGTCGCCGCCGGAATGAGCTCGCGCATGGGCGCCTTCAAACCCATGCTTCAAATCGGCTCGATCAGCGTTGCAAAACGAATTATCTCGACTTTGCAACAGGCAGGCGCGGAGCTCGTCGTGGTCGTCACCGGAAATAATGCGGATTTGCTGGAAAAGCACCTTGCAAAAACCGGGGCGGTCTTTGTGCGCAACGAAAGCTACGAGAGCACCCAGATGTTTGAATCCGCAAAAATCGGTCTTGAATACATTAAGGACAAGTGTGACCGAGTGCTTTTCACCCCCGTTGACGTGCCGCTTTTCACGGCGCAGACCGTTTCCCGCCTGATTGAACTTGACGCCGACTTTGCAATTCCCGTTTGCGACGGTGCGGAGGGTCACCCTCTGCTTCTAAAAAGCAGTATTATTGATTCGATACTGGTTTACAGCGGAACGGAAGGTCTGCGGGGCGCATTGGAGTATTCGGGAGCGACAAAAAGCCGACTTGAGGTTGCGGACGAGGGCGTGCTTTTTGATATGGACACTCCCAGCGATTACGCGGAACTGGTAAAGCGCCACAACAGCCAACTCTTCAGGCCCATTCTCAGCCTTCGGCTGGCGAGAGAAAATGAATTTTTCGGCCCCGAGGAGGCAAGGCTTCTGCGTCTCATCGGTGAAACAAGCTCTGTGAAAACAGCTTGCAGCCGACTTAAGTTGTCTTACAGCAAGGGCTGGAAAACGCTCCAGCGAATCAGCGAAGGTGTCGGTTCTCCCGTTGTCAGCAGCAGTCAGGGAGGAGTATACGGCGGTTCGACCGCGCTTACGGAAAAGGGTGAGTGGCTGCTGGAGCGCTTCTCGGAGTTCGAAGCAGAGTGTAGACAGTTTGCAGACGAAAGTTTCGAAATCCATTTTTCAAATTAGCTGAAGCTCGAGGGCGAAGCGCCCGATTTTTTGGATACCGATTTGTTTTTCCGTGCAACTCGGTGTAGAATAAAACCAACTACAATTCTTTCTTTAAACTTACGCTCTGACCATTTATCACAAGATAACATAACAAAAGCCCGTAAAGGGCGGAAAGTGTAGCATAATGAAGCTCGTGAACACAACCGATGCCGTCGGACATATACTCTGTCACGACCTGACCCAGATTATTCCCGGGGTTACCAAGGATGCCCGCTTCCGCAAGGGGCATACAGTCACCGAAGAAGATATTCCCGTGCTGCTTTCGATGGGAAAGGAGCACCTCTACGTCTGGGAGCTTACTGAGGGCGTTCTCCACGAGGACGACGCCGCCAGAAGGCTTCTCACCCTGTGCAAAAATGAGAACATGTCCTCCACCGAGCCGAAAGAAGGAAAAATTGAGCTTATCGCCGACTGCGACGGGCTTTTCAAGGTTGACACGGAAAAACTTTGCGCCGTCAACAGTCAGGACGAGGTAATGATTGCCACAAGGCACGGGAACACAGCCGTGCACAAGGGTGACAAGCTCGCGGGTATGCGCGTTATTCCTCTTGTAATCGAGGAGGAGAAGCTGAAGGCCGCCGCGGAGGCGGCGGGAGAGACGCCTCTCCTGTGCCTTGTGCCCTTCGTTAAACGCACCGCCGCAATTGTAACAACAGGCAGCGAGGTCGCAAAGGGCATAATAAAGGACGCTTTCACGCCCGTAGTTGTCAAAAAGCTGGAAGCTTACGGAATTTCCGTTATCCATCACGCCATTGTGGGCGATGAGCCCGAGAAAGTTGTTGCCGAAATACTGAGAGCCAAGGAAAGCGGTGCGGAAATTATTATCTGCACGGGCGGAATGAGCGTTGATCCCGATGACAGCACCCCCGGGGCTATCCGCGCAAGCGGGGCGAGGGTGGTCCGCTACGGCGCCCCTGTGCTTCCCGGAGCTATGCTTTTAATCGGATATTACGACGACGGAACTCCCGTTTTGGGCCTCCCCGGCTGCGTAATGTACGCCAAGGCCACAATATTTGACCTTATTTTGCCGAGAATTGCCGCGGACGATCCCATAAACCGCGAGGAAATCGCGCGGCTTGGGCACGGCGGACTGTGCCTCGGCTGCGAGAGTTGCCATTTCCCGATATGCCCCTTTGGAAAATAGCCCTTTCTTTCACTAAAACTTACTTTTTGTGAGGTTAACGGCATGGAATTTAATCATTTTGATAAAAACGGAAACGCAATAATGGTTGACGTTACAGGTAAAGAAATTACGACGCGCACGGCAAGCGCCGAGGGCAGCATCAGGGTCAGCGAGGAAATAATCGAGGCCATCAAAAACGGCAGCGTGGAAAAAGGCGATGTACTCGGAGTTGCCCGTGTCGCGGGCATAATGGCAGCCAAGCGCACACCCGAGCTTATTCCCATGTGCCACCCTCTGCTGCTTAACAAGTGCTCCGTTGATTTCAGCGTTGACGAGCTCGCAAAAACCGTCACCGCCGTGTGCACCGTGCGAACAGACGGTAAAACGGGAGTTGAAATGGAGGCGCTCACAGGAGTTTCCGTTTCACTGCTGACAATTTACGATATGTGCAAAGCGCTTGACAAACGCATGTGCATCGAAAACGTACATCTTGTTTTTAAGCAGGGCGGGAAGTCCGGCGATTTCAGTTACGAGAAATAGCCTTTCAGTCAGTCTTTTTCAGTTAGATATATGCCGCAAATATAAACGAGGTTACCGCTATGATAGATAAGCTTGGGCGTTCAATCGACTATATGCGAATATCGGTCACAGATCGCTGCGATCTTCGCTGCACCTACTGTATGCCGGCGGACGGAGTTGCGCCCTTAGGGCACAGCGAAGTACTCAGTTTTGAAGAAATTGTACGAATCGTTAAGCTTGCTTCGCAGCTTGGCGTTAAGAAAGTGCGCCTTACGGGCGGAGAGCCGCTTGTACGACGAGGGCTGCCGACTCTTATATCGCAGCTTAAAGCAATCGAAGGCATCGAGTGGGTAGTGCTCACAACAAACGGTATGCTTCTTTCCGAAAAGCTCCCCGAGCTGGTTTCGGCGGGGCTTGACGGCGTTAATATCAGCGTTGACGCCATTGACGAGGACGTTTTCGAGCGTGTAACGCGCCGAAGCGGCGTTTCCAAGGTATTAAACTCGATTGACGCGGCGCTAAGCTACCCACAGCTGAAGGTTAAACTCAACTGCGTTCCCATGCTTGCAAACAGTTCACAAATTTTGCCGATGGCTGAACGCTTTTTGAGTGACGAGCGGCTGTCGCTTCGCTTTATTGAACTCATGCCCATCGGTTTGGGCAGAGAAGAAACGGGTATTTCAGAGGACGCGCTTCGCGCCATGCTTCAGGAGAAATTCGGTGAAATGGCCCCCCTCAAACACGAGCCGCTCTGCGGACCCTGTCGTTACTACAAGCTCGAAAAGCTAAAGGGCAAGGTCGGCTTCATAAGCGCGGTGAGCAGTTGCTTCTGCCAAACTTGCAATCGCGTGCGTCTCACTTCAAGCGGCTTTCTTAAAACCTGTCTGCAATTCGACCGCGGAGTGGAGCTCCGGCCGCTTCTTAACGGAACTGACGAAGCCATTCTTTCCGCGATGAGGCAGGCAATTTGGGATAAGCCTGAGCACCACGTTTTTTCGGAGCAGGGCGGCTGCTCATTGGAACAGCGCATAATGTCACAGATAGGAGGCTGAGTTTATTGGGAAATGTAATCGCGGTTTGTGTAAGCGAGCGTAAGGGAGTTCAGAAAAAGAATGTCGGCTCGGCTAACTTCGTCGCCGATTGGGGCATTGAAAACGACGCTCATGCGGGAGTCTGGCACCGCCAGGTATCTCTGCTCTCCCACGATAAAATTGAGGCTTTCAGAGCCAGAGGAGCCGAGGTAGGCGACGGCGCCTTCGGAGAAAATCTCGTTGTTTCGGGCATTGATTTCAAAGCTCTGCCCATCGGCACACGCTTTAGCTGCAATGAGGTCTTGCTGGAGCTGACACAGATAGGCAAGGAGTGTCACAGCGGCTGTGAAATTTTTAAAAAAATGGGCGACTGCATTATGCCCCGTGAGGGCGTTTTCGCCAGAGTTCTGCACGGCGGAAAAATAAGCGTGGGCGATACACTGGCTGTTCTTCCGTCCGACTTGTAATGGCTTTCGCCGAACGTGAGTTGTTCCCTTTTTCCCGCAGTCCCTTAAAACTTACTCTTAAAACGCTTAGGAGGTCTTAAAATGTATAAAGCCGCAGTTATAACCGTAAGCGACCGCTGCTATCGAAACGAGCGCGCGGACGAGGGCGGTCCGCTTGTCGTCGAAGTTCTTGAAACGGCGGGGTTTCCCGTTGCTTACACAGCCATAGTCCCCGACGAGCAGGAGCAAATTGAGGCAGTCCTGCGTGAAATTTCGGACAGCGGCAAGATTGACCTTCTTGTCACCACGGGCGGCACGGGCTTTGCCCCCCGCGACGTTACGCCCGAAGCGACACTCGCGGTCTGCGAAAGGCTGACCCCCGGTATACCTGAGGCAATGCGCTATGCTTCCCTGCAGATTACAAACCGCGCCATGCTCTCCAGAGCTCAGGCGGGAATCCGCAAAAAAACCTTGATTATCAATCTTCCCGGGTCTCCAAAGGCGGCAAAGGAGAATTTAAGTGCTGTCCTTCCCGCGCTCGAACATGGGCTTACAATGCTTCAGGGCGAGCCCTCGGACTGCGCAAAAATTAAAGACTGATTCGTTTATAACCGAAACGCTTGGGAGGAACGCACTATGAAACGACTTTTTACAGAAATGAAGAACAGGCTGGAAAAAGGCGAGGATCTTATGTTCGTAACCGTTGTCGCAAGCTCCGGCTCGACGCCGAGAGGGGCGGGGGCGCGCATGCTCGTCGGCAGGGAAGGGCGCATTAACGGAACTATCGGCGGCGGCATGGTTGAGCACCGCTCGATTGCGCTGGCTGTTGAGGCAGTTCAGAAGCAAAGCTCGCTGACGAAGAAGTTCACCCTCAAGAAAAACGAGGTTGAGGATTTAGGAATGGTTTGCGGCGGCGACGTGACAATATATTTTCGCTTTATGCGCGGCGGCGACGCGAGTATGATAAGTCTTTGTGATACGGTGCTTGAGCAGTTTAAGGAGCGAAAAACCACCTGGCTGATAACGGAACTTACTGACAGCTCGGAAGGTGAAATCGGTTTGTATTCCGAAAAGCTCGGCATTTTCGGAAAGCTTGAGCCATACGCGGCGGAGAACATTTCCGGTCAAACTTGTGTTTTTGAAAACAAGGGCAGGAAATATTACGCGGAACAGCTTCTGACCGCCGGCTATGTTTACGTTTTCGGCGGAGGTCACGTCGCACAGGAGCTTGTCCCGGTCCTGTCGCATCTCGATTTCCGCTGCATAGTCTTTGAGGACCGTCCGGAATTTGCAACGCGCGAGCTTTTCCCTGAAGCGCACGATATTAAACTTGTCGACCTTGAGAATGTCCGTGAAATGGAGCAGGTAAGCTTCGATGATTACATTGTCGTTTTAACCCGCGGCCACAGGTTTGACCAGATAATAGAGGAACAGGCGCTGCGGACTCCCGCGGCCTATATCGGAGTTATCGGAAGCGCCCACAAAAAGGCCGCCGTTGAGAAGAACATTATGGCGCACGGTTTCACACGCGCGGATTTGAACAGAGTTACCGCACCTATCGGGCTTATGAATATTAAGGCTGAAACTCCTGCCGAAATCGCCATCAGTATAGCAGGGCAGCTCATTGCCTTCCGCGCCGGCGCAGGTGTTGTTTCATAAAATTTAACGCTTCGGATATAAGCTCGGAGAAACATAATTTCAGGTTTTTCAAGGCACAGTCTTCGTAACAAACCGATACTGGTGTATTTTTTGACGCGGCATTTTCTGAAAATGCCGCGTTTTTGTGTTTTTAAGCTCATTTAAGGGTCGAGCTTTATGCTGAAGCCATACCAAAGAGAGGAAAACAAGATGAAAAAGAAATTATCTGCATTTCAAATAATTAAAATAATAATACAGCTTATAAGCTTTTTGCTCCTGCCGGGGCTGTTTATTGATTCATTTAACGGAATCAAAGCGCTGGTTCAGGGGCTTTCGGCGGGTACGGCAGATTTTGCCGCCCTTTTACCCGCACTTTTTCCGAGCGTTTTGCTGATTCTGGTAACCCTTATATTCGGAAGGTTTTTCTGCGGATATATGTGTGCGTTCGGTACTCTCGGCGACGCTGTGCACTTTTTGGGGAGCAAGCTCTTCAGAATAAAATACCGAATTTCCGAAAGAGCGGACAGAGGTCTTAAATGGATTAAATATCTGCTGCTTGCATTTTTAGTCTTTACATGGATTACCGGAATCGGCGTATTATCGGGTTGGAGTCCCTGGGACGCCTTCGGCTCCCTGCTTACTCTGCCGCCCGATTTTGCTTATGCTTTCACCAGCCTGACAGTCGGAACAATTCTGCTCCTTTTAATAATAATCGGCTCTTTGTTTGTCGAGAGATTCTTCTGCCGTTATTTGTGCCCCATGGGAGCCATTTTCAGCCTTGCTTCCCTGCTCAGAATTGCAAAGATTAAGAAAGATAAAACGAATTGCGGCAAATGCCAAATCTGCACCTCAAACTGCAAAATGGGCATTGCGCTTAATCAACGCTCTGTTGTCAATTCAGGAGAATGTATTCAGTGTATGCAATGCACATCGGCCTGCCCCAGAAGCAATTTGAAATTCTCCGTTGCGTCAAGGACCGCGGCTCCGCTTCTCGTTTGTGCTGCTGCGGCGCTGGCGATTGGGCTTTATTACGTCGGAAACATCGGAATTACCGCTTATGCCGCCTCTGATAATCAGAGCGCTGTAACGGAAACCCTGTCCGACGTTACCTCTAATAACACCGTCGCGGATGACGAAGCTGTTGTACCGCCCTCCGTCAGCGAGGAAAGCACAGCGGCATCCGAATCGACTTCTGCCTCGGCAAGCGTTTCCGGATACGTCGACGGCACATATACGGGAAGCGGCACAGGCTTTCACGGCGCTACAACCACCGTTTCGGTTACCATCAGCGGCGGACAAATAACGGACATAGAGACAATATCCACCGGTGATGATAGCAAATACTACACTCGCGCCTTCTCCTCTATAAGCTCTGAAATACTTGCTTTGCAGGATTCGTCCGTCGATACGATCAGCGGTGCGACCTTCTCAAGCAAGGGAATTATCAGTGCTGTTGAGGACGCCCTTTCACAGGCGAAAGGATAGTTTTTTCCTATGACAAAGGTCTTTTATGCGCAAGGTTTTTGTGCTAGAATAAGTTTACAAGCACTATAGCCCCGCGCAAATCCAAAACCTTTTAGTTAGGAGAATTGACCGTGTGCGATACAATGGTTGCTCTCGGCAGTGTTACACAGTCCGGAAACGTGCTTTTTGCGAAAAACAGCGACAGAGAGCCAAACGAAGCGCAGATAATGCTGCGGATACCGCGCAGGAGATATGATTTAGCCTCAAATCCGAGGCTCAAAACCACCTATATTGAGATTGACCAGGTCCAGCAGACAAACGAAATCGTAATAAGCAAGCCCGCATGGATGTGGGGCTGTGAGATGGGTTTTAACGAGTATTCGGTAACCATCGGAAACGAAGCAGTTTTTACAAAGGAAAAGTACGGAAAAACGAGCCTTATCGGCATGGATATGATAAGGCTCGCTCTTGAGCGCACAAAAACAGCCAAGCAGGCCGTCGACTATATAATATATCTGCTTGAGCGCTACGGACAGGGCGGCAACTGCGGCTACACAAAAAAAATGCAGTACCACAACTCCTTTATTGTCGCTGATAAAACTGACGCCTATGTGCTTGAAACTGCGGGTAAATACTGGGTTATGAAGAAGGTCGTCGATATCTATACAATTTCAAACGGGCTGACCCTTGAGAACGACTTTGACGACTGCCACCCCGACTTAATAAGGGACAGTATCGCTCGAAAAATGTGCACGGGCAGGGCGGATTTCAATTTCAAAAAGTCCTATTCGGACGCCCTATATTCAAAATTTTTCCGCTGCGCCGACAGAAGCTGTCTTACACGGGAAACGCTCGCGGGTTCGCGCGGAGCAATCACAATCGACACAATGATGAGTGCTCTCAGAACACACAGAGGCAGCGTGGACGACTGTTTTCAAAAAGGCTCGATGAAGGACGTTTGCATGCACGCAGGCTCGATTATTACGAGCCAGACAACGGCAAGCCTTGTCGGGGAACTTAAGGACGAGGGCGAATATTGGTATACGGGCTCCTCTTTGCCCTGCATTTCGGTCTTTAAACCCTTTGTTTTTAATTCGGATTTCAAATTGTTCGGTGAGGATGCGCAGGAAGAAGGGATAGCCTTCTGGATAAAGAGAGAGAAGATTTCGCGTATGCTGCTGACAGGTCAGCTGAAGCTCGCGGAATATTCGGATGCGCGAAACGAAGTGCAGGATAAAATACGTAAGCATTACGCGCAGCTCAATCCAGCGGAGGCGTCAGCTGCAGAAGTCGGCGGGGTTTTGCGAAGCTGTGTTGAACTGGACGAAGCCTTTGCTGATGAAATGTTGTCTTTGGGTGAAAAGACAGCGCCTCACCCAATCAGGGGCAACCTTTATTTTAAGAACTACTGGGCAAAAGAGAATAAAGCTTTGAGGGCTGAGCATGAAAAACGTAAATAAGATAATAGTGGTTCCGGATTCCTTCAAGGGCGGAATCACGTCTGAAAATTTCTGTGAAATCGCAAAAAGCGCCATCGGAAAAGTCTATCCTTCGTCACAGGTTATAGCTCTTCCCGTCGCCGACGGTGGCGAGGGCACCGTTCACGCCCTGCTGTCAACCTTAGGCGGCCAGCGAATTACAGCCGTCGTAAAGAATCCGTTTTTTGAGGACATGGAGAGCTTTTACGGTATGCTGCCGAACAAAACAGCGGTAATTGAAATGGCTGCCTGCGCGGGACTTCCCCTTGCCAAAGGCAGATTAAATCCCTCCATCACGAGCACCTACGGTGTAGGACAGCTTATTAACCACGCGGTTGAGCAAGGCTGCAAGAGCATTATATTGGGTATGGGCGGCAGTGCCACGAACGACGCGGGCTGCGGAATGGCAAGCGCTCTCGGCGCTCGGTTCTATGACGAAACAGACAGGGAGTTTATTCCCGTCGGCGGTACTCTGAGCAAAATCAGGCGAATCGATACAAAGGGTCTTAAGCTCTCGGTTCCCGTAACCGCAATGTGCGACATTGACAATCCACTCTTCGGCGAACAGGGCGCCGCCTACATTTTTGCCCCGCAAAAGGGGGCGGATGAAGGCATGACGGAGATATTGGACGACGGGCTTCGCCATTTTGCGAAGCTTGTGAAAACCGAACTAAACACCGATGTTGACAATCTTGCCTGCGGCGGTGCGGCAGGCGGGCTCGGAGCGGGCGCTTTCTGTTTTTTGAAAGCGGAGCTGAAAATGGGAATCGACGTCGTTCTGGAGACCGCAGATTTCGACAGGCAGCTTCTCGACGCCGACTTGGTTATAACCGGCGAAGGAAAGCTTGACACTCAGTCGCTTCGAGGCAAGACCGTAATCGGTATTGCAAAAAGGGCCAAAGCGAAAAATGTCCCGGTAATCGCGATTGTCGGCGATATCGGTGATGATATTGAGGAGGCTTACGAGCTTGGGTTAAGCGGTGTTTTCTCCATCAACCGTGTTGCCGTGCCGAGAGAAAACGCGAAGCTTCGAAGTAAAAGCGATTTATATTTAACGCTTGAAAACATCTTCAGGTTCATTAAGAGCATGAGCTGATGCCCAGCTGTCACTAAAGAGGAAGCCGCAAAGAAAATTGCGGCTTCCTCTTCTACATTATTACAAAGTATTTATTCGTAAAGCTTTTTATCCTTGCGGATTTTTTTATCCTCCGGCAGGTCGAACCCGAGAGTTCCGCCGGGGTTCATAAGGTTATCGGGGTCAAAGTGGTTTTTAAGCGCACGGAACACATCGTATTCGTTTTCTCCGACAGAGCTTTCAAGCCACGGCGCGAACATTTTTCCGATTCCGTGGTGATGGCTCATTGAGGCGCCGCTTTTTTGGATTGCGTCGAGTATCCCCGCATGATAGGCGCGGTATTCCTCGGGGTCGGACATCTCCGTTATAAAAATCCAGTACAAATTCGCGCCCTGCGGGTAAACATGCGACATGTGGGTCATACACACAGTCTTCGGTCTTGATTTGCAATAGGCTCTGACTGCGGCGTGGACGGCGCTCATGTTGCTCCAGTTGACGCTGCACTCCATTGTATCGGTTACTATGGAAAAGTCCTGCATGGTGTCGCGCAGATAGGGGTCGTTGAAGCGACCCTCCTCCCACGATTTAGTCACATAACCCGTTAAGCTCATGCCGCCGAACTTCCTGCAAACTTTTTTCGCGTGCTTCGCGGCGTTTTTCGAGAAGCCCTTTTCGCCATTCGTGAAGCTCAAAAACAGGCACATTTTATTAGGCTCAAAGCCACGGAGCTTAAATAGGTGCTTAAGCGGCGTTTCCATTACTCCGTAAAGGTGAAGCATAACGCTCGTTTCCTCCGGGTCGGACAGGCGGAAAACCGACGGATAGCCCGCCTCGGACTGCATTATTTCCCTCGCAGCCGCCTGAGCTGTTTCCCAGTCCTTAAACATGAAGCTGAAGCGCTTAATCGTTTCGGGCATATAGCGGAATATCCGCAGCGTGACATGCGTCAAAACCCCAAAGGTGCCCTCCGAGCCCATCATGATCTGGTCAAGGTCCGGTCCCGTTGCCTTGCGCGGATAGGTGTCGGTTTTTATAGTGCCGACGGGCGTCGCATACTCCTGCGCGAGCACAATATCGGAAATGCAGCCGTAATAGGTGGAGTTCTGCCCCGCGCCTCTCGTCACAACCCAGCCGCCGACAGCGGAATATTCAAAGCTCTGGGGGAAATGTCCGCAGGTGTAGGCGCGCTTCGCCCCGAAGAGCGAAACCGCGTTATTGAGCGTTTTTTCAAGGTCGGGTCCGCTCATACCGGCTTCGACGGTTATAGTCTGGTCAATTTCATTGAAGCTTATAACCTTATTGAAGCGCAGGCGCATATCAAGGGAAACGCCGCCCCTCACGCACTCCACTCCGCGTGTAACGGAGGATCCGCCGCCGTAAACATAGAGGGGGATTTTCTCTTTAACACAGAGCGCTACGATTTTCTCAATCTGCTCCTTGCTTTCAGGGTAGAGCACGGCGTCAGGCACGTTTTCCGCTATTTTTTTGCGAAGGCGCATCAGATCGTACATTGTTTTTCCGTAAGCGACGGAAAGGCGGGCATAATCGTCCGTTCTGACGAATTCCGTGCCGCAGATTTCCCTGAAGGCAGAAAGCTGCTCTTCGGTAAGACTGACGGGAATGTCAAAGCTTACGTTGTCAAGTCCCAAATTCTCGGTGTAGCTCTCGAAGTTCTTGTCGCTGAGACCGAAAAGCCCCTTTAACATGGTGTAGAGCGATTCGCGCGGAGCCTTTATCTGCCTCGGCTCGCCCCATTTGAAAATTGAGCGGTATGAGGTTTTTGAAAACTCGCTGTCGAACCATTTCGGTTCGAAGCCTTTATAAGGATGTGACATTAAAATCCCTCCAATTCACAGCTTTTTTCGTAAAGCGGTCTGAGTTTATCAAAAATCTTCGAGTAAACTTCCCCGTAGATTTTTTCATAAACGGCGTGCTTTTGCATATCAGGAACAAAGCTGTCCTTTATATGTACCATTTCCCCGATGGCCTCCTCCACGCTCTTAAAGCGTCCGATTCCGCAGAAGGCAAGAATTGAGCTGCCGATAACCGCCGCCTCGTGCGTTTGGCTTCTGTAAGCAGGAACACCGAACATATCGGCGGAAATCTGGCATATTTCCGCACTTTGTGAACCGCCGCCGGAGAGGTAAACTCCCTTTGTCCTGGTTTTCATTCTCTTTTCAAGCATTTTTTTACCGTCAATAAGACCGAAAATAATGCCCTCGACGATAGCCCTGTAAATGTGTATCCTTGTGTGCACATCCGAAAAGCCGATTATCGCTCCGCGCGCCTTCGGCATTGAGGCTCCCGCGGTAAAATACGGCTGTAAAATCAGTCCCTCGCAGCCGAGAGGAATTTCCCGAAGGCGTTTGTTTAAAAGCTCCTCGGCGCTCACGCCCAAGCTCAGAGCCTCCTTTGCTTCCTTCTCTCCAAACTCGCGAATAAACCAGGAAATCAGCCAGAAGCCTCTGTAAATTTCAATTTCAGGGTTGTAGTGCCCCTTCAGCGCGGCAGGATAGGCCGGGAAAAACGGCTGCGGCTCTACAAACCTGTCGATAGTATATTGGATTGTGGCGGTCGTACCGTAGCTTACGGACGCCTTATCGGGAGTGGTGCAGGAAAGTCCGATGGTTTCGCAGCCCTTGTCCGAGCCTGTGGCGACGAGCGGAAGCCCCTCGGGTATGCCGCTTTGTTCGGAGGCCGTTCTCGTGATTTTGCCGATGATGTCCCCCGGCTCGCAGAGCTCGCAGAATTTCTCCCTCGGAATCGGGAAGATACAGTATGTGAGGTCGCTTGTCTTCTGCCAGCAGCGTTTTTTATAGTCAAAGGGGACATGACCGATAATGCTGGCGGTGCTGTCAACCATTTTACCGCACAAACAAAAATGCATGTAGCCCGAAAGCATAAGATATTTATAGGTTTTTTTCCAAATCTCCGGCTCGTTTTGCATTATCCAGTTGCAAACGGAAATTTTTCTTATCAGAGCCACGGATTCCCGCATGCCGGTTGCCGTAAAGAGCGCCTGTTTAACAAGCGGCAGCGGCTCGGCTATACTCGCCTCGCGCTTATCAAGCCAGAGTATGGCGGGGCGAAGCGGAGTTCCGCTCTCGTCCACGCATATAGTCGTGTCGCGTATTGTGGTTATGCTGACCGCCGCGATTTTGTTCCAAAGCTCACCCGCGTTAGCTTGAAGCTGTTTTGAAACCTTACAGATAGAGTCCCAGTAAAACTGGCCCGTCTGCTCCGCCCAACCGGGATTTTTTGAAAAGTAGGGAGAAACGAATTTTTCCTGTGTCTGCGAGAGTATGGTGCCTTTGTCGTCGACGATTGCCGCACGGCAGCTTTGCGTTCCGATGTCGAAGGTTAGTATAACAGCGTCCATATATTCTCCTTTCGTATTTACAGGTCGAGCGTGGCAATGATGCTGCAGCCTGTTCCCGCAACATCCGAAATCACAACATCGCCGCAGCGAACTTTTTTATCCAGCACAAAGGCGGAAAGAACTCCCATAACCGACCAAATCATTTCCTTGGGTATCTCACCCCTTGTTCGCACGGGCAGCACGGGCATCTCGGGAAACACGGTTCGCACGGTGGTCGTCAGCGAGCGCAGGGGATGCGTAAGCTCGCTTGCCGCAAAGGCTTCCCCCTTTGGGCAGGCGTTGCCCGAAACCGTGACAGTGCCGTCGGGCAAAAGCTCCGCCGATAGTCTGCACCCGTTCGGGCATGAAATGCAAATTAAATCCTTTTTCATGACGGCAGCTCCTCCATAACGAACTCAAGCTTCGAGGAAGCCTCAAGCGGAAGCGTGCTTAAATCAACCGTCAGCCGCTCCATCTCCGGCGGACGCAGGTTCTGATAGGTCTTTTTCAGAATTTCCGTTCCGTCGGCCAAAAGTCTTACCTTGGTTTTTTTGCGCTCCTGCGCGGAGCGGAAAAAGAACACGGCGGGCTTGCTTTTATCCGTAATGTCAATGCGCTGCGGCACGACGTAAAGAAAATTCCTGTCAAAATGAACCTCGGCAAGCTCTCTTTTGCTAGCCGCATATCTTGCCGCGTTCTTGCCCGCCTCATCGCCGCTTTCGGACACATAGTCGGCAAGGTCATTGACGTGCAGGGCGTTGCCGCAGGAAAAAACTCCGTCCGTCATCGTCATATAGAGCTGGTCGCAGACCGCCCCCTTCGTGTGCGGGTCAGGCGTGACGCCCAGCATTTCGGCAAGCTCGTTTTCGGGAATCAGTCCGACGGACAAAATCAGCGTGTCGCACTCGATATATTCCTCGGTTCCCGCAATCGGCTGCATTTTTTCGTCCACCTTGGCCGTTGTAACACCGCATACGCGTCCGTCGCCGTGAACACGCGTAACTGTATGTGAAAGATGAAGGGGAATATCAAAATCATTGAGGCACTGATAGATATTTCGCATAAGCCCGCTCGGTGTCGGCTTTGCCTCATATACTCCGAGAACCTCGGCGCCCTCAAGCGTAAGCCTTCGCGCCATAATAAGCCCGATATCGCCCGAGCCGAGAATTACACAGCGTTTACCGGGCATCTGCCCCATTACATTTAAGTAATACTGCGCAGTTCCCGCGGAGAAAACCCCGGCGGGTCTGCTGCCGTGGATAGATACCTGCTTTACCGTTCTCTCCCTGCAGCCCGTTGCCAAAACTATCGTTTTTGTGGAAATTTCCTCAAGCCCGCTGCGCTTAATGAGCGTAAGCAAAAAGCCCTCTTCGCTCTTCTCGATTTTCGAGGCAAAGGTGAGGCAGGAAACCTCGACCGAGGTTTTTTCAAGCTCATGTATAAAGCGCGATCCGTACTCGCAGCCTGAAAGCTTTTCTCCGAATCGTATCACGCCGAAGCCGTCGTGGATGCACTGCTTCAAAACGCCCCCCAAACGCGCCTCGCGCTCTATGAGGAGAACCTTTGCTCCCTCCTTTTCGGCGCTTATCGCCGCGGCAAGTCCCGCGGGCCCACCGCCGATAACGGTTACGTCATAAGTTCTCATAATGCCGCTCCCTTCGGACCGAAAAGCAGCTCGCTGTCCTGCGTGCTTTTTCTTACCTTTTCCTCGGGTATACCCAAATTCTGCGAAATGAGCTTAAGCACGAGCGGGCCGCAGAATCCGCCCTGGCAGCGCCCCATCCCCGGGCGCACTCGACGCTTGACCCCGTCCACCGTTCGGCAGGGCACGGGACGGTGCAGAGCGGCGATGATTTCTCCGCGGCTTACCTCCTCACAGCGACAAACAATTTCGCCATAATCCGGCTCCCGTTCAATTAAAGCCGCCCGCTCCGCCTTACTCATTTCCGAGGGTCTGAGTATCGGGACTCTTATCGGGTTAAAAGCGCTGTTCTTCTCAACACGGCCCGTTTTCTTCAATTGCTTGACTGCGAGCTTAGCAATCTTCTCACCGATGGCGGGTGCGGCTGTCAGCCCGGGCGACTGTATACCCGCGGCGTGGAGAAGGTTCTTCGTGCGGCGTCCCGGTTCAACGATGAAATCCTCCTCGTAGGTCGGGGCGCGAACGCCCGTAAAATATGTAATAATATCGCCGGTTTTCAGCCAGGGTGCAACCTGACTGTGGCGTAAAAAGGTGTTTTTAATGCTCTGAGCGTCTGTGTCAAAGTTCTCTTTGTCGGGTGTTTCAATCGCGTCGGGGCCGACAAGGACGTTCCCGTCCACCGTTCCGACAACTCCGCCGCCCTTCGTATGTTCGTCCTTCGACTGTGTACCCATGAGCGAATATGTGGTATTTACAAAGTGCCTTGCCTTTCTGTCGAGTATGGAGTTTGTGCCCTTTCTCGGATGAATCGAAAAAAAGCGATCTCCCGCCATCTCGGAAATTTCCTCGGCAAAAACGCCTGCGGCGTTAATTACGAGCTTTGGGAAAACCGTTCCTCGGTTTGTTTTTACGGCCTTTATTCGCCCGTCGACAAGCTTCATTTTCAGTACGGCTGTGTCAAGCGACAGCTTAACTCCGTTTTGAACGGCATTTTCAGCATAAGCAATCGTAAGTCCGTAGGGGCAGACAATCCCTGCGCGCTTGAATTCGAGAGCACACTTCACCTCGGGCGAAACATCGGGTTCTTTTTTCCTGAGACTGTCATAAGTATGTACACGAGCCGCTCCGACCCCTGTCAAAAGCCAATAGGGAAGAGTCATATACAGAATTGGCAATATTTTTTTCTCGTTAAAGCAGAGGAATTGACCGCATCTGTCAAAGGGCACATTAAGTTCGGAACATATTCTCGTGTACATGCGATTTCCGCGGTTGTTGAGTTTTTTCTTGACCAGTCCCGGGTGTATATCAATTCCGGGGTGCACCATACCGTCGTTTCTTGAGGAGGCATGCAGAGCAACGTCATATTCTTTTTCAACGAGCAGAACGTCGAGATTCCATTTTGAAAGCTCTCTTGCTATCGCGCAGCCAACAATTCCGGCGCCGATTATAAGCACATCGGGGCGCTTTCCGTCAATCTCGTCATCGGTAAAGGACGGTATTTTGGTTTTTTTCATCTCAAGCGCCGACACGCGAATATCGTTTACAACATGGGTTCTGCTGCCGCTTTTCGCGCACAGCTGCCCTGCCGAAACCGCGTCTTCCCAACTTGAAACCTCACCGGAAAGGTAAAGACAGCCGTTTTTCTTCTCAAGCGTAACATTACCGCCGAATCTTTTCAACAGTTCCTTTTTTCTTGAGTCCAAAACAAAAAACCTCCTCACTGTCGATTAGTTAGTTGACCGTTCGACTAACTATCTGTATAATAGCAATAAAGACCTTGTATGTCAATGTGTTTTTGTTGACACGGGCAGACTATTGACCTATAATTTGCAGGGAAAGGAGTGGATGCAATTGGCGGCTCCGCACAACGACAACATAAGAGAAAAGATACTCAGCGGAGCGACTAAGCTTTTGCATGAGCGCTCCTTCAACGACATCTCCATCGCGGACATTGCCAAGTCCTCGGGGGTTTCAAAGGGCAGTGTCTATTATTATTACAACAGCAAGGACGAGCTGCTTTATGACATAGCGGACAGGTACCTCGACCGAGCATACAGTGACCTTATGGTCTGGGTTGACGACGAAAACAAGGACACCTCCCTGCCGAGGCTCATAAGATACGCACTCACCCGCGGTCTGGATGATTCCGGAAAAAGTCTTCGGCTTCACCTGACGGTGGACGCAATTGCCGGAAACGAACCGCTTCGCAAAAAACTTCTCACAAAATATGATACTTTTCATAAGGTTTTTACCGAGAAAATTTCTCAGCGAAGGGAAAGCGCGGACGGAAGCTATTACGCCTGGCTTATTCTGACTCTTATTGACGGACTTTTAATTCAGGAGCTTATGCGTAACAGCGCGCTTGATATTCCCGCCTTTATTGAGCAAGTGGTTGCAAACTTTACTGCCGAAAAACAGTAAACGCTCTCTCCCACCCAATAATTCGTAAGCTTTTACGCCCGCTTAATTTCATCCGATAAAATTTCGCCGAAACCGAGAAAGGTTTCGGCGAAAAGTATTTCTGCTTGTTGACTTATCAGAAGATAAACAATAAAATATAGGGCAGCTACAAAATGTTGTTTCGTTCCTGCCCTGCAGCGGAGGCGGGAAAATTAAGTATAAAGGATTAGGTTACTTCGATGAAGGCAATTTTGGCGCTCGACCAGGGGACGAGCAGCTCCCGCGCGATAATATTTGACGGCGCGGGAAATATTATCACCAAGGCTCAGTATGAGTACCCGAAGATTTTTCCTCAGCTCGGCTGGGTGGAGCAGGATCCCTTTGAGCTGCTCGGCAGCCAGTACCGTGCGGCGGCGGCGGCTCTTTCGCAAAGCGGTTTGGCAGCGGGCGAAATCGCCGCAGTAGGTCTTGCAAATCAGCGTGAAACGACCATTGTCTGGGACGCGAAAACAGGCAAACCCGTGAGCAACGCCATCGTCTGGCAGTGCAGGCGAACAGCCGCCATCTGTGATGAATTGAAGGCGGAGGGATTTGAGGAAACAGTACGGGCAAAAACCGGACTCCTCATAGACGCGTATTTTTCAGGGACAAAAATAAAATGGATACTTGACAATGTTGTCGGCGCACGCGAGCGTGCCGAAAACGGCGAGCTTCTTTTCGGCAATGTTGACAGCTGGCTTATCTGGAACCTTACAGGCGGAGCCGCTCATGTCACCGACTATTCCAATGCCTCACGGACTATGCTGTTTAATATTCATACTCTCAGCTGGGACGAGGAGCTATGCAAAAAGCTGGGGGTTCCCCTCGCTATGCTGCCGAAGGCTCTGCCCTCAAGCTATGTTTACGGCACTGTGGCGGGCGGAATACCCGGTCTTGAAAAACTGGAGGGTGTTCCGATTGCGGGCGCGGTTGGCGACCAGACCGGAGCTTTATTCGGGCAGGCCTGCTTTGAGCCCGGCATGATGAAAAACACTTACGGAACGGGCTGCTTTTTCCTTATGAACACGGGGGATAAGCCTGTTTTATCAAGGCACAATCTCGTTTCCTCCGTAGCATGGGGGCTTGACGGCAAGGTTGAATATGCCCTTGAGGGCAGCGTATTTAACGCCGGAAGCGTTATTAACTGGCTTCGCGACGGACTCGGGCTTATCAAAGTTCCGCACGAGTGCGATATTCTGGCGGAGAGTGTGCCGGACACCGAGGGCGTATATTTTGTTCCTGCATTCACAGGGCTTGGCGCTCCCCATTGGGATATGTACGCACGCGGAACTCTTGTGGGCTTGACCTCGGCGGCGTCACGTGCACATATTGCCCGCGCCGTGCTCGAAAGCATTGCGTTTCAGGTTAAGGATTTGATTGATGCGGCATCGGGCGACGCTTCCCTTGCCTGCGGGAGCCTTCGGGTTGACGGCGGCGCGAGCGTCAGTGACGTAATGATGCAGTTTCAGGCTGACATACTCGGCATGGAGGTCAATCGCCCCCAGAACATTGAATCAACGGCACTCGGTGCGGCCTTTCTTGCTGGGCTTGCCGTCGGGCTGTGGAAAAACACGGATGAGATTCACGCCTACCGAAAAACAGACAGAGTATTTTTTCCCAATATGGACATCGCCGTAAGAGAGAAGCTGCATCGCAAATGGAAGCGAGCTGTTGAGCGCTCCAAGGGCTGGACGGAACACTAAGTTAACGTATTTGGAGGATAAGTATGAAAAAGGGTATTGACGGAATGACCTTTGAGATGACAAAAGTGGAATCAGCGCTCATCTCCTACCTTGGCTTCGATGAAGAAAAGCGATTTTTGCTTATAGAGTTTATCAGGGGTCCCGTTTATATTTACAACGAAGTGCCGAAAAGTGTTTATGATGCTCTGCTTTCGGCGGAAATTCCGGATGACTTCTTTAACTCGAATATAAGATACGTCTATAAAAACAGGAGAGTCTGGTAGGTCCTTACTCCGAGTCGGGGCACTTTGCGAATTGAATTAAAAGGAGGTCGGTTGCTATGACAGGCGGGCAGGGAGAAATTTATCTTGCGGGAGGCTGCTTTTGGGGAACCGAGCATTTTCTGAAGCAAATTCACGGAGTTATCGAAACCCAAACGGGCTATGCCAACGGAAAAACCGAATGTCCGAGCTATGAGGACGTTTGCAGAAAGGATACGGGACACGCGGAAACCGTTAGGCTCGTTTACGACAAGGCGGAGGCACCGCTGGAATTTATACTTGAGCTTTACTTTCAAACCATAGACCCGTTGAGTCTGAACCGTCAGGGAAACGATGTCGGCACCCAATACCGCACAGGAATCTATTACACTGATGAAAGCGATGCTGCACTTATAAAGGAATCGATCAAGAAGCTTGAAGAACGCCTCGGTAAGACGGTTTCAATTGAGGTTATGCCCCTTGAAAACTTTTATCCGGCGGAGGAATACCATCAGGATTATCTCGATAAAAACCCGCGCGGCTACTGTCATATTAAGCCTGCGCTCTTTAACCTTGCCAAAAATGCCAAGCCAAGAACCCGTTTTTCAAAACCGCAGGAGAGCGTGCTTAAAAGCACCCTTACTCCCCTGCAATTCGAGGTCACGCAAAATGCCGCCACCGAGCGTCCCTTTGTAAACGAATACTGGGACAGGTTCGAGGACGGCATTTATGTTGATATCACTACAGGTGAGCCGCTGTTTAGCTCCGCCGACAAATTCGAATCGGGCTGCGGCTGGCCGAGCTTTTCAAAGCCTCTTGAGAAGGCTCTCGTTGAGGAGCGTTCGGACTTAAGCTTCGGCATGAAGCGAACCGAGGTCCGCTCTGTTAGCGGCAGTGCCCATCTCGGTCACGTTTTTGAAGACGGTCCGAGCTTATCCGGCGGCCTGCGCTATTGTATTAACAGCGCTGCTTTGAAGTTTATTCCTAAGGATCGCATGGAGGCGGAGGGCTACGGCAAGTGGCTGTATTTATTTAAAAGCTGATTTTCTTATACAATGCTTTAAAAAAGCGCGAAAAACTTGGGAGCTCTCCGTTTACTGTGTTGATTTAGTTAATCTTCCAGCGAAATAACCGCAACGGGGCAATTGTCGCGCGCCTCGGCCGCTTTGTCTTTAAGTGAACCCCCCACCTCCGCATAAGCCTCGGCAAGACCGTCGTCGCCGATTCGGAACACTTCCGGACAGGTTTCGACACAAAGTTCACATGCAATGCAGCCCGATTTGTCAACATGAGCTTTCAAAGTAATCCCTCCTTTCCTCTATTTCGATATTTAGTATTATAACCCGCAAAGTAAAAATACGCACTGCTTTTTAATATATTTAAATTTCGTAAAACAGGAGGCCGCCATGGAATTTCAACATTCGGTTATCGACCTGATTAAAACGCGGATATCTTCAAGAACTTTTAAAGCTCTTGACATTGAGGAAAATACACTAGAAAAACTGAAGGCGTATATCGCCGAGCTTAACGGTGAAGCGAAGATAAAAGCACGTTTTGTTCTTGTAAACGGCGATGACGCCGTGCTCGTTCAAGGCAAAAAGCTGGGTACCTACGGTTTTATAAAGGGCGCAGGGTCTTTCCTCGTCGGAGTTCTCGACAAAACCGAGAAGGACGCACTAGAATTTGGGTACCTTTTTGAAAAGCTCATTCTTTTCGTGACGGATTTGGGACTCGACAGCTGCTGGCTCGGCGGAACCTTTAAAAAGAGCGACTTTGAAAAAAGCCTTGGTCTTAAAGATAACGAATATATTCCGATTGTTTCTCCCGTTGGCTACGCAGCGGAAAAACGCAGGATAGTCGAAGCCGCAATGAGAAGCGTTGTCGGTGCGGCAAACCGTAAGCCCTGGAGTGAGCTGTTTTTCGACGGGAGCATAACGAAGCCTTTAGCCGAAGCTGAGGCGGCGCCATACACTACCGCTCTTGAGATGGTGAGGCTTGCCCCCTCCGCTTCAAACAAGCAGCCGTGGCGTCTAATCAAAGACGAAAAAGGTCTCCACTTTTATATTTGCAGGACGAAGGGCTACGGCGTGCCGAGCTACGATGTGCAGCTAAACGACATTGGAATTGCCAAATGTCATTTTGAGCTGTGCGCTAAGGAGTTGCGACTTTCGGGAGGGTGGCAAAAACTCGAAAAAACCGTTTCGGTTGCATCTTGGGAATACGTCTGTTCCTGGATAATCTGAGCCGAAATTAAGCCTTGCTTAACAACAGAATAGTTAGACTTAACAACAAAAAATTGTTGTGATATGAGCCCGTAATGTTTGACGGCAAATGTGCCTATATAGTAGAATAAACACGAGAGATGGCAAATATCATAAATAATTTTTTGCGGAGGAAATATTTAATGGGGATTCTGTATGAAGCGACCAGTCTAAGCGGCTGGGTTATCTGGCTTTGCGTACTCTTCGGTCTGATGGCGTTCAACGAGTTCGGACGCACCTCAAAATGGGGCGGACTTTTCCTGTTTCTTGTTGTTCCGATCCTGCTGACCCTGTTTGTGTGGCCGACAACGGCTGCGATGGGCAACGAATTCGGCACCGGCACCTGGTTTAACTGGGTAAAAACCTATTCAGCTCTGGCGGGCTGCCTCGGCTTTATGGCAATCCGTTACATACCTTCACTGGCGAAAAAGAAATGGGCACTGGCCTTCCCAGCTCTGATTTTGGCTCTTAATATTCTTGAAGCCGCTTTCCGTGATTTTCAATGGTATTCCTTCGGCGCCTGGAACGGTGACTATATCGATTATCTCTGGGGCATGTCAGGTCCCTGGAACATTATGAACGGTATTGCCGGAATCCTCAATGTCGTGGTTATCTGCGGCTGGACGGGTATTTTCGTTTCCAAGGACAAATCAAAGGATATGATTTGGCCCGACATGATTTGGCCCTGGATTATCGCCTATGACCTTTGGAACTTTGCCTACACCTATAACTGCATCGCCGACCACTCCTTTTACTGCGGCTTGGCGCTCCTCATTTCCTGCACCATCCCCGCGTTTTTCATCAAAAAGGGCGCATGGCTGCAGCACCGTGCTCAAACGCTCGCTCTGTGGATAATGTTCGTTATGACAATACCCTCCTTCGCTGACCGTATCGCCCCTGTTGCCACAACGCATAATCCTGTTGCTTTCTTTGTTGTCAGCCTTCTTTCCCTCACGGCTAACGTCGCGCTCGTCATATATCAGTTCATTAAAATCCGTAAAAACAAGCTCAACATCTTCAAAGACGAAATATACACGGATACCAAAGCGTATAAACGCGTTGTTGAAGAAAACAGATAAATGCCTTCAGAAAAAATTCTCCCTAAATAAGGGAGAATTTTTTTAATTTTTCAGACACAACTCAAAATGTGATTGTAGAACGATTCTTTATTATACGATAGAATTTAAGTATTATACTCGCTTAGCATAAACCAAAGCGCAGGAAAAAATATAGAGGAGATTTTAATGAGAGTACTGATTATTGTTTTTAGCCCGGCCGGCAGCACGCTCAAAATCGCAAAAGAGCTGGAAGAAAGACTAATTGCAGCAAATAACCAGGTACAGCTATTAAACGTCACAGCAAACAGTACAATGTTTAGAGACGGCAAATTCAGAGAAACTCTGGAAGAAAAAGTTGAAGCCCATGACTTAATCTGCATCGGCTCTCCGGTTTATGAAAAGCACATCGAATGGTATGTCAAAAAAATATTTAAAAATCTGCCAAAACCGGACTCAAAATGGGGCGCTCTTGCAATACCCTTTGTTACCTACGGGGGAGTGTCCTCCGGCATCGCGCTTCCCGAAGCGGTAAAAATGCTGAAAAAAAGTGGCAGAACTCCGATTGCCGCAATGAAAATCGAGAGCTCTCATATCGTTTCAAATAAGCTGACGGCAAGGGTGAACGAGGGCATGCCGGGGGTAGAGGCGCTGCCGTTTGTCTCCGAGCTCGTTGCCAGAATATCCGAGGCAGAGACAAATCACGGTCAGGTCAAAGACTTTTCAAAGCAGCTCAACTATCATAATAAAAAGGAAAAAATGGTCTGCGGAATTATGAAGGAAAGTCTGCTCCACAAGTACAAATATCCCGCCTTCACGGTTGTCGGTGATAAATGTATAAATTGCGGCAAGTGCATTGAGGTATGCCCTGTTCAGCGTATCGAGCTTGAAAACGATGTTCCGAAAATGCCCGGTAAGGATAAAATGTGTATCCACTGCTTCTCGTGCACGGGCGTCTGCCCCGCGGAGGCGATTACCTTTGAAAAGGGCGAGGAGGACTGGGGCGAAATCGACAGAATCTTGAAACTGGTATCGGCCGAGGGCAGCCTTTTTAACAGCATGGAAACGCCCCGCAGCGCGGTTTATCCTATAAGGTAAGTAAAAATATATGCGGGGAATAGGTTAAAAATAACCTATTCCCCGCTTTTTCGGTTTCCGTCAGATGTTTTCCGCTTTTACGGAAATATAAGCTTTGTGGTCGGAATACAAATCGTCCTTGAGCGGGTTTTTCTTTTTCGTAATAATGGTTTTAACCTGATACACGGCAACGCCGAGATTGAACGCCAGCGCGATAATGCTCACCGTATAGTAAGCGGCGGGGCTGTGAGTTGAGGCCACCGCGTATTTGCTGTCGACAAAGAAATTCGGAATTGTCATCATCAGCATCATGTAGAGAGCCAGAGTATGTACGCGGTGCTGAGCCCATGCGCCCTTCTTGATGGTGAACGCAGGGATAGTGCAGGAGATGAGCAGCGCCGCGCTGTAAAACGCACGGTCGGTCACGCAGTTATAGACGTAAGCGAAGTTCCAGAGGTCATAGGCGATAATCCAGAACCAAAGCATATCCGGCCAGATAAAGCTGTGGTGCTTGTCGCGGCTGATGACAACGCCGAACCAGCCGCAGATTGTGAGCGCGCTGATTATTCCGGCGGCGGCGTTCATGATATTCCAGGGTCCGCCCATATAGAACATGTCATCTATTGTGCCCTGCATACCCATAACTTCGATTTCACGGATAACAGCCTCCATGATGTTCAGCGCCAGAATCAGCGGCACAAGGGTATAGCACCATTTTGTGGCCTGCATTTTCTTTGAGAAACGCATTCCCATTCCGATATAGCAGCCGAGAAGCGCCGAATAGGTCTTTATCCATGCGAACCAGTTCGAGGTCTGTGCCCCCACATCCATTCCCGAGGTTTTCGGCCAAACGAAGATTGTCAGCGCGATGGGCAGAGCCACGAAAAATGCAAGCCCCGTCCACAGGTTCCAGCGCGTAATCTCGTTAAAAATCATAAGTCCCGCCAAAATGCCCAGCCATGCCAGCCACGCGTACCATGGAATTGCCTCAAATAAAAACATAAAAATTTCCTCCCACTCTCTTTTTGTAATGTTTTTTGCCGGATGAAAAACCTGCCGTTTTTGTTTTCTATTTTCCCGCTCCCAAATTTTCCTTGATTGCCGTTATCGCAGTTTTGCCAACTCGTTTAACCATGTTAGGTGCCATCTTCAGGGGCAGCTTTTCATAACTTGTCGCGTAAGCGTTATAGGTGCGAACAAGCTTGATTGCGTCAAATTTGCACTTGGTTGTGCACATTCCGCAGCCCACACATATCGTTGTGTCAACCTGCACCGCTCCGCAGCCGAGGCAGCGCTGTGTTTCCTTTTGCAGCTGTTCCTCCGTAAAGGTCACGCGGGTGTCCCTGAAGGATTTGTTAAGGTCTTGATTGTGCCCCGCCTTCTGGCGCGGGGTGTTGTCAAAGCCCATTGTCAGCGCCTTTTCATCGAGGCTTTCCTTGTCGAGGGAGCTGTATTCACGCCTGTCGCGTCCGAAGACAAGGCTCTGACCCTCCCAAACGAAGCGGTGCATCGAAATTGCGCCCTGCTTGCCTGCCGTAATGGCGTCAATGGCGTATTTCGGTCCCGTGAAAACGTCGCCGCCGACAAAAACATCGGGTGCGGCCGTCTGATAGGTAAAGCTGTCGGCATGAGCGGTGTTTCCGCGCCCCAGCTCAACCTTGCTTCCGTCAAGCAGTCCTCCCCACTCGATTGACTGTCCGACTGAGACGAGGACATAGTCCGCGGGGACGGTAATAGTGTCGTTTTCATCATATTTCGGAGAGAACTTGCCGTTTTCAAAGACGGAAACGCATTTTTTAAATTCGACTGCCGTCACCCTGCCGTTTTCAGTAACTATGCGTTTCGGGCCCCAGCCGTTGCGGATTTCTATATTCTCGGAAAGTGCTTCTTCGATTTCCTCCGGAAGTGCAGGCATTTCGCTCGCGCTTTCAAGGCAGTACATGCTCACGGTGTCGCCACTCTGGCGTGTCGCGGTTCGCGCAACGTCGATTGCCACGTTTCCGCCGCCGATAACGATAACCTTGCCTGAAAGTTTAACTTCTTCGCCGAGATTTACGCTGCGAAGGAAATCAACGCCCGCAAAAACGCCCGCGGCGTCCTCGCCCTCAACACCGAGCTTACGTCCGCCCTGAGCTCCGATTGCAAGGTAAATTGCCTTAAAGCCATCGCTGCGCAGCCCGTCAAGCGTTAAGTCTTTTCCAACTTCAACACCGGTTTTGAATTCGACGCCCATTTCGCGCAGAATATCGATTTCGGCATTTACAACCTCCTTTTCAAGCCTGAAGGAGGGAATTCCGAGCGTCAGCATGCCGCCGAGCTTTTTCTGCTTTTCAAAAACGGTAACCTTGTAGCCGTCCAGCGCCAGAAAATACGCGCAGCTCAGTCCCGCAGGACCCGCTCCGACAACCGCCATCTTTTTGCCGAACTCGTTTCTTCTCGTCGGTATAAAGCGGCTATCCGCCGAAAGCTCCTTATCCGCGATAAACTTCTTTATCTCGTCGATTGCAATCGGCGAGTCGATGATTCCGCGAGTACATTCCGATTCGCAGGCACGCGGGCAAATGCGTCCGCAGACCGCGGGGAAGGGGTTTTCCTTCTTTATCAGCTCAAGCGCCTCAAGATATCTGCCCTGAGCGGCAAGCTTGATGTAGCCTTGAACGGCTATATGCGCGGGGCATGCGGTTTTGCAGGGCGCGGTACCGCTGTCCACAACATCTTTGCGGTTTTCGCGGTAGTCCACATTCCAGTCCTTTTCCCGTAAAACATGGTCATGGGCTGTTTTAAAGGGCTTTACCTTCAAAGGCTTTGTGCTGCAAAGCTTCTGCCCGAGCTTGAGAGCGTTCGTCGGGCAGTTTTCAACGCACTGACCGCAGGCGACGCAGTTTTCGGTATTGACCTCGGACACATAGTTTGACCTTATCATGTCCGGGGAGTTGAACATTAATGCGTTTCGCATTGAGTAGCAGCCGCAGGCGCAGCAATTGCAGATAGCGTGCGTTACACCGTTGTCGATATTGGGAATCGAGTGCATAAGTCCGTTTTCCTCGGCCTTACGGATTACCTCAAAAGCCTCCTCGCGGGTGCACTCTCTGGCTCTGCCCGTGCGTATGTAATACTCCGCTCCCGTGTCGAGCTGAATGCACATATCCTGCTCAAGATGTCCGCAGCCCTGCCCCAAAAGCCTTCTGGAGCGGCGGCAGGTGCAGTCCGCAACCGCGAAACGGGTCGCCTTGTTTAAAATTGTCGAAATCTCCTCAAATCCGATGCTGTGGCTGTCGCCGTCAATCGCGGACTGAATCGGAATAACCCGCATAGGTCCGGCGCCTACCGGCATTCCCGGTGCGAGCATGGAACCGCGCAATCTTGCGTATTCCTCAAAAGCCTTCGGTATTGCGGGAAACTTCTCGCAAAGCTCTTTGTTCTCAACGGTTTTTTCCATAACGCCTGGCACGAAAACCGTCAGCTCAAATACATCCTCGCCGTTTTCCTCGTGAAAAATGCAGGCTCCGACTTGTGCAAGCTCACGGGCAAGCCTCTCGGTTTCCTCAAGAGACTTACCGCACTTTTTGGAAATCTGCGCTATGGTCTGGGTTTTACGCAGCTCCATTGCGAGTCCGACTTCCGCCATTTCATCTGTCACAATGCAGTCCAGCACATAGTATTCGGGGGCGTTCTCGTCGATTTTTACCATGAGTGCGGTTGGACCGCTGATTTTTTTCGCAAGCTTAATTATTTTCTTTCTTGCCGCCATAATATTCCTCCGCCTCGAATTGTTCTGCCATTATTTGTAATTTTAATGCAGCCTTCTGTATTTTTGCGTCATATTTAGGTCATTTTATCATAGTGCCGCTGTTTGGTATAACAACAAATTGTAGACATCTACAACAATGCGTTGTAGAATGTTTTTAGATTAACAAGGGGGTGATTTTTTAGGTGCAGATGAAGTTTATATCGTCCTTTCTCACGCTTTTCGATGAGCAGAATTTTTCAAAGGCGAGCACGAAGCTTTATATCAGTCAGCAGGGATTAAGCCGTCAGATAAAAGCGCTTGAGGAGGAGCTGGACGTGTCGTTGTTCGAACGCAACAAACAGGGCGTTACCCCCACCGAAATAGGAAGAACTCTCTATCCCATTTTTCGGCGCATGCACGGCGATTATGAAAAAGCGCTTTCCCTTGTCAATGAAGATAAAAAAATGAATAGGAAATGTATTTCCGTTGCCTTTGCACAGGGTCTTTCAAACAGCGGCAGCGCGGAATTCATTTTCGATTACCAGAAGCTGCACCCCGAAATCAACATTGAAATTCTTGAGAGCACCCAAGCAGCCTGTATTCAGAAGCTGCTTGATAAAGAGGTCGACATGGCCTTTCTTGTGAACCCTCTCGATATGTCGCTTTTTAACACTCTCAAGCTATCTGAGGGTTTTATGTATGCCGCCATGCACAAAACGCACCCGCTTGTGCAGGGCGATGCTCCCATAGAATTTATGCTGCTCGACGGTGAAAATATCATAACCGGCTCGCCCGAAAATGCACTTAGGGGAATGTTTGACCACTTCTGCAAACTTACAAATATCCATCCGCACATCATCGTTTCCTCGAATTACAGCGTTAATTACGTCAACGCAATGACCGAAAACATCGGCATTGCAACCGTTACCTGCGCCATGGCGCTTCGCATTACAAATCCCGATATCAGAATTCGTCGGCTGC
Source organism: uncultured Oscillospiraceae bacterium (assembly GCA_964459785.1). Taxonomy (GTDB): domain Bacteria; phylum Bacillota; class Clostridia; order Oscillospirales; family Oscillospiraceae; genus UBA2658. The sequence goes on along the minus strand of CAYWNW010000001.1, from coordinate 133,655 downwards.
TCACACCCGAGCCCGGCTGCGTCTATTGCTGCACACCTCACAATGTGAAACTTGATAAGGAGGTTTCTGCCCTCAGGAACTATGTCAAACGATATTTTGAGCAAAATCCGCTTCAAAAACTTGATAATTGCCGATAATTGATAAATAAATCGCTTGGATTGTCATGATTCATGCCAAACAATTTGTCAATGACAAATTGTAAAGGGAGATACATTAAAAACCTCGCTCGATTATAATGGTAAGTAAACTCAGATTGGTCTTTTTGCCTTCGTTTCGTCCGCTGTTTCCCTTTCAAGAAGAATCCGCGCTAAACGCAAAAAACCACATTGCTGTACATACTATTGGAGGTAGTGATTATGCTCACCCGTAAAAGATTATTCCGCCGCGCCGTTATACTTATGAGCACTGCGGCTCTTGCGACCCAGCTTACCGCCTGCGGCGAAAAAATTGTCAGGCCGGAGGGGTTTTCGACTCCTGCCGCAGCGGAAACGGAGGCTCCGAAGCTCGCAAGCGAAATATTCGCACAGGGGGCGAAGGCAGCCTTAATTGACGCTGTCGATAAAAGTGAGCGCATAGGCTCTGCTCAGCTCAGTCTGCTTCTGGATCCGGGAGCACAGTTTGACGACACCAAATCAAATTACACCAAATCCAACCTTACTCTGATTAACACCGAGGATGACAGCGGTGACCTTATCATCTCCTTTGAGTCTTCGGTTGACAGCGCGAGCGGGAACGCCTCGATGGTCGCAAGCATACAGGCGGGAAATGAGGTTGCCCAAAGCGGCGGGGTTTACGCAACGGGGAACACTCTCCTGATAAAGAAGGCTAACCCCGATGAGCCTATGATTCAGCATACGCTTGACCCCGCCGTTGCGAGCTCCTTCAAGTCCCTTACGGTGCTTGAACGTCTGAGCAGGGTGCTTTCGGACACCACTAAGACGAAAATCACAGCTGATGAGTGGTCCTCCGCCATAGACGCATATTTATCGAGCGTTGCGGCTACGGCTCAGGAGACAAACTATGTTTCCGAGACACAGAATGTCGCTATGGCGGGAACCTCAGAGGACTGCACGGCGACAACTCTCACCCTTTCTGGGCAAAACGCCGCTGCCGCCGCACGCGGAATGGTTTCGCTTATTTCACTCGATCCCTCCTTCAAATCATATTTTGTTTCGCAGTACTACCTCGACGAGAATACCCTGGGTGTCACAGGTATGGCCGGGGCTCTGCGCGATCTGGACGCGATGACCCCCGATGAAATAAACGCGATGACGCTGACCTTCAAGACACTCTCAGGTGAAAAGACTTCTGCAGTCTATTTGAACGCGGTAACGGGCACAAAGGCTTTGACCGTCTTATTTAAATTTTATGAAGACGGCAATGTCAGAGAAAACGACATCAGCTTCACAGGCTTTGACGGCGGCGGCATAAAGATGACCGAACAGAATTGTTCCGCCGGCGGAGATAATTACAGCGGTCAGATTGTATACGACGACACGGCTCCGGGAGGAGTTGTACAGGAGCACAGTGAAATTACAACTCAAAGCACCATAACACAGGGCAGCTTTACCTCAAAGATTCAGATGAAATACAGCCGCGCCCCCGCCGTCGGTATGAGCGGAATGGATTTCGGCGCAACGCTCGACTATACCCAGACGGAAACCGCGCAGGGTGCAAGCGGGAACTCTACCGGCACTTTTTCCGTAACGAGTGACGGCGAGACTCAAACCATAAATCTTTCCATGACCCTCGAACAAAGCGATGTCTGTCCCCCGATTTCGGCGCCGCAGTTTATTCCCGGCGCAGGCGTAAGCACGTCAGATCAAACCAGCCTGTATTCGGCGCTCTTTGGCGCAAATGAGGACGGCACGACGCAGGAGGCCTTTAATAACGCCCCCGTTTCCCTTCGCTCTCTTTCCGCACTTACGATTATATTTTTCTAAGGGGCGCTTATGACTGACGAAATTCTGAGGACAGAGGGCTTATCCAAAAAATACGGCAAGGTTCACGCCCTGCAAAACGTATCGTTTTCTTTGAGGCGCGGCGAGGTGCTGGGTCTTTTCGGACAGAACGGCTCGGGCAAGTCGACACTTTTGGATATTATCGCACTCGCGGCAAAGCCCGATGAGGGGCACATCTATTTTGACGGCGCCGAGGTCAATACGAATCTGACCGCGGCAAGGCGGCGCATCGGCTATGTTCCGCAGGAAATCGCGCTTTTTGAAGAGTTGACGGTCCGCGAAAACCTGCTTTGCTGGTCACGCCTGCCCGGAAAGAAGGCCAAGGCAAGGGTTGATGAAATATCCGAGAAGCTCAATCTTTCCGAAATATCGAAAAAGAAGATTTCGGAGCTTTCGGGAGGTATGAAAAGGCGGGTCAATCTCGCCGTTGCCCTGCTCGGGGAGCCGGAGCTGATTGTGCTCGACGAGCCTTTCGCCGGAGTTGATGCCGACAACACGGACGGAATCGAAAAGGTGCTCGGTCGGCTTGCGGCAAGCGGCACGGCTCAGATAGTTTCAGGTCATTCTGCCGAGCAAATGCTGCCGCTTATGGACAAGGTGCTTGTGTTAAGCCTCGGACAGGCTGTGTATTTTGCCGATAAGCAAACTTTTGTCAGCCACGCTGAGGGTATCGGCGTTAATAGGCTTATGCAAAACATAATCCACGGTGAAATCTTATGAGATTTCTCCTATACGATTTAAAGCGCATGTTTTCGGGGAAAGCGCTCGTGTTTCTCTGTCTTTTGTCCCCGATAATTGTCGTATTCATCTTTTCAACTGTTGTATCCCCCATGATTTTTACGGCGCATGGCGTTCACTTTAACCTTGCTATATGCAACGAGGACAAAAGCGACACTGTCGACGAGTTCATTTCACAGCTGATTAACTCGCAGGCTCTGGTAGATATTATTACGGTTTACCCCGTTCAAACGATTGAGCAGGGAATTAAGCTCATTGACAGCGGCGATATTTCCGTTATGGTTCATATCCCTTCAGGGCTGTTTGATGACATGGCAGACGGAAAAGAGGTCAAGGTTACAGTTTACAGCACGAAGACCCATTCCTTTGAAACAAACCTTGTTTCGATGACCCTGACCAGCTCGCTGTCCGTGGTGGGAAAAAGCCAGAATATCATGGAAGCGGCGAAAACTGTCCTCATCGAAAAGGGTGAGACTGAGGAAAACGCGCAGAAATTCCTTGATGATTCGACCAACGCGGCAATCGATCAGTTCATGAGCCGCCGCGACGTGCTGGGTAACGGCGGTCCTTTATCTCCCGTCGGAGAATATCTGCCGATTGAGTATTACTTAAGCGCAATATTCTCCCTGTTCGCTGCGCTCTCAATGCTGCCAATCATCCACTTTTCCGCTGTGGACTGTCAGGGAGCAATACTAAAACGCGGCTTGCTCTGCGGAATCGGAACGGCACGCTTTTTCTCCGCGAGAGTTCTTTCCGGGACGATTTTTGTCGTTCTCGTTTTGCTTATGCTTTTCCCCGCTTCGCTGCTCCTGCGCCTCGGGGGAGATGTGCTCGGCGGTACCTACGCGAGCAAACTTTCAGCTCTTGCGCTTACTATTTTCCTTTCTTCGGTATGTTTTTCAGCTCTGGCACTGACTATAGCCACCTGGCTGCCAAAAGAAAAAACTGCGCTCTGGACAGGATTTTTCCTTGCCTTGATTATGGCTGTTTTCTGCGGAGCACTTATTCCCGAAGGGGCACTTCCGAAGCTTACGCTTGAAATCGGTAAATGGCTGCCGCTGCGCTCGACAATGAGAATGCTCTCCGTTTCCCTTTTTGACTATGACAATGCAGTTTTTATGCAGGACGTTTATAAGACCGTCGGCTTTGCGGCCATCTTTCTTTCTCTCGGGTTTCTCGGTCTTAGAAGAAGGGGGCGCGCCGCATGAGAATGGATCAGATTCTAAAGGCGAGGCTTTCCTCCTCTCTGCGTGAGCCCTTCTCGCTGATTTTCGTACTCCTTGCAATAATAGTGTCCGTTTTGGCGGCTCTGGCAACGCAGGAAAAGGCCGAAACGAGCCAGACTATTGCCGTCGTATCAGAAGACAGGGGCTATTTGGGCGGGAAGCTTCTGGAAACACTCACGGAAAATGAGAGTTTTTCCATGCGGGAGATGTCGCGTGAGGACGCTATGCGCCTTCTGAAACAGGACAGGCTTGAGGCCGCGGTGATTATTTGCCCCGACTACACGGAAATGCTTCAAAAGGGCGAATTTAAGAATATTCTCGAGCTTTACACTTCACCTTCTTCGCAGGTTCCCGCAACAATCAGCGAACCGCTTGTAAATGCCACTATTATGCTTTGGATTGAAGAGCTATCCACCCTGCGAACAAGGGATTATCTTCTTGAGCACGGTAAGACCTACAGTGCTGAGGATGAAGCAAAACAGCGCGAGCAGGTAAATATCCTCTGGAAAAGCGGCTCGCTCATTGATATTGAAAAGTTTGTGCTTGACGGAGCGGAAAATGATTCGCGCGCAGATGAGCCCTTTGCGGTCTGCGTCAAATGGTTTGGCGTTCTATGTCTTTTTTATCTTGTTGTAGGCGCTTCATGGGTGCTGGATATCAACAAAAAGGGGCTTCGCGTCCGTATAACTCAAGCCGGAGTACGGCAATGGAAAATGATTATTACGAGCAGCATGGCTCCCCTTTTAATCTGCTCGGCGGCTTATCTGATATGCGGTTTGCTCTGCTGTATTTTTGTAAAAACAAGCCTCTTGAGCGTTGCCGAAAGCTTCCTGCCGATGGTGATATATCTGACGGGACTGATGGGCATGACCTTGTTTACCGCCTCGCTTTTGAAAAACATACTTTCCCTGATGTTCATTGCCCCCATATTGACCTTTTTAAGCGGCGTACTCAGCGGACTTCTGCTGCAAACACCAAAATGGGCTTACGTTTTAAAACTGATTTCTTTTGCTCTGCCGGGAAGGTGGCTTAACGAATCCCTTTTCTCGCCTTTAAAGGCTATGCTCTGGGCGCTTGTGTGCTGTGCGGGCTGGATGCTTGCAGGAATCTCGGCTTCCGCGCTTCGGTCAAGGCGGCAATGAGGAACTTGGCTGAATATAAACACAAATACTTTAAAAACCGCTGCACAGTGCAGCGGTTTTTAACACATTTTCGGTATAAATCCATATTTTAGTGTAATAATACTCTCGAGGTGAGAATAGTGCACAAGGATAAGTCAAATCAGCAGAAGCGAAAAGAGCATACACCCGAAAAGCAAAGCGGTGTCGTAAGTTCCGTAATTGACGAAAACCAGAACAAGGGCAACAACACAAAAAAAGTGTCTTTAGGCGCAAACACGAAGCACCAATAAACCGTACTGTGTGATAAAGGATGAAATATGCTGGAGGATTTTAATATGTCGAAGGACAGCCAGACGGACAACAAAAAGGCTCGCAAGGAAAAAGCGAACGGACAGATACCCCTGACCAAGGAGAACCAAAACCAGAGCAGCAACTCAAAAAAGCAATCGGCAAAAAATAATGACGTTTGAAAAATGCCCGCCTCAAAAAAGGCGGGCATTTAATATTCGTGAACGGTATTATTGCGCAATTTCGTGGCTCATTTTTTCTTATACTCGGAGCGCTTGTCGTTGATAATATTCATCTCGGCTACATCGATTAGGGTAACACCGTTTTCTTTTGCCCAATCAACGCAGCCCTGCAGGGCCATTTTAAGAAAAATGTGAGGCACCTTGACAAGCATCGCACAGGCAGCATCCGTAAATTTGACCTCGGGGTCCATTCGGTTCGCCGCGTATTTAACCGAACTTAGGTCGGTTTCCTTTCCCTTCGGTATCGGCTCGGAAATCGGCCTGCGAAATCGGGTGTACCAGAAGCTCTTTGAGTCCCTGTAACCGTAGTCCACGGGAACACGAGGGAAGGAGGAAGCTTTTACGCCGTCAATAATAGCGCTGCGATATTTTTCCTTCATCAAAATTTTGTCGATTTTCAGAATAAAATGACAGCCGAATTTGCTCGTTATTCCGTTGAAGCTGCGGTATGGTGGGTCTACACCCTCCAAGAGCCCGATTCGCGCCCTGTCCTCGGCGGCGTTTTCCAGTTCCGAAACCCAGGTGCATTCAAACACCTGATAGGCGCTGCTTACGACCTGCGGGCGCTCACCCTCGCACTGTCCCTTTTCAAGCTCGAAAGCGCAGGTCGCCATCTTTTCAGCCGAGCTTTCCCCGGGGAAGCCCAAACGCACAGCCTCTTTGAAATTGGCCCGGGAATCCTCGATGAAATTAAGTGCGCATACGCCGCTGCGCAGAAGGTTTTGCGCCGTGTTGGAACTATTGCGGCACTCAAGCAGCATGGCATAGTAATCCTTTCCCGCAATATAGTAAGGAAAGCAAAGGGAATAGGAACCGATTGAAGTGCTCCCATCCTCCGCAAGTGTGGAAATAAGCACTGTCGGCATAGGAAAATAAGCCGAGGTCTGGTAAAAATTATCAACGATACGCAAGTCTTTGAAACTGCTCATAATAAACTTTCCTTTCATTCGATTCACCGTGAAACAAAAGGTTTTGCTCCGCATTTTTCCTGAAACAAAAATCAGCGCGCGACGTAAAAAGGCGGACGCGCACTGATTTATCTTGAGCTTATTTAGTTTCGAAGCGGTAGACTGTTTCGGTGTGGAAATGCTCGCCCGCTCTCAAAATCGGGCTCGGAAAGTTTGGACAGGCCATCGCGTTCGGGAAAATCTGCGTTTCAAGGCAAAGAGCGTAGCGGCGGTCGATTTCACTGCCGTTTTTCCCCTTGCGCTGTGTCAGAAAATTGCTGCTGTAAGCTTGAATACCCGGAAGCGTAGTGAGGGTCGTCATGACTATGCCGGTTTCGGAACTATGCAGCACCGCCGCTTTTTTCAGCCTTGAGGTATCCGACAAAACAAAATTGTGGTCGTAACCGTGCCCGAAGCGAAGCTGCTCATTATCGGCCTCAATATCCCGCCCGATAGTCTTCGGCTGTGAGAAATCGAAGGGTGTGCCCTTTGTGTCAAGAAGCACTCCCGTGGGCAGACAGCCGCTGTCGTTTTCCGTGAACATTTCGGCAAAAACCTGAAGCTCATGGTTTAATACCGTTCCGCCGCCGGTTAAATTAAAATAGCTGTGGTTTGTAAGGTTCAATATTGTGTCGGCATCCGTATCCGCGTCGTAGCTTATGCGAAACTCGTTATCCTCTGTCAAGAGATAGCTTACCTTAACGCTAAGCTTGCCCGGATATCCTTCCTCTCCGTCCGGCGAAACGCGCGACAGCTCCAAAGAGTTCCCGTTTACTTCGGCAGCCCAGATATACTTATCAAAACCTTTGATTCCGCCGTGGAGATGATTTTCACCGTTATTGCGTGCAAGCTTATAGGTTTTTCCGTTCAAGGTAAACTCGGCTTTTCCTATACGGTTTGCAACACGTCCGATCACCGCACCGAGATAACCGTCATTTTCCTCGTACTCCGCCATCGTGTCATAACCCAGTACGACATCGGTGAAAGTTCCCTGCGCGTTCGGAACCGTCAGCACCTGCAAAATGCAGCCGTAATCTAATATGACAGCGCAGGCTCCCGAGCTGTTTGTTAAGCGAAAGGCTGTGACGAGCTCTCCCGCTTTTGTATATCCGAAAATGCTTTGAGTTATCATTCGCCCGCTCCTCTGAAGAAATCTTTAAGTCTATTTCCTTTTTTTGCTGCCCGCTCGCCGGCTTGCTCTTTCAGAAGCTTCGCAATTTTTTGCTGAACCGGCAGACGGATTCGCTTCGGGTAGAGCTCGGAAAAGCGCAATTCCAAAGCGGCAGCGTCCTGTGGCGAAAGAAATACTACCAGTTTTTCCGTAAGTCCCGAAACGGCCTGCAGCATCCAGAAAGCAAGCCTTAAATCTCTGTGCTCGTTCGGGGCGTTAAACACAAACAGCAGCACTGCGGAAACGGTTTCAGAAGAAGGCGCAGCGGAAGCGAGAGCATTAAATTCCTGTTCCAGCCTTGAGGCAAAACGGTCATGGCAGGGGTCATCCCCGGCTTTTTTCCCGAAGCCTAAGAGCCCGTCGGTCGGTTTTCTTGTTGCCTCCAGCTGAATTACGTCGTAAATATAATCCGCATATACTGTGCGTATCTCCTGAGGAATCAAATTATCCTGCATATTGGTCTACCGTGAGAAAGGGTTTTCGGAGGGATATGGCAGCGCCTTCGGCTGATTGTAGCCGATATCCGAAACACCCAGATATTTGAATACTTCAAAAAGCGCGCTGCCGCAATGCTCAAAGGCAACCGCACCATGGTGCGGATAGCGCTTTTCAATGAGAACGTGGCGATAGAAACGCCCCATTTCGGGAATTGCGAAAATTCCGACACCTCCGAAACTTTCGGTTTTAACCGGAAGCACCTCGCCCTCGGCGATATATGCGCGAAGAACACCTTCGCTGTCGCACTGGAGGCGATAGAAGGTAATCGGGCCTGCGGCGATATCTCCCTCAAGCGTACCGCGGGTAATATTCGGCTCTGAACCTGCGGGTTCGGCCAAACGGTGCATTATAAGCTGGTATTTTACTGCGCGATCCGCGCACAGCTTGCACGAAGGGGTGTTTCCGCAGTGGAAGCCCATGAAAGTATCTGTCAGCTTATAGTCAAATTTCCCCGCAATATATGAATCGTACTGCGACTTCGGTACGCTGTTGTTAATGTCCAGAAGCGTAACAGTGTCTCCCGTCACGCACATTCCGATGTATTCGGAGAGCGCTCCGTAAATGTCAACTTCGCAGGCCACCGGAATACCTCTGGAGGCAAGACGGCTGTTAACATAGCACGGGACGAAGCCCAATTCGTTTGAGAACGCGGGCCAGCATTTATCTGCAAAGGCGACATACTTGCTGCTGCCTTTGTGCTGTTCGGCCCAGTCCAGAAGGGTAAGCTCGAACTGCGCAAGGCGCTCATTCAGGTCAGGGTAATATCTCCCCTCGCCCATTTCCCTTGCCATATCGGCGCACAGCTCGGGGATACGCTTATCCCCCGCGTGTGCCTTGAAGCTGACAAGCAGGTCAAGCTCGGAATTCTCCTCAACCTCAATTCCCAGCTCGTATAAGCCCTTGATCGGCGCATTACAGGCAAAGAAATCCTGCGGGCGGGGCCCAAAGGTTATTATTTTCAGATTTTTAATTCCGATAACGGCACGGGCAATAGGAGCAAAGCCAAGTATCATCTCAGCTATGTCATCCGCCGTTCCCACAGGATATTCGGGAAAATATCCGTTAATGTGGCGAAGCCCCAGATTGTAGGAGCAGTTCAAAAGACCGCAGTAAGCGTCGCCTCGCCCGTCCATAAGATTCCCGTCACCCTCCGCTGCCGCTGCAAACATGCAGGGTCCGTCAAAGTATTTTGCAATCAGAGTTTCAGGCGTTTCGGGGCCGAAATTTCCGAGAAAAACTACCAGAGCGTTGCAGCCCTGCTTTTTTACCTCGTCAACCGCCGAGAGCATATCCTTTTCACTTTCAACTGCCGTTTTCGCTTCATATATTTCCTGTTTCTTCGCTGCGCAGGCAAAAACAATTGCCTCGCGGCGCGAAACGGATAGGGAAATTGGGAAACAATCGCGGGAAACGGCTATAATGCCGAGCTTCACTTCAGGAATGTTTGTTATCATATTATGCCTCCTTGCAGTATAAGGGCTTGTTTTACCAAGTTATATACAAAGGTCGTTAAGTTCAATGCCCTTCGTTTTTTACTTAAACAAGAAGCTGACTATTCGTCCGAATCAGAGGATGAAAGGTCCTCCGTGTCCGACTTTTCTATTTCCGCCTGAACTGCGGAGCTTATCTTCGCCTCCTTAAGAAGCAGGATAAACTGCTTTACCGAAAAGGCACAGAAAACTGCGGCGGCAAGCGCGAAAGCCATAAAAATCGCCCAAGCGCCCCACTCCGGAATCGGGCTGGAGCCATTAAGTGTGCCGGAGAGCACCTTCCACGCCATATAGACTATGTATGCCGCAACGAGGGCACGCAGCACGAGCCCGGATGCCGCTTTTCCCATAATGGCGGGATCAAGTTTCTTTTCCTTTCTCATTTTCTCGTTAACCTCGATTATCTCAGTTTTGAATCATACGAAAAAGCGGCTTCATGGCAGGGTAAATATTGCGGAACACCTGATAGCGTTCCTCATAAAGCGCCGCAAGCTCAGAATTTGGCACAACCGTTGAAGTAACCTTAACCAGCTTTTCCGCGGCGCTTTTTACGGAATCAAATTCCCCGCAGGCAACCGCGGCAAGTATCGCGGCGCCGTAACCGGGACCTTCCTCGCTTTCAATGCCGTCAAGCTCCAGATTAAGGACGTTTGCGATTATTTCCTTCCAAAGCGGGCTCTTTGCTCCGCCGCCGCAGACCTTGCTGCGCGATATTTTTATTCCCAGAGAACGGGCGATCTCCAGCGAATCGCGTATGCCGAAGGCAACGCCTTCGAGAACTGAAAGCGTCATATCCGCACGGGTTGTATCCATAGACATACCGATAAAACTGCCGCGTGCGCCCGAATCGTTATGCGGCGAGCGCTCGCCCATAAGATACGGTAAAAAGTATACCTGATTGCGCCCAAGCATATCCCGTGTGATTTCAGCCTGCTCCTCTGCGTACTTCGCGGTTTTTATAATGTCCTCCATCCACCACTTGTTGCAGGAGGCAGCCGAAAGCATTACGCCCATTAGATGATAATGCCCGTCCGCATGCGCGAAGGCGTGAAGGGCGTTGTTTTTGTCAACTCCGAAGCTGTCGCTGGAAATAAAAATTGTACCGGAGGTCCCGAGCGAAATGTTGCATTGCCCGTCGCCCACAGTCGCAGTTCCGACAGCCGCGGCGGCGTTGTCACCCGCTCCGGCCACGATTTTCACATCGGGGGACAGTCCGAGAATTTTTGCCATTTCGGCTGTAAGTGTTCCGACTGTGTCGTAGCTTTCAAACAGGCGGGGCATCCACTGCTCTTTTACACCGCAGATATCAAGCATTTCTCGGCTCCAGCACTTGTGCTCAACGTCGAGCAGCAGCATACCCGAAGCATCCGAATAATCGGTGCAGTGCACGCCCGAAAGCATATAGTTAATGTAGTCCTTCGGAAGCATGATTTTGTCAATTTTTGCGAAAAGCTCCGGCTCGTGCTTTTTCATCCAGAGAATTTTCGGAGCGGTAAACCCGGCAAAAGCGATATTTGCGGTACAGCTTGAAAGTTTTGCCTTACCGATGACATTGTTGAGGTAATCTGTTTCCTCCGAAGTGCGTCCGTCATTCCACAGAATAGCGGGGCGCAAAACGGCGTTGTCCCCGTCCAGTGCGACCAAGCCGTGCATCTGTCCGCCGACGCCGATACCTTTTACCTGAGTTTTATCGCAGTCCTCGGTCAGCTCGCGGATGCCGTCAAGTGTTTCGCGCAGCCAGTCTTCGGGATTTTGCTCTGACCAGCCGGGGTGCGGAAAAGCGATTGGATAGGTCCGCGAAACGATTTTTTTAATTTTCCCGGTCTCATCCATCAGCAGCAGCTTGACTGCCGAAGTTCCTAAATCAATTCCGATGTACAACATAAAGTTACCTCCAAAGCTTGCTATAAAGCCGCCCCGAAAACGGAGCAATGCATTTTGCGCATTGCCCCGATAATTCAGGGCGAGTTTTATTTATTTTAGGCTTTACCTGTTTTGTGGTTGGAAACGACGTCAAAGATGACGGCAATAAGCAGAACCGCGCCTTTAACGACGTACTGCCAGTTGTTGTCCAGACCGTAGATCGACATTCCCTGGTTTATAACGCCGAGCAGTATTGCGCCGATGATGACCCCGGGCACAGTGCCGCTGCCGCCGTAGGCCGAAGCGCCGCCGATAAAGCACGCGCCGATGGTATCAAGCTCGTAGGTAAGGCCGGTATCACCGCTGACGGAGCCGATACGCGCCGCCATAAGAAGTCCGGAAAAACCCGCCAATATGCTCATTGAGCAGTAAGCCCAGAAATACACCTTTTTCGTGTCTATACCGGAGAGCTTTGTCGCCTTCTCGTTTCCGCCGACTGCATAGAAATAACGTCCGAAAGCCGTCTTCGAGGTTATGAAAGCGTAAAGCAGAACAATCAGCAGAATCCAGAGAAGCATAACGGGTATGCCTTTGTAGTGGGCAAGCTGCCAGGTATATGCAAGTATCAGAATGTCAATTACAGCTACCTGTGCAAATTCCGAAACTGCCGATTTCATCTCGTAGCCGTTCTTGGCTTTCTTCGCACGATTTACTATCGTCAGGATTATTAGTCCGACTGCGGCAAGTACGCCGACAATCAGCGCCGACCAGCAAACGCCCTCCTTATCAAGTCCCGGAACAGTGACATAGGAGGAAAAAATGTTCAGGAAGGTCTTGTCATAAACCGTGACCGTCTTGGAAGCTAGCAACACGCGCCCCACACCGCGGAACAGGAACATGCCTGAAAGCGTTGCTATAAAGGGCGGTATGTGAATGTGTCCTATCCAGAAGCCCTGCCATGCGCCGATTCCGACAGAAACCGCCAAGCAGATAGCAATGGTCAGGTAAGCGTTCATGCCGAACTTGTTCATAAGCTGTGCTGCAAGTGCGGCCACAAGACAGAGTGTCGCGCCGACTGAAAGGTCTACGTTTCCGCCCGTCAGTATACAAAGCAGCATACCGCAGGCCATAACCAGAACATAAGCGTTCTGCAAGAGCAGATTCGAGATGTTCTGAGCGTACAGAAGTCTGCCTTCAGTCAGCACCGCAAAGAAGATAAAAACAACCACGAGGGCGATTGTCATTGTATATTTTTTAATATACGCCGAAAATCCGAGAGGCTCACCCGCTGCGGCCGGCGCTGCCGCCAAGGTGCCGCCGGCTGCTGTCGGCTTGCTGTTACTTTCCTTTTTCATAGTCTTACGCTCCCTTACTCTCTTCTTTGGCGCCCTTTTTGTCGGACTTTAGGATAGCGCCCATGATCTTTTCCTGAGTGGCTTCGGCTGCGCTCAATTCGGCTACCATCTCGCCCTCGTTCATAACGTAAATCCTGTCGCACATACCGAGAAGCTCCGGCAGTTCCGAGGAAATCATAACAACCGATTTTCCCTGAGCGACCAAATCGTTCATTATGCAGTAAATCTCATATTTTGCGCCGACATCAATACCTCGGGTAGGCTCGTCCAGAATCAGAACATTTGGGTCTGCGAACATCCATTTTGAAAGAAGCACCTTCTGCTGGTTGCCTCCCGAGAGGTTGTTGACAGCCTGCTGTACAGTTGGAGTCTTGGTGCGAAGCTTTTCCTTATAGGTCTCGGCTACCTGATTTTCTTTGTTTACATCTATTACGCCCCTGTGGCATACCTTTTCAAGCCGGGCAAGGGTGTTGTTTCTGGCGACCGTGTCAATAAGAATAAGTCCGTTAACCTTACGGTCCTCTGTAACATAGGCTATTCCGGCCTCGATAGCGTCGCGCTCACTTTTTAGCTTTACTTCGCGTCCTCCGACTTTCAGAGTTCCTGTTATCATTGTACCATAACTCTTTCCGAAAATCGAGCGAGCAAGTTCAGTCCGTCCCGCACCCTGAAGACCCGAGAAGCCGACTATTTCTCCCTTGTGCACATTGAAGGACACATGGTTAACAACCCTCTTTTCGGTATAGACGGGATGATTTACGCACCAATCAATAACCTCCATGCCGATTTCATCGCTGACCATGTGCTCGCGCGAAGGATAACGGTCCGTCATCTCACGCCCGACCATACCACGGATTATGCGATCCTCGTCAATGCTGCGGTCCGTGTTGTCTATTGTTTCGATTGTCGCGCCGTCGCGCATAACCGTAATCTTATCCGCAACATAAGCCACTTCCGAGAGCTTATGTGAAATAATGATTGAGGTCATGCCTTGCTTTTTAAATTCAATAAGCATATCCAAAAGCATTCTGGAGTCTTCGGAGTTCAGGGAGGAGGTCGGCTCATCGAGAATGAGCAGCTTTACGTTCTTTGAAAGCGCCTTCGCAATTTCGACAAGCTGCTGCTTGCCGGTTCCGATGTCCTTAATAAGTGTCATGGGAGAATCCTTGAGCCCGACCCGCTTCATGTGCTTTGCGGCTTGTCCGAAGGTTTCGTCCCAGTTGATACCGAATCTTCCCTTGCGCTCGTTGCCGAGGAACATGTTCTCTCCGATTGAAAGCTCCGGAATCAGTGCAAGCTCCTGGTGAATGATGACAATGCCGACTCCTTCACTGTCGCGAACAGTTTTAAAATGGCACTTTTGCCCTTCATAGAGGATAGTGCCTTCATATTCACCGATTGGAATCGTTCCGCTCAGCACGTTCATCAGCGTGGATTTGCCCGCACCGTTTTCTCCGACGATTGCGTGGATTTCTCCGCGCTCAACCTTCAGATTAACATTATCCAGCGCGCGTACGCCGGGATAAAGCTTTGTTATATTTGTCATTTCAAGAATGTTGTCAGCCAAGTAAAATGCCCCCTTTATTCAAATATTCTGGGCATAGAGCCAAAAAGTTATTCTGCCAGTGAAAAAATGGGCGGAGCTACAGCCCCGCCCATTTCATGCATACTGTTACTTGTGTGGGCTGTTTTGCCAAGTTGGTGCTTAGCCTACTGCCTTGGGATAGTTGCCTTCCATGGTGTAGTAGCCGGTATCTACCAGTTCTTTCTGGATGTTGTCCTTGGTTACAACTGTCGGTACAAGCAGATAGGAAGGAATCTTGCCCGTGTTGTTGTCATAGGACTCTGTGTCATAGGTGCAATCGAAGGTCCAGCCGGCCTTTTCAATGAGGCTGCCGTCGGGGGTCTCGCCCTTGAGGATGGCGTCTGCGAGGTCAACGGTGACAACTGCTTCGTTTGCAACAGCCTTGTAAACTGTCATGGACTGCTTGCCGTCAACGATGTTGGCAAGGTTGGCTTCGTCGCCGTCCTGTCCGGTGATGATGACAGTGTTGGTGCCCTTATAGTCGGAGCCGATGGCCTGTGTTACGCCAAGAGCGGTGGAGTCATTGGAGCAAAGAGCGATGTCAAGCTGAGTGCCGCCCGCATAGTAGGAAGCAAGGATGTTCTGCATACGGTTGAGAGCGTTCTCGGTCTTCCACTGAGCAGTAGCAACTTCTTCGAACTTCATCTGGCCGGAGGGAACCTTAAGGATGCCGGCATCAATGTAGGGCTTAAGTACGTCGAAAGCTCCGTTGAAGAAGAAGCCTGCGTTGTTGTCGGCGGGGTCGCCGGCAGTGAACTCAATGTTGTAGCTCTTGGAGGTATCCTTGAGGTCGAGCTTCAGAGTATCAACAACATACTGGCCCTGAAGTGTGCCGACGGTGTAGTTATCGAAGGATACATAGTAAGCAATAGCATCGGTGTTCATAATAAGACGGTCATAGGAGATGACAGGAATTTTTGCATCGGAGGCGGCTTGAAGAACCGTGGAGAGGGACTCGCCGTCAACTGCAACGATAACCAAGAGGTTGACCTTGTCAGCAATCAGGTTCTCGATGTCGGCAACCTGCTTTGTGGCGTCGTTGTCGGAATAGACCAGCTCAACTTCATAGCCTTTTTCCTGGAAGGACTTCTCAAGGAAAGAACCGTCGCGGTTCCAACGCTCAAGGGATTTGGTCGGCATTGCCACACCGATTTTGCCGCCGGTTACGGCTGCTGCGGATTCCTCAGGAGCTGTGGAAGTTTCGGTCTTCGTTGTGCCGCATGCTACCAGAGCAAGAGCCATTGCAAGAACCAGAACAAGAATAAGAACTTTTTTCATTTTTTACCTCCTCAAAATTTGTTGAACATAACCTTATGCGCATTTCTTACACAAAATTCTTTTGTAAAATTCGTTTACAAAAGTGGTTGTACTTATAATACAATTATTATCGAAAGAAGTCAATGGAATTTTGTCGATTTAACCATTTTGGGAACATTCCACAAAATTTAGCTTCTTTTTTAGTGCTTACAAACGTCCAATCTTATTCAGGCACCAAATTATTACAGCAATTTTTTCTGCGTCGGCGGAGCTTCGATACTGTCTGTTCGCTATGCCAAACGTATGGTCCCGACCGCTGTTTAATGTATTATTTCCAGGAACTGCGGCTGCAAAATTTGCTTAAACATAGAGATTGACATTTGCTGATTGTATGGGTACAATATATACTGTTCAATAAAGAACTTTTACAAAAGTAGGGGAATCGTAATGTCGGAATTAGAAGGAACGATTACGCAGCGGCGCAGGCAGACGAGAAACAGCATTTATCAATATCTGTTTTTCTCCGAAACTCCCCGTTCAAAACAAGAGATCGCCTCCGACCTGTCACTGAGCTTGCCGACTGTTCATCAGAACTTGGCAGAGCTGTTTGAGGCGGGTCTCGTCAGGCGCGCAGGTTCTCAGAAATCAACGGGTGGGCGCAGAGCTATGAGCCTGACGATTGCCGAAAACGCCCGTTTTGCCGTAGGCGTATCGATAACGGGCAGCGGTCTGCGCTTTTTGGCCGCCAATCTGAATCAGCAGGAGATAGCCCATAAGAAAACCGAGCGGACGGATATTGACGAAATCGACGATGTCGGCAGACTTTTGGCGGACGAGCTTGAAATTTTTCTGGATGAGCACGGACTTAACCGTGCAAAGCTGCTGGGTGTCGGAATAACCCTGCCCGCAGTTCTGGACACCGAAAATGATGTAATTGTTTTTGCTCCTATCCTGCACCTTAAGGACACCAGTCTGAGCAAAATCACCAGATATATAAATTACCCGACCTATGTATCAAACGACGCAAAAAGCGGCGGCTATGCCGAATGGTTTACTCTGCCCGCTCAGAGCAGTATTGCTTATTTATCTCTTGAAAACGGCGTTGGGGGCGCGGTGCTCCTTAAGGGTGCTCCGTATGAGGGTGTTAACAACCGAAGCGGCGAATTCGGTCACATGACTGTTGAGCCGAACGGTTTGCCCTGCAAATGCGGAAAGCGCGGTTGTCTCGAGTCCTATTGTACCGCCACCCGAATAAGCGATGATATGGGAATAACCCTCGAGCAGTTTTTCGATGGACTGGAGCAGCATAACGAAGACTATATGGAACTCTGGAAAGATGTTCTTTGGCATCTTGCCATGGGAATAAACAATCTTCGCATGGCGCTCGACTGCGATGTTGTCCTCGGCGGTTTTTTGACGCAGTTTATGGAGCCGTATATGCCTGAAATAAGGCGCCTTGCGGCCGAGCTCAACACTTTTGAGGCCGACGCCGAATATATTAAGCTCTGCCGATATCCAAAACGCGCTATCACTCTGGGCGTTGCTCTGCATTTCATAAAGGAATTTGTTGACAGCATATAATCTTCTGCGCTGTTTAATTCCGGACTGAAGCTTTTACTTACTCACTTTTAAAATATATTCACCTTCACGGCATTTAGTATCGGCACTGAATTCTTTACATCAATCGGGAATCCAAACATGAAAAAGGGCTCGTTTGAGCCCTTTTTATGCATTTCATTATGACAGTTTGCCGTATAGTGACTGAGCTTTCATTGCCTTAATGCTGTGGGCGGAAAGTTTTCGGTTGAGAAGGTAAAATTTTTGTGAAGACAGCGGCACCTCCCGGCTTAGCAAAGAATTCCCTCGTTTTCGAATCTTCCCGATAAACCACCAGTGCCATTCGATTTCAGCCGCCAAGATCAAAAGCTTGAACTTTTTCATGGTGTTTTCATCCTTTGCATCATACTCGGACATATTAGTCCTGCATACCACATATATCGCACTTCTTCGGCGAAAAATGTCGATAGGCGCAGGGGACGTCAAATTACTTCGTTTTTTAGGCAAAGAGTGTTAAATCATGATAAATTTGGCACATATTATCAAATTACCCGCCCAAACTATACTGAAAACTAAAGATAAAACAAAAATCCTTCCGGTACAAATCCGGAAGGATTTTTGCTGTTTTATTGTGATTACAGCTTGGCCTTTTGCTCCTCGACAAGGTCCTTCAGAGTGACGTTGTCTACGACTTCGCGCACGGCCTTGTCGACCTTTTCCCAGACGCTGAGCGTCGCGCATTTTTCACGGCGCTGGCAGGTGTTTGGTTCATCGTCCATGCACGCAACCGGGGCAAGGCTGCCCTCAATCAGACGCAGAATCATTCCGACGGTGTATTCCTCCGCGGGTCTGGCAAGCTTGTATCCGCCCTGCGCGCCGCGTACGCTTTTTACATAACCCGCTCTGTTAAGAACGGAAATAATTTGCTCGAGATATTTCCCGGAAATTTCCTGGCGCTCTGAAATGCTTTTTATGGTTATATACTGGTCGTTATCGTTGAGCGCCAAATCAAGCATCAAGCGCAGTGCGTAGCGGCCTCTTGTTGATATTTTCACGGGAACACATCCTAACAATTGACTTTATTTCGGCTTTGGCCCATATAGTAACGGCCAAATGAATTATATCATAATGCGACTGTCAATTCAACAAACAGATTTTTGTAGGGGCCTCACGGTTCACAAACAGTTGCGCAATTTGTCCGGAGGCGTTGCACAGGCAAACAAAATACTGTATACTGAAAAAAACAATCTTTTCGTCCGTAATCGTCGATAATCATAGAATATTGCCTGCTAATATTAGTTCCAAAGTTACCTTTTGAGAGAGAATCAGGCATTTTTTGAGAGGGTTTTATGAGTATTTACATGCAAGTCGCCGTCTGTTTTGCGGCAATAGCTTTATCCGCCGTTCTGGCTGAAAAAACAGGTCTTTTCTTTGCGCCGTTCTATATTATTGCCGGACTGATATTCGGGCCCGGAATGCTCAATCTGGTAAAACAAGCGGAGGTAATTTCGCTTCTGGGTGAAATCGGCGTGGTTTTCCTGCTGTTTTTTCTCGGTCTCGAGTTCTCGCTTCACACCCTTTTAAAGCAGAAAAAGAGTATGATTTCAGCCGGAATTATCGATTTCGCCGTGAATTTCGGGCTTGGCTTTGCTCTGGGGTTGCTGCTCGGACTAAACCTGTTTTACAGTCTTATTATTGCGGGAGCAATTTATATGAGCAGCTCGGGGATAATCACCAAAAGCCTGCTTGAGCTTCAGGTCAGCAAATATCCCGAGGGCAATCTCGTCATGGGCATTATGGTCTTTGAGGATTTGGTCATGATTCTGTTCCTCGCTTTTGTTTCCTCGGGAGTCGGCACTCAGTCCGGTTTCGATTTAAAGCTGATGCTGATTCAGCTTGTTAAATCAATTCTCTTTTGCGCGGCAATTGTTTTTCTTCCGAAATACGGCAAGCGTCTTCTGGATAAAATTCTTGACATTAAGAAGACTGAGCTGCTTCTGCTCGTTTTCTTCGGGCTTGTGTTGCTGGTTACGTCGGTTGGAGAACTTTTCGGAGTTTCCGCGGCGCTTTCGGCCTTTTTCTTGGGCATGGCTTTTTCAAACACGAAAAACGTCAAAAGCATTGAGCACACCACAGTCATTTTAAGAGATCTCTTCGGAAGCGTGTTTTTCTTTTCGGTCGGCATGGCACTCAAGCTCTCTGAAATCGCGGCATACTGGGACATCCTGCTTTACTTCGCTTTAATAGCGGTGGCGGGTAAGCTGATTTCAAGCTATCTGATCACAAAAATCAATAAGTGCGACGAGGGTATGTCTCTCTTTATCGGGTTCATCTCTATTCCCCGAGGTGAGTATTCGCTCGTTATCTCAAACATGTCCGGCGCTTTGATCCCGTTCCTCGGTCCGGTGGTTGTCGTAACTGTAATTTTTACTACAATGCTGAGCTCGCTGGTACTAAAATTTTCAAAGCTTCTTTGCAGCGTTTACAATGTGTGTGTCCTTTTCCCAAGGAGCAGGCTGCGCCCGGATGACGATAGCTGGGGCGAGGTCGATTAGCCGCATTTATTTTGAAAACTCAGCTAATATATTGAAAAAACAACTATTTCACAATATAATTGAGTTAGAACCCCGGCAGTCCGGTAACATGAATACTTAAGACTCATTTGCATGGCACCCGCCAGGAATCAATTACTTGTTACTACATTGACAGGAGTAATTTATGAAAAGACTTTTCATTACGAGACAGCTTTTTATTCTATCTCTTGCCGTTATCATCCTGATTGTCACCGTCTTTATTAGCAGCTATAGACAAAATATCCGCAGTTTCTCGGATTCGGCATTTTCAAAACAAGTGGATTTCTGCGGCAGAATCACTTCCGATATCCTGTTTGCCGAGTCAATTACCATGATGGGCAACAAGTATTTCATAAACGGCGGCAATTTAATTGATTCTGATAATTTTGACTTCCTTGAATACGACAGCGCAAGCAACGAATACAACATGGATTCGGCAAAAGACTCTGCTAATGCTCGTACTCTTGGCAATCTGACCGGAATAGGAAAAATTCCGCAAAGCGGAATTGAAAGGCAGGAGATGAATCTTGCCTTGAGCTTCAACGACTATTTTTCGAATTTTTTCGAAAAGCTCCCCGAAATAACCTGGATGTATTACACAAGCCAGAGCGGTTTTATTAACATGTATCCCTGGATTTCCTCAGAGGAATTTAAATACTCCGAAGAATTAAAGACCATGCCGTTTTATTCAATTGCAACTCCCCAAAACGATCCGCTGCGCAAAATTGTATGGACTCACATCTACATTGACGCAGCCGGTAAAGGCTTAATGGTGACCCTGTCCAGCCCTATTTACTCCGGCGATGCTTTTAAAGGCGTGTTGTCTCTCGATTTCACCTGTGCAGAGCTTAATCGAATGATAGAGAGCGCCTATGACGGCCTCATTTATGACGAGGATTATTGCGTAATATCCGCTGACGCACTAAAGAGTTCAGAGGAACTACCATATTTAAATAAAAACTACGGCTTTTCGGAATCTGAGCTTGATAAACTGGAAAGCGCAGAATTCAACAAGGTCCAGACAGTGGGAAGTCTCTTCGTATATAAATCAAAAGTCGAGAACACACCCTGGACACTTCTCTTCACGGTTCCTGTGGCTTATGTAGTCGGAAAAGCTCTGCTTACAACTTTGCCTGAAATAATAATCGGAATACTGCTTGTTTTTTCCTTTATCATACTTGTGCGATTCAAAAAAGCGGAGCGCCAGCTTAAGGAAGCCTCAATTACGGATCCCCTGACGGGACTTAAAAACAGGTGGTATCTCGATGACTCCGCCCAAAGGGAGATTGCGCTCGCGGACCGCAACGCTCAGGCACTTTCAATTATCAGCCTGGATTTGGATAGATTTAAAAATGTTAATGATACATGGGGGCACCCTATCGGGGACGAAGTTTTAAAGATTACCGCTAATATTTTAAGGCAATTCACACGCGAGTCGGATATTTTGGTTCGTTTGGGAGGAGAAGAATTCGCAGCTATGCTTCCTCAAACCGATAATGCCGAGGCATTTCAGATTGCTGAAAGAATACGAAGACAGCTGGAAATAACAAGACATCCGATTGCCGGGGCCGTCACGGCCAGCTTTGGCGTTGCCGAAAGGCAGCCGGGAGAATCTTATGGGAGCTTGTACAGAAGAGTTGACGAGGCGCTGTATTCCGCAAAGGATATGGGCAGAAATCGCGTGGTTTCATTCGAAGAGAATAGAGATGCTCTTTCTGTCCGCGTAAAAATCGAATGGAATTCCGCCTGGGAATGCGGAGAGGCAAAAATTGATTCTCAGCACCGCCGACTGCTTGAAATTGGCAACGAGCTTCTTGGAATGATTCACGAAAAATCCGAGGGCTTTTGTGAGCAGCTGGAGATTCTCTTAAGTCACATTTCAGAGCACTTCAGCTACGAGGAGCAAGTGCAAAAATACATCGGTTATCCTGATGCGGAAAGTCACGCCGAAAAGCACCGTGAGCTTACCGAAAAGGCAATACAAATCAAGGGCGACTGCCTTGCCGGAAAAGTTAATATGGTGTCTCTGATTTCCTTTATAATCGACGATGTTATTATCTCTCACCTTCTGGAGGAAGACACAAAATTTTTCCCGTATATAAAAAAGCTGTCCTGAGGTTTTGATTAAACCCATTTAATAACGCTGAACAAAGAGAACCCGGTACCGAAAAAGGATACCGGGTTCTGAACGGAAAGTTGATTCAACTACACGAAAGGAGCCTTATGCTCATTTCAATCGAAGAATTTTGGCAGGAATTTTTGCGCGATACAGGGCGAAATCCGAACACGCGCTATTTCGAGAGCTTTCATTTTGACCTAAATGAAAAGTCCGCCAACGGGCTTCTGGAGCTGGTTCTCAGCGGTAAGAAGCGCGCAACCTCAAGCAGTCTGTTAGCTTATGAGAAGGAGAACTCCACTCCTCCGAAAGTCGGTGATTTAAGTATTGTTACCGACTGGGACAATAATCCCCGCTGTGTCATCGAAACCACAGCGGTTGCTGTCTACAAATTCTGTGATATTACCTTTGATATCTGCAAGAGAGAGGGCGAAGATGAGTGTCTTGAAACTTGGCAAAAGGGTCACGCCAAGTTTTTCACATTGGACGGGAAAGCTCTGGGCTACGAATTTTCCGAGGATATGCCCGTGCTGTTTGAGGACTTTAAGGTGGTCTACGTAAAGTAAACTGTTTTCCGGTCCTCTGCGGCGTGCTCTCTTTTGTCAACAAAATCGCGGTTGACTTATTCTGAAATATGAATTATCGTGCTAATTACAGACAATTCGGTGCATCACACTCCGATACACCGTCAATCACAGAAAGGGGCAGCTATATGAAAACCTTGGTGGTGTTCTACTCTTTGGAAGGAAATACCGAGTTTATTGCAGGCGTAATCGCAAAAAAGCTCGGTGCGGATTTAGTTAGACTTGAAACCGTTAAACCGTTTCCGACCGAAGCTCCCGCGAAATTTTTTAAGGGCGGCATGAGCGCCGTATTCAAAATGAAACCCAAGCTAAAAAACAATAACATTGATGTAAAGCAGTACGACAACGTAATTATTGGAACCCCTGTCTGGGCGAGTACCCACGCTTCACCCATCAACACCTTTATTAAGAATTTCGGGTTCACCAGAAAAAAGGTCGCGCTCTTCGTTTGCAGCGGCGGTCCCGATGTTGAAAAGTGCTACGCAAAGCTAAAAAAGGCGCTCGGTGACAACAGCTATGTGGGCGAAATTGATTTCATGGATCCTCTCAAAAACGGCAAAGACGAAGCCGCGAAAACCGCTGAGAATTGGGCTGCAAATCTGATATTCTGAATAATGCACAGAGTTCTTTCCGCATATACTAAGCTGACAATCCTTTTGATTTATCACTGAGACAAATAAAATTAGAGGAGAAGTAAGTATGGAAATCGGAGAAAACCGCACAGGCGTTAAAGTTCTGGCACTTTTGAGCTTCATTCTGATGATAGCAGTCAATGCTCTTGCAAACCTGCTTCCGATAAACGGAATAACAACAGCAGAGGTTTCCGATATGTATGAAAACCTCTTCGCTCCCGCGGGTTTCACCTTCGCAATTTGGGGACTTATCTATCTTTTGCTCCTTTTGTACACTTTATATCTTCTCGGACTTTTCCGCGGCAATTTAAGTTACGCCAACAAAGAGCTTTCAAGAAGGGTCGGGATTTTATTCTCAATATCCTCTCTTGCAAATACCGCATGGATTTTTTGCTGGCATTACGACTATATTTTGCTGTCAACACTTTTAATGGCAATAATACTCCTATGTCTTATTTTCATGAACAGGGCGATAAGCGCTGTTGAGCTCAGCGCCCGGGACAGCTTTTTTATAAAGCTGCCGTTTCAGGTATATTTCGGGTGGATAACAGTTGCGGCGGTTGCCAATATCACGGTTTTACTTGTGAGCCTCGGCTGGAACGGTTTTGCCCTCAGCGAAGAGCTTTGGACTGTCGTTATTTTGATTGTCGCCGCGCTCATCGGAGCTGTCACGAGCAAAACATTTTGCTCCCTCGCCTACGGCGCGGTTCTTATCTGGGCCTATACAGGTATTTTAGTAAAGCACATATCTCAAAGCGGCTATTCTTGGGAATATCCCGCAGTGGTAATAACCGCGGCAGCCTGCCTGATACTTCTTATCGCGGTATGGGTTTTCATCTTACTTTCCCGCAGGCTTAATGCTAAAAATAAGTAAAACCCGTTGCGCAATTAAAAGAGAGAAGAAATCGCAATTTTTACGATTTCTTCTCTTTTTTGTGCTTTCATATTACCACATTTCGCGGCAAAATACAAGCCTTGTAATCAATACAAATTGGGAACATACTAAACGAAGAGGTGATGTTCATGGAAAAAGACTTTTCGCTGGAGCCCGTAAGGGCGCAAATGCTCATGGAAACGCAGGAGCTGCGCGATTCCAACGAGTTTAGCATTAAATACGGGCTTATGCTATCCGAAAATCAAATTCAAAATCTTGTCCAACGGCGCTTTGAAACGCTAAGGGACACCGGACGGATAGAGTTTGGCGAGGGCGTTCTGAAAAAACTGATTTACGCCTTCTGCGACTCGCCCTATATCCACCAGTTAAATTACGAGGAAACTCTTTTGGAGCTGCAGGACGCTTTTTACTATTTTAAAAACGAAACCGACGACCGCCTTTCCGATGATGAGCTTATTGAGTATATGAAAGAGACCTTTGAGGGCAAAGCTCAGGGCTCGATTGAATATCTTACAGGGACGTCCCTGGAAGAGCTGCGCCGTAATGCGCGTCACGGCTTTATTGACGATGTGGATGACGGGCGCAACGATTTGGACGAGGGTGTGTAATGTCAAACAACGAACTTACGATATCAAACGGCAATCTTTCCCAAGCATTGACCGAGGAGGACGAGATAAACATTCAGTCCAAGCTCTGGCAGCTTTTGAAAAGAAGAACCGAGCTTTACACTATGGGCGAACATAGCTCTGTTCGGGTTGAAACCGCGCAGGAGCTTCTGCAGTCAATCAATTTCTGCCTAGACCTTTATCTAAAGCAAAGCGGAAGCACAAAAAAGCTTCTTGCGGAAGCGGACCTTGAGGAGCTTTTTGCTCTGGGACAAAAGGTACTCGAGGAGAAGCTTGAGCTGGGAAAAAAGCTCTATAACGCGGCCCTGGTAAATGCCCCCAAAATCGAAAACCTTTCGTATCGGGATACGCTTCGCGGTATCGGCGGCTTTTTCAAGCGCTATGACTACCGTTTTTTTGCACACCTCATTCCCTGCGACATTGATTACCAGCTCTGCAATCCCGTGAAGGACAGCCTGCAGGGTGTTGAATATATCAATGCTTACCTCGGGCGAATAATAGTTGAAAACGACTTTATCGGCAGATTTGAAACAAAGCGGGTTGAGAGCCTGCTGGGTAGCTGCTGCTCGGATTACAAGGGTCTTCTGATAAATCTCTATGCGCCTGTCGCGGCAAATGCCGTCGGACTTGCGCTGATAAACAGGGACGTAAGAACACTGAGTATTACCGCTTCTGAGCTCGAGCGCCTATCAAAGCTGTTTGAGCCGCTTTCCGCAACGCCCGCGAAGAAGATGCTCCATGAGGCCGCGCTTCGTGTGAGCGCGGAGCTTCAAATAAGCGACCCCTCCTCGGTTCGTTATCTTCGCAAAACCACGGAGGAGCTTTTTCCGCGTATTGAGGCCGCGCTCCCCCACGGCAATCTGAACGGAATTTTCGTTTCATTTTAACTTTTCGTCAAAGGACACTTGAATAATCGCTTCGATTTTGCTATCATGATAAAAAATACGTTTGGAGTTGGGAAGATGCGCAACTAGTCTGCAAATATTGAGCATAACGGAATCATTCGCGGTGACAGGACGCACCGTTTGGTTCGCTGTGCTTTTGCAGGAAGGTTGACGCTATTTCACTTATCCACATCATGCCCTTATGGGCGTGGTGTTGCTGTGCTGTGGGCTGCGGAAATTAACTTTCCCGCAGCTTATATTTTTTGTAACAGGAGGATAAGTTAAATGTCTTTGATTGATGTAAATAATTTAACTTTTGCCTATGAGGGCAGCTATGACAATATATTTGAAAATGTGAGCTTTCGTATCGACACAGATTGGAAGCTCGGCTTCACGGGGCGAAACGGCAGAGGAAAAACCACCTTTCTGAGGCTACTTCTGGGGAAATATCCTTATCAGGGGACCATCTCCTCGAGTGTTGATTTCGAGTATTTTCCTTTTGAAGTCGCCGATGGCAATTCCGACACAATAAATGTCATTGGGGGAATACTGGGAGATTTTGAAAATTGGCGGCTCATGCGCGAGCTTAGTCTTCTTGAAGTTTCGGAGGAACTGCTTTACCGTCCGTTTTCAACGCTTTCGAACGGGGAGCAAACGAAAGTCCTGCTTGCGGCGCTGTTCCTGCGGGAAGACAGATTTCTTCTTGTTGACGAGCCTACTAACCATCTCGACCTTCATGGACGGGAGCTTGTGAGCCGTTACCTGAATACAAAGCGCGGTTTTATACTCGTTTCGCACGACAGGGCGTTTCTGGATGGCTGCGTCGACCACATAATGTCTATAAACAAGACAAATATAGAAATACAAAAGGGTAATTTTTCGTCCTGGTGGCATAACAAGGAGCTTCAGGACAATTTCGAGCTGTGTGAAAATGAAAAGCTGAAAAGGGAGGTAAAAAGGCTTAATGAGACGGCCAGGGAAAAGGCCGACTGGTCGGCTGATGCGGAGCGCCAAAAAATCGGCTTTGACCCGAAAAGTACCGAAAAGAATATCGGACGAAGACCCTTGCAGGGCGCGAAGGCAAAAAAAATGATGAGCCGCGCAAAATCAATCGAAAAACGTCAGGCGGCTGCCATCGAAGAAAAAACGCAGCTTCTGAAAAATTTAGAAAAGAATGATGAGCTGAAGCTTTTTACACTGACATATCGCTCCGAAAAACTAGCCGAGCTTAAAAATGTAGGAATTTCTTACGGCGGCAGGACAGTTTGCGAGAATGTCAGCTTTGAGATTAACAGGGGCGACGCCATTGCCATTCAAGGTAAAAACGGGAGCGGAAAATCGAGTATATTAAAGCTTATTAACGGCGATGCGCTAGAATATACCGGCGAACTGTATAAGGGCGGAGGACTCGTCATCTCCTATGTTTCGCAGGAAAGTTCGCAGCTATGCGGCAGTCTTTCGGCCTTCGCAAGTGAGCACGATATTGACGAAAGCCTTTTTAAGGCTATGCTCAGAAAGCTGGACTTTTCGAGAGCACAGCTGGAAAAAGATATGTCCGATTTCAGCGGAGGGCAGAAAAAGAAGGTGCTCATTGCTGCAAGCCTCTCCACGCGGGCGCACCTGTATATCTGGGATGAACCGCTCAATTTTGTCGATGTAATCTCCCGTATGCAGATTGAAAAGCTACTAATCGAATACAAGCCCACAATTTTATTCGTTGAACACGATCGCACTTTTTGCGAGAACATCGCAACTAAGACAGTTGAGCTTTAAATTTTTTGTGATTTGCTACCTAAACAGGCGGCATAAATCCCCCCGTGTAAAACAGGGGGAACTACTCCCTGCAGCTCGGCGGCGGACAGGCCGCTCGCTGTGCGGCAATCATTGCCAGATTACTGCCGATTGTGATGACAAGATTTGCGAGCACATTTAACGCATCGTCATCGTCGATTTCCTTTGCGATTGCAATGGCAATCGTTGAAGCGGCCAGCGTGAGCTCCCCGCCCGGTATACATTTAAAGCCCGCCACTTAACATCACCTCAACATATATTATGTGCAGTGACCCTTCGGGGTTAAATTGCACCCGCCGCAAATAAGGAAACTCAATAGCGGAAACGGTAGGAGGACCGTTGCCGCTATTGAGCTATATCAAGGGGCTATATTCAGTTATTCCACATCCTGAAGCGCATCATAGCCTTCCTCGCCCGTACGAACCTTGACCACGTTCTCGACATCATAAACGAAAATCTTTCCGTCGCCGATGTTTCCGGTATAGAGCACTGCTTTAGCCGTTTCGATGACTGTTCTGACAGGCACCTTTGCGACAACGATTTCAACCTGAACCTTGGGCAGCAGATTGACCTCGGTTTCAACACCGCGGTAGAACTCGGTTTTGCCCTTCTGCATACCGCAGCCGAGAACCTGAGTCACCGTCATACCGGTAACGCCGATTTCGTTCATCGCAGCCTTAAGAGCCTCGAACTTGCTCTGCTTAATGATAATTTCAATCTTTGTTATCTTCACATCGGAAGCGACAGGAGTTTTAGGCGCGCTGACAAGCGTGACGGGAACCGCCTTGTCAATGTCAACCTTAGGCGCGGGAGCCACAGCCTTAACGCCGTAGTTTTTGAACCTTCTAAGCTGCTTGATTTCCGCGTTATCGGCGGAATCATAGTCGAGCTCTCCTCTGATGAGCTGCTGGTCGGGATAAGCCAGAACGCCCATTTCGGGGATATCAAGTCCTTCAAGCTCATCCTCGGGAGCAACACGAAGACCCCAAACCTTGTCGAGAATTTTAAAGAAGATGTAGGACACGCCGAAGCCCCAGACAACAAGAACTACCAAACAAATCAATTGAGCTATGAGCTGGGAAGCATCACCGAAGAAAAGGCCTGTAACATTGCCTGATACGCCGTTTATGCCATCACCATATTTTCCGTCTGCAAACAAACCAAGAGCAATGATTCCCCAAAACCCGTTCACACCGTGTACAGAAATCGCGCCTACAGGGTCGTCAATTTTGAATTTGTTTTCAATGAAGGGTACAGCGACACAGACGAGGATTGCCGCTACTAATCCGATGATTGCTGCGGAAATTCCGTTTACGAACGCGCAGGGAGCGGTGATGGCGACTAGAGCTGCCAGAGTTCCGTTTGCGGTCATGGAGGGGTCGGGCTTTCCGAACTTAATCCACATGTAGAACATCGCCACAAGACCGCCGACTGCACCCGCAATCATAGTATTTGTCGCGACGACCGCCAGCCTGAAATCGGAAGAGTTCAGGGTGGAGCCCGCGTTAAAGGAGAACCAGCAGAAGAACAGGATAATTGTTCCTATAATTGCCATCGGAATATTGTGTCCGGGGAAGGCTCTTGCAGTTCCGTCCTTTTTGAACTTTCCGATACGGGGCCCGAGGACAATTGCACCCGCCAGAGCAATCATACCGCCCATGGAGTGAACAACCGCGCTTCCCGCGAAGTCAACAACACCGTGACCAATGCCAAAGTTTGCACCAAGAGTTGCAAGCCAGCCGCCGCCCCATACCCAGTTTGCGAATAGCGGATAGAGGAACATTGCAATAAAAAATGATGTGATTACGTAAGCGGAATACTTGACGCGCTCCGCCATAGCACCTGTTGGAATTGTAACGGTGGTATCCATAAACACCATCTGGAAGAAGAACAGTGCGTAGATGCCGGCGTCATAAGTTCCGCTGAGCATGAAGCCCTTATAGCCCAGAACTCCGCCAAGTCCGGGAATTGAGAGCATACCGTTAAGCGCCGAGCCGCCGGTGCCAAGACCTGCCGCTCCACCGCTGCCGCCCATCTGAAGAGCGAAGCCGACAAGGAAATATCCGACAGCGCCGACGAGGAAGACCATGAAGTTCATAGTCATCGTGTGTGCCGCGTTCTTTCCGCGGCAGAAACCGGTTTCAACCATTGCAAAGCCGCACTGGAAGAAGAAAACCATGAATGCGCAAATCATTACCCATGTGTAGTTTGCACCAAAGTAGGCTTTGTTCGCCACAGTTGCAACATCGCTCAGGGTTTCGCTGCCTGTAGTTGCTATGTACGAAGCACCGGTCGGATCCGCGCCCTCCGCATAAGCGCCAATCACGAAAAGGGACGCGATTAACATCACAACAAACAGCACGCCGAACATTTTTCTGAACATTTTCATTACTTACACCCCATCTAAATATAATTTACAAACTTAAGATTTGTTGTGCCTAGGATTTTGATTTTTTGACCTTCCTGAAATTGCTCCAGGAAAAAGTCGAAGTGGTTTTATAAACCTCTGCCTTAAGCTTACTGACCGACAGAAAGTACCGAATGCCGAGAAAGGCTATTACAACTCCGAAAACAGCTCCGGGAATCTCAGACGACAGAACCGGTATCTTGATTCCGTTTACCGCGCTGAACACGGCGAAAAATGCGCCCGCCAGTGTAATCAGAATCGACGCGACATAGAGCGTCATTATGGCTGTGCGTTTCTCTTTTCCCACGTAGGGAGAATTTGCTTCATTTCTCATAAATAATCCTCCTAAAACGAAATTTGATTTGCTCAAAAAACAAAAGGAGCCATATCGCCAGCCGAAATTTCGGCTATGACGATTCTGACCCCTTTGTCATTCTATAGCGCAGTATATGCAAGTGTACCGCTATTTTGTTTGCAAAAACGAGTAACTCTCTGTGATGATAAATAAAAATGGGCACTGTAAAGAAATTTACAGCGCCCTTGCTTGCAAAAATAATATGTCAGCTAATCTCGTTTGTCAATAGAATTTTAGAAATTCTATCAACTTACACCAGTATACAAATATCGCGCCCGTTTCTTTTGGGCAATTTGCAAAAAGTATTACCGGTTTGCGGCAATGTAGATAACGTTCTTGTTTAGGTCGATACTTTTAAGAGCGCCCTCCACTACTGTTTGTGTTCCCAGAAGGGTAGTGAGCTTAACTGTATTGCCCTCAACCTCTACATTCGTGATTCTGTCGGCGATAAACTTGTCGCCTCCGCTTCCGACTTCGTAGGCAGATGAAAGACACATAAATATTCCTCCTATTTTCCTAAAAGCTCCAGAGCATCCTCAAGCTTTTCGGTTCCATGCTCGTAAAAGTGCATCGCCTCAGCTATCAAGGCGGCGGCATCTTTCTTTCCGGAAGCCTCAAGCGAGTGCAAAAGCTCGTGCAGATCTTCATTATGATGACGGTTATGGTCAATCATATAATTCAGCAGAGCCATGTTCTCAACTGCGCTTTGCGTTTTCTGTTCGCCGCAGCAGCAATGCTCGTGGCTGTGTTCGTGTTCATGGGTATGCTCGCCGCAGCAGCAATGCTCGTGACCCGCCTCATGCTCATGTTCGTGGCTGTGGTTATGCTCATGGCTGTGATTGTCGTTAACGCACATAAATATTCCTCCCAAATTTCGCTTGGAACGGCTTTTTGTATAAAGACATTATAAGACTTTAACTAAGCACTTGCAACCCACCCGGGGGGTTACAATAATCCGCCCCTGATTGCCTGCGGACCTTATTCGCACTCGGAGCAGTCACCGTCGCACTTGGGTCTGTACTCCTCGGGCATTACTTCTCCGCGCTTTGTATAATAGTCTAGCATTGCCATTCTTACGCCCTCCTCGGCGAGAACCGAGCAGTGCATTTTAACGGGGGGCAGCCCGTCCAGTGCCTCGGCAACCGCCTTGTTCGTAAGCTGCAGCGCCTCATCAATTGTTTTGCCCTTAATCATCTCTGTAGCCATTGAACTGGTTGCTATTGCTGCGCCGCAGCCGAAGGTGTTAAACTTTGCGTCGGTAATGACTCCGTCGTCTATCTTGAGATAGATTTTCATGATATCGCCGCATTTTGCGTTTCCGACTTCGCCCACACCGTCTGCGTTTTCAATTTCTCCGACATTCCGCGGATTTGCGAAATGGTCCATAACTTTTTCACTGTACAGCATATTATTTTCCCTCCTGCATTCTTTTCCAGACCGGAGACATTGACCTCAGCCTCGTAACGATGCCGGGGAGTTTCTCCAGAATATAGTCTACTTCTTCTTCTGTATTGTATTCGCTGAGCGACATGCGCAAAGAACCGTGGGCAACCTCATGAATCAGTCCGATGGCAAGCAGCACATGGCTCGGGTCAAGCGAGCCGGAGGTGCAGGCCGAGCCGGAGGAGGCGTTTATTCCGACCATGTCGAGCATCAGCAGCAGAGCCTCGCCCTCGATACCCTTGATGGATACATTTACGTTTCCGGGCAGTCTTTTTTCCCTGTCGCCGTTTAATATAACCTCGGGCAACTGAAGTACGCCGTCAATCAGCTTATTTCGCAGTGCCTGAACCCTCGGCATATTTACGGACATATTGTCACAGGCTTCCTTGAGCGCCGCAGCCATGCCGGCGATGGCGGGGACGTTTTCTGTGCCCGCGCGCTTGCCGCGCTCCTGAGCGCCGCCCTCAATAATTGAGGTAATGGGCAGACCCCTTCTGCAATAGAAAACACCGATGCCTTTGGGTCCGTGGAACTTGTGCGCGGAGATAGACAGCATATCGATATTCTGCTCTTTGACGTTAATTGGCAGATGTCCGGCAGCCTGCACCGCGTCCGTGTGGAAAATTATGCCCTTTTCATGGCAGAGCGCCCCAATTTCACTTATCGGCTGGATTGTTCCGATTTCGTTGTTGGCATACATGACAGTTACAAGCGCTGTGTCTGGGCGTATGGCCGCCTCAAGGTCTGAAAGTCTGACCACTCCGTTTTCATGCACGTCGAGAAGAGTTATTTCATAGCCCTCTTTTTCAAGCTTATTCAGCGTATGAAGAATGGCGTGATGTTCAAATTTTGTGGAGATAATATGTTTCTTGCCCTTTCTTGCGCCAAGTGCCGCGGCGGTAACAAGAGCTTGATTGTCCGCTTCACTTCCGCCGGAGGTAAAGATTATTTCGCTGGGGTCCGCGCCGAGATACTCGGCAATTGTCTTTCTCGATTCGAGCATTATTTTTGCCGCCTGCTGTCCAACGCTGTGCGGACTGGAGGGGTTGCCGTAGCTTTCAGTAAATACCGGGAGCATTGCGGCCAAAGCCGTCTGGCTTACCTTTGTGGTTGCCGCATTGTCTACATAAACATTCATTTCCATTCTCCTTTTTATGTGTTTAAGCTCATCCGAGTTCAATCATTTTGTCGATACATTTTTTTGCTTGGATGCGAATTTCGTCGTCAAGTTCAATTATTTCTCCGCCCGTGCCCTTAAGACAGTTCAGGACATCTGTGAGCGTTGTAATTTTCATGTTGTGGCATACAAGGTCTATTGAAAGCGGATAGAAGTTTTTCTCGGGACACTCATATTGGAGATGCTCAAGTATTGAAAGCTCGGTGCCGATAATAAATTCCTTCGCATCGGATTTTTTGGCAAAATCAATTATCGCCGTTGTCGAGCCGACAAAGTCGGAGTAGTCCGTAATCTCCGGCAGACACTCGGGATGAGCCAGCACCAGCGCGTTCGGATGAGCAGCCTTAGCCCTTTTGAGGTCGCGCTTGCCCGCTCTGAAATGGGTTGGGCAGCCGCCATCCAAAATCTTGAAGTTCTTGTAGGGGAGCTGCTTTGCAACAAAACCACCGAGGTTCTTGTCCGGAATGAAGAGAATATTCTTATTTTCAAGCCTGCTTACTATTTTCACCGCCGAGGAGGAGGTCACGCACACGTCGCAGACTGTTTTCAGTTCCGAAGAGGTGTTAATATAGCACACAACCGTGTAATCCGGGAAATCTTCCTTGACCGCCGAAATCATATCCCTGTCCATCTGATCCGCCATCGGGCAACCCGCCAGAGGATTGGCAAGGTAAACGGTTTTTTCGGGGGACAATATCTTTACGGTTTCCGCCATGAAGCGCACCCCGCACATGATAACGGTTTTCTGCGGTGCTTTTGAGGCTTCAACAGAGAGTCCGAAAGAATCGCCCGTAAAATCGGCAATCTCGGTTATCTCCCGCCCCTGATATGCGTGGGCAAGAATGCACACGTCCTTTTCTTTTTTAAGCTGTAAAATTTCTTCCTGAAGCTCTTTTATTCCCATTGGCACACGTCCCTTTGATTTTTTTAACGCAAGTGCTGAAAGAGGTCGGAAACCGTCTGCTTAACTATACCGCTAATTCCTATAGGTCTTATAGGACAATACCACTTATTCCATGGCTTGTCAATACTTTGTACAGGAATTTTTGCTTTTTGGTTAAATATATTTTGTCACAAACAGTTTGATTAAATGCAGGCGCCCGTCGATGTAGAGGTGGTCTGCTTTTCCACATCCGCGATGGTAACGCTCTCCAGATATTCCTCGATACGCCGCTCAAGCTCGGTCCACATCGGCAAAGTCTTGCAGTTTCCCGCGTTCGGACATATATTCTCGGGGAATTCCAGGCAGGTTACAGGCGCAAAACTCCCCTCCGCCGCCTTAAGCACGGAGCCGACAGAGCACTTGTCGGCAGGTTTGACGAGCTTATAACCGCCGCCCTTGCCTCTTGAACTGTAAACTAAGCCCGCCTTGCTGAGCAGACCTATAATCATTTCGGAGTATTTTTCGGAAATCTCCTGACGCTCGGAAATCTCCTTAAGCGGTATAAAAGCGTCGGGATTCTGCTGTGCCAAATCCACCATGATTCGCAGCGCATATCTTCCCTTGGTAGTAATCTTCACCCATATCGCCTCCTTTCTGACCCTATTATACTATAGGGTTTATAGGAATTCAAGCACAATATTATTTTTGCAAAAATTTTTTGCTTATTTGTATTTTGGTTCTCTGCGCAAAAAACAGGGCTTGCAATTTGCTCCGAATATAGGATAATTAGAAGCTGACAGATTATTCGCTCTTTGCGGGCGCTTTTTCATTCGAGCGAGCGCCGCTTCTGAGCAACGCAAAATATTTTGTAAACGGAGGACCCTTGCCATGACAGACATTTCAAGCGCCGCCGAGAGGATATTCGCCGGCGAGATGACAATTATAGATTACGTGTGTGAGCTTTCTGCCGCGGATTCCGGCAGGGAAGATTGCCCGAACGACCTATTTTACTGGGAATCGGTCAGAGACGCGCGCAAAAACGGTAAGAAGCTCATTTTTATCAGCGGACCAGCGCCACTCGAGATACTTTACGCGCTGGACTGTGTGCCGCTTTATCTTGATTTGCTTCCGTCACGTCTATCCCAAAACCCGATTCTGACAGCGAGGCTCATAAACGAGGCGGAAACGCGGGCAAAT
Source organism: uncultured Oscillospiraceae bacterium (assembly GCA_964459785.1). GTDB lineage: Bacteria > Bacillota > Clostridia > Oscillospirales > Oscillospiraceae > UBA2658. The sequence goes on along the minus strand of CAYWNW010000001.1, from coordinate 98,793 downwards.
GCGAGCCTTTGCTCGCTGAACAAGACAAATACGGGATTGCTGCTCAAGGGAGCTTTGGGATTGGTGCCGGACGCTTTTGTGTCGCTGCCTATTCCCTGCGACAGCGCCCGTACCGCCTGCACAGAGCTTGGCAGAATTGTGGGGGCACCTTCATTTCACTTCGATATACCCTTGCGCAGAGACTTAAGGAGCCTGCAGTATGTTGAAATGCAGCTTGGGCGCTATATAGGGTTTATTGAGGGCATTTCCTCAAGGGAGCTTGACTGGGAAAAGCTCAAATATCGCATGGAGCTTTCTAACAGAGCCTCCGCGCTTCTTGAAAAGTGCGCCGCGCTTCGTACGGCTAAGCCCTGCCCGCTTTCCTCCCGTCTGACAATCTGGAATGAGCTTATGAATGCCTTTGCCCCGACCCCTGAAATGGAAATGCTTCTCACAAAGGAGTTTGAGCTTTGCACAAGGCGAACAAGTGACGCTTTCACTCCCTGTCCCGACGGCGAAAAGCACCGTGTTATGCTTATGCACAATCTGCTCTGGCGGGGTATTGAAATAACCGAGCATTTAGAGGCGCGGTACGGTGCGGTTACAGTGCTTGACGGCTTTTTCTTCGGAGAAAGAGAGCGCTTCGCAAACCCTGACGATAAATCGGACTGCCTAAGCGTTATGGCAAGGCGTATGCTCGAAGGCTCAAGGGCTCACGCCGCGGGAGCTTCGGGAGAGGACTTGCTGGGAGCGATTGAGCTTGCTAAAAGGGATTATTCGGCGGATGTGTTCCTCTTTTTGGGCAGCGCGGGCTGCAGACACGCTTGGGCATCCATGAAAATGGTTTCCGACTCTGTTCAGGAAAAATACGGGCTGCCTATACTCCTTTTGGATATCGACAACACCGACAGCCGCTACAAATCCGAAGACGAGATTAAAAACGCCGTTGACCAGTACATGGACACTGTAATCAACAAGAAATAGAACAAGGGCGCGTCGAAAATACGGCGCGCCCTTGTTCTTTACTTAATTGCTAAATGTCCTGCAGAATTCCGATAAGACGGTAGTAAAAACCGATTGTGTCTGCGAGCTTCTGAATCGAAATTCGCTCGTCCTTGCCGTGAATCATCCCGCGTTCCTCGGCGGAGAGATACATTCCCGAGAAGCGGTAAACGTTGTCGCAGATTTTCAGATAGTGGCGCGAATCGCTGCCTGCGATCATCAGATAAGGGGAAACCAGAACGTCCGGGAAGCTCTCCTTAATTGCTCTTTCAAGTGCAATATATCCCATTGAATCTGTCGGAGAGGATCTTGACGGGTCTGAGCCGACAAGCGGAATATACTCAACGGAAGGTCTGTTGACAAGTCTTTTAATTCTCGCCAAAGCGCTTTCCTTTGTATCTCCCTCGAGCAGCCGCACGTTCATAACAAGGCTCGCGGAGGAGGGCAAAACATTGGCTCCGCTGCTTCCCTGCGCCATTGTGAATGCCACGGTCGTGCGCATGAGCGCGTTTAATTCGCCGCCCTGCTTTCTTGTGAGAAGATTAAGCACCGGAGCAAACAGCCAGAGGTTTGCGAAAATTGTTCTGTAAAGCGGCGAGGAGTGCGGCGCTAGATTTTTGAGCATTTCTTTTGCCGGCGGAGTTATGCGGAATTTAAACGGATGGTCGTGAATCCTGCGGCAGGCATAGGCGAGAACATCCAACGGAGAATCGGCGGGAGGCGCGGAGGCATGCCCGCCCTTGGAAGCAATTTTCAACTGCAGATTCCAGTTTCCCTTTTCACCGATTCCTACAAGCGCGCAGGGCTTGCTTACACCGGGAAAAACATTATCCACAATCGCGCCGCCCTCGTCGAGCACAAGGCAAAGCTTGATTCCGCGCCTTCCCAGCTCCTCAACTATTGAGGGAGCGCCGCCGCCAGAAACTTCTTCATCGCCGCCGAAGCAGAAATAATAGTCGCGTTCAGGGGTAAAGCCCTCCGCTATACGGGTTTCTGCCGCAGAGAGGACGCTAAGAAGGGTCGACTTTGTATCCAGAGCCCCGCGTCCCCAGATTTCACCGTTTTCGATAATCCCGTCAAACGCGGGCTTTGACCATTCGGCCTCATTAACGTCAACGACATCAAAATGCGCTAAAAACGCGACAGGCGCGGCGTCGGTTTCACCCTTCCAACGGAAAATTAAAGCGCGCGGACCGAGCCTTTCATACTCGCAATTATAGAAAACCTTCGGGAAAAGTGTCGGGAGAAGCATTTCAAATTTCAGAAATTCAGAGTCGTCGTCGAGTGAGGCGTCCGCGTGTGAGACTGTTTTGCATCGAATCATATCCGAAAGGTCTCTGGCGGCCTTTTCGGCGTCAATTTCGACCTTCGTATGTTCAACGGGAGTCTGCGGCAGGGGCTTGAAGCGCACGGTGCGAACAACTATCACAGCAATGAGGGCTATGAAAAGCGCGAGAACTATGTAGCCAACCATTTACTTAACATTCCTTTCCATAGATACAGCCAGAAATTGGACGGGTATAAATCGGCTTAGGGCTTAAATTTACTTGAGCCAGCCCTTTTTATACATAATACGGGCGGCGGCAATGGCGATCGCTGCCGCGACAGGTACAAAAATCGCACCCTTCGGGGCCAGCGACGGCACGCTCACAAAAAGAATAATCATCGAAACTATGGGCGCAATAGAAACCTTGAGGTTTCTCCCGATAAGAGCTATTCCGAGTCCGCCGAAAAGGGCGGGAAGTATCTGGTCAAAGGCGGGTTTAAGCGCGGGACTGTCGAGTATCGGCGTCAGGGGAACTATAAGAAGAACACCGATAAAAATTACCAGTGTGGTAACTATGCTCGAAACGGCGACGGCAATTGTTCCCACAACCTCTCCCTCGGGAGTGCCCGGCTTTGCGTCAACCTTGTTAAGCGCCGTTATTGTACAGGGCACCTTTAGGTTTGTTAGGTTTCCGGTGATGAAGCCGAGATAGCTTCCGCCCGCGCCGAGCATCGGAACATAAGTGACGACCTCGATCGCCCCGACGGTCCAGTACATCGGAACTATGGCGAGCAGTCCCTGCAAAAGCGGCGTCGCCTGCGGCCAAGCGTTAAAGTAAACGCAGGTTGCAACGGGGAACATTAGAAGCATAAGCCCCATGCCTACCATCCATATGCGTCCCCAGAAGTGGGTTGAGTCCATATAATCCATTTCACGTAATTTCATGTCCGTCCCCCCTTATCCTATCGCCGCGTTCACGACGTTTGTAATCGGAATTGAGAGAGCCATAGCCCCAATCATGGAAATCGGCAGGGCGTAATCCTCAACCCATTTGAGCTTAAACTTCTTCATGAGGACGGCGCATAAGAGCATAATTACCATAGACGCGAGCATCACGAAAACGGGTATCCAGCCCTCGAGCCCCATATTCACCTTGCCGAAAATCATACCTAGGAAAGCGGAAATCATGCCCATGAAAAGAGCCGACATCAATATTTCACCCCAGCGCTTATCGCGCTTTTCCAGAGTGCCGACTCCGTTTAAAAGTCCGCGTCCGATAATAGGCGGCAGAATGACGCTCGCCATTATGCCTAGAGTCATTACCCAAGCAATAGTTGTAAACTGGCTCGCCGTCAGAAGGGTTGAGGTATCGCCGATGCTGGTGCCGAGCGCACTCGCAGCGGCGGCGGCGGCAGGAGTTTCATAGGTTATCGCGCCGACAACCGACAGACGCAGCCACGGCAGCGGAATACCCAGCTTTTTTGAGAGCGCTATTACGCCTATAAGTATTGAGAACGCCGGAACAATTGTGAAAATCGCGCTTGATTTGACAACGCTTCTCAGCTTTGACGGTTCTATCCCGAGCTTTTTTGCCTGTCTCCATGCACGAACAAGAAAGAAAACTGCCTGTGCCATAACCAGAATCAGTATTATTGCCGTAACTGCATACAAAAACGGACTGTTGACGCTAAATTCATGGTTCAATATTCTCAACTCCTATTTTTTCTGTAGAAACACTATAAAGTCATAATAGCACACAAATACATCCGCAAAAGCGACATTTTTACAGTTTTTCTCAAAAAGGTGATATTTAATAAACTTTTTATAATCGTTTTAGGCAAATTATCAAATATTCCTGAGAAAAAGCACTATATATGGTTAATGAATCTTATAAGAAACGAAATGTATTGCTTATGCCCTGCTTCAGCGTTTTTCTCCCGAAAATATTTTTAATGACAAAATTCGTACCCGGTGATACAATTAAGTTGTGGAAAGGTACCCTTTCCAAAATGCCCAAGCACCGATAATAGCAAATTTATCGAAAGGTAAAGACGC
>CAYWNW010000001.1:0-94390 GCA_964459785.1 uncultured Oscillospiraceae bacterium | reverse complement strand
TATTGCGCGCTCTATCGCGCTATCGCCCTATTCGTGCAGCCATCGGCTTACGAATAGGGTTTTTTGTTTTTCCCAGTAAGCCGTTCTTTCCAAAATGCCCAAGCACCGATAATAGCAAATTTATCGAAAGGTAAAGACGCAAAGCCATGGGGTCTAAGGTCGCAAGACTATGACAGCCCGGTTGCCGAATTGTTAGTGCCATATTGCGCGCTCTATCGCGCTATCGCCCTATTCGTGCAGCCATCGGCTTACGAATGGGGCTTCTTTGTTTTCCCCAGTAAGCCGCTCTTCCCAAAATGCTCAAGCACCGATAATAGCAAATTTATCGAAAGGTAAAGACGCAAAGCCATGGGGTCTAAGGTCGCAAGACTATGACAGCCCGGTTGCCGAATTGTTAGTGCCATATTGCGCGCTCTATCGCGCTATCGCCCTATTCGTGCAGCCATCGGCTTACGAATGGGGCTTCTTTGTTTTTCGTGACATTTAATACAGACAGCAGCATGACCGATTTATTAGTGTCGCACCGACATTCGATGCAGATTGGAGGCGTCAAATGAAGACAAGAAAAACAAAAAAAATAGTGCTTGGAGTCCTGATAGCGATTGCTTTGCTGGCAGGCATAGCTCCTTTTGGCAGCGCACGAGCGGAGAGTCAGCCCTTTAAAGATGTAAGTCAAGCGGACTACTACTATAAAGAAGTTATGGCTATGTATCAGCAGGGGGCAATCAGCGGTTACGGAGACGGAACCTTTCTTCCGCAGAATACCGTTTCACACGCTGAGGCCCTGAAACTCGTATGCTTAGCGGCAGGCTTCACCTTTTCCGCTCAAACCGATGCCTCCAAGCCGTGGTACACAGAAGTAATGTCCTTTGCCGTTGAAAAGAACATTGCCGATGCCGGCACAGACCCGAATCAGGCTGCCAGCAGAGAGGAAATGTGCAAGTACATAGCCGCCGCCTTTAATATCCCGCTTCAGACGAGCACAGACGTTTTTACCGACACAGACTCGAGCCTTGCCAACACTCTCTATGAATACGGTGTAATTTCCGGAATACCGAACGGCGACGGCACCCTTTCCTTCGGCGGCGATAACAAGGTTAAACGCTGCGAAGTCTGCGTTATGCTTTTCCGAGTTAAAAATACAGTTCAAAGCTCCTCTGTACAAGCCCTCCCGACAGACACGGAAGAAAGCTCGGCTGAGGAAAAGGTGCAGATCGTTTCAAACTCGGCAGAACCCTTTGTTTTGGATATGAGCCATTATCAGGTTGCTCGCCCAGCCTCATTCTCAAGCTTTGATGACTATGTAAACGCCTGGCGTTATATGCTGGCAAACGCGGTTCTGTGCGAACAGTTTAGTCTGGAGGGTTCTTTCACAAGAGCTGAGCTGACACAGATAATGACCAAGGCGCAAAACGCTTTCTATTTTGCAAGCTTCGACTACATGGAATACTACTCTTTCCTTAACAGGTGGAAAATTTCTGCCATGTACAGTCTTGATGAAAACGGTAACTGCCTTGACCCCACAATAACCCTTAGGTTATCCAATGTGTTTGGAATTTCGGACAGCGAAATTTTGCAGGAGATTTCAGTTTTCAAAGAAAGCTGTGCTCAAATTGTGACAAATCTTTTTGCAAACGGAACTCTTTCAACCGCTATGACCGCGAAGGAAAAGGCATACGTTCTTTACAGATATGTGGCTCAGCATGTTGTTTATGACTCGAGCAGCACCCTATACAGCGGCTATGATGCTGTCGTCGGCGGTACGGCAGTTTGCCAGGGCTACACAGCAATGTACAACTATCTGTGCAATATTGCGGGGGCTCCCATGGTTTCAATGACCGGCAGCTGTGGAGGCAACGGTCATGTCTGGTCGAGAATTTTCTCGGACGGTGTTTGGTACAATATCGATTCAACCTGGGGCGATCCCACAACCGGTGACCCCAACTATTGCGATGACAGCTGGTTTTGGGTATCCGACAGTTATCTGAGAAACGCCGGAAAGCCCAGAAGCTTCGACAGCGACACGCTTATTTACGGCTGATACCTTGAAAGGCCTCAAAGACTTAAAGTCTTTGAGGCCTTTTTTATTTGTGTGCGCTTTCCTAAACGCGGGACGGGTACGACCTTAGACTGAGCTTTATAAATCCACAAAGGTCGGCTCGTGTCCCATTTTCGGAAGCAGCTTGTTAAACAGCTCCAAGCTCAAGAATTTCAAACTGCTTGTATTTATACAGGGATGGCAGGCAAAGTATTCTTGCTTCAATATTTCCCTGTCCATTATAAGCCTCACCATATTCTCCCTGTCGTTCATAAGCCCGAGTATGCTGACGCTGCCCGGACGAAGGTCAAGATAACGCTCCATGTGTGCTTCGTCTCCGAAGTGCAGCCTTGCAACCCCGAGCTGGGACGATACCGCCGAGGTTCGAAACTGCTTATCCGCAGGCATTACAAGAAGATAAAACACGGTTCCCTGCCTGTTGCACAAAAATAGATTCTTGCAAATACGCGTTCCGAGAACAGCTGAACGCTCAAGACACACCTCAATCGTTTCAGCCGCCTCATGATCCACGCGTTCAAATTCGATATTAAGCTCCTCCAAGAGGTCGTAGCACCGTATTTCCTGCGGTATACGACCCTCTTCGTTTTGCGGCCTGCCGATATTTACGTCCATTTTTCCCCTACTTTGTGCTTTTACGCTATTTTCTTTCCAGACAAGGATAGCACACACACTTCGTCCGAGCAAGCGGATATTCACAAATAAAGCATTCGCTTCACAGCGCTTGATTATCTGGGAGCTTAAAGATATAATTTAGTATGAAATCGCTATGAAAAGAGCTTACGAGACTTAATATGAACACTTTTCCCTATTCAAACGACAATAAGCGTTATAGAAACCTTGCTTACGATAACAGCGTGCAGGGTATAAAAAGCTATAAAGCGGTAGTCGACATCGGGCTGAGCTGTCCGAATATTGACGGCACGAAGGGTGTTGGCGGCTGTATTTTTTGCGACGGCGGAAGCGCCTATTTTGCAGCGCCCCCCGCCGTTTCGGTTGAAAGGCAGCTTACGGACGAGCTGAAGCGAATCCGCAAAAAGTCCCCCGAAGCCGTGGCAGTCGCTTATTTTCAGGCACATTCCAACAGCTACGCCCCGACGGATAAGCTGCGTTTGCTGTATGAAAGCGCGCTAGGGCATGAGGGAATTTGCGGACTGTCCATCGCCACAAGGGCGGACTGTCTGAGTTCGGAGTATCTGGATTATTTGAGTGAACTTAACTCCCGAACGCGAATTACCGTGGAGCTGGGATTGCAAACGATTTTTGACGAAACGGCGAAAACCATAAACCGCTGTCACAGTTTCTCGGAATTCATCGAGGGGTACAAGGCTCTCAAAGCCCGCAAAATACGGGTTACGGTGCATATAATCAATGGTCTGCCGGGAGAAACAACCGACATGATGGTTCAGACCGCGCAGGTTCTCGGACAGCTTCAACCGGACGGGATTAAAATTCACCTGCTGCACGTCATACGAGGAACCAAGCTCTGCCAAATGTACGAGAAAAACGAATACTCTCCTCTGAGCTTTGAGGACTACACCGAAACCGTTGTGCGCCAGCTTGAGGTTTTGCCTCCGGAAACGACTATCGAACGCCTTACAGGCGACGGAGATAAAAACACCTTGATAGCTCCGCTCTGGAGCCGCGATAAAATCCGCGTTTTGGGAACTATTGACCGTCTCATGGCAAGTTCGGACACCTGGCAGGGCAGGCTGTTTTCCGAAAGTGAAAATTTTATATAAATTTTGCTTGCAATTACAAAAATGGGTGATATAATTATAATCAGTAATAATTACTGTTACTGATTGCGGAGGTTGACATGGCTATCAAGCGTTTTTCAAAGCAGCGAGAGCTGATACTTTCTGCTGTGATGAATACAAACGAACATCCGACCGCTGAGATGGTTTATACTCGGCTTAAACCCGAAAATCCGGCCTTGAGCTTGGGTACGGTTTACCGAAACCTAAATCAGCTAGTCGCCGAGGGAAGCCTTATCCGTCTTCCCTACACCGTTGAGCGCTTCGATGCAACCACAGCGCCACACGCACACTTTTTATGCCGCAAATGCGGCAAAGTCTATGACATAATGGACATCAGCTATGATCCCGCTCTGGATGAAAAGGCTCAGCTATCTTCAGGCCATGTTGTAAAGCAGCACGAGCTGTTTTTTGACGGAACCTGCGTCAATTGCACAGAAAAAATGTAACAAAAATTTAAAGGAGGAAAAATCATGGAACTCAAAGGAAGCAAAACAGAGGCAAACCTTCAAAAGGCATTTGCAGGCGAAAGCCAGGCTCGCAACAAGTACACCTATTTTGCAGGAGTGGCCCGCAAAGAGGGCTATGAGCAAATAGCGGCAATTTTTGAGGAAACAGCAGGAAACGAAAAAGAGCACGCGAAGCTCTGGTTCAAGGCTCTCGGCGGCCTCGGAACAACGGCGGAAAACCTTATCGCCGCGGCAGAGGGCGAGCACTATGAATGGACCGACATGTATAAAGAGATGTCGGAAACCGCTCGTGAAGAGGGCTTCTTCGCTTTGGCAGATCAGTTTGCAGAGGTTGCAAAGATTGAAAAAACCCATGAGGAGCGCTATGTTAAGCTCGCGGAGAACATTCAGAACAGCGAAGTGTTTAAGCGCGACAACATAAAGGTCTGGTATTGCCGCAACTGCGGTCACCTTGAGTACGGCACGGACGCCCCGAAGGTATGCCCCGTTTGCAGCCATCCCCAGGCATATTTCGAGCTCAGAGCCGAAAACTATTAAGCAAGGCTTGAACCTGATATTATAACGAGCGAGCTTTGCTTTTCTCGTTTTGAAACTGACATTTATAAGCAAACAACCCTGCCCAGGTCGGCAGGGTTGTTTGCTTTCCAATTTTATGGTATACTTAATGAGGAAGGGTAAACTGTGAAGGAGGAAATATGGGCAACGATCGTAAAATTAAAGTGGGTATCGGGTTTGCTACCGGAAGAAAGCACTTTCTGAGAGTGCTGCGAAGTTATATCGACAATTGGAAAGAATGCGGACTCATTGACAACGAAAATGTAAGCTTAAATCTATTTGTTGCGTACGATTTGAGTTACATGGGGACAAAGAAAACAGATTACACGGCAATACCGCCTGATGTTGCGCAGATGATTGACAGCAAGCACTTTATCGGAGTTGAAAAAGTCGAAGAAATCAAGCAATTTCTGGTGACAAACGGTATAATTGAAGCAAGCGAAGCCTCGATGATTTTCGGAAAAGGGTATGCCTCTTCTCGGAACGTAATAATGTATCAGGCCATGAAAAACCAGATGGACTATCTGCTGTTTCTGGATGATGACGAATATCCCCTGGCGGTTACAAAAAATGTTGATACCGCGCTCTGGAGCGGCCAGCATGTTCTTAAAACACATCTGGAAAATATAAAAAGCGCCGACATAACCTACGGCTATCATTGCGGCTATATATCCCCCATTCCGAGCGTCGAGTATTCTGAAATATTGACTGAAGAATATTTCCGAACGTTCATTCAGGCAATCGGCAACGATATTGTTAACTGGGAAAATATAAACAAGCTGATAGCAAACGGCGGGGTCACCTACTCGGACTCGAAGGTCCTTACCGACAGAAAAGTTGTGGAAGTTCCGGAAATTAACCACGCGAAATTTATATCCGGCTCAAATCTTTGTATAAACCTGACCAAACCGGAAAGAGTATTTCCGTTCTATAATCCTCCGGGCGCCCGAGGCGAGGATACCTTTTTAAGCACCTGCCTGAGCGAGCGAAAAGTATTGCATGTTCCTTGCTATGCCTTTCACGATGGTTTCGCAGCTTATAACCATCTGCTGTCCGGAGTTCTTCCGACGACACTCAAGCCGATAAAAGCGGATTCAGAGGCGGTCATAAAGCGCTTTTACAACGCCTGCATAGGCTGGTCGCGATATAAACCGCTTTTACTATATATTACCAATCAAGAAGAATATCCCAAAAAAATGAGCGAAATGATGCAAAGGCTGGAAATCACTTTAAATCCCGTTTGCCGATACTTTGGAACAAATGATTTTCAAAACATAAGAAAAGAACTAAACAAATATGATAAGAACGTCGTAAAACATTTCAACGAGTTTGTTCAAACAAAAAATATATGGGCTAGAATTGTTGGCAGTATATAACAAATCCAATTGCCTTCTAATATACTATAAACACCGTCAATAGTCAGTTGGCGGTGTTTTTTTGTTGAAAAACAAAACACTGGTCTTTTTGTTGTTTTTTCCGTCCGAATGTCGTATTATAATAATTACAAAAGCGTTAGGAAGTTTGTCAAAATGGGTTTTAATCGGCGTTTTAAAGGCTTTGCTTCGATTTTTATTATTATGGCCGGCGCCTGCTGGGGCGTAATCGGGGTGTTCTCAAAACAGCTCACGGGACTCGGGTTTTCTCCCATACAGACGGTGTTTCTGCGCTTTGGGCTCGCAACTGTACTGCTTTGGCTTTATATCATTGTTTTTGACAGAGGGAAGCTCAAAATTCGTTTGAGAGATTTCTGGATGTTCCTCGGAACGGGAATTTTAAGTCTGACACTGTTTTCAACTCTCTATTTTACGACAATCCGAAACACAACTCTTTCGCTCGCCGCTGTGCTTCTCTATACCGCGCCGTGCTTTGTGGTGCTTTTGTCCGCGCTCTTGTTCCGCGAAAAAATCGGCTTAAGAAAAATATCAGCGCTTCTGCTCGCTTTCTCGGGCTGTATATTTACAACCGGCCTTTTTGAAGCTCTTATCGGCGGCAAACCGCTCGGCTATATATCACTCACGGGGATTCTGACAGGTATAGGCTCCGGTTTCGGTTACGCGCTGTACTCTATTTTCGGAACGCTTGCGCTTAAAAAATACGATACCGTCACGGTAACAGCATATACTTTTCTGACGGTCACTCTCGCCCTTTCGCCCTTTTGTCTCGGAAGGGAGTTTCTCTCGCTCTTTGAGGGCGGCGCGGCGCTTCCGAGCGCAATTGGAATTACTCTGATTTCAACGCTTTTGCCCTATCTGCTCTACACCCAGGGGCTTAAGTATACCGCGCCGGGCAAGGCCTCAATTCTCGCTTTTTCCGAGCCTCTGGTCGCTACACTTGCGGGACTCGTTTTCTTCCGCGAGCGGCTTACGCTCGGAGGTACCGTTGGTATGCTTTTGATTTTTGCTTCAATAATAGTCCTTGGAAAAAAGAAAACATCGGAACTTAAGGATGAGGCTCCCGAGTATTAGCGTTATTAAGAAATTCATTTCACAAACGGAAGGAAACAAATAGAGTGGACATTGAGTACACATCGCGCTTCAATATGTCGCGTCCCGCGGAAAGACAGCGGAACTATCTGAGACCGCTTACATGGGCAATCAGTTTTCCCGCAGTTTGGAGCCATAAAGCAAAAATAATCAGAACCGACATGGAGGGGCTGAAGCCTCCCTATCTTCTGCTTTGCAATCACAACGCCTTTCTTGATTTTAAAGTCGCGACGGCGGCAATTTTTCCGGCACGTGCCAATTATGTTGTCGCGATAGACGGCTTCATCGGACGCGAGTGGCTCATGCGTAAGGTGGGCTGCATCTGCAAGCGCAAGTTTACAAATGACGTAACTCTTGTCCGTCAGCTCAAGCGTGTTGCGGAAAACGGCGACGTGGCGGTTATATACCCCGAAGCGAGGTATTCGCTCTGCGGAACTAACGCCGCCCTGCCCGAGTCCCTCGGCAAGCTCGCAAAGCTCCTTAAGGTTCCTGTCGTAACACTTATCTGCCACGGTCACCACGTCAATGCACCCTTTTGGAACACCGCTGACCGCCATGTTAAGGGCACGGAGGCAGAGCTTACTCAGATTGTCACGGCAGATGAGATTAAAGAACTGTCCCCGGAGGAAATAAATCGCAGAATAAACGAGAAGTTCGTTTACGACGATTTTGCCTGGCAGAAGGAAAATAATATTGTTGTCAAGTATCCCTTCAGGGCACACGGGCTGCACAAGGTGCTTTACCAATGCCCGAACTGCAAAAAAGAGTATCAGATGGATTCCTCCGGCAAGAAGCTGAAATGTAAAAACTGCGGCAAGGAATGGGAAATGACGGAACTGGGCGAACTTCGGGCTCTGACGGGAAAAACCGAGTTTTCGCATATCCCCGACTGGTACGAGTGGGAGCGCTCCAATGTCCGCGAAGAGGTTCTAAACGGGAGTTACCACTTCAGCTCGGAGGTCAGGGTTTGCTCTCTCCCGAACTCAAAGGGCTATATAAAGCTCGGAAAAGGCAGGCTGACCCACGATAAAAACGGTTTTGTGCTTGAGGGCAAATACGGCTCCAAGTCTTATCGTGAGGAAAAAACCGTCCCCTCCCTTTATTCCTGTCACATCGAATATAATTATCTTAACAAGCACGGTGACTGCGTTGACCTTAACACGCTGACCGACACCTACTACATATACCCCTTTGGCTGCGATTTTTCGGTTACAAAAATCGCGCTCGCCACGGAGGAGCTGTTTTTTGCGGACAGAAGAGAAAAAGAAGCGGTTAAAACCGCTAAAGTGAGCGGCTGAGTTTATTTGAGTAATGAAAAAGAGCCCGCTTAATCGGGCTCTTTTCCGTTTTCACCGAAAATACGAAAGTCGGGCTTATTGTTTTTCGGTTCTGCGGATTTTTGAAAGATTATACGGCTTGCGCAGCTGCGCATAAGCTGAGATACAGCCGCTTAATATAATCATGGTATAGAAATTTATAAACCTTGCAAGCAGCATCGCCGCCAATGTTGTGCTTCCGAACAACGGGCCGAAGAGTATAACAAAACCGCTTTCGGCGGCGCCGACCGACCCGGGCAGAGGGAACATATTGATCGCTACAAACAAAATCGCGCTGATTGCCACAAAGTCGAACATCGAGTGCCCCGTAAAGCCCAGGGTTCTGTAAACAAAAAACGGAATTAAATGATATAACAGAAAGTGTGCGCTCGTTGAAAGTAATATCAAGAAAAAACGTCCTTTGTTTTGTTTAAGCAGCTTGGTTCCGCTTTTAAACTCTTCAAGGTAAGCTTCAATGCTTTTGCGCGCTTTTAAAGGCCTTTTGATTATTTTTATTTTACACAGAAACGATACGAAACCGTTGAGCACTTTCCGAAACAGATTCTCCGACAGCAAAGCGCACACAATAATCAGAAGGATGAAAAGATTAACGCTAAGACCTAAAAAAAAGAGTACTATTACTGTGCTGTTAACCTTTGCCACAAAAGTATACTTTGCAATGAACATTACAAGCCCCAAAACAACAATAACAATTTGATAGGTCAGGTTCGTAATGAACAATATCAGAGTTGCCTTTGGGGCGCTTATTTTATCGCGTGACATGTGATAAAACTGCATGGGCTGCCCGCCGACAGCCGAAGGAGTTATTCCGCTGTAGAAAAAACTGATAAAGGAATACTGCATCATTTCCCAAGGCGTTAGTTTTATTTTCACACATTGAGCCGACAGATCGATGACTATTCCCTGAAAAAGAAAAAACCCCAACATTGAAAGCACTCCGGCTATTACGTATTCGGCCTTTCCGTTTTTGAGCACGGACCAAATGTCGTTTATGGAGTGGTCTTTGAAAACAACATAAAATGTAAGCGACATCAGAACGATTAGAAAAGCGCCGCTCAGCAGGTAGTTTCTCAGCTTGTTTTTCTTTTTCGGGGCCTCGGCGGTCGAAAAATCGGAGGAAGCCTCACTGTCAGAGTTTGGCGGGTTATTTTTTATAGCCATAATAAATAGTATCCTTCGTTTCAGCAGAGCTAATTTTATATCTATATCTTTGCCCTTCGCATGAGATTTTGGCGAAAAAAGAGTTTGAAACATTTAGCAAACCGTCGCGGTATGGCTGAAAAGAAGCTCGGAAAATCCCATTGACCACAATATGCCATTATACTCATCAAAAATGAACAATTCTACAATAATTTTGAATCATGGAAAAACATTTCCCGATGTCACAGCTTAGACATTTATTCGACACGGCTTTCTGATAAAATACTAAAAGAGGCAGCTTTATCTACATAGGAGGTAAAACCATGGAATATTCGGTACGCGAAATGCAAAGGGACGATTGGGGCGAGGTCGTCGAGATTTTTTATCAGGGCATTCAAACAAACAATGCAACCTTCACAACTTCCTGCCCTTCTTACGAGGAATGGGACAAGGCTCATATAAAGCCCTGCCGCCTAGTCGCGGAGTGGGACGGCGAGGTGGTCGGCTGGGCGGCGCTTACTCCCTATTCGAGCCGCGAGTGCTACAAGGGTGTCGCTTCGGTAAGTATCTACATAGACACAAACCACCGCGGCAGGGGAGCAGGCTACCTTCTGTTAACAAAGCTTGTTGAAGAATCTGAAGTCAACGGTTTTTGGACAATTCAGTCAAGAATATTTGAAACAAACGCGGCAAGTATTGCCCTGCACGCAAAATGCGGCTTTCGCACCATCGGTTACGAGGAGCGAATTGCAAAGGATCGTTTCGGTATGTGGCGAAACACCGTTATTATGGAACACCGCATTAAATCCGATCTTGCCGGAGGCTGTGACTGCGACATGGTTAAGGCTATGAGGGCGGAGACAGTTTCATCCAGAGTCTGAGCGGAAATAAAAAGAATCGAAAAAGGATACCGCAAACGCGGTATCCTTTATATTTTACATGCAGTTTTTTACGAGTACACTCTGCGGCGCGAGGAGGCGGGTATACCCAGCTCGTCGCGGTATTTAGCCACGGTTCGACGGCTGACGAAAATGCCCATAGCCTTCAAATCTTCTACAATGGCCTCATCACTCTTGGGCGACTGCCTATCCTCACTGAGAATAATCATCTGGATGTTGCTCTCAATGGTGTTTTTTGTTATATTCGGATGGGCTTCGACGGTGGTCTTTGGGAAAAAATAGTCTGCGGGGAACATTCCCCAGTCGCACTCGACATATTTATCCTTCAGCGCGCGGCTTATGGTGGATTCGCTTCTTCCGAGCTGCTCCGCCATTTCCTTGCGGCTGTAAGGCAATAGATATTCGGGTCCGTACTCGAAAAACGCCTTCTGGCTTTTTAAAAGCTGTGTGGCGCAAGCCATAAGTGTTTCGCAGCGCTGCCTTATGCTGTCCCGAAGCCACTGTGCCTTTCTCATATTATCCCCCAGAAAGGCTTTTACCGTATCGTTATCCGTTTCCTTATAGATTTTGGAATAAGTGTCATCAATTATTATGCTTTCTGCGTTGAGCTGATTGAGCTCGACAGCAAAGGATTTTTCTTTTTTGAAAATCCTTATATCCGGAGCAATATATTCGCTTGTCCGATGTGTGGTTTCCATCATCAGGGGCTTGGGGTTCAGGGTTCTTATGAGCTGCTGGGCGTTGACGACGCGGTGCAGCGGTATTCCGGATTTTTTTGCTATTTGCGGAAGCTGGTTTTTACCCAGAAGCTCCAGATGGTCCTGGGCGACCCTCCACGCGTCGCTGCCCTTAAGGCCCTTCCGTTCCAATTGAAGCAAAATGCACTCTCTCGGATTAAACGCGCCAACACCTGCAGGTTCAAGAGATTGCAGCATATCAATAGCGGCTTTGATATTGTCCAGCGAGATGTTCGAGGCCTGAGCAAGACGCTCGACATCGTCATAGTAAAGGTAGCCGTTCTCGTCAAGAAGGTAAATGAGCGCGAAGCCTATGCGTTCAACCTCAGGGTTGGGTTTAAGCATTGAGAACTGGATTCGCAGGGAAACTATCGGGGAATTGTTGTCGTCCGCGATAATATCGGCAAGGGCGGCCTCGTCATTTTCTCCCGAAACATAGTGCGAATTTCTGCGGCACTTTTCGGCATAATCAATACTGTCAAAGGTGATAACGGGGTTTTCCTCAAGCTCCTTCATCAGATAGTCGTAAAGCTCGGTGGACGGCATCTGCAGCACGCGCAGCGATTGCAGCATACGAGGAGAAAGAATTTGTACCTGCTCCTGATCCTGCGTCTGATGTGCGCTGAAACCACTCTCCATTAGCTCACCTCCTATCCCCGGGTATTTGAAAATGCCTTAAATAAGACTGCTGTTTTTCGCGCCTAACCTTGTTTATATCTCAAACGAAAAGCAGCAGTGCGAATATTTATAATCAGCGTCTTTCGCTATCAACATATGCAACAAAATATTTTCACTCATATCAAAGGATTATAGCATAATAGCTCATCTTTAGCAAGCAGTCACTTAATAGCCAAAAAAAGCGCCGCAGCCCATTCCTGACTGCGGCGCCGATCTCATTTCGCTTTTTTCCTGACAAAGTCAGTCTTGACATATTTTTTCAGGAGCAGGAACGTGCCCCATGCCACAAGCGTGCCCACAAGTATGCCTGCAAGAACGTCACTCGGATAATGGACGCCGACATAGCAGCGCGAAAACGCTATCAAAGCAGCAGGAATATAAGCCCAAACGCCCTTTTTGCCGAAAGCAAGTGTCAGCGCCATTGCGGCTGCAAAGCTGGAATTCGCGTGACCCGACGGAAAGGAGAAAGAGCTAAGCGGTTTTACAAGAATAGTCAGTCCCTCAATGGCGTCATAAGGCCTTACTCTGGCTACTATTTCCTTAATTATCAGATCATTGACAATATAAGCCGCCGCAAGGCAGATAAGCAGGTCGAAGCCGCCTCGTCTTGTACGTTTCGGTATAAGCAAAACAAGCCCAAGCGCTATCCATAAAATCCCCACATTACCGATTGTCGAAAAGAAAACCATTACAGCGCTCAGTTTGGGCGAGCGCAAATAATCCTGAATGTAGAGCAGGGCGCTTGTATCAAAATTTTGTATCAGTTCAATCATGGCTTAAGCTCCACAATCTCGTTTTCTTCCATAATTGTCTTATGTTCGTGATAAACACGCTTGCAGGCCGGAATAAAACCTCTGACATTGGTAAGCGGATAAACCCAGGTATTCGGGCCGATATGTGTCCCCGGCTGAGAAACCGCGTTTGCGCCCAGACGCGAGCTGTCGCCCAGAATACAGCCAAAGAAGCTGTCACCGAGGTCAACTCTTTCACCTTCGACTTTTATCGTTGCGTTGGTTTGATTGAATTTGCGGTTGGCCGTTATAACCCCGCTGCCGATACGGGCGCTGGCGCCCAAAATACTGTCCCCCGCAAAGGCAAGTGAGGCAATCTTTGCCCCGCTGAACAAAACGCAGTGCTTAACCTCGCTGCCGTGTCCGATGCTGCAGTTATCCGCAATTATGGTGTTCGGACGAATAACCGCGCCGGGCATTATCTCACAGTTTTTCCCGATATATACAGGGCCTATGACGGTTACGTCGTTATATATAACCGTCCCCTCGCCGATGAAATAATTCCCGTGAAGGTTTGGCGCGTCCCCTCGGAATTCGCCGTGATTCTCTCTCACGTCGGGGAGGGTAAGCGTTTCCTTTAGATATGTCTTTGCTTTTTGAAGAATTTCATAGGTTTCGGTCAGTCCCTCAAAAAAATCCGGGAAAGGGAACTTATCGAGCCTTAAAAAATAGTAGCTTAGTTTCGTGGACATTATTGATACCACCCTTCAGGTTTCAATGTTTTCGCGATGTGTTTGAAATAATCTCTTAAAAGGATAATTATTCATCGAATATTCGCCGCTTAATGGTATTTATACTTACCTCCGCCCAGAAACTCGGTCAGAAGCGAGTCCGGAAGCAACAGCTTCGGGTCGATTGCCTCAAATAAATCAAAGGCGGGCGCGATGGACTTAAGCTCCTCGAAACGCTCCGCGCCCTTTGGAACCTCGTCAAAGAGCTGCTTTGCAACAGTCTTCATCACACAAACTTCGTAAGGGAAGGCGGAATCGAACTTCCAGTCGGCTTTGTCTTTAAACGGACTAATATTTTTCTTCTCGCCTCTGCGCACATTTGCCCACAATCCGAAGGTGTATTCGGGAGAGGCTCCCCTGAAAAGCTTATCTCGAACTATACGTCTGACAAGCCTCATCCATGTTGCCTTAAAGCACACATCCCCGTCGTCCTCGACATTTGAGCGCGCACTTATATAAAGCTTCAGAGCATCGGGATTGGCAGCAGTCAAATCATCGTTGAGCGCGTGGATTCCCTCGGCGACGACTATGTCGTTTTTACCGAGTTTGATGGTTTGCGAAGGTGTTTCGGATCTTCTGTGCTCAGCAAAGAGATATTTCGGAACATCTATTGCTTCGCCCCGACTGAGACGTGAAAAGTGCTCCGATAGAAGCTCCATATCCACACATTTCGGCGACTCAAGGTCAAGCTCGCCGGCTGCAGTTCTGGGTGAACTGTCGCTTATTGTTCTGAAGTAGTTGTCCATGGACAGCGCAAGGGTGTTGACTCCGCGTCGCTTCAGCTCTTCCTCGATTTTTTTCGAGGTGGTCGTTTTGCCGCTCCCCGAAGGACCGGACATCAGGACGATGGGACTTTTTTCTCGGTTTTTCTCTATCATATCCGCCACATGGCGAACCTTTAAGTCAAACTCGGCGTCGCACTCGCGAATGAAGCCGGCCGGGTCGCTTGTCGCTCTTAAGTTGATTTCGTCTAATATAAAGGCCATTGGGTTCCTCCCGCGTTTAAAAATATGCTGTTGCCTTGTCGGATACAAGCTCAGTATCGGTTATCAATTGTTCATGTTTCTATCTTTATTGAATACAATAATCTATATCATATCCTAATCAGACAGCAATTCAAGTATTTTGCGTTTATCTGCAATAATTTTGTCAATGCTCTCAATATACTCTGCCGGATACTTAGGGTCGAACATGCGCTCAATGCGCCCTTCACCCAGACAGAGCTTTGTTGAGGCACCGCCGCCCATCGAGATAATTGAACAAAGCTCCTCCATAATACTTATGTTGTAAATGCTCTCGGTGTTCCCGCGCTCCCAGCCTACGTTTTCAAAACCGCCGGACATATATTTCTGCCTGTAAAGATAGTATGGCTTATATTCAGCAGAAAAAAGTGAACAGTTTGCAAAATCAATCATCCTGCCGACATCCTCAGATGACGGGCGCGGTGTGTCCCCGAGCATAATACCCGAGCCTTTTTTGAGCGCCAGCGTGTGGACGGTAATGTTTTCGGGATTGAGGCTCAGAACCGTGTTTAGAGTTTTTTCAAATCGCTCGGGTGTGTCCAGCGGAAGCCCCGCGATTAAATCCATATTGATTTCAAAGCCGCCAACCGTTCTGACAATATCAAGCGCGTTTAAAACATCCCGCGCCGTGTGCTTTCTGCCGATTGCCTCTAGCACTTCATCGTCCATTGTCTGCGGATTTACGCTTACTCTTGTGACGCCGTGGCGCTTCAAACCCTCGAGCTTTTCTTTAGTAATGGTATCCGGTCTTCCCGCCTCCACGGTGTATTCCCGCACCGCTGTAAGGTCAAAGGCCGCTTTAAGCTGAGTGCAAAGCTCGTCAAGCTGCACCGCAGTCAGGGTTGTCGGCGTGCCGCCCCCCATATAAACAGCCACAGGTCGAAGCCCGGCTTCGCGCACAACCAGCGCCGTTGCGTCAATCTCACGATAGAGCGCTGTCAGATAAGTCGGAATAAGCTTCATGCTCTTTTGAACTGACTGACTCACAAAGCTGCAATACGAGCAGCGTGTCGGACAAAAGGGTATACCGACATAAAGACAGATGTCACCTTTTTCAAGGCTCCCGGCACAGTTTAGTCCCGCTCTCGCCGTATGAAGGCAAAGTTGCGCCCGCTCACGGCTGACGTCATTGTCACGAATAAAGCTTCTAAGTGCCGCTTTCTCGTCCATTCCCGTTTCAAGCAGATTTGACAGAAGTTTTCCGGGACGGATACCCGTCAGCGCGCCCCATACAGGTTTTTTAATTCCCGAACGAAGAGCCGCCCGATAAAAAGAAAGCTTTATTATCCTTTGAAGATACTTTGTTTTGGATAATTCGTCTACCGTCTTTGTTTTTGCACAGACGGCTCTGCCAACGTATTCCTGACCTTCAATGTAGAGCCTGCAAACTGCGGTATAATTATTGCTCCCCTCGTGAAGATAGAGCTCCGCCCGCTCTCCCTGCGGTTTACCCTGACAATATTCGGGGCGCTCCTCGGGAAAGAGGGTAAGCAGCATCTGCTCGGCGGCATATCTGTATTCGTGGTTAATTAAATATAGCTTCATATAAATTAAAGATACAGTTTGTTTGGGCTCACGTCAAGCAGCTTGGCTTCAAGCCTTTCACTCATTTTCTTCACTTTCGGCCACCTTCATCATAATGGCACATTCCATACGTTTTTTAAACAGCTCGCAGCCGTATTCATAGGTTCCCGCAATGCTGCCCGTGGCATGGTAGGCGTTTGCCGCGCAGCCTCCGCTGCAATAAAGCTTTGCCCAGCAGCTTTCACAGGACGGTCTGGAATAGGCGTTGCAGCCCTTAAAGCTATCTCGAAGCTCTGTGTTTGTTACGCCCTCCCAGACATTGCCCATGCTGTATTTTTCGTCGCCGACAAATTGGTGGCAGGGGAAAAGCTCACCCCAAGGGGTAACGGCAAGGTATTCCGTGCCGCTTCCGCAGCCCGAAATTCGCTTGTAGATGCAGGGTCCGCCCTCAAGGTCAATCATGTAGTGGTAAAAGGTGAAGCCTCTGCCTTCTTTTTCTCGCTTTAACATCTCTTTGGCGAGTATCTCATACTGCTCAAAAAGAATCGGAAGGTCGGCTTCTGTAAGCGCATACGGGTCCTGCGGGGCGCAGACCACAGGCTCCATAGAAAGAGCTGTGAAACCCAAATCCGCCATGTGAAAAATATCCTCGGTGAAGTCGACATTGTTATGCGTGAAGGTGCCGCGCATATAGTATTCTCGCTCTCCGCGCATTTTAGCGAATTTTTGGAATTTCGGTACAATTACTTCGTAGCTTCCCTTGCCGTTCGTTGTTTTGCGGAGGCGGTCGTGGACATTCTCACGCCCGTCAAGGCTCAAAACGACATTGTGCATTTCGCGGTTTGCAAAGTCAATTACGTCGTCGTCAATGAGGATACCGTTTGTTGTGAGCGTAAAGCGGAACTTCTTGCCCGTTTCCTCCTCACGGGAGCGTGCATAGCCGACAAGTCTTTTGCAGACCTCCCAATTCATAAGCGGCTCGCCGCCAAAAAAATCAACCTCGAGATTTTTTTGACTTCCCGAATTTTCAACGAGAAAATCGAGCGCTCTTTTACCCACCTCGAAGCTCATGAGCGCCCTTTCACCGTGGTATTTGCCTTGAGAGGCAAAGCAGTACTCGCAGCTTAAGTTGCAGGTATGAGCGACATGGAGGCAAAGAGCCTTAATTGCGCGGCTGTTGTTTTTAAAATCGCTGGCGCGCTCGGCGTAGCCGTCCTCGGTAAAAAGCTGCCCTTCGTTCTTAAGCTCCTCCACATCCGCAAGACACTCCAAAATTTCCTCACGGGTTATTTCGGGCTTATCTGCGTATTTTTCAAGCATTTGGCGTACAATTTCTTCTTTTGAGCACGTCTCAAAAAGCCCGATAATGTCATAAGCCAGCTCGTCCACAGAGTGGACTGCGCCGCTGAACACATCCAGCACAATATTGAAGCCGTTTAATTTGTATTGATGAATCATAGCTACCTCTATAACAAAGTTCGTGCGGGAGGGCACGTTTAAATGTGTAAACAGGGAAAAATGCTGTTCGACCTAAAACAGACGAACAGCATTTGATACCGATTCAGGTAAAATTCAAAGGCTTATTTGCACTTCTCGCAGACCTGATTTGCAACGCCGCAGGAGGTTTTGCATGCGGACTGACAAGAAGTCTGGCACTCGCCGCAGCCGCCTGTTTTGAGGGTTTTTTTAAGGTTGCGGGTGCTGAGAGTCTTAATTCTTTTCATGGTGACAACTCCTTAATGAATTTCTGCTAGACTTAAATATAGAATAATTTGAACCAATTGTCAAGGGCGGAGGGCTTTTTTACATGACACAGCAGCTGAAAGCTTTGTCAGCCGAGCTTCGAGTCAGTTGTCAGAGCAGAACACGCAGGGTTTTCGGCATTCCCCCGAAACTGCTGCGCAGCGAAACCCCCGCCTCGCGCTGAATAATCAGGCTGCGCACAGTTTCCTCGTTAAGCTCCTCGCCCGGGACAACAAGGGGAATTCCGGGCGGATATGCCCAAACATATTCGGCAGAGATTTTTCCTTTCGCATCCTTGATGGAAGTTGAGCTTGACTCGCTTCTTAAAGCCTGTGAAACACCAACGCGGCGCTTCGGGATTTTTGCCGCGGTGAAAGGCAGGCGCGGGGCTGTGACGCGGACCTCCTTGTCAATCTCAAGCAGAGCTTTGGCAAGGTTTTTTACGCTCTCGTCACTGTCGAGAATTCCGGTCATGGCAACGACGTATCCGCAGGCGGCCATCTCGCACTCAATTCCGAAACGGGCTTTGAGCTCTTTAAAAAGCGCAGTTCCCGTAGTATCGGTCCCCTCGCAGGAGATAATAATTTTACTTCTGTCATACCCGTAGACGGTATTTCCGCTTATCCCTCGCCTGACGTAACCCGCAAGCCCGTCAATTTTCTGGCACTCAAATAATTCGCTGTGACCGGGTATCTTCAGACTTTGCAGCGGTGAAACCACCTGGTCAAAACGCTCTAAGCGACGGTTCCATGCTCTGAAAAGCTCTGTTCCCCGCTCCTCAAGAAGTTTCCTCGTTCCGTCAATTGAGGCCATTAGAATGTATGAAGGACTGCTGGTTTCAAAAACAGCCAGCTCTCGGGCAATACTTTCGGGAGCGACAAGGTTTCCTCCCAGATGCAGAAGGCCTGTCTGTGTAAGTCCCGTGAGAGTTTTGTGGAGACTTTGAATAACAATGTCCGCCCCCGCCCTGACAGCACCGCCCGAAAAATACGGGGACAGATTGAGGTGTGAGCCGTGTGCTTCATCCACAATGAGCGGGGAACCATACATGTGGCAAATAACAGCGATTTCCGCGAGATTTGACAGAACTCCCTCGTAAGTGGGGCTTGTGAGGATAACAGGAGTGCCCGGATTATCCTGAACAGCGATTTCAACATCCTTTGGTAAAATGCTTCCGCAAAAGCCGAAGCCCTCTACAGGAGGCGGAACAAGATAAATCGGAGTTAGGTTATTTAGCTCGGCGGCATTATAAACCGATTTGTGGCAGTTGCGCGCCATTATAAGCTTTCCGTTTTCGCAGAGCTTTGCACAGGCGCTCACCGCCGCCAAAACACCGCAGGTTGAGCCGTTAACTAGGAAAAAGGCGTTTTCGCTCTGCCACAGCCCCGCAGCATTTTGCATGGCCTCCAAAATAATTCCGTTGGGCTTGTGCAGGTCGTCAAACCCGTCGATTTCCGAAATATCGTATTTTGCTCCAAGCTTTTCCAAAAACTCAATGCCCTCGACATTGCGCTTGTGCCCCGGCATGTGCATAGGCGAAGTACCAAGCTCCGCATTCTTTTTCAGCTTGTCAAAAAGAGTCGGCGACTGATTGTTATGGATTGAAACCAACTCCTTTAGCTTAGATTGAACAGCACCAGCTTGCGTAAAGTGAGTGAAGTTCCGCTTGAAAGCGTTTCGCCGTTTACGGTCGTCGTAACCGTTAAGTTCAGCTGCTGGGGCGTTCCTGCCACAATGCTGTCTTTAACCGCCTGAGGCAACGCACCCCAAATATCATCAACCTTGACGTAGTAGCTTAAGCCCGAAACCAAGCTCTGTGTAATCGCCGTGTCTGTCTGTGAGTCGTAAACAGGCACTGTGGCTGTCAGGGCGGTTTTATCGGTACCGTAGCTGAAGCTTGCCGTAATGGTTTTACTCGCGCCCACGTTTGTATCGTTGATAATAAAGTATATATTTCTCGAGCTGTCCGAAGAGGTGGTCGGAGAAAGCACGCCTGCATCATCCGCCGGAAGCAGACAGGTTCCGAGAGTGTTCTTGCCTGTCGGATCGGAAAAAGTGACCTCGGGAGGAACGAGAGCGACACGGTATGCGGCAATCATGGTGTTTACAAAGAGCTTCGCCTCATCGACATTAGCGTTCACCGAGCCTGTGTCTGTGGTGTGTCCCGCACCCGAATATGTTACATTGCCCTTACTGTAAATGTAGTAGGTGTTTGAAACGTCATTGTAAAGACTGTACTGAGAGGAGTACTTAAGGCAATACCAAACAACGGTATCAGGCGAGTTCATGTTCAGCTGATAGTACTGGAAATGGGTAAGGGCGACGTTCATTGAGTTCGTTGAGCTGTCCTTATTTACAAATCCGGCTGTATTGACGTTGTAGGGGTAAGTGGTAATCTGTCCCTCGTTGACCTGCGATACGGCTGTGGTTGTCTGGAAATTGTCATATGAGCCTTTATAGCGGTCAAGAAGACCGCCCGTAAAGCCCTGAGTTTCGGCGACGGTGCTGCCCTTTGCGGATTTCGGGGTATAGGCAATGCTGTATCCCGCGTTTGTAAGCTCTGTAAGATTAGCGCCCGAATAGCCGTTGGCTGTCCAGCCGACCCAGTCCGAGGCCCTTCTAATTTCGGGTGGAGCATACATAGATATTCCGTATTTCGGGTTTGTCACACCGTAGCGGTCGAGACCGACGGCATCGCGAATCGTCATGTTGAAATAATACCCGAAGCCCGAATTCACGGTGTAATAGTCATTGGTCTGATAGCCGCTGAACGGAATGTTGTAGAAAGAGGTATTATCGTGTGTGAACAAAATTGCCTTGCCCGTGTTGATATATTCCCTTATAGCGATTGCCGCGTTTTGGCTTAAGTCTCCATAGACATCCTTAAAACCGGTTATCAGCATATCGTATGAATTCAGGTAATCCAGCAGAGTTGTGTAGGTAGTTGTTCCGTGTGTCCATGTCTTGCCGGCCGTCGGTTCAATTGCGCTTATCTGCACGGTGGTTATGGAAATATCATAGTCCTCGCTTACATCCGCAAGAAGTTTTCCGTAAATACCTGCATAGTATTTTTGTGTAACCGAGCTGTAATAACTGCTCCAGCCCACCACCGCTAATTGATCCGCCAGACTTAAGCCGCCGGAAGCGTTTATCTGCAAAATGCTGAGCTTAACCTGTTCACCGTCCTGTGTAGGGATGTGAGTGTATTTGTTGACGGAGGTAAGCGTTCCCGTGCTTCCGGTCCCGTATTTCTTAATTTCCAGCTTCCACGGAACAATACCGTACTCTTCCGCAGGCATACGCCGAGAAACGTAATACTCGGTACCTACCTTGAGCGAGTTTGAGTTTACTATCGCCCCGCTTGTGCCCGTAGCGCTGTTCCATTCACGAATAACCATATCAGACAGACGCTCGTCATCGCCGTAACGTCCGTCGCCGTTGGCGTCAATATAGAGGTTGCAGATATAGCGGGTATTTGCGGGGTCGGGGTCTGTGTTGTTTGAGATTGAGAAATAGTATTCAAGATAATAAGCGCCGTTCTTCGCAGTAAGCGAAGTAATCGTACCGTCGATGTTGCTGTAGGCAGTCGGGTAAGGTTCGTTATTGGGAGCGGCGGTGGACCAAACGATTTCGGGCTTTGAAAGGTTGACGTATTGATTTAATTTATCCTGATTTTCTTCAGTGGTCAATTCGCTTGACAGCATAACATTGGCCTTGCTTACGTTGTCGTTCATAAGTTTATAGATATATGAACTCGAGTCAACCTTGCTTGTGTCAACAGTAAAGCTCGTGGCCGTTTGCGCAGGGAAATTAGCGGAGGTTTTTCCTGTGCCTTCCGTCAGCACAATAACATCGGCCTTATGCGTTAAGGTGACGGTGTTCGTTATTGCTGTGCCCTCCGTGAAATTGTAGCCCGCTGTATAGTCGGATTTCGTAATTTGGCAGGAATACGAGTGCGTCTCGTTATTTGCCCACGCGCTGCTGTCAACACTCAGGGTACTGTTTGTCTCGCCCGAGACGACGCTCGTCCCGTCATACCACTGATATGAGGTGGTATACGTGGAGATACTCGGAGTTGCGCTCAGCGTTATCGGACTGCTTGATGAGCCTGTTGTCGGGGTAATCGCGCCCGTAAAGGTAACCGCGGTGTATCGTCCCGTGATGTTAGTCGCGACACTTATGATTGTTACCTTAGAGGGATTGTAGTAAGAAACCTTGAAGCTGACGCTCTGGGCTTCTGAAGAGATAACTGTGCCCGCGCTGTTTAACAGCTGCGCAACGCAGTAGTACATGTCATATTCTCCCGCAGCGCCCGGATTTATCGGGTTAGTCGAGTTATAAACAATTACAGTCTGGTTTGAAGTCGAGGTCGTAGTTTTGGTCGATAAGGCAGTTGAGGAAATAAGCCCCTCACTGTCGTAAGAATCCTTGTACCAAGTATAAACGCGCTTGTATCCTGTGGGAGGAACCGGACTTCCCACGGAAATATTGCTTGTGAACGTAATGCTGGAAGGCGTGTTCAGCGCCGCGCCTGTTGATGTTCTGTTGCAGGTTTCCGAAACGGTGAAGTTTGTGGCTCCGAAAAAGCTGCCGGTAACGGCTGTTCCGGTGTTGTTATTCGTAATTGATGAATAGGCCGGGGTTATTGTGCAGGTAAAGGCGTTGCTGCGTGCCGAATACGGGTCACCGCTATAGGTATAGTAGGTAATTCGGCAGTAATAGGAGCCGCTGACAGTCGCATCGTAGCTTTGTGAGGTTGCCCCGCTTATTGCGCCGCTCGCGTTATACCACTGATAGCTTGGGGTTGAGCTGGGAAGCGTTCCGGTTGTCGTGGCACTAGCTGTAAGAGTTTCGACGGCACCGT
The DNA here is from genome assembly GCA_964459785.1 of uncultured Oscillospiraceae bacterium. Taxonomy (GTDB): domain Bacteria; phylum Bacillota; class Clostridia; order Oscillospirales; family Oscillospiraceae; genus UBA2658. The sequence goes on along the minus strand of CAYWNW010000001.1, from coordinate 71,603 downwards.
TTTGCACACCTGTAACATCAACCGTGAAGGTAACGGCGTCGGTGGCGGGATGGCGTGCGCCCGAGGTTAGGTCTGAAGCATAGATTATGGGATAGCCGGAATTCAGGAAGTCCTGAAGCTCCTGCCTTTTTGAATCCGTAATATCGTTGCCCGAATAGCGGAAGGTACGACTGAGATCAACTCTGTTGAGCTTCCGATAGGTTACTCCGCCGCTTGTGAAGGTCGTTGTGTAATAGTCCCTGTTTATAAGCCCGCTCATGGTCCAGTCGCTGTTATTCATAACAACGGTATCACCGATATTTGAATATATAAGCCCATCCATGTTGTTGTCGTTATAATCTGTGGTATCGGCATTCGTCGGGTTGAAGCCCGCGATGTTTGAGCCTATATATACGATATCATATTTTTCGTTTATAACGTCAATTTTTCCGATAAGTTCGGCGGTTGACATTGTTTCGATATTGACATCTATTTCAGTTGAAGAGCTTTCGTAACCGAGCCAGTTTTTGACAAGTCCTTCTGTCAGCTGAGTTCCGCTTCCCGGCTGCACTTCGAGCACATTTATTTTTGTCTTGGACTCTGTTTCCCTCTTTCCCGTGTAATTTACAATATAGCGAATCGCCCGCGCCATGGTAATTGTAGTGGAAAGCGCGGTACCGCCGTTTATGGAACGCAGGAAGTTTTCGTCCGCAATATTCTTATAGACAAAATAAAACGGATCCGTAACCAGAGTATGGTCTCCAGAAATAGCGTTCATAAAGCCTTGCGTGGCAAGATTTGAATTAAGGCAATAGATGTTGTCTTTGGCAAAATTTGTGTTCGTGTTTCCAACGGTAAGACTTGTGGCCAAAGCAGAAATATACTGCGCACCGGTGGCACTTTTAAGCTTGTAATCAACGATAATGGGCTTGCCCTTTTGAGTGGACGTTGTCGCGCTCTCGGAAGCAATTTCCGTGCTCAGGGCCGAACTTATATCGTTGCCCAAGCCATAAGCCGTCGCTGTGCCTCCGGGGACAAAGCCCGCAGAAAGCACAATGAGATGCGCGTTTGATACTTGTGAAATGGTAGCGCTGCTGCCGACAACAGAGGTGACTTTGAAGTTAATATTCGGCTTTGCTTCGCCGGCCGAGGGAGTCCAGTCAAAGACATATTTCAAAAACCAGTTATTGTTTGTGAACCCACCCGTGTAATAGACGGTGTTGTAGTCGATGGTATTGGAGGCGCCGCTTGGATTGTATGCAAAATTATATGTGCCGCTGCCGCTGCCGACATAAGTGTATTTCAGGTTCACAGAGTTGAAATAGCCGGCTTCTGTGCCTGTTTTAAGCCTGTATGCCGAAGATACCGCAACATATTTGTTTGTACCGCCTGAGGTAGCCGAGGGTGCACTGTAGCTCGTTACATAGTAGTAGGTCGAACCAATTTCCATTCCGGGGAAATCACTTGCGCCGACTGTTCCGAGATAAACATATCTTCCTGATTCGCGCGTATAAACTGCAGTGTTGTCATCGACAGCGGAGGTATCGGGTATTTCCGCAAACTCCGGTGCATAGTAATACTTTGCACCGCTTTGGTCAGTTTCAGTTGCTGAAAAGTATTTTATTACCTGAACATACGCGCCTGTGCCGTCTTGAATAAAGGTGAAATCGCTGCTCTGGATATACTCTCCGCCCGAGGCAAGTGAAAATGTGCCTTTTGCGGTAGTTGTTTCCGTGTGATCCAGCGTCATTTTTTTATAGTTGTCGTGCGAAATCCAGGGGAAAACCTCGGAATAGGTTGAGCCGACTTCAAGCGGGGTTGTGTCTCCCGTTCCGAGAATTCCGGCGGTGCTTAAGCTTGAAAACAGATTATTTACATAGGTAGTTCTGGCTGCGGGAGAGGCTGCGTTTGCCGATTTCGCGGCAGCGGAGGCCCAGTTGGCGCAGGGTTCCTGTCCGTCGATATAGTATCCGATACTGCCCTGTCCCGCGGCGGGAACGACTTCCAAAATGTTGAAGCTGCTGCCGCTATACTTTATCTCTTCAATGTAGGGCAGACTTGTCAAGGCATGAGCCGTTCCGCCGTCGCCGACAAGCGTTAAAGAAACGGACAAAACAACAGCAAAGCTGAGCACTATTGAAAGTGCTCTTCTCAGCCGCAAATGTTTTCGTTTCATTTTTGTCAGCTCCCTTCGTAAAAAGGACTATTCAAACCGTTTTTATGATACTACCGCAAGCGGCGGATTGTTTCGCAGGGCAACGGTCTGCACACCGCTGCTCGAGGCGGAATTGTTTTTGAAAGATATCGAGATTACCGCTGACGAAACATTTGCTCCGTCGGTACTTTTGGGTGTTACAGAGAAGCTTGTCACCTCATCCGCGAGCAAATCCGTGCCTGCAACAGTGCAGGTAAATGTGCCGCTGCCTGTAAGGTTTGCTGAACCCTTTCCGTAATAAATACAGCCGTCCGACTTGTATTGAAATACGTTGGCTGTGTAGCTTCCGTCGTCTTCTTCGTTAATTATGTACACGGTATTGTTCTTATAATACAGCCCCGCATTGCAGTCGATTATATACTCGCGAAGCTGGTTCATGGTTAGCTGCGACTGCAGCTGCAAGTCCATTTTTGCACTTACCGAGCTGTATGAGTGAGAGGCTCCCAGCATTAAGCCAAAGGCCGAGGCTGCAACAAGAGCAAATATCACGAGACAAATTATAATCTCAATTAAAGTAAAGCCGCTGTTGTTATTTTTCATACAGCGCCCCCTATACCAGCTTGTGATTGCCCGTTGAGGGGACAAGCTTTATTGAGAAGGTCTTTCCGCCGCTGGTGAATTTTATTGCCGTACAGTAGGAAATACCGTCCGACTGAAAGTTCTGTCCGCCGGTTGACCTTGAGAAAGACAGTGTAAGCGGGAAATCGGAAAGAGCGACTGTCCCTGCTGAAGTAGTGTATGAAACCGCAACTCCCGAAGCCGGGACGGTTTCGGTTCTTGATATAACACCGTTTTCGTAATAGTCGCCCCGGATATTTCCATTGCTGTCTAAGGAAATCGTAAGGTGAACGTCACCTGCCCGCCCAAGGCAGTCCGCTCTGCTTTTCGAAATCATTGAGTCGACCGAGTTTGCACAGCGCTGGGCCTTTGCGGAGCTTACCGTTGCCACCGACATACCTATAATGGTTGCGACAACGCCAATCATTAACACCACGGCGATGAGCTCGATAAGAGTAAAGCCGCTGTTTTTATTCTTCAAGTCATCACCTCCGTTTCGTAATTAATGTTTAGTGCTTTGTCCAGTTTTCGTAATAAACAAGGGCGTCAAGGTCCCAGAAATCTCCCGTTGTGCTGGAGGTTCCTCCGACCTGCATGACGTTGTTCATGAAATCAGGGAGAGTGTATGTTACTCCGCCCGCCGTGCAGCTTGAGCTGAGGACCTCGTTTCCGACAGCTGTTCCTTCAATGCCGCTGTTTACGGTCACGTTATTTCCTGCGGCTATCATACCCGTATATGCGGAGGATATTGTCACATTGCCGGAAGCTATTATAAGTCGGATTGTGTCTTTTGTGCCGTCATAGGTATAGTTGCCGTTGCACACAACAGCCACGACATCCCCCGCACCATTTACAAACTCGAGAGGCGTGGTTCCGAGCTTCGCAAGTTCCACTTCATTTACTAGCACAGGATATTGCGACTGCTTTTTGTTGTATAAAAGCTGTGCGCCTTCTGCCCAAACCTTATCGCTGGCAGGTTCCATGGTGAGCTTATCGTCTGCCGTTGTGGCTGTGGAATTGTCATCCATATAGAAGGTGTTTCCGGCAGCGTTAATTTTTGCGTTGTCAGCCTTATCGCTCAAAGTCATGTAAAGACTAAGATACTGCTGAATTTTTTCGGGGTCGGCGGCGAAGTATGCTTTGAAGTATTCGTTGGCGTAGCTCTTTTGACTGAACACCAAAAAAACATAGGCAAGCTTCATGCCGTCTCCCATATTCTTATAGAGGGCTTTTATTTCCCCTTTGCCGCTGTCGATATAATAGGACAGCGTTTTGGCATCCGCTCCCGTACCCCAGAGTACAATGCTTTTATCAATGCTCGGCGTAATTTGCGCGGTGGTCGCCGTGCTTTCAAAGACGCAGGGGTTAGATGCGTAATTGCTTATACACTTCAAAGGGACGAGATAAGCCAGCTGATTGCTTTTGAAGCTTATCGATTCTCCCATTTTAATCGGAGTATTGTAAGCCGCGTCGGCGTTATCTGATAGGGTTTGTCCTGCAATATCGATAAAACCGATACCTGCCAAGGACAGCTTGTTGAGCGCGCTGATATCCAGAGAACAGCTTCTGCCGTTAATAAGAATGGAGCTGCTGTCATCCGAGGAATCGGTACTGTCGCCAAAGCCGAAATACGAGTTTTTCAATGTAACGTAGGCGTCATTGCCCGACACATTCAAATCATCGGACACATAGACATTTCCGTTAAGATTTATCCTGGCCGAAGAACCGATGGTGATTTCCTTGACCCACAGCTCATTGTTTACGGCGCTGAAAGTGAACGCCCCCGAATTATCAACAAGGAGCGGACCTTTGCAGATTAAATCTCCGCTCGGGAAAGCAAGACTGTTGCCGTTGCCGCTGACCGTAATGCCTCCGGTGCCCGCATAAACACTGCCGATTATAGTGCTTGCTCCGCCGACGGAATGAATAAGGCCGTTATTTGCGATAATCGCGTAATTATTCGCGCCTGAGGTCACGGAGGTAGTTACGAAAAAGTGGGGTAAAGTCAATATAATATCCGAGCTGATGTTTGATTCGTAGCCGTTTTTTATAAATTTAACGGTGAGGGCCTTCACCGCAATTGATTTAAGCTCGCCGTCAGTAGTATTCCGCGAAACGCTTCCGTCCCCCGTAACAGTAATTGTAATCGCGGAGTCCGCCAGGATGCTTGAATCAATAAGAGCTTTCATAGCGGCGGCATTGTAGCCCGAGATGACGGTTTTACCGTCTGCCATGCTTGAAGTAAACATTTTTACGGGTGTTCCGTTTACCGTGACCGTTTTTAGCAGGAGCTGTTCGACAATTTTGTCGTTAAAATACGTTTGGGGGTCATAGTCGGCTTCATGTTCGCCGACATAAGTGGAAAGCGCGTCCGTGTATGCGCTTTTTATTGAATCCGAAAGCAGCGTTTGGATACCCAGCCGCATATCATCCATGGCGGAGCTGGCATCGTAAAAATTTGCTTTATCGCCGCGCTGGGTTATTTCAATTGAGTATCCGGTATAGGCGGCAAAAAGCAGCGCGCCGCCCAGCGCCATTACAAAAAGCATCGTGATGACGACTGTTATAATTGCGCTTGCTTTGTTATTGAGTTTTTTAAGTTTTCCGCGGGCAGGTGTAAGCATACTGCCGTTGCCCCCTTTCGCAAAAAATCAATAATTGAGCTTTGTTGAGTTCGAATCAATAATTACATCGCCTGTAAAGCCCGAACCGCCTTTATAAAGCGTTACATCAACGTTATACTTTCGGTTTAACTGCTTGGTTTCAACCAAATATCCGGTTACCGACAGGGTTTTTCTGAGCAGGTCGTTTTTCGATGCACGGTATGTTACTTGAGTGGCCGGGAGATTTGTGTAAACGAGGCTGTTTACCGGGGTATTGTCGGCGTTAAAATTCTGGTATTTATACCAAATGAGAGCCCCATAGTTTACGGGCATCGTTTCCTTATCCGTATTCACGATAAAGAAATTGATATCCGAGCCTGTAGGGTTATTTATCAAAATTGTTTCGGTTTGCATGCTTTCCCGATAGTACCCGTCAAAAAAGAGAAACGCAGAAAGAACGGGGCTTCCGTCTGACGAATCGGCAACTGAGCCGACACTTGCCGAGGACTGCTCGGAATGTGTGAAGCTGTAGGTTGTGCCCGTGAGGTCCTCGGCCGTGCACTCAATAATACCTGAGTAGGTAAACACCGCGGTAATCTTATATGTGTCCGTTGTGGAATCAATGATTTTAGAAACGTTGAGCGTTATCTCGCGGTTGAGAAGTTCAATTGTGAGCTCATTTACGTTTTCCATCATGCCGCCGCACTCGGCTCGGAAGGAAACCAGGGCAGAGGCGTCCGCCTCCGTCATGTTGATGAGAGCATCCATTTGGTTGCCCACGGCAACCGGAGGGCTGTTTACGGGGTCGCTCGCGTCAAGCGTAACAAGTGCATCGAAGGACGTTCCGCCGTAGGTATATCCCGGAATTCTAACATAATATCTGCCGCTGTCAGCTCCCGGAGCTGCTGTGGTCAGCGCGCCAGTGCTTATGTTATAAAACTTTGCTGCGGAATCAACCAGAGCAGAATTTTGTAAAATCGTGTCAACATCAAGAGCCTGAATCTGCTCGGAAAGATTCTGTGCGGCATCGGTGGCATTTCCGTAGTTTTTGCTTTTGATTCCGGTATTCGCTCCGGTTATAAACGTATGTAGAAGAGGAACTATAATGATTGCCAAAATCGTAACTCCGACAAGCAGCTCAACCAGAGTTAAGCCTCTGTTGTCTTTGTACGCAGACTTCATCACTATACTTCCCCCTTTAAAAACTGTCCTAAATCCACTATTCCCGCCCCGAAGAGGAGCGGGAAAATAGATTAGTTTGTCTGAGCGTTATCGGCTTTTGTGTTCGTATCCGAAATACTCCCGAACGGATCGGTCGCACCTAAATCAACAGAGGGTATCTGCGTTTTAGTGTAGGAATAGTCCGTCGAAACGACAAAATACTTATCAATTGAAATAACGCCGATTAGCTTGCCGGTTGACGGATCATAGCTTACGGATACGCTGGAAACATTCATTTTCTCCTGATCGGCATAAACATAGTCCATCAGCTTTTTAAACTGCTCATAGTCCAGAGAACAGTTTATTGTAAGACCTGTATGTGCGGAGGCAACCGGAATGAACGTATACGCGTCATCGGACTTTTTCGGAAGCGTAAAGTCTGATACAAGCTCCGGCTCCGTAATTGAGAAGCTGTCAATCTTGGCGCCGATTTCGCTTTCCAGCTTGGTTACATACATAACCAAATCCTCACTGCGGATGTCAGCGGGATACCCAGCGAGTGTTTCGCTGATATCGGATTCAATCTGTTCGGTCTGTTTTTTATAGTCATCTTGTTTGTTGGCAAAATCGCGAAGCTGCTCAAGCTGCGTCTGAAGAACATTGAGCTGCGTCTGCTCCGTGCTCGTTTTGTTCACAAGTGGTCTGTATAACCCAAAATAAATCGCAACGAAAACAGCTACACCCAACAGTATAAGCAATAGCTTTTGGTCTTGTTTGGATACACTCATAATAAAGCCTCCTTCAACTACTTATCATGTCAGTTTGACGGGGTGGCTGTGGCTGCTGTTCCTGCTTCCGCATTCGCGTCCGTTCCCGCGGCTGCATCAGGGTTTTGCGGGAAAATCATTGCTTCATAAGGGTTGACAGCGGATGAGTAAGGATTTGCGCCGTAAATGCAATTTGCGGTAAATGTTACTCTCTGAATGCCGGCTTCGTTTTCGGAACGGCTCATATCGGTGACCTCGACCATTGAAAGGCTCTTGAAATCACGCAGATTTGAAATGACGGTAGCGGCGTCCTCATAGCTTCCGACGGTAATATTCATTGAAACACCCTCGTTTGTACAGGAAACCGAGAGGAGAATAATGCTTGAAGGCATTTTAACTTCAAGTTCCTTGAAAAAAGCGACGAGCTGTGAATTCGGCGACGCAGTCAGCGCGGCAAGACTGTTAACCGCCGTTTGGCTTGATTGAATCGCAACGAAGTTGTCGTAAGCCTGCTGAGCAGAAGCAAGACCTGTTACCTCATTCTGAGTGCTGCTTATGTCTTGGCTGACTGACTTATAGTTTAGCCAAGCAGACGTGGTCAGCAAAAGCGCTGCTGCCACAATTGCGATACAGAGAACAACTCCTGAGGTAATTGTCTGTTCCTTATCCCTCGCAAGAATTTTTTTGTGCGCCGGAAGGAACTGGTCCGGCATAAAATTCAGCGGATCCAGCAAAGTTCCGATGCAGTCGATGTATTTTGACGCCACAGACGAGCCGTGAGCAAAATCGGCGAATTCGGGAATATCGTCCAGATACAGCGTTTCAAGTCCCGTAGCTTCAGCGACAAGATCACGCAGCCCCACCAGGTGGCGATTAAGCCCGATGAGCACCACCCGATTTGTCGACGAATCACGCTGGATGGAGTTGAAATAGTTGATTGACCGTGTAATACCGCCGACCAGACGCTCCAGATCGCTCTGAATTTCGGATAATGAGAGCACTTTGTTCGCCGCAAATTCGGGGTGCGTTACATCCGTTTCTTTAAGTACGTCGAGGTAGTGTTCCTTCGTTTTTCCGGCAACCTTCATGTAATGGGAAATCAGCTCTTCCACACCGAAGGCAAAGGTTCGCTGAAGCAGCAGCTTGTCCTCCCTCATGAAAGTCATGGTGTTCGATGAACAGCCGACATCAACATAAACTGTGTTTATTGGGGATTTTATGGACTTGAGAGCCTGATACTGACTGTTGCCGCTTGAGTCAATTGCCTTGATACTAAGCTCGGCTGTTTCAGCCAGAGCAAAATATCCTTCAAGCATTGAGACGGGGACCGCCATGACAAGAACCCTGATAAAAGGATTCTCTTCTGTCGGATTATCCAGAACAGAATGAGTAATATGGTAGTTTTCGAGGTCAATCGGAAAATAATCTCCGGCATTCGTTTGTATGGCGGCTGAGATGAGATTTTTTTTCATTGGCGGAAGCTTAACCTCACGAACGGCAATCTTGCTTGACGAGAGTGCAAAATAGACGTTTTTTGTCTCGAACATACCGTGCGAGGCAAGCTGCATTTTCAGTTCGTGGGCAAGAAGATCGGGACTGGAAATAACCCCGTCCGATACACAGTCGCCCGGAACCAGAAACATGAAGGAGTCGAATATGCGCACACCCTTGCCCTTTCGAGCTATACGGCATACTGTTACGGTTTTGTCGCATATTTCAATGCTTAGTACTTTAGCCGCCATAGAATTCTCCTCTCAGTCGAAAACCGAATAAAATATCCTTAAGCCCGATATCGGGCACATTTGCAAAACTAAATGGGGTTTGTAAAAAAACGCGGCGCTCCTCAACGCTCTTTATATAAACAGATGTAAATACCAGTCAATAAATGCGTGTCCGAAAAGCATCGCGGCGAAAATTCCAAGTGACAGATAAGGCCCGAACGACAGGGATCGATCGGCCTTACGAAGCGCCATCAGCGTAAGGTGAATGACTGTGGCAAACGCACAGCCGAGAAAGAAACCGAGTACAATAAGCTTCCAGCCGAGGAACAGACCGCAGCCGGCCATAAGCTTAATATCTCCCCCGCCGATACCTTTTCCCTGCGTAATCTGGAAAATAAGATAAAGCGGCAGAGAAATGGCAAAAAACCCAATAAGATGGGTCTGCCAGTTCTGCAAGTCGATCAGAGCGGCGATAAGGCCGAGTATAAGTACGAAAAGTGATATACCGGGAGGTATCTCACGTGTCCGCGCGTCAATTACGGAAAGCGTAAGCAGCGCGGAGGAAAAGAGGCAGGCGAGAGCGGCAAAAAGCGTAAAGCCCTTAAGGAAGATAACGGCAAGCCAGAGGCAGCCGTTTACCGCCTCAATTATCGGATATTGAAGAGAAATGCGGGCTTTGCATGAGGAGCAATGTCCGCGCAGGGCAAGGAAGCTGAAAAGAGGTACGAGTTCGTACCATTTCAGCTTCTTGCCGCAGCTCGTGCAATGTGAAGGACCCGTTACGATGCTCTCGTGCGCAGGTATGCGCAGTATGCAGACATTCAGAAAGCTGCCGACTGTTATGCCCAGCAGGAATACAAAAATGTACATCATAACAGCGAGAGAATCCATTTAACGGTATCCTTTCAGTTTGGTTTGCGTTTTGTGAAACTAAACTCCTGAACTTATGATACTATTCCATTTGTCATGGTCAGGCTCGTGGGTGCAGCTGCTTTATACTTGGCAGATTTGAAGGCTGTTACGGGAGTTACCGTCAGCATTGCGGTTTTGAGGCTGCTTGCGATTGTGCTGGTTCCGCCTGTGCCGGCAGTAACGTCAAAAACGCCGGTGCTTGCTGTGAATGAAATGGTGTATGTGCCGCTGTTTGCACCATCAATTGTTGCTGCCTGAATTGCAGCGTTGTGACCCACTTCGGAGATATAGTTGTCATCGACTGCTATTCTGGACTTTTCAACATACTGAATGTACTGCGGAACGAGGACTGCTGCGAGAACGCCGAGAATTGCGATTACGACAATAAGCTCGACCAGAGTAAAGCCTTTGTTGTTCTTTTTGAGTTTCTGAATCATAATGATACTCCCTTTAAATAGTTTATTTCTTGTATCGCTTAATTTTATATAAACGCCGGGCTTCCTCATTAGCTCAGGCGCTTATTACGATGATTGTTACTGCCGATTATTACAGATTGTTCAGACCGTTGTACATTGCGGCCATAGGCAGAATAATTGAAAGGATGATGGTGCCGACGCTGAGTGCCAAAAACAGGATTATCGCAGGCTCCAGAGCCGCCATAAGACGTTCCGTGGCGCTCTCAACCTCCTCCTCGTAGTAATCCGCAAGCTTTGACAGCATTCCTTCGAGTGAGCCCGTTTCTTCGCCTATGCCTATCATGTGGCGGACAAGCGGGGGAAACAGGTGCGTGTCCTTGGCAAACTGTGACGACAAAGGCGAACCCAGCAAAACCGATTCGCGAGCGGAGAGAATCGAGGCTTTGAAATACACGTTTGTCATGGTATTTGATACGATAGTGAGCGAATCTGCAAGCGGTAAACCTGAACCCAGAAGTGTCTCCAGCGTTCTTGCCGCTCTGGCTGATGCAGTCTTTTTTGTAAGATCCCCGATAAGCGGAAGTCTGAGCTGTACCCCTCCGAAAAAGAGCTTCCCGACATCAGTTTTCGAAAAATAGCGCAACCCAAAGACAAGCACTATTACGACTCCAAGTACTATATACCACCTTTTTATCATAAAATTCGACATTGCAAGGACAGCAACAGTCAAGGCCGGCATTTTTACGTCTAACTGCGAAAGCACGTCCTTAAAGGTGGGCACAACGAAGGTAAGCAAAACTATAATGGCAGCAAAGGCTATTATAAAAACCGAAATCGGATAAATCGAGGCTTTCTTTACGGTTTGCTTCAGTTTGGCTTCCTTTTCGAATTGCACCGCCATTCTGGTAAAGGAGACGTCCAAAGAGCCGGAGGCTTCGCCCGCTTCGACAAGAGTCAGGAGCATGGGCGGGAATACTGCCGGCCAAAGGCTCATCGCATGTGCGAAAGTTTCGCCCTGCTCTATTGATTTTTTGCACTCAAGCGTTGCCTCGGCAAGCATTTTATTGTTCGTCTGCTCACCAAGCATTTCGAGAGCCGTTGCAAGCGGAACGCCTGCATCAATAATGCTGACAAATTGTCTGCAAAAAACCGATAAATCACGAGATTTTGGTTTTTTTGAGAAAATTTCAAGCTTAACTTCCTTATTGAGCGCGCCTGCCTCTTCAATGGATATGACAAGGCTGCCCGATTGCTTAAGTTCGTTAACAGCATCCTCACGCGTCTTGGTGTCAAGAGTGCCCTTAATCTCTTTTCCGTTCTTGTCTATTGCGAGATAAGAAAAAATTGCCAAAATATCACTCTCCTGAAATGGGATAAGTGTCCGGAATACTAAGAAAGTCTTTTTGTCAGCGCCGCTCTGTCCTGAGAGTAATTAAGGGCGCTTTCGTAACTGATTACGCCGCCGGTACAAAGGTCGAAAAGTGCGTCATCCATGGTTTTCATTCCCATTTTAACGGAGGTTTGCATCACCGTGGAAATTTGAAATGTCTTTGAGTCGCGAATAAGGCTTCGAACGGCGGCATTGGCTAGCAAAACTTCCATTGCGGCAACGCGCCCGTTGCCGTCCTTACGCGCTATCAGCTGCTGCGAAATGACGCATTGCAGTACATCCGCAAGCTGAGTTCTTATCTGATGCTGCTGATAAGGGGGAAAAACGTCGATAATTCGGTCAATGGTGTTTGCGGCTCCGTTTGTGTGGAGAGTTGAAAAGACCAGATGACCGGTTTCTGCCGCGGTTATCGCTGTTGAAATAGTCTCAAGATCACGCATTTCGCCGATTAGTATAACATCGGGGTCCTGACGAAGGGCTGCCCTGAGTGCAACCGAATAGCTTGCCGAATCCGCACCGATTTCACGCTGAGAAACAATTGCCTTGTCGTGTCTGTGCAGGTATTCTATCGGGTCTTCGAGGGTTATTATGTTGCAGTTGCGTTTTTTGTTGATTAAGTCAATGAGAGAGGCCAGCGTTGTTGATTTTCCGCTTCCCGTAGCACCCGTGACAAGAACCAGTCCGCGCTGCTTGTTTGTCATCTCAACAACCGAATCAGGTATTCCAAGTTCGCTCGGAGAAGGTATTCTTACATTTAGAATTCTTACCACCATCGACAGACTGCCTCTTTGGCGGAAGACATTGATACGGAATCTGCCGACGGACGGAATCGAATATGCAAAATCAACTTCGCCAAGCGTTGCAAGATCAGTGCAGCGGGATCCGTCCAGCACCTGTCTGGCGGTGTCTTCAATGTCCATAGCTGTGCAGAGCGGTTCGGGCAGGGCTATCAGCGAACCGTCTACTCTGATACAGGGCGGTAGACCGACACAAAGGTGGAGGTCGGAAGCCCTTCTGTCAATAGCCGTAGTGATGAGTTTGTGAAATGATAACATATTTTTCTCCGGAATGCCAGTTGGACTTTTATATCCTATTGTACATTAGCATTCTCTGCTGTTTATTCATCAAAGGACACTCGCATCATTTCCGTTATGGAGGTTGTCCCGTCCAAAACGTAATTGATTGCGCTCATGTGAAGCGTTTTCATGCCTTCAGTTATGGCTGTGCTCTGAATCGCTCCGGAGTTCCCTTTTGCCGCTATTATTCGTTTGAGCTCGGGGGTTATCTCCATAATCTCATAAACACCTATACGACCGAAGTAGCCCGTTTCGGCGCACATCGGGCAGCCAACGGGACCATATATTATAGTTTCGGCAGCGGAGGATTTTCCAAGTATGCGTTTTTCCTGCGGCGTTGCAATTCTGGCCTTTTTGCAGTGCGGACAGAGTTTTCGAACCAGGCGCTGCGCTATAATTCCAACGAGAGAATCGGCAAGCAGGTAGCTTTCAATTCCCATGTCCATAAGGCGTGTAACCGTTGCCGCGGCGCTGTTGGTGTGCAGGGTTGAAACAACTAAATGCCCCGTAATGGAGGCCTGAACGGCAATCGACGCCGTTTCAAAGTCGCGGATTTCTCCTATCATAATGATATCGGGGTCCTGACGGAGAATTGAACGAAGCGCAGTCGCAAAGGTAAGCTCGGCTTTGGGGTTAACCTGAATCTGATTTATACCGGGGATACTGGCTTCGACAGGGTCCTCAACCGTGATGATATTGACAGCCTCCGAATTCAGCTCGGCAAGCGCGGTATATAAGGTTGTGGACTTTCCGCTTCCCGTAGGTCCCGTAACAAGGAGGATACCGTTCGGGTTTGAAAGAATATGGTCAAAACGGGCAAGCTCGTCCTTTCGCATGCCCAGCTCGGCTTTGCTTTTTGTAAGTGCGGTTTTATCAGCCAAACGCAGAACAATTTTCTCGCCGAAATAGGACGGTAAAATTGATACGCGGATGTCGTATTCCGAACGGTCAACCGTAACCGTTATACGACCGTCCTGCGGTTTGCGCTTTTCGGAAATATCCATACCGCCGAGAATTTTTATTCTGGCGCTAAGCGCAGGCAGAAGGGCGAGGTCATAGACCATTTTTTCTATAAGTACGCCGTCTATTCTGTAACGAACGCGAAGCTGCTTTTCAAGGGCGTCTATGTGGATGTCGGAAGCGCGGCAGCGCACGGCCTGTTCAATAATAGATCTAACAATTTGAACTATAGGCGCCGAACTTACCTCAAGAGCTTCTTCCTCGGGTGCCAACGGCAAATCGTGATCCTTTATGGCTTTTTCTTTTGTAAACTGTTCGGCGGCTGATAATGTTTCGCCTTTTCCGAAATATCTGTCGAGAACGGCGTTTATTTCACGCGCGGTGGATACTCTGGGCTCAATGAAGCAGTTTGTAATAATCGATATATCGTCCTGCGCCACCATATCGAGCGGATCCGACATGACCAGAACCAGCCCGTTTCGCGAAGACCCGTCAAAAGCAATCGGCAAAACGTTGTGCTTGCGTAAAATCGCGCCGTTGACCAGCGAAAGAACATCCCTGGGAATGTCTATTCCGCGCAGCTCGACAATTTCAATTCCCAATTGAGTATGAAGAGCATGCGCAATATCCCTGTCGGACAAAATTCCGGCGTCAATCAGATAATCGCCCAAACGCTGTTTTGTTATCTTTTGGGACTCAAGCGCGGATTTAAGCTGCATATCGGAAATTAGCCCCTGCCGTACCAATATGTCGCCCAGTCTAAGCTTTTGGTTTTTTGGAACCATAATTTATTTCCCCACAATATTCCGTTTTTTAGGCCTTAGACTTCTTTGCAGGCACACAAAAGCCAATAACTCACTACCGTTACGATTAAAGTGCGAATCTACCCATCACAACTGTATATTACTATCAAGATATTATACATTATGTAAATTAAATACGCAATCCTAAACTTGCAAAAAACATCAAATCAGTTGCCTGTTTTACATAATTCTGCTTTTTCTTGCAAAAAAGTCCGAGAGAACACATATTCTCTCGGACTTTGACTTTAAAATATAAACTTATTCGTCCGATAAATTGAAAATTACGAGCTTATTGCTGCATTGCGTTGAGCTTAACAGTAAGCTTGGACTTCTTGTTAGCAGCGCAATTTTTATGAATCAGATGCTTAGCTGCAGCGTGATCGACAGTTTTGACAGCGACCTTATAGGCGCTGACGGCTGTTTCACGATCACCCTCCGCAATTGCCGCGTCAAATTTCTTAAGATTTGTCTTAAGCTGTGTTTTTGCCGCCCGGTTCATTGCGTTCTGAGCTTTGGCAAGAGCATCTCTCTTAGCCGAAGATTTGATATTGGGCACTAGTTGCCACCTCCTCCTATAATAGTTGCGTCACAAATTACGTTCCGCGGATGTTAATTTTACCACTATAATGCCCATATTGCAAGCAATATTTTTTATATTTTTTATTTTAATTTCTGTTGTATAAGTTTCAGTCAGTTGCAAAAAATAACCACAAAATATAGTTTGAAAGGGTGTAATAAATGCCGCAATTTATGCAGCGCACCGATCTTGCCGCCGAAGCTCGCGAGCTTCTCTTGGGCACCAGGCCGGGCGACATTGAGGGAGTCGAATATAAGGATGCAGAGGCACGTGGTGTTAATTACCATAAATTGTCAATTCTGAACGAAAACGGCAAAACCGCTCTGGGTAAACCCATTGGGACATATTATACGGCGGAAATTGCCTCTGTCCTTCGCCGCGAAGGCGAAACCTTTTTAGATACTGTTAGCACTATATCGGAACTTATCAAACAGATGCTCGGCGAAATCCAAAGTGACGGGTGTTCACTTATTGTGGGACTTGGCAACAGGGACATTACTCCCGACGCGATAGGGCCGCTATGTCTTGAATCAATTCTTGTAACACGGCACCTTAAGGAACACGCCCCGAATGATTTTCAATTTCTATCTCCTGTTGCCGCTATCAGTCCCGGAGTTCTCGGAACAAGCGGAATCGAGAGCGCCGACTATATAAAATGGGTCTGCGATAATCTTAAACCGCAAAGGGTTATCGCCGTGGACGCTCTCGCAGCACGAGGGCTTGACAGACTTTGTAGGACTATACAGATTACCGACACGGGAATTACACCCGGTTCGGGAGTCGGGAACAGCAGAAGCGCTATTAACAAGCAAGTGCTTGGGATTCCTGTTATTGCCATCGGCGTACCGACGGTTGTAGATATACGCAGTTTGCTTGCCGATATGGGCGACATCAAGCTGTCTGAAGATGCGGCTAATTCAAACGAGATGATAGTAACACCGCGAAACATTGACAGTGAGGTCGCTTGTGCAAGTCGAATTATTGCCTATTCCATCAACCTCGCCCTTCATAACGGGCTTAGCGTTGAGGATATTGACATGCTTATCGGCTGATGATATCTAATGTTTCACGTGAAACAATGCGAATTGTGGTATAACAACCAAAATGTTTCACGTGAAACATCATTTACAAAGCCGTTTACATAAAATTCGCATAAAATGATAAAAAACATTGAAAACGCAAATTTATACTGCTATAATTAGGGGGCAAAAAAGACAAAGCGCTTCAGGGAGAAGAAATATGGGCAAAATTATAGCGATTGTTAATCAAAAAGGCGGCGTTGGAAAGACAACGACCTGCATTAACCTTTCCTACGCGCTTCATCTTAGGGGCAAGAAAGTTCTTTTGTGCGACTGCGACCCACAGGGCAACAGTACTTCAGGCTTCGGAGTTGACAAGTCCACAAGCCCAAACACCTATGATATTATAATGAACGGCGAGAATGCCGAAAACGCCGTCGTTAAAACTAAATTTGGTGCTATTATCCCTGCAAACAGGGAGCTTACCGGTGCTCTGATTGAGCTTGTAAGCGCTCCCGAGCGTGAGTTTGTCTTGAAAAATGCGCTTGCGCCGCTTAAGGACAAGTATGATTACATTTTTATAGATTGTCCTCCCTCATTGGAGTTGCTAACATTAAATGCTCTTTGCGCTTCTGACAGCGTTATTGTGCCAGTTCAAAGTGAATATTTCGCTCTTGAAGGCTTAACAGACCTTGTCAACACAGTTAAAACCGTGAACAAACGGCTCAATCCCGATTTAAAGTTTGAGGGCTTCGTGCTTACAATGTATGACCCGCGTACAAAACTTGCTCTTGAGGTTGAAGAAGAAATCAGCAAGTTCTTTGGCAACAAGGTCTATAATACGAGAATTCCCAGAAATGTAAGAATAAGCGAGGCTCCCAGCCACGGAAAGCCGGTTATAGCTTATGATAAATCGTCAAAGGGCAGTAAATCATATTTAAAGCTTGCCAGTGAATTCCTCGCAGCTCAGGGCGAAAAACAGCCAAGGCTATTCTGGTAATGCGTATATAAAAGTAAGAAATTAACATTTAGGAGGTCTTTATGACCGAAAAAACACATAAACGGGGTCTCGGAACGGGTCTCGGGGCTCTATTCGGAGAAGATTCATACGAAAATGACCTAAGCGGGGCGCTCAACTTACCCATTGAAAGGGTAGAGCCCAGAGCCGATCAGCCGAGAAACGTGTTCGACGCAGAGGCTTTGGAGGAACTAGCCGAATCAATTAGCCAATTTGGTATGATTCAGCCGATAACGGTAAGAAAGCTTGATTCCGGCTATTACCAGATTGTTGCGGGTGAGCGCCGCTGGAGAGCGGCGAGAATAGTCGGACTGCGGGAAGTCCCCGTAAGGGTAATTGAAGCGGACGATAAACGCGCTATGGAGCTCGCTCTGGTTGAAAACCTTCAGAGAGAAGACTTAAACGCCATTGAAGAGGCTAAGGGCTACCGCACTCTCATAGAAGAATACGGAATGACCCAGGAGGATGCCTCGCACAGTATCGGAAAATCACGATCAGCAATAGCAAACTCTCTGCGGCTTCTGAATCTCACGCCTCCGGTAATGGCAATGGTTGAGGATGGTGACATTTCCGCAGGACATGCAAGAGCGCTTCTTTCGATTAAATCCGAAGCGGAGCAGCTCAGGCTGGCTACCAAAGTTGTTACCGAGAGCCTTTCGGTTCGTCAAACCGAGAACCTTGCGGCAAAAGCCGCTTCAATATCGGCAAAGAATGAAAAGCAGCCCAAAGCCGAGAGCGATTTAAAAATCAATTACCTCGCCGACACAGAAAGACAGCTTGAAATTGCGCTCGGCAGGAAGGTAATGATAAGGGACAGCATTAAAAAAGGCACAATAGAATTGGAATATTATGGTAGTGACGACAGGGAGGCCCTAATCGACGCTCTGCTCAAATTCGGAAGTACCAAGGGAGGGTTGGAGCAGTGAAAAAGATTGAAAGCAATCGGAAAAAAGCGACTTATCCGTTGATGCCCTACTTAATCGGTCTATTTATTACGGTTGTTGTACTTGTAGTTCTCTCATATTTGGTTCAGCTTAGAAACAACCAGGAGCTTAATTTGTTTGTCCCGTCGAGCTGTATCAGTCAGAGCTTTGAGACAGAGCTTTAATCAAGGCGAAGTCAAAACCGACATAAACGGTAATATACATTTAATTAAAGGAGCAATAAAAATGCTGGACATAAAAATTATTCGTGAAAACCCGGAAGATGTTAAGACTCGCCTTAAAGGTAAGCTCTGCGATTGCGACGCGGCAGTCGACAGAATCCTTGTGCTTGACGGGCAGCGCCGTGAGCTGATTCTCAGAACCGAAACAGCAAAAAGTGAGCAGAACAAGGTTTCCAAGGAGATTCCTCAGCTTAAAAAAGCGGGAGAGGATACAACAGAGATAATAAATCGCATGAACACGCTCAAGGAGGAGATTAAGCTTCTTGACGGCGAGCTCAAGCTGATTGAAGACGAGTACACCGAGCTTATGCTTTCGCTGCCGAATCTTCCCGATTCGGACCTGAAGTTCGGCGGAAAAGAGAACAACGCGCCTCTTCGCTTTTTCGGCTCCGTCAGATCTATGGATTTTGAACCGAAAAACCATGTTGACATCTGCACGGAACTCGGTCTTATTGATTATCCCCGCGGCACAAAGCTTTCCGGCAACGGTTATTGGCTATACCGTGGAATGGGCGCCCGTCTTGAATGGGCTCTGCTCAACTATTTCATAGAAACTCACCAGCTTGAGGGCTACGAGATGATCATGGTTCCTCACATGCTTAACTACGAGTGCGGCCTTGCCGCAGGTCAATTCCCCAAGTTTAAGGACGAGGTCTACTGGGTTGAGGCCGAAACAGAGGAGCAGCGCCGCTTTTTGCTGCCCACCGCCGAAACCGCGCTTGTCAGCCTGCATAGGGACGAGATTCTTTCCGAGGAGGACTTACCCAGAAAATACTTCTCCTATACGCCATGTTTCCGCCGCGAAGCCGGCTCTTACCGCTCCGAGGAGCGCGGAATGATCAGAGGGCATCAGTTTAACAAGGTCGAAATGTTCCAGGTGACCAAGCCCGAGCAGTCCGACGAAGCATTTGAGGAGCTTGTAACAAAGGCGGAAATGCTTGTAAAGAATCTCGGACTAAAGTTCCGCACCGTCAAGCTCGCCGCGGGCGACTGTTCCGCTTCCATGTCAAGAACCTACGATATTGAGGTATATATTCCCTCGATGGGCGGATATAAGGAAGTTTCCTCCGTCAGCAACGCCCGTGACTATCAGGCGCGCCGCGGACAAATCCGCTTCCGCCGCGATGAAACGGGAAAAATTGAATACTGCCACACACTTAACGGCTCGGGTCTTGCAACAAGCAGAATCATGCCCGCGATCGTTGAACAATACCAGCAGGCGGACGGCTCCATTGTTGTTCCGCAGGCTCTCAAGCGCTTTTTAAGAGGCAGAGAGATGATTACAAAGGAAGACATTCAAAGGTCCCAAATGAAAAATCCTCTAACCTGCGGTTAAGGAATAATTTTCCATTTTTTGTCTTATCAGGATATATTCCCGCCAAGTATTCAGGTGTTTGTACTAATAATTAAAGAAACGCACCATCTTAACGATGGTGCGTTTTTATATGGGCTTTCGATTCTCAGCTTTGCTTCATTGAGCCTGTTTCAAGGAACCTTTGATGCCACGAAAGTGATTTGGAAAGATCGTGAGGTGTCTGGCAGGGTCCGCAGAGGGCAACGGCTCCGTTAAAATACTCGCGCAAAGCCGCTCTGTAATCGGGATGGGCGCAGTTTTCGATGATTTCCACTGCCCGTTCCTTAGGAGATTTTCCGCGAAGGTCGGCATAGCCGTATTCTGTTGCAATAATGTCTACATCGTGCTCGGTGCTGTCCACATGTGTAACCATCGGCACTATGCTCGAAATGTCGCCGTTTTTGGCCGTTGAAGGCGTGATGAAAACGGAGAACTTTGCGCTCCTGCAAAAATCGTTTGAGCCGCCCAGACCGTTCAGCATTTTAGTGCCCATAGCATGTGTTGAATTCACGTTGCCGTAAATATCGGCCTCGAGCGCAGTGTTCATCGCCACAGGCTCCATCGCGGTAATCTGCGTAACGCCGTTTGAAATTTCGAGCGGCCGCAGGACTATATGTTCCTTGTAAAAATCAAGGTCTTCGAAAAATGCTTTCAGCCCAATCGGGGATAAGTCTAATGTTGTGGTTGAGGCCTCGGTTATAACGCCGCTTTTAATGAAGCCCAGTGCACCATCTGCCAAAACCTCTGTGTACATTTTAAGCCCCTTGTAGCCGCCCTCGCTCAGCCCCTGAAGCACGGCATTGGCGACTCCGCCAACTCCTGCCTGAAGCGCAAAGTCACGCGGCAGTCTCTTCTCAGCGATTTCTTTGTCCAAAAGGCGGAGAACCTGCCTTGCTATGTCCTGATAGACCTCATTTGTATCCCGAAAATTGATTTTCGGTTCTTCTTCGTCCGTAACCACAATCCCGACGATTTTATCAAGGTCGCAGCGAAACACTGTTTCGCCCGTCCTCTCCAAAACTCCGCGGAGCGGCTTATGACAGTTTGGAAAAATATCGTGCAGCCCCTCAATTTCAGCGGGAACGGCGAGATTCAGCTCCAGAAGCAGCTTGTCGGCACATTCAATGAGCACATTGGATATCCCCGCCGACAGGGAGGGGACAATTCCGCCGTCCTCGTTGATTTTAGAGCACTCGATGATGGCAATATCCGGTTTTCCGAAAGTCCCGCGACGCATCTTGTCCGAAAGCTGCCCCAGATGAATATCCGAGAAGGCGATTTTTCCGCTGTTAATCGCGTTGCGCATATCACGGCTCCACTGAAAAGCAGTGTAACGTGAAACAGCACCGGAGGCGGCAAGCTCGTCCAGACCGCCCAGCCCCGCTCCCTGAATAATTGTCAGATTATCGGCATGCTTAACCATTTCAGAGGGAATAAGCTTCGGCGCGCCCGTGCTGAAGCCGCTCATTCCGATTGTCATGCCGGTTTTAATAAAAGCCGCAGCCTCTTGAGCGCTCATTATTCGCTCAAGGAGCTTTGGACACATAATTCTGTCACTGTGCATTGTATCACCCGAGATTTCGTGTTTTTTCTTTTTAATTGCGCTTAATCCTGCTTCATGGAGCCCGTTTCGAGGAATTTCTGGTGCCACGAAAGCGATTTGGAAAGGTCGTGAGGTGTCTGGCAGGGTCCGCAGAGGGCAACCGCTCCATCAAAATATTCATGCAGAGCCTCTCTGTAATCGGGATGAGCGCAATTATCAATAATTGTCATCGCACGCTCCTTCGGGGATTTGCCTCTCAAATCGGCATAACCCCATTCGGTGGCGATGACGTCAACGTCGTGCTCGGTTGAGTCAACGTGGGGAACCATTGGAACTATGCAGGAGATAAGTCCCCGCTTCGCTGTTGAAGGCGTGGTGAAGATTGAAATTTTCGAATTTCGGCTGTAATCGTTTGAGCCGCCGAGCCCGTTAATCATCTGGGTACCCATGGCGTGAGAGGAGTTGACGTTTCCGTAGATGTCAACCTCCCAGGCGGTGTTCATGGAAACCAGTTCGTTTGAAATAATCTGTGTCGCTCCGTTTGTAATATTGAGAGGACGCAGGACAAGACGCTTTTTGTAGAACTCAAGATTATCGAATACGTCGTCAAAGAAAAGCGGGGTTATATCGAGTGTCGTCGTTGTCGCTTCGGATATAATGCCCTCCTTAATCGCGTAAAGAGCCTGATCCGAGAGAACCTCGGTGTACATTTTAAGCCCCTTGTAACCCTTGTTCATAAGACCGAGCATAACGCAGTTGGCTACAACACCCATTCCCGACTGGAAAGTAAATTGTTCCGGAAGGCGACCCTCGCTGATTTCTTTGTCCAGAAGGGACACTACCTGCTCCGCTATCTGGTTATATATCGGGGCAATTTCGGGATAAAACAGGTCTGTATCCGGAATATCGGTGATAACGATGCCTGCAATCTTGCTTGTATCAACCTTAATGTACGGAACACCCAGTCTGTCCGCAGGAGATTTGATTAAAGTAAACGGATCAAGACCGAAATCGTGGAAACCCTCAACTTCGGCGGGTATGCTGAGATTGACTTCAAGAAGGATTTTCTCCGCGACTTCTGCGATAGCCTCGGCTGTACCCGCAGAAAGCGTGGGAACTATGCTGCCGTCCTCTTTAATTTTGCAGCATTCTATAATCGCATATTCAACTTTGCCGTAAACGCCGTTCTTAATTTTAGAAATCAGTTGTCCGAGATGCAAATCTGAAAATTGAAAGCTTCCGGCATTAACCTCGTTGCGTGCGCCCTCGTTATACAGAAAGCCGAAGAAGTTTTTTAATATTCCTGCGTGTGACATGGCGCCCAGATGGCTTTCCCCGCGAGCGGCGCCGTTAACCAGTGTCAGGTTCTTGGCGTGTTTCGATTCTGCGAGAGCCGTCGGTATCGCCTTAGGATAACCTGTACCGAATCCGCTGGTACAGATGGTCATTCCGGACTTAATCATCGAAGCCGCTTCCTCGGCACTCATGACTATATCCAAAAGCTCGGGTAAAAGTATGCGCTCCTTGGCGGATGCTGAGATTTTCTCTGTGAGCATGCGGGTTCCTCCATAATAATAAATATACAATTAAGTTCGTTGACAAACGCGCCAGCGAATTCTATACTTGGTAAGGCGCAACTGACGTCAGTAATGTCAGAAATTGCCGAAATTTTAACACAACATAGCTGACATTATAACGCATATTTCGCAGAAAGGGAACTATTATGAAAAAAATTTTCGAACCTGTTTCTCTGGGGAATCTTGAGATCAAAAACCGCATAATCAGAAGCGCAACTTTGACAAACAAGGATTGCGCGGATGGCGTTATTCTGCCTAACTTAATTGAGGGCAGCGCTGCTCTTGCAAAGGGAAACGTCGCTCTTATAATAACCGGCATGTTCGGAATCGGCGTCAATTCCTGCGCCGCCGATTTCATGCCCAGGACCTATATCGACGGCTTTTTCGAGAATCTGTGCGCCATGGTACAGGCTGTCCACGAAAACGGCGGAAAGCTTGTTGTTCAAATAAGCCACTGTGGGGCAAACGCCATGGTTCTTGAGGAGGGTGAGAATCCCTGGGCGCCTTCGGACATTCTTTCGGTCATGGGCTTTGAAGCAAAAGAAATGATAAAAGAGCAGATTGCACGGGTAATCGCGGATTTCGGAAAAACCGCAAAGCTGTGCAAGGACGCGGGGGCGGACGGTGTTCAGCTCCACTGCGCCCACGGCTATTTACTAAGTCAGTTCTTAAGCCCCTATTACAACAAGCGTGTTGACGAATACGGAGGCGGAATCGAAAACCGCGCCAGAATCGTTTTTGAGGCCTATGATGAGATAAGAAAACAGGTCGGCGAAAGTTATCCTGTTATGATAAAAATCAATTATTCCGACTTAATCGGCGAAGAAGGTCTTATGCCGGAGGACAGCACCTGGGTGTGCAAAGAACTGTCAAAGCGCGGCATAGACGCAATCGAAGTCAGCTCAGGTTTGGCGCTTACCAAAGAAACCAGACCCTCTTTAAAGGTCGAAGAGGGCGCCGCGGAGGGGCACTTTACTCAGGGAGCTCTTAAGCTTTCAGCGGAAATTTCCGCTCCGGTTATAAGTGTCGGCGGCTACCGCACCAAGGAACAGATCGAAGCTGTTCTTAACATGGGCAACATTGCCGCAATCGCAATGAGCCGTCCCTTTGCAAATCCGCTTTATATCGCTGACTGGGATAAATAAACTTATAATTATCGTTCGCCTGCGGCAAAAAGCTAGGTTTCCCCGCGCTTGCCGCGCATAAAAAACTGAATAAATATTGCTCCGGAGATTTGCTCGCTAAAAGTGCAGATCTCCGGTTTTTACGTTTTGACCCTAAAAAAGCCTATGAATACCTGCAAAAACAGTTTTTCACTATTTCAGTTTGCCCTTATATGAAAAATAGTATATGGATTTATAACAAATGCTTTATGGCATAACCGCCAAACTTTGTTTACACTGCATATATTTCATTGCGTTTGAGGTAAGCAGGCGTTACCCTATAAGGGGGAGAGCGCGGCGCTCCCATAAGTATTGTCTTAATTGTTTTTCCGCGGTGTGACAGTTTCTCTTCGGATTACCCGTAACGGTCTTAAGAAATGAAATCTGTTCACGCCCGGGAGCAATGCGCTTATTACATTAACAAAAGGGGAGGACACGAATGAACTACCAGAAACTATTCGAATCAAACATCAGCAAAGACGAAATCAGCGCATGGAGAGCGCAGGGCAAGAAGGCCCTAGGCGTCGTTTGCTGCCATGTCCCGCAGGAATTGCTCCACGCTGCCGGAGTGCTTCCAGTAAGACTGCGGGCAACAGGCTGTGAGGATTACAGCGAGGCAGAAGTATGGATGTCCAGCTTTAGCTGCAGTTTTGCCAAATCAATACTTCAGTATTTAATCGACAATGTATATGATTTGGACGGATTTGTCGCTTCCGACGGCTGCATGCAGGCTGTCCGAATCTATGACAACTGGAAAGCCTGCTCCAAAAAGGCCGGCAAAGAACAGACTCTTATTGAAATCGGCGCGCCCCGCATGAACAGCGCCACAACAAGAGCCTATTACAAGGAAGAGCTTAAAATTTTGGTTGAGGCTTTAGAAAAACTCACCGGAAACAAGGTCACCGACGAAGCGCTTGCGCACTCCGTCGAAATTTATAACGAAGCCCGCGGACTTGTTAAGAAGGTTCTGGAGCTTCAAAAAGCGGAGCATCCGGTTATAACCGGAGCCGAGGCCATGAAGATTTTGCTTTCCTCCACGAACATGCCCGTTGAGGAATACATCGAGCTTCTTAAGGCTTTTCTCGCTGATGTTCCAAACAGAAAGCCCGTTTCCGATTATCGCGCACGCCTAATGGTTATCGGCAGCGCGCTGGACGACCCGAGATATATCGAAGCAATAGAGAACAAGGGGGGTCTTATCGTCGCCGATACGCTTTGTTTCGGCAGCATGACCTTCGGCGATGAGCTTAAGCTCGATAAGTCCGATATTCTGGCCTCAATTGCCGATTATTATCTCACCCGCATAGTGTGCCCCCGCATGATAGATAACCGCGACGCTCTGCATAAGCTCATCGTCAACAGAGCGACAGATTATAAGGTTAACGGTCTTCTCTATGTTAAAATGCAGAACTGCGAGTGCTGGGGAGGCGAAAACACTTACCTCGAGCCTGCTCTCAAAGATGCCGGAGTACCCATTCTCTACCTTGAGCGCGAAGAGAAGCTTGCAAACATAGGTCAGCTTGAAATTCGCGCCGAAGCATTTATTGAGATGATTGAAAAGGAGGTCTAAAACATGGCTTATGTTGATGAATTATTAAACCAGGTTATCGGCGGTACAGTGAGTACAACCGATTATATTGCGTCTTCAGTCGAAGGCAAGCTGGCGCACACGCTGAACAAGGACCCCGACAGTGCGTGGGTTTATGAGCTTCAGGTCGCCCAATGGTGCCAGATCCGCGATGCGCACAAAAATGGCAAGAAGCTCATTGCCTTCGGCGGACCTATGCCCGTTGATATCATCTATGCTTTTGACTGCCAGCCCTATTATCTTGATCAGCTCCCCTTAAGCACAGCGCCCAAGGGCGATATGAACTCGAAGTTTGTCGATATGTGCGAAGCGAAGACAAACCAGAGCATGTGCTCAATTGACAAGGTCGAAATGGGCGTTCTTCTCGCAGATCAGTATGGTGTCAAGCCTGATGCATTTGTATATTCAACTGTTCCCTGCGATTCCTCCAGAATCGCATACCCCATAATGGGAAAAATGTGGGGCTGCCCCGTATTCAACATTGACCTTCCCTTCCGCAGAGATGCCCGCGGAATAGACTATCTCGTCAAGCAGACCAGAGAGTTTATCACCTTCATGGAGGAGCTCACCGGTAAGAAGCTCGACATGGACAAGATGAAAGCCAGTATGGAGGTTGCCAACAGAACCAATGAGCTTATCGGTCAGCTCGCGGATCTCCGTAAGCACACTCCCTGCCCGCTTCCCGGCATGATTCTCGTCACAAACGCCTGCATGAGCGGCATGGCTGCCGATCCCGCAATGGCGGCCTTCCTCGAAAAGGAGCTTGAGGTTGGCGAAATGATGATAGCCATGGAGATGGGCGCCTGCATGAACGGTGAAAAATACCGTATGCTGTTCCTCCAGAATATGCTTTGGACGGAGCTTAAGGCCTATTCCTATCTTGAGCGTGAGTACGGCGCCATCTGCATTATGGACGTTCTGGGTCATTATCACCCCGACATCTACGAGCATCTGGACGACTGGGAAGACTGTCTTAAGGTTATGGCTGTCAAGATGACGAATTTGCCCATGATTCACGGCGCCGCAGGTCCCGTCGATTACTACTGCGACAGAATCACTTACCTCATGGACAACTTCAACATCAATACCTCCATATTCCTCGGACATGTCGGCTGCAAGCACACCTGGGCTTCAACGAAAATTCTGTCCGATTTCATTCAGCAGAAGTACGATATGCCCACACTGCTCATTGATGTTGACTGCATAGACGGTCGCTATAAATCGGCGGAAGAAGTTCAGGCCGCAATCGGCGAATACCTCACCACCGTGGTTAAACTCTAAACTTCTCAGAAGTCGAATAATTTAAACAACACGATATTTTGTACAAACGGCGGCGCGGTTTTTTACCCGCGCCGTCGCTATTTTGCTTTTTCATACAGAAATACGCTAAAAAAAGACATAATGGCGAAAAATCTCAATAATTTTTGTGAACAAGTGTAGGCGCTTCAAAGACAAAAAGACTTTATTTCCTTGAAGTGTAGTGTTATAATTTGCTCGTGATTTCATAAGCTTCCGCTTGCGAAGATTTGTGAAACCACTGTTTTTCGCGCCTACGGGACACTTTGGGGGCGCGAATCCGTAAGGTTTCATCTTACACCCGCAAAAAATTACGGATCTAAGCATAAACGTAAGCGAATAAGTTAATTTATTCGCAATGTAAAGACCTTGTATCGGAATAACCGTTGTGGTACTGGTTGAAGCAGAACCAGACAGTCGAAAGACTGTCTGCCTTTCAGGCATTTGCGCTTTTCAAAACAAGAAGGAGGAAGGACATGGATTATCAAAAGTTGTTTGATTCGGACATTTCTAAAAAGGCGGCACAAGCATGGAGATCTCAGGGTAAAAAAGCACTGGGGGTTATTTGCTGTCATGTGCCGGAGGAAATTTTTTATGCCGCGGACATTCTGCCCGTACGCATGAGAGCCACAAACTGCGTTGACAGCAGCGAAGCCGAAACATGGATGTCAAGCTTCAGCTGCAGCTTTGCCAAGGCAATTTTACAGTATTGGCTCGACGGAACCTATGAGCTGGACGGGATTGTGGCTTCCGACGGCTGCATGATGGCGTCCCGTATTTACGATAACGCAAAGTACATAAACGCGAAAGGCGACGGCAGCAAGTTCATTATGCAGATCGGCGCTCCGCGTTTAAGCAACGCCAGAACATATCCCTTTTACAAGGCGGAGCTTACGGACCTCATCGAAGCTCTCGAAAAACTCACGGGCAACAAAATCACCGACGAGAAGCTGAAAGCGGCTGTTTCAAAGCAGAATGAAGCCCGCGCCCTTGTAAGGCAGGTTAACGAGCTGCGCCGCGCTGAAAACCCCGTTATCAGCGGCACAGATATGCTCAAGCTCACTCTGGCCTCGACCAATATGCCCGTTGACGAATATATTGAGCTTTTAAAGGCTTTCCTTGCCGATGCGAAAAACCGCGCTCCGATAACCGGCAGCCGCGCACGCATAATGGTAATCGGCTCGGCTCTCGATAACCCCGAGTATCTTCAGGTAATTGAAGACAAGGGCGGCCTTGTCGTTGCCGATGCGCTGTGCTTTGGCGAACGCGGCTTCGGCGACCCACTTGTTGTCGACGATAAGGACGTGCTCGGTTCAATCGCGAAATACTATCTTGAAAGGCTTGTCTGCCCGCGCATGATGGATAAGCACATTCAGATGCACGACTATGTTATTAAATCCGTCAGAGATTTCAATGCCGACGGAATAATCTATCAGAGAATGCAGAACTGCGAGTGCTGGGGCGGTGAAAATGTCCTGCTTGAGCAAAGGCTGAAGGACGAGGGTATCCCCCTATTGACAGTTGAACGTGAGGAGCAAATGGCTAACGCAGGCCAGCTTGCAATCCGCGCTGAAGCATTCATTGAAATGATTGAAAAGGAGGTCTAGGAAATGGCTGACGTTAAAGATCTTGAAGGACTGGTCTTAAAGGGTGAAATGACCATAACAGAATTCGCCTGTGCGAAGATTGACGCTTCTCTCGAGCGCATGAAAGAGCGCAACCCCGATATGCTCTGGACAATGGAAATCCAAAAATTTATGTGGGACGGCTTCCGCGATGCCCACAAAAACGGCAAGAAGCTGGTATTCTACGGCGGCTCCGTGCCCACCGAGCTTATAGCGGCTTTTGACTGTGTCGGTTTCTATCTGGATACCATTCCTTTCCGCCTCTCTACGAACCCAACTCTCACGGCAAAATATATTGACGAAGCGGAAAAATATGTCGGCGCCTCGATGTGCGGCCTTGACAAGGTGGAGCTCGGCGCATGGCTGAGCGGCGCTTACGGTATGCAGCCCGATATGTTCATCTATAACTCCGTACCCTGCGACAGTTCCCGCGTTGCCTACCCCGCCATGGAAAAGATAATCGGCGTTCCCACCTTCAGCTTTGATATGCCCTTCCGCAGAGATGAGCGCGGAGCGGAATATCTTGCCGACCAGATGGAAGACCTCGTTGCCTTCATGGAGGAGCATACCGGACATAAGCTTGATTGGGATAAGCTTAAATACTACATGGAAAACGCAAACCGCAACTTCGACCTTCAAAGACAGTGCGCAGATTTGCGCAAGAATAAGCCCTGCCCGCTGCCCGGACGTCTTCTCGTTCTGAACGGAACTACTAACGCCGTTGCCTGCTATCCGATCATGGGTGACCTTTACCAGTCGGAGCTTGAGGCCGGTCAGATGATGGTGGATCTCGGCATGGGCGTCTGCGAGGATGAGAAATACAGAATCGCAATGCTCCAGAACATGATTTGGGGCAATGCCGGCATTATGGACTGGATGCAGAAGGAATATAACGCCGTCGCGGTTATGGACGCCTTCGGATTCCAGGGCGATATTATGTATGAGCACATGGACGACAGGCGCGACTGCTTCAAAATAATGGGCAAGAAGATGCAGAACAACCCGATGATTCACGGCGCTTCCGGACCGAGCGAGAACCATGTAAAGCTCGTCGAGCACATCTTTGAGCAGTATTCTCCGAACGTCTCAATGTTCCTCGGACATGTCGGCTGCAAGCACACCTGGGCTTCCGCAAAAATGGTCACGGATATGGTTCAGGAGAAGTTCGGAATTCCGACACTCTATGTAGACCTTGACGCGATTGACGGGCGCTACAAGTCCGGTGATGAAATCAAGGCGCAGATTTCGGAGTACTTTGAGACTGTCGTAATGCGGTAACTGTAACTATTGTGCATATTCCAAAAAAGTAATCTATAAATTTTATGAGATGTATACATAATCATTTAGTTATATATTCGTAAAATTTCCTTGCAGTATTGCACAAAATTCAGCGCGGTTTATCGTTTAAACAACAGAAATGTTTTCGTTAATTGACATTTAAGTATTCGGATTGTAGAATATAGTGCGTATGATTGACTTCAGAAATAGGTCAGTCATGCATAATTGCGTTTCGCGAGCGTTGCGCAGGGTACCCGATTCATCGGGTATCAACAATTATAAATTTTAACTTGCGAGATGCTTTTGGCCCGAGTTGCGGGTCGGTGCATCTGCGTAAGCTTGAAATTATCGCCCAAGAATTAAAAGGAGGAGACACATGGATTACCAGAGATTATTCAATTCAGAGATTTCGAGCGATTCAGTAAAAGCATGGAAAGCACAAGGCAAAAAGGCACTTGGCGTTGTATGCTGCCATGTACCCGTTGAAATCCTGCACGCGCTGGATATTATGCCCGTTCGTCTGAGAGCAACTGGCATTACGGAAACCCCCGACGGAGACACATGGATGTCCACATTCAGCTGCAGCTATGCCAGAGGCATTCTTCAGCACTGGCTGGATGGCGTATACTCAGATCTTGACGGTATCGTTGCAACCGATGGCTGCATGATGTCGTGGCGTGCGTTTGACAACGCCAAGTATACCGACGAGCAAAAGAAAAGCGGCAATTTCCACATGATGTTTGCAGCTCCCCGTGTATACGGAATCTACAAAGATATCGGCCATTCGTTTTATGTTGACGAGCTCAAGGACCTCATAGGGGCTCTTGAGACGCTCTCCGGAAACAAGCTGACAGATGAGAAGCTGAAGGCTTCCATCGCAAAGTACAACGAAGCTCGCGAGCTGGTTCAAAAGGTCTATGATCTCCGCAAGGCGGAGCATCCCGTCATCAGCGGAGAAGACACTCTCAAGATTACGCTGGCATACAGCGATCTCCGAGTTGAAGAGTTCATTGATCTCCTCAAGGCTTTCTTGGCTGATGTGGGCAACCGCACTCCCATCACCGACAAGCGTGCACGTCTTATGATTATCGGCTCTGCGCTCGACAACCCCGGTTACCTCAAGGTCTTCGAGGATAAGGGCGGCCTGTTCGTACATGACGCACTCTGCTACGGTTCAAGACCCTTTAACTATTCCGTCGAAGTCGACGACAAAGACGTTCTCGGCTCTCTTGCCGATTACTACCTGACACGTCTTGTCTGCCCGCGTATGCTTGACAACCGTGAAAGAATGCAGCAGTGGGTCGTTGACACTGCCAAGGAATTCGGCGTTGAGGGTATTGTATATGAGAAGATGCAGTACTGCGAGTGCTGGGGCGGCGAGATCATGTTCCTTGAGCCGATGCTCAAGGAAGCCGGCATCCCGATACTCACGCTTGACCGCGAAGAGCACCTTGCCAACGTTGGACAGCTTGCTATTCGTGCGGAAGCGTTTGTCGAAATGATTGAAAAGGAGGACTAAAATATGGCAAAGGATACTAGATTAGAAGATGCCGTAATGGCTGGAGAAATGTCCGTTTTTGACTTCTGCTGCGAAAAAGTCGAAGGACAGATGGAACGCATGAAGGAAAAGAATCCCGACCTGCTTTGGACCCTCCAGATTCAGTATGATATGTGGCATCAGGTTCGCGACGCGCACAAGAACGGCAAAAAGCTCGTTTTCTTTGGCGGCCCGGTTCCTGTTGACATCATTGTGGCTTTCGATTGCGTTCCCGTTTATCTGGACACAATTCCCATCCGTCTTTCCCCGAACCCGGTTCTCACCGGTAAGTTCATCGATGCAGCCGAGAAATATGTTCCCCCCACGACCTGCGGTCTTTGCAAAACCTACCTCGGCACACTGGTAGAAGATCAGTACGGCGTTCAGGCTGATGCATTCGTTTATTCCACCGTTCCCTGCGACTCCTCCCGCGTTGTATATCCGAACATGGAAAGAATGATGAAGGTTCCGACCTTCTCCTTCGACTTCCCCTTCCGCAGAGATTGGCGCGGCTCCGAATACATGGTCGCTCAGATCGAAAGATTTGTCACATTTATGGAAGACTTCACCGGCACAAAGCTTGACTGGGACAAGATGAAGGAAGCTATGGCAAACTCCAACGTGACCTTCGACCTTCAGGGCAAATGCGCGGATCTGCGCAAGCATAAGCCCTGCCCGCTGCCCGGACGTATGCTGGTTCTTAACGGAACCTCCAACGCAATGGCATGCTATCCCGAAATGGGCAACCTTCTCCGTCAGGAGCTTGAAGTCGGCCAGATGATGATAGAGCTCGGCATGGGTCCCTGCGTCAACGGTGAAAAGCACCGTGCAGCTCTGCTCCAGAACATGCCTTGGTCTTCCTCCGGCATCATGGACTGGATGGAAAGAGAATACGACACAGTCGCAATCATGGACGCTTTCGGCTTCCAGCACGGCGATATTTATGAAGACCTCGACAACAGACATGACTGCTTTGCAACCATGGGCAGGAAGATGCAGAATAACCCCATGATTCACGGTGCTGCCGGCCCTGTCGATACATATACCTATCTCGTAGACAAAATCTTTGCCGATTACGATCCCGACGTGTCCATCTTCCTCGGTCACATCGGCTGCAAGCACACTTGGGCTGTTGCAAAGATCGTCACCGACATGATTCAGGAAAAGTACGGAATTCCGTCCCTCTATCTTGATATCGACGGTATCGACGGACGTTACAAGTCTTTGGCCGAGATTCAGGCATCTCTCGGCGACTACTTCGACACAGTCGTCAACAAGTAATTTCTCCACCTTTAGTTTCGTGGGGCGGAAGCAGCTTTGCTTCCGCCTCTTTTAAGTTTTGACACAGCGTTGACACAGTTTTTAAACAAAGGAACAGTTGAGGCACGAATATCTGCTTCTAGCTGTCTTTCGGCGTCAGATGAAAAACATAACTGAATCGTTATGAACTCCCGTTTGCCTCACACAAGCTCTAAATCGAGCCTGGTTTCTTTGTGAATAAATCACCAAATATGTCGAAATTGACAACTTGGCTTACCGATTGCTCCATTACATTACTGCGTGCGCAGACGACGATCAGCCGTTTTTTATTCCAATGAGTTTATACCTATTGCATATGACAATCGGCTTTCGCATCATTACGCTGCTTTTCATTTGCATTGCCGGCTCAGACCTGGGAAAAGCCCGGTTCTGTCGATTTAGGAGATGCTTAAGTTTTAATACGAGCGGTCTATTTTTAGGCTGCAGCTTTGTTTTCCAAGGAAAATGCAGCGATAAAACGTTTGTGCTCCAATATTGACGCAACTCGGATACAATTATGATACAATCAGCGCATTAAACTGCGCTAATTGTCCCTTCTTCTACAATATTTTTGCGTGGCTACAAATACCACATATTGTGGCGGCAGGATGCTCACTATTCAAGTTAAACAAAATGTCCTAATGTTTTTTGTTGAAAGATTACTATTTTTACAAATATTGAGGAATTGGCACATTCTTTGCTCAATATTAGCTGTATGGATTCAGATGTCAGCACAATAATATAATCCCAATTCCGCTGACATAGCATTATGAGGAGGAACAAGTATGATAACCGCAGGAATCGATTGTGGCAGTCAGAACACTAAAGGAGTCATCATTAAGGACAACAAGGTTGTCGCAATGGCTTTGCTCCCGACAGAGTTCGACGCAGATTTGGCAGCACAGAGAGTTTATGAACAGGCTTTGGAAAAAGCGGGCATTGCAAAGGCAGACGTCAGCCGTTTGGTTATTACCGGCGTAGGCCGCGAAATCGTCAAATGGGGCGACACCGAGATCAACGAGGTCGGCGCGGCAGCCAGAGGCGCAAAGTTTGTGCTTCCCGAAACCGACACCGTTATCGACATGGGAGCGGACAGCTGCCGTGTCATCCGTCTGAACGAGGACGGCTCCGTAATGAAGTATGAGGTCAACGATAAGTGTGCTTCCGGCGCCGGAACCTTTATCGAGGCTATGGCCCGCGCGCTTCAGATTACGACAGAGGAAATGGGAGAATTCTCCCTGCGCCACACAAAAGAGCTTGCTACCAACGCTCAGTGCGTTGTTTTCGCCGAGTCCGAAGTTATCTCTCTGATTCACGCTAAGGAAACCAGAGAAGACATCGCTTACGGCGTGCATATGGGTATCGCAAACCGCATTGCTTCGATGATAAGAAGAGTGGGTCTTACCGACCATTTCACAATGATTGGCGGTCCCGCTTTCAACAAAGGCTTGGTCAGCTGCATGTCAAAGGTTTTCGGCAGGGATATTGTTACACCTGACAACAACCAGTATATCAGCGCAATCGGCGCGGCGCTTTTTGCTGCCGAGAATCAGTAAACGGAGGATAAGATAATGGCTGAGATTGAAAAGATAGATTATTGGAGATGGACCGAATCCAATTGGAAGAACCCCGACATTCCCGATTGGCACGGTAAGCTCATTACCGCCGGTGTTGACATCGGCTCAACCAGCACACAGGCTGTTATTCTGGCAGACGGCGTGCCCTATGCATATTCAAACATGAGAACCGGCTCAAACAGCCCCGATTCTGCAATCGGCGCAATCAACTGGGCAATGAAGGACACGGGCTTAACACTTGAAGACATTGACTATACGATAGGTACAGGCTATGGCCGCGTAAACGTACCCTTCTCCAACAAGACGGTAACCGAAATCACCTGCCACGCCAGAGGTGCAAACTACATCTACGGACCCACCGTGCGCACAATTCTTGACATGGGCGGACAGGACTGCAAAGCTATCCACTGCGACGAAAAGGGCACAGTTACCTCCTTCATGATGAACGACAAGTGCGCAGCCGGAACGGGCCGCGGCATGGAGGTTATCGCAAACCTGCTGGCAGTCCGCGTTGAAGACATCGGCGAGATGTCCTTCAAAATCGAAGAAGAGCCGGCTCCCGTTTCCTCCACCTGCGTTATTTTCGCAAAGAGCGAGGCTACAAAGCTCATGCGCAACGGTTGGACAAAGGAAAAGGTTCTCGCGGCATACTGCCACGCTATGGCGCTTCGCGTCGTCCGTCTGCTCGAGCGCAACGGCATGGAGCTTGATTTCGCAATTACCGGCGGAATCGCAAAAAATATCGGCGTAACCCGCCGTATTGAGCGTATAATGGGAATCAAGGCTCTTACTCCCACAATGGATACCCAGATTGCCGGCGCTCTCGGAGCAGCAATAATCGCAAAAGAGCTTGTTGAAAAGAAGAGAGCCAAGGAAAGTCAGGCAGTATAGGATGCGAATCGGGCTTTGCCGCCTGATTTGAATGTGCAAGTTGGAAGGAGACTTAAGTCATGATAGCAAATTACGGCTATGAGGATGGTTCCGGCCACTACTACATCAAAATCGACACCTCCAAGTGTGCCGAATGTTCGGACAAGGGCTGCATCAGCGCCTGTCCCGAGAAGCTTTTTATTACCGAGCTGGACGATTTTGATGATGAGGTTGTGTTGATTCGGGAGGATGCCCGCAACACCTTGCAAACCAGCTGCGCACACTGCAAAGCCGGTGCGAGCAAAGAGCTCTGCGCCGCGGCATGCACAGCAGGCGCGATCGGCTTCTCGTGGTGAGAGGCGCAAGTTAAGGATTTTATCTCCGTGCGGATAATTCGCTTCGGGGTGTCCGCTGAGATTAAAATTATTTTCCCTAAGAAATTAAAGGAGGAGACACATGAGTTACGAAAAATTATTCGAAACCAACATTTCAGGCGAATCCGTAAAAGCCTGGAAAGCAACCGGCAAAAAGGCGCTAGGATATGTGTGCTGCCACGTTCCTGAAGAACTTTTTTACGCAGCTGATATTCTTCCCGTACGTCTCAGAGCAACAAATTGCGTTGACAGCAGTGACGCAGAAGCATGGATGTCCAGCTTCAGCTGCAGCTACGCGCGTTCCATCCTCCAGTACCTGATGAACGGTACTTACGAGCTCGACGGTCTTGTTCAGTCCGACGGCTGCATGATGCCCACACGTATTCTCGACAACTGGGGTCACATCTCCAAAAAAGCCGGAAAAGACCTGTTCATCTATCAGATTGGTGCTCCTCGTATCACCAATGAAACAACCACAGCTTACTACAAGGCTGAGCTGCAGACTCTTGCCGACAAGCTCGGTGAACTTTCCGGCAAAAAGATTACAGACGAAGCTCTTAAGGCCGCAATCGCAAAGACAAACGAAATGCGCGCTCTTATCGCTCAGCTCTATGATCTTCGCAAGGCTGAAAAGCCCGTCGTAACCGGCGCAGAAGTCCTCTCCATCACTCTTGCCGAGTGTGATATGACAATTGATGAATACATTGCTGCTCTCAAGGAGTTCCTTGCAGACGCTAAGAACCGCAAGCCCATCGAAGCACGCGCACGTCTTATGGTCATCGGCTCCGCACTTGATAACCCCGAATACCTCAAGGTTATCGAGGATAAGGGCGGACTTATTGTCGCTGACAATATGTGCTTCGGCTACAAGGCTTTCGGCGAGCAGATTGTTGTTGATGATAAGGACGTTATGGGTTCTATTGCCAAGTATTACCTTGACCGCATAGCTTGCCCCCGCAGCCTCGACAGCCGTCCCGCTCTCCACAAGGAAATTATCGCTGACTGCAAGGCTTACGGCGTTCAGGGCGTCATCTATGAGAAGATGCAGAACTGCGAG
The DNA here is from genome assembly GCA_964459785.1 of uncultured Oscillospiraceae bacterium. Classification (GTDB taxonomy): domain Bacteria; phylum Bacillota; class Clostridia; order Oscillospirales; family Oscillospiraceae; genus UBA2658. Next base: position 35,125 of record CAYWNW010000001.1, on the reverse strand, counting down.
TGCTGGGGCGGAGAGTCCTATTACCTCGAGCCCGAACTCAAGACAATCGGCGTTCCGATGCTTCAGGTTGAGCGCGAAGAGCAGATGGCAAACGCCGGACAGCTTGCTATCCGTGCAGAAGCTTTCATTGAAATGTTAGATAAGTAAGAAGAAGGAGGACAATACCATGGCAGAAGTAAAACAGAACTTTGATCCTACCCAGCCGGTTAACATGATAGATTTGACCTGCAACCAGGTTGACAGCATTTATCAGCACATGCTCTCCAAGGGCATGCCTGAAGTAATGTGGACAGTTGACATTCAGAAATTCACTTGGGAAGAAATCCGCGACGCACAGAAAGCCGGCAAGAAGCTTATTGCTTTCGGCGGTCCTGTTCCCGTAACCATCATGCGCGCATTTGATTGCGTTCCCTTCTTCCTTGATACTATCCCCACCCGTATCGCCTCCATGGAAGACCTCTGCAGCCGTTACATCGACGAAACCGAAAAGTATGCTCCCACCAGCATGTGCGCTATCGACAAGGCACAGCTCGGCTGCGCACTTAAGGGCGAGTTCGGCGTTAAGATTGACGCTTTCGTTCACGCAACCGTTCCCTGCGACTCCGCCCGTATCGCATACCCCATGATGGAGCGCCTTTTTGACTGCCCCTGCTTCACCTTTGACTGCCCCTTCCGTCATGACGACAAGGGCTATGCATATCTGGCAGATCAGATTCAGGCTTTCATTCCCTTCATGGAAGAGCTCACCGGAATGAAGTGGGATGCCGCCCGCTACGAGAAGTTCAAAGAAATCACCGAAGAGTCCAACAAGGCTTATGATATTCTCATGAAGCTGGCCGACCTTCGCAAGCAGGTTCCCTGCGTACTGCCCGGACGTATGCTCGTTCTTAACGAGATTATCGCTCCTCTGGCAGGAACCCCCGAGGTTACCTCAATGCTCCAGACCCAGCTCGAGATGGGCAACATGCTCATCGACATGGGTATGACGGCAACCAGATGCCCCGATGGCGAGCAGCCCTACCGCGTATGCCTCATGCAGAACATGATGTGGTCCAACACCGGCATCATGGACTGGATGGAAAAGACCTACGGCGCAATCACCGTTATGGACGGCTTCGGCTATCAGGACGGCGTTATCTTTGAAGATCTTGACAACTGGGAAAGCGTTAAGCTCCAGCTTGCCAAGTCCATGCTTCTCGTTCCGATGATTCACGGCGCAACCGGACCGACAGAGTATTGGCTCAAGGTCATCGACAAGATGTATGACGAGTTCAAGGTCAACGTATCCATCTTCATGGGTCACGTCGGCTGCAAGCACACCTGGGCTTCCGGCAAAATCGTTACCGACTTCATCCAGGAGAAGTATGGTATTCCCACCCTTTATGTCGACGTCGACGCTATCGATCCGCGCTACAAGTCCAACGACGAGCTCCGCGCTCAAATCGGCGAGTACATGGAATCCGTTGTCGGCGCAAAGAACTTCACGAAATAAGCAAAACCAAACATTCCGTCCGCGGCCGCAGCTCAGCTGCGGTCGTGGACAAAGATAAATCATATTATTCATATTGGAAAGCGAGGGAAATAATATGGAAAAAATTAAATCAATTGCCGTCACCGGAAAAGGCGGAACGGGCAAAACTGTCGTATCCACACTTCTTATTCGTTTGCTGGCGGACCGTTTCCCTGGCAGAGTGCTTGCAATTGACGCAGACTCCGCGATGAGCCTGTGCTATACAACCGGCTTGAAGGTTGATAAGACAGTCAGTAATCTTCGCGCCGAGCTTGTCGGAATGCGTCAGGCCCGCGACCAGCTCAACAACGGACCCACAAAGGATCTTATGCGCGGGATTCTCGCTCACGGAAAGGGCTTCGACCTTTTAACAATGGGACGTCCCGAGGAGCCTGGCTGCTTCTGTGCCTGCAACGAACTGCTTCGTTTCGGCATCGATACGCTCATGGGCGACTATGACTATGTTATAGTCGACGGTGAAGCAGGCCCCGAGCAGCTCAACCGCCGCGTCATGAAGAGCGTTGACTGCCTGCTTGTTATGGCTGACATGTCCGCCAGAAGTCTTCAGACTGCTGCCGGAATCATAGCTGTGGCAAATGCCGGAGAAAACAACATCGATGTCAAAATGACGGGCCTAGTCCTCAACCGCGTCCGCAATGACCAGCCCAAGGAAGAGCTTCTTAAGAAGGTCGGACTTGAGGTGTTCGGCGAGCTGCCCGAGGATGCAGACGTCAACAAATTTGACCGTGAGAATACATCTTTGTTTGAGCTGCCTTTGGATAGTGCCTGCCCACAGGCTGTTAAGGCAATTCTGAAGAAGATTATCCCGGAGTTTTAACTGCAAGAAAAGGAGTGACTGCTATGCATGAGACAAACGACAATAACGGAGCGGAATACCACGTCCACGCTGACGGAACTGCACACAGTCACGGATATGAGCACGAGCATGACCACTCATGCGGGCATCCCCATGTTCATACCAATAAAAAAGCGGTCCATGACCGCCTTGCAAAAGCGAACGGACATTTGGAATCCGTTATCAGAATGATTGATAACGACAGAGATTGCGCAGAAGTTCTTGTTCAGCTTGCGGCCGTGAGGTCGGCAATCAACAACGCGGGAAAGGTCCTTCTTCAGGACCATATCACCGAATGTATTACCGAAGCTATCGCGAACGACGATAAGCAGAAATTAGTTGATTTGAATAAGGCTATTGAACAGTTTATGAAGTGAGTCTCCTGTTGGTTTAAACATCACCGACGCGCTTGTCCCACACCTTGATTTTGGGGTGTGCGGCGGGCGCGTCGGTTTTTTGCAGGTATTTTCGATAAGCGATTTGAGCAATAACGAGCGGTTCATCGCCCAAGCCGCTTAGTTTGAATAATTTTCAATTCAAAAAGACGGTATATGCACTTTTAGATATGATTCTATAATACAATTTGTACAATTATTCGCGGAAAGTCTGTCTTTTTAGTCAGGTAAATTTCGTTGCAATTTATTTTTCTGTGATGTAAAATTAACATACTGGTGCGTTACAGCAAATTTGGCGCATACTGTAAAAATTATTTTTCGGTAAGGGAGTTATTCGACTATGGCAGAGAAGAATTTAAACATCGACTGGAAAAAATACTACGAGGATCACAAGGTTGACCTGGCAGCAACCGCAAAGGCAGTTGTCCCCGGCGACGTGTTCTGGCTGGGACAAGCTTCCACCATTCCCTATGCATGGCTGGAAGAGCTTTACGCTCACATGGAAGACTATCATGACGTAACCATTTACTACAACGTCATGAATCAGCCCGCATCCATGGTATTTGACACCGAAACAAAAAAGCATTTCAAGATGATCAGCGCCTATTGCCTGCCTGTTGAGCGTATGGCAATCGGAATGAACACCATTGAGCCCGGCGGCTGCACCTATGACACACTTCAGTTCGCCCCCTTTGAGTACGGCTGCAACGCTATCGCTATGCACGTTGCCCCCCCGGATGAGAACGGCTATTGCAACGTTTGCGCTTACGGTGTTACAACAAACCAAATCATTACCCTCGACCCCCGTATAACCAAGAGAATTTGTTTTATCGACCATACCGGTGTTTTCCCGGTTCCCGGTCCCTATGAAACCCACTACATACACGTTTCCCAGATGGATTATATCTGCGAGCTCGACACCGAGCCCAGCTTCATTCCCTCTCCGCTGCCCACTCCCGTTGATGAGAAGATTGCTTCCTTCATCATGCCCCACATCAAGCCCGGCGACAATGTTCAAATCGGCTTCGGCGGTCTGGGTGAGGAAATTCTCAGAAACCTCCGCAAGGCAGAGGGAACCTTCCAGATTTATTCCGAGGTCGCCTGCGACAACATGCAGGATCTCGTTGAGGAAGGCAAGATTACAAAGATCGTTGCCTCCAGCCCCGGCTCCTGCTCCGAGAAATTCTTTGCTTTCATGCGCGACGACCCGCGTATCGAACTGCGTCCCCAGCAGCAGATGATTGACCCGCTCGGCTGCATGCAGTGCGATAACCTCGTCTCCATCAACGCTACCTTCCAGATTGACCTTCTCGGTCAGGCCTGCTCCGAAGCTCAGGGAACAACTCCCTTCTCCGGCCCCGGCGGCTCTTTCGCATACCTTTACGGCGCAATCCGCGCAAAGAACGGCCGCAGCTTCCTTTGCCTGCGTTCCACCTTTGTTGACCATGACGGTGAGCGTCACTCCAACGTCCATCCGTGGCTGCCCGAAGGCTGCATTGTCACAACCCCGAAAGTCTATGTTATGTACCTCGTAACCGAGTGGGGCATTGCCAATGTTTATCTCAGATCCTTGAAGGACCGCATTAAGGCAATCCTCAAGATAGCGCATCCCGACTTCAGACAGGAACTCAAGGACAAAATCTGCACCACTGCTCTTATCAAAGAAGACGATTTTGTTGATTACAATCTCTTTGACTAAGCGATTAACCCAATAAAATCATCCTAAGTTTCGGCACCCCCGCGGTTTGATAAAACAGTCAGACCACGGGGGTGCTTTTATTGCATAATTATTCATTATATGCGCATCGTATTCATTGTTTGGCTTCGTTTTCTGAGGGGTTTATCGAAAAGCGTATTTTCGGCTTCTACTGATAATTAGCATCTACGGGCACTTATTCAGACATCTTTTCGTTGACATATGCTTCTATTAACTGAAAAAAGCTTTTATGAAATAATATCAAATAATTTAAATATTTTCATAATAATTTACCAAATCATCGGAGCTGCTCCGCTTATGTTCCATTATTGCTTGCATAAATTTCTAGTATGTTGTATAATAAACTACCTATGTGTTGAACTTAAGTTGAAGAACTTAGAAAACATTTTGGAGAAGGAGTTGTTTATTTAAATGGCAAAGAAAGACTTAACGGCAGACTGGCAAAAATACTACAAGGACCACCTCGTGACAATTGAGGAAGCCGCGAAGGCGATCCAGCCCGGCGACGCAATCTATCTGGGACAGGCAACAATGGTACCGTACGCTCTTCTTGACTATCTTTATGAGCACAAAGAGGAGTATCACAACGTCAGCTTCTGGTACAACGTAATGAATTACCCTGCAAATATGCTTTTTGATCACGATACCAAGGAGCACTTCCGTCTTCTCAACGTCTACAACCTTCCTCTGGATCGCATGGCAATAGACGAGCACACAATCGAAGTCCTCGGTGCCGGATATGACACCTATGCAAACTCGATGTGGGAATATGGCGTAAACACCTCCGCAACTCAGGTTTGTCCTCCTGATGCCAACGGCTGGTGCAATGTCGGCTGCTATGGCGTTTGCACAAACGCGGTAACAAATACCGACTCCCATATTGTCAAGAAATTCGGTTTCATTGACTCAACCGGTGTTTATCCCGCCCCCGGACCTCTGGAGGATAACTACATCCATATCACCGAGTTCGATTACATAATCGAAAACAACACCGAGATGATGGCGCTTCCGATTCCCGAACCCACCGATATGGACGAGAAAGTCGCCTCCTACATTCTGCCTTACATCAATGAAGGCGATAAGGTTCAGATCGGCTTCGGCGGTCTGGGCGAAGCTATTCTTGCAAACCTTGCGAAGCTGCCCGGCTCCTTCGAGGTTTTCTCCGAAGTTCTCTGCGACAGCATGAGGCCTCTTGTCGAAAGCGGCAAGATTACAAGAATCCGTGCAGCCAGCCCCGGCGCCTGCACAGAAGAGACCTTCAGATGGCTTGCAACCACCAAGCACGATGTTCGCCTTTATCCCAGAACTCTCTGCATTGAACCCCTCGGCGCAATGGAGCAGGAAAATCTGGTAGCAATCAACGCAACCTTCATGGTTGACCTTCTCGGACAGGCTTGCTCCGAAGCACAGGGACTCAAGCCCTATACCGGAATGGGCGGCTCTTTGGCTTACATCTACGGCGCGCAGCGCGCAAAGAACGGCAGAAGCTTCCTTTGCCTGCGCTCCACCTATGTTGACAAGAAGGGCGAAACCCAGTCCAACATCGTCCCCTGGCTGCCCGCGGGAAGCATTGTTTCCATGCTTAAAAACTATGTCATGTTCGTAGTATCCGAGTATGGTCTTGCCGATGTTTACCTCAAGACTTACGTTGATCGTATCAAGGCTCTCATCAAAATCGCTCATCCCGATTTCCGTCAGTGGCTGAAGGATCAGATCCTCACAACTCCGCTGATTGAAGAGTGGGATTTCAAGGATTATGACATGAACGATGATACCGTCGCTCCTCCCAGGCAGCCTCACACTGCTGTTCCCTACAGAAATTACGAATTCTCGACTTACGAGCTGTAAGCAGCACACTCTGCTAAGTCAGCGCGTGTAAAAAAACCGGCATGGGATTCTATCCTTCGTTTGGATATTTTCCCGTGCCGGTTCGTTTAATTTCCGTCGTTTTTGACTTTTTCAGCTGCATAAAAGGCGAAAATGTCCTTGAATTCGTTAAAAAGAAAACAAAATGGCATACAGTCAATTTGCGTTGCATTTGGCAAATAATAGTGTTATCATGTTAGCGACAAGCCGAAAGGCAATTATAATTACGGAGGACTGACTATGGTTATCTGCAACTGTCTTTTTACCAGCGAAACAACCGAGATGAAGGATTTTTATAAGACACTTTGTGATGAAGGCCTTGTTGAGGGTTCACGTGCGGACAAGGGCAATCTTGAGTACGATTTCTTTATCAGTGTTGATGATCCCAAGCGCATGATGCTTATCGAAAAGTGGGAATCCTTTGATGATCTCCAGGCTCATTCCGAAACAGAGCTCTTCCAGAAGTTCCGCCCCGTTTGCAAGGCTAACGGCGTAAGATCCAAGCTCGCAATGTACGAGGAGTAATTTTAAATAAAAAGCGAAGCCGCTTTCGGCTTCGCTTTTTTTGTTATATGCTTCTTTTTATTCAATTACCGTTGCGGGCACCGCCGCCGCATATCCGTACTTTTCCGCATAGGCTTTTGAGTCTGATTGGTTATACATGTATTTTGCGCTCTCACCCATAGTGCAAAGCGAAAGGCCGAAGTTTTTTGAAATCCACTCCTTCGTGCGCTCCGCGTTAAGAGTTAAAGTAGTATAGAAATATGCGCTTTTGTATTCCATGTCGTCAACACGCTTTTCAAGCGAAAAATTTATTGTGCAGTCGTAAACTCCGTCGTAATAGCTGTCGTCCGGAACAAGCCACACCTTTCCCAGCGTGCCGTCATCTATATCCGGAATAATGCACTGAGTGTAAAGCTCATAAGCCTGCGCCGGAGAGAGCTCAACACTTGTGTAGGTCTGAAGTGCTTTGTCGAAATAGCTTATATACGCGTCCGCGATTGTATCAACGCTAACCGGAACGGACAGCTCTTTGCGGAATTCAACCGCTTCCTTGGAATTCATCAAGTCGTTCAGAGTATATATATCGTCGCTCGCATCCCGGTAAATATTATATTCTCTCGTAAGCGTTTTCCCGTTTTTGTAGGTATAGGTCAGCGTGACATAGTTAACCGCCAGCTCAAAGTTGCCGGTGCAGCGCTCGTTTGCGTCCTTGTGAGATATAATATCCCTGTGGAGCGAGAGCACGGCTTCGATATTTTCCGGCTGCTCAAGAAGAGCAGTTTCACCCGAAGCTGAAATTGAAACGCCCTTTATTTCTCCCGCATCGGGAACTTTGCTTTCAATGCCATAAATATCGAACTCGCCGCAGAGCATAAAAGCCGAGATAATAACAGCGGTTATACCCATTCTTACCCAGTTTCGTGCGGAGAAAACACGCAGAGTCTTCTGCATCAGCATTTCCGCGGCAAAGTAGCCGATAAAGGCGCCGAAAAGCATAAACAGCAGCATAAACAGCATGCTCTTAATTCCGAAAAGGGTACTGTTATCGAAAACAGTCGAATAGATGATCAGCCCCAGAACAAGCGCGCAACCAACTGACAGACAGTATTTGAATACTGGCTTCAACGGTTTAACCGCCACGACATCACCCGCGGCCTCCATGCGGCGGTGCTTGATTAAAAGCATCGCAAGTGTCGCGAAAATAAGCCCAGCTACGGCGTAAGCCGCAAGCAAACCCCATCCCGTATAGGTGTAGCCGATAGTCGCGCTGTTGTAATCTGCGGGGTTTTCAAGAATGCCGACAAAATTGTTCGAGGTTAAGAGGGCAACCGTAGGTGAAAACGCAGCAAGCTCGCTGGAACCTGTCATGCTGATTCCGTAAATGAACATGCTCATGACAGTTTTAATAAGCATTTCCACGACATAAACCGTAAAATTCAAAATAACATAGACAATCGGAAGGACAAGAACGTTTCCCGTTAAGCTGGCTACCAGCGCCGCAAAGGCAAAGAAAAACAGGTTGAGCATGCTTACCATTGCAAGCCATTGAAGAAGGTAAGCACAGCCGGCTCCGAAAATTCCGTTTGCGGCCACGACAGCCAGAGAAATCAGAAATACGATGACGTTAGTAACAATGAGCGTTACAAGTCCCGAGGTAAATACGGACAAGAACACACTCTCGCGTTTTATCGGCAGAGAGCACATCATTGAAACACTTCTGGCGTTGTAGAGATAGCTGAAGGCCGCCATCGCGATAAATATGCCAAACACTGCCGACATAAGGGTTCCGCCATATATGCCGATTCTCAGAATTTGGTTTCCGCCGCTTGTCGCCAAAGCTTGTAAATCGATACTGCCGCCCATGTTAGCCGCTTCATATTGAAGTCTGTTTGCGAGCGCAATAGGAAGTATAATCAGCCATATTAAACAGTAACCGGCAAAAATCGGCCAGTAACGCTTCAGAAGATTCAAAGACAAAGCGCGGTTAAAGTATGATGTCTTTGACTTCATAGTGCTCACCTCCCAATTCATAAATAAATATTTCTTCAAGTGACAAGGGGATAACGTCCATAAACAGCGGCTCGCAGGCCGCGAGCTGGTTTGTTATTTCCTCCGCCTTTCCGCGGACAATTATCGTCTGCAGCCTGCCCGTCGAGCTGTGGTGCAGCACCTTGAGCTCGCTCGGCAGCGCCCTTTCATCGGGCAGGGCAAGCTGGACCTTCGCAATGTTGTCCTGAAGGTCGGAAAGATTGCGCTCTAAAAGCAGCTTTCCCTTGCTCATAATGCCGACATGGTCGCAAACGTCCTCAAGCTCACGCAAATTGTGGGAGGAGACAAGCACCGTTGTTCCGTTCTCGGCTACATCGGCCATTAAAATGCTCCAGACCTGGCGGCGCATAACCGGGTCAAGCCCGTCCACCGGCTCATCGAGAACGAGCACCTTCGGACACATGGAAACCATCAGCCAGAAAGCCGCCTGCTTCTGCATTCCCTTTGAAAGACTGCGCATTTTGCTGTTTTCGTTAAGTTCAAAGGCGCGGCGCAGTTTCTCATAACGCTCGACAGAAAATGTTGGGCAAACGCCCTTATAAAACTTCATCATATCCTTGATTGTGGACTGAGTGAAGAAGAACACATCGTCGGGAATATATGCAATATCTTTTTTTATGTTTGTATTTTCGTAAACCGGTTCACCGTTTACGAGCACCTCGCCCTCATCCTGACGGTAGATTCCCGTGATGTGGCGGATTATAGTCGATTTTCCCGCGCCGTTCGGCCCTACAAGACCGTAAATTGCGCCTGTGGGAACATTTATCGAAAGCTGGTTAAGCGCTTTAAAACCGTCAAAGCTTTTGCTGACATTTTTGACCTCAATCATCCCTTTTCCTCCCTGCCGTATAAGTTCGTGATATATCCGCAGATATCCTCCGCCGTAACACCAAGCTGCTTCAAATCCGTTACAGACGAGTCGAGCTGCTCAAAGAGCTCGCGCTTTCGGGCTTCACGCGCTTCAATACCTTCACCCACAAAGCTGCCCTTTCCCGGAACGGAGTAAATGTAGCCTTCGGCTTCAAGCTCCCGATAGGCCTTCTGAATTGTGTTTGGATTTATCGCAAGCTGTCCCGCAAGGTCACGGACCGAAGGTATTTTATCGTCCGCCCTGAGCCCGCCCGTGATAATTGCACGGCGCAAACTGTCCTTGACCTGTTCGTAGATAGGCCGCGAATCCCGATAATTTATCGAAAACAAACAAGCACCTCCAACAACTGAATTTGCTGTACTATTTGTACTAACACAGTCAATGTACTCTATGTTGCCCCGCTTGTCAAGGAAAATTGCGGGTTTTTGCTGTCTTTAAACCAAAATATCTCGCTTTTTTTAAAAATATTTGCGCGCAAACGGAACTTAGTCTATAATGACTTAGTGTAATTTTGCCCGATTTACTGAATATCATCGGGAGCATCCTCCTTATGCGGAGGCTTTTTGTATCGATTTGTGCGCATGAGCGCACCGGAGGTTTTAGCATGAATTATGATGCCGGAAAATGCGACATCGCAGTCATCGGAGCGGGTCACGCAGGGATAGAGGCGGCGCTTGCCGCTGCCCGAATGGGACTTGACACGGTGATTTTTACAATAAATCTTGACACCTGCGGCAATATGCCCTGCAACCCCGCAATCGGCGGAACGGGCAAGGGCCACCTTGTCCGTGAGCTTGACGCGCTCGGCGGCGAAATGGGTCTTGCCGCCGATAAGTCCTGCATACAGTACAGAATGCTCAACCGCGGAAAGGGTCCTGCGGTTCATTCTCTTCGCGCTCAGGCTGACAGGCGCAAGTATCAGGGCATTATGAAGCACACGCTGGAGATGCAGGAAAATTTGCGCGTAAAGCAGGCGGAGATTGTGGAAATCGGCGTTGAGGACGGAGAGCTGTGCTTCGTGCGAACGCATACGGGAGCAACCTATTCCTGTAAGGCGGCGGTGATCTGCACGGGAACTTATCTGAAGGGACGTGTGATAATCGGCGATGTGCTCATTCAATCGGGGCCTGACGGCGTTGCGGCTTCGGTTCCGCTCAGTGCCTGTCTTGAAAAGCTCGGGCTTAGCATCAGACGCTTTAAAACGGGAACTCCGCCGCGCATTAACCGTAAAACCGTCGATTTTTCAAAAATGGAAATTCAACCCGGCGACGAGCATATCGTTCCGTTTTCGTTTCGCACGACCGATATCCCCGAAAATCGAGCGGACTGCTATCTGACCTACACAAACGAGCGCACGCATGAGATTATCCGCTCAAATCTGCACCGAAGTCCGCTTTACAGCGGAGTGATTGAGGGCGTTGGTCCGCGCTACTGCCCCTCTATTGAGGACAAAGTCGTCCGTTTTGCGGATAAGCCGCGTCATCAGCTTTTTGTGGAACCAATGGGGCTTGACACGGAGGAGCTTTATATTCAGGGCTTCTCCTCCTCGCTCCCCGAGGAAGTGCAGCTTGAGATGCTCCACACCCTTCCGGGACTTGAGAGAGCGGAAATGACAAGACCCGCCTACGCAATTGAATATGACTGCGTTGACCCGACTGAGCTTTATGCAACGCTCGAAACCAAGAAGATTTCGGGACTTTACGGCGCGGGGCAGTTCAACGGCTCCTCGGGCTATGAGGAGGCCGCCGCTCAGGGGTTCATCGCCGGTGTCAACGCCGCGCTGAAAATCAAAGGCGAGGAGCCGCTGATATTAAAGCGCAGCGACGGTTATATCGGCACGCTTATCGATGACCTTGTTACGAAGGGTACAAATGAGCCTTATCGAATGATGACCTCTCGCTCGGAATACAGGCTTCTGCACCGTCAGGACAACGCGGATATAAGGCTTTCCCACCTGGGACTGCGAATCGGGCTTGTTTCGGAGCAGCAGCACGCCGCCGTTCTGGAAAAATACGCTGCGGTTGACAGGGAAACGCAGAGGCTTGAGAACACTTATCTTCCGCCCTCGGACGAGCTGTGCGAGATGCTGTTAAAGAAAGAAACCGCCGCTCCGAATTCCGGCATAAGTCTCGCCACGCTCCTGCGCCGCCCGCAAATTGAATACGCCGACCTCACTGCCTTTGACATTAACCGCCCCGAGCTGCCCGCCGCTGTAACTGAGCAGGTGGAGATAAGGCTTAAATATGCAGGTTATATCGACCGCCAGCTCAGGCAGGTCAAGGAATTCGGCAAGATGGAGGGCAGGAAGCTTCCGAAGGATATCGATTATGATGCCGTCGTCGGTCTGCGGCTTGAAGCGAGGCAGAAGCTATCAAAAATAAGACCCGAGAACTTCGGCCAAGCCAGCAGAATCTCTGGTGTATCCCCCGCGGATGTCGCCGCGCTTATGGTTTTCGTTGAAAATCGCGGAGAAAAGGAGGCTCGTCCGTGAATAAAAAGCTCGTTTTAGGGCTTTCAGGCGGCGTAGATTCCGCCGTAGCCGCAAAGCTGCTTCTTTCCGAGGGCTTTGAGGTCTTCGGGCTTTACCTTGATATTGCAGGCGAAGCCTCACGCAAGGATGCGAAGGCGGCTGCCGAAAACCTTGGTATTCCTCTTGAAATAGCGGACATTTCCGCGGCGCTTGAGGAAAAGGTATGCCGTCCGTTTGTGGAGGCCTATCTTCGAGGCGAAACTCCCAACCCCTGTGTGCTGTGCAATCCGAATGTTAAGTTTAAGAAATTATTGGAATATGCGGACAGTATCAGTGCTGATTTTATCTCAACGGGACATTATGCGAGGGTTTCAGACGGTAGGCTCTTCAAGGGCAGACCTGACAACGACCAGAGCTATATGCTCTACCGTCTGAAGAAGGAGCAGCTCGAACGCCTTAAGTTGCCGCTTGGCGACTACAGCAAAGTCGAAGTTCGGCGGCTTGCCGAGAGCTTTAGTTTGCCCTCGGCGCACAAAGCGGCAAGTATGGAAATCTGTTTTATTCCCGATAAGGATTACGGCTCTTATATCGAAGCTCGCGGAATCATCCCTCCCGAGGGGAACTTTGTGGACGAAAGCGGAAAAGTGCTGGGAAGGCACCGCGGCATTCATCGTTATACCATCGGACAACGGCGGGGTCTGAGTATCGCCGCAGGCAAAAGAATTTTTGTTTCTGAAATCCGCCCCGACACAAATGAGGTGGTTCTATCTGACGGCGACGAGCTTTTTGTAAATAGAATCGTTGTTAAGGATATAAACTGGCTCGTGCCGAAAAACGATAAGTTTGAGGCCGAGGTGCGCGTCCGCCACTCCAAGCTCAGCTTCCCTGCGATTGTTGAGCCGACAGAAAGCGGAGCAGAGCTTATATTTAAAGCGCCTGTCCGCGCTCCGACAAAGGGGCAGTCGGCGGTGTTTTATATAGACGACGAAGTAATCGGCGGCGGATTTATTGTGTAACACAAAAAATGCTTCATCTCTGATGAGATGAAGCATTTTTAATGTTAATTTGTGTTCTTCAGCAAATGGTTGAGCCTGCCGGTACAGCGTCGTCAAGCATGAGCAGATTTAAAACTCCTTCTTTTTCCGCGGACAGGAGCATGCCGTTTGATTCTTCACCCATCATCTTGCGAGGAGGCAGGTTTGTGCAGGCGACGACGGTTTTGCCTATAAGCTCCTCGGGCTTATAGAACTTCGCTATTCCGGAGAAAATCTGACGCGGCGTTCCCGAGCCGTCATCGAGCTTAAAGCGCAGCAGCTTCTCGGATTTTTTTACATTTTCACATTCGAGCACCTTGCACACCGTCATGCGAACCTTAGCAAATTCGTCTATCGTGACGACAGGAACCGCTTCGGGCTCGGGCTGTGTCTTCGGAGCGCCAAGCTCCTCAAGATAGGCAAGTTCTTTTTCCAAGTCGATACGCGGAAACAGCGTGTCGCCCTTTATAACCGTGACGTTAGAAGGCAGAATACCGAAAGTTTTGGCATTTTCCCAAGCCTTATCCTGCTGCCTTGCACCAATCTGAGCAAAAGCCTTTTCACAGCTCGAGGGCATTACGGGCTGGAGCAGAGTTGTTGTTATGCGAATGGTTTCAAGTAGATTATACATGACCGTGGCGAGCCTCGCCTTGTTCTTTTCGTCCTTGGCAAGCACCCATGGGGAGGTTTCGTCGATATATTTGTTTGCGCGGGAGATGACCTTGAACACCTCAAGCACAGCGGCCTGTGTCAAAAAGCTCTCCATGTTCTGCTCGTATATATCGCGCAGAGCCTTTGCCATATTTATAAGCTCCTCGTCCACGAGGGCCGCCTCGCGCTCCTCGGGCAGGGTGCCGTCAAAATATTTAAGCACCATAGCTACGGTTCGTGAAACAAGGTTTCCGAAATCGTTGGCAAGATCGGAGTTTATGCGGTTAATCAGCAGCTCGTTTGTGAAGCTGCCGTCGCTGCCGAGCGGAAAGTCGCGCATGAGGAAGTAGCGCAGGCTGTCAACGCCGTAGCGCTCCGAGAGCAGATAGGGGTCAACCACATTGCCCTTTGACTTTGACATTTTGCCGCCGTCCATTAAAAGCCAGCCGTGACCGTAAACTTTTTTGGGCATGGGCAGCTCTAAACTCATGAGCATCGCGGGCCAGATAATGGAGTGGAAACGTACAATTTCTTTGCCGACCATGTGCACGGCGGGCCAATATTTTTCGAAATCATCGTACTTGCCGTTGGCGTAGCCGAGAGCGGTGATATAGTTTGAAAGGGCGTCAACCCAGACGTAGACGACATGTCCCGGGTCAAAGCTTACGGGAATTCCCCAGGTAAAGGTTGTTCTGGAAACGCACAAATCCTCAAGTCCGGGTTTTATGAAGTTGTTAATCATTTCGTTGACGCGGGAGGCAGGTTCCAAAAAGCCCGGGGTTTCCAAAAGCGCCTGAACCCTGTCCGCATACTTTGAGAGGCGGAAGAAATAGGCCTCCTCCTGGGCGTCGTGAACCTCGCGCCCGCAGTCGGGGCATTTACCGTCCACGAGTTGGCTTTCCGTCCAGAAGCTCTCACAGGGAGTGCAGTACTTCCCCTTGTATGAGCCCTTGTAGATGTCACCCTTATCGTACATTTTTTTGAAAATGTTTTGAATCGCCTCAACATGATAATCGTCTGTTGTGCGTATAAAGCGGTCGTTTGAGATGTTCATGAGCTTCCACAGGTCCAGTATGCCGCCCTTGCCTTCAACAATATTGTCGACAAACTGCTTTGGCGAAACGCCCTTTGCCTTGGCCTTTTCCTCAATCTTTTGTCCGTGTTCGTCCGTACCTGTGAGGAACATAACATCATAACCGCACATTCGCTTATAGCGGGCGATAGTGTCCGTTGCAACGGTGCAATATGCGTGACCGATGTGCAGCTTGTCCGACGGATAATAAATCGGAGTCGTGATGTAGAATGTTCCTTTGCTCATTTTGTTTCCTCCTGTATTTTAAGGCACGCAAGGCAAGGCCAGTTGCGTGTTACTTATGCGAAAAGCTCCGAGTAATCTATTTCGTTTTGTGTTTGTGTATATTGTGCCGAGTGCTATCCGGCAATATTTGTCCCCGATACGGGCTCAACCGATGTCCCGGGCGTTGGGGTTACAGGCTGTGTCGGTGTCGGCGCGGTTGAGGCGCTCGGTGAGGGCGAGGCGCTGGGGGACTCTGAAGCACTAGGTGAGGGGCTGGGCGAGGTGTGGTAGTAATACCTGCTTTTGGCTTCGTTCTTCGAGCTTATCACATTTCCATCCTTGTCATAAACTGTGCGCACTGACTGCGCGCCGTAGCCATCCGCCAGCTGCCATGTGCTGGTAGTCATTTCAACTCTGATACCTTCGGGGTTAGAGCCGTAAATCTTAACGACAAGAGCGTTTGCGGTTTTATCCACAGAGGCCTGAATTTTAATCGGGTACTGTCCGTTGTTTTTAAATTTGAAATCGGGGCTGGGCCAGCTGACCGTTGCGTCAAGTCCGGCGGGGAGATAAGGCACTCCGAAATAATGACAGGATCTGTCAACTATTTCGAGGTTTGAAATCAACGTGCAGTAATAGAGCGTGGAAGATACCTGGCAGATTCCGCCGCCGATTTCGGAAACAACCTGTCCGCCCGAATAAGCGCCGGCGGCCTGATAGCCTGCCGCGGTTGTGCGCTGTCCCAGTGTTTTGTTATAAGAAAACTCCTCCCCGGGATTTAAAACCAGACCGTTTATGGAGGCCGCCGCACGGGTCACGTTATTGATTCTGGCTGCACTACTCCCGACAAGAGTTGTGGTTTTCTGTGCCAGAAGGTCAGCGAAAAGCATGGAATTAAGCTTTTCACTTGTGATTTCCGGCTCGGTTAAAATAAGAGGAATTACCACCTGGTCGCCGTTTTCAGCCTCGTCCCAGAGCTTTTGCGCGCCCTCAATGTCAAAACTTCTGCCGACAACGTGCTCCGTCGCCTGTTTGGTTTCAGGATTATACTCGGCGTCGACAGGCTCCTCGAATACTGTATCGTAGAGCTCCTGAAGGTCAATTTCTCCGGCGTCCGCGCCGTCCACTGTTTCGGCTGTGTATTTAATGGCGTCGAAATTTCCGCTTACAAGTGCCTGCTTAACCGTGTCGAAAAGCTTTTCGGAGTCGATTTTAACTGCGCTTGCGCCCTTTACAACAGTAATGCTCTCCTCGCCGATTTCAACGCTGGACTCCATGAGAGCCAGACTTGCCTGTTTGACGGCCTCATCGATTTTATCGTGAAGATAACTCTCGTCAAGCTTGTCCGCGCTTGTAGCCGTGAGCTTCATGCCCCCGAAAACGCACTTTATGTAGCTAAAGGTGTTGGAAATAAAGCCGCCGCCGTGGCAGTTGTCATAAGCATAGACTGCTGCATCGGGTGCTGTAAGGTAGCAGCCGGCATCCTTAGCGCTTATGCTGAGCTCGATTCCCGCGGGGAGACTTACGTTTAAAAGCCTGTCGTCCTGCGTTCCGATGTTGTTTGCAACGAGGGTATCGGCCGCTTCTGAAACAGTCATTCCCTCTAGGCGGACACCCTCCATAACTACGTTGGGGAAAATAGTGTCAAGACCGTTGGCATAAACGCCCAGACCCACGAACGCGGCAAATATAACGGCAACTATGACAGCGACAACTATAATTGCCTTTCTGCCTCCGTTACCATTTTGCTTTTTCGTTTTGCGGGCTTTTTTTGCCGGGGGCGCGCTTTGCGCAGGTCTGCTCCTTTGGCTTTGTGCCGGAGAGGCCTTTAAATGTCTTCCGGGCTCGGAGGAGGCTCCGGCTGATGAAGTTCTTTCGCTGACCAGTTTAATTTTGTCCACTTCCCCTTAAGTTGTATCTATATTGTGCTGTTAATAAATAATTGTATGCGCGGATGAAGCTGCTTTCATTCCTCGGCGCTGTTTTCCGACATTGGAGCTGCGTTCTCGGTTTCCGCCACGTCGGCATCCATCTGTGAAGATTCCGTTTCGGCTATCCATGGATTTGCGCCGATTTTTTCCTGTGACTGGGCTTCAAGAAGTGTGCCGATAAGCAAGTTGGAAAGAAGAAAGCCCGACGAGGTGAAGCTCCACCGATCTCCGTTCAGTTTTGCCCAGCCCTTTTTTGCATATTCGCCAAGGAGGTACTCGATCCTGTCAAAGCCGCTTCTGTACACAAGATTATACTCGTTTCTGGATATGCCGCGAACGGTTCTCATGCCGAGCATAATGTATTCCGCCGCCCTGTCGAGCTTATCTGTTTTTTCATATTCGTCTATGATATCGGTTTTCCCGAAAACGCCGTCAATATACTTGTCCAAATCGCGCACATAGCTGTACCTCACGCCGTCCACACAGGAATGCGCTCCCGGGCCGAAGCCCATGTAGTCGTCCAGCCGCCAGTATTTAAGGTTGTGCTTCGATTCCTTTGAAGGCAGAGAAAAGTTCGAAATCTCGTACTGCGGATAACCGTAATGCTCGAGTATATCCGTCATATAAAGATACATATCCGCCTGCTCGTCGTCGCTCGGCATAATCTCCGAGCCGCGATATTTGCAAATCGGTGTTCCGTCCTCAATTTTAAGGCCGTAGCAGGAAAAATGCTGTGGACGAAGCGCAATTGATTTTGAAAGAGTGTCCGCCCAGTCGTTTTTAGTCTGGCTCGGTAAACCGTATATGAGGTCAATGCTGATGTTGTCAAAGCCCTCTGCCCGGCAGAGTCTAACCGCCTGTTCCGCCTGTTTGAAGGTGTGGCGGCGGCCGATAAGTCTCAAAATATCATCATTTGCTGACTGCACGCCCAGAGAAATTCGGTTAACGCCCTCGGCGCGTAGCATCTTAAGGTCGTTTTGTTTTACGCTGTCGGGATTCATTTCGACTGTGACCTCGGCTGTTTTCAGAACCTTTGCCGTTCGTTTCAAGGTGTTGAATATCTCGCATATATTTTTCGCCCCGTAAAAACTCGGAGTTCCCCCGCCGAAATAGATAGTGTCAATGTAGTAGGGTTCCATCTGTGGCGCGGCTTCCTCAATGTGCTTTATCAGAGCGCGCTGATAATTTTCCATTTTGCTTTCTTGCCCCGCAAGCGAGTAAAAATCACAATAAGAGCATTTGCTCGCGCAGAAGGGTATGTGTATATATATTCCGAGCATTCTGTCCATATCGTGCACTCCTTTCCGAGTTTTTCACGCGCCGCGCGGATAAAAACTAACGTCAGTCAGACTATTCGGTATTTATCATAAACTTTATTTTATATTAAAATGACAGCTGCTGTCAATGTAATGTGCCTTGGATGACTCCGCATAAGCAGAAAAAGCGTTATTTACGGACTTCGCCGACAAGCATTTCAGGAGAAACGCTTGTCGGCTTGTCCAAAAACTTCTGTCGGGATAATCGTTTAAAAGAGCTGGCAGATAAGCTCTGTGTATTCGGCGGCGTTTTCAAGGGGCAGCCCGGCAATAAGAAGACCCTGAGATAGGAGAATCTTGGCAAGCTTTTCGGCTTTTTTTCTGTCGGTTTTATAGGCCTCCTCCAGCGCCTTAAAGGCGTGGTGTTCGCTGTTGAGTTCAAGCACTCTTTTGGCTTTGATATTCTGGGCGGCTTCATTTTTCATAACCGCAAAATACTTTTCCATCTCGATGGAAATATCGCCGTCTGAGGTGAGATAAACAGGGTGGCTCTTGAGCTTATGGCTTATGCGAACATCAACAATGCTGCTGCCGAGGGTTTCCTTAACAAAATCGAGAATCTCGCGATATTCATCCTGCTTTTTATCCGCCTCGGATTTTTCCTCGTCAGATTCCAAGCCCAAATCGTCGTTTGTTATGTTGCAGAATTTAATATCCTCGTAGCTTCCGAGCTGGCGCATGATGAAATCGTCCACTTCGTCGGTTAAATACAGAATTTCAAAGCCCTTGTCGCGAATCTGTTCGGCCTGCGGAAGATTCTCCGCGCGAGTTATGCTCTCTGTACAGACGTAATAGATGCGCGTTTGTTCCGCGGGCATTTTTTCCTTGTATTCGCGAAGCGGAACGAGCTCCTTTTCCTTGCTGGAATAGAACATCAGAAGGTCGGTTAGAAGCTCCTTTTTCTCGCCGTGGTTGGCGACCAGACCATACTTTAGGTGGAGGCTGAAGGCGTTGTAAAACTTCTCGTAATCCTCCGGCTCCTCGTCCATCAGCCGCTTGAGCTCGTTTTTGATTTTCTTTTCAAGGTTGTTGGAGATAATTTTAAGCTGTCTGCCGTGCTGCAGGGTTTCGCGGGAAAGATTAAGCGGAAAATCGGGACTGTCAACAACGCCGCGCACGAAACGGAAGCAGTCGGGGATAACATCCTTGCACCGCTCCATAATCATAACGCCGTTGCAGTAGAGCTGAAGTCCCGGCTCAAACTGGTCCGAGAAGAAGCCGGAGGGCGCTCTTCCGGGGATGAAAATCATCGCTTTATAAGAAACCTGTCCCTCCGCGCTTACGCGTATTGTGGAAACGGGGTTCTCATAATCGTAATAAATGTTCTTATAGAATTCGTCGCTTTCCTCTTTTGAAACCTCGTCCTTGCTGCGCTGCCAAATCGGTACCATGCTGTTGATAATTTCCTCAACAACTCTGGGGACTTCCTTCATGATGGGCTTGCCGTCCGCGTCAAGCTCGCCGGTTTCCACCTCTTCGACCTCAACGCCGTCCATGACGATGGGCCAGCGGATGAAATCGCTGTATTTTTTGACAAGCTGACCGATAGACATTTCGTTTAAAAATCTTGTATATTCGCTCTCTTCAACGTCCTCTTTGATGTGCATGATTACATCGGTTCCGACGCTGTCCTTATGGAACTCCTCAATTGTGTAGCCGTCTGTACCTTCGCTCTCCCACTTATAGGCGGTATCCGAGCCATAGGCCTTTGTTATCACGGTAACCTTGTCGGAAACCATGAAAGCGGAATAGAAACCGACACCGAATTGACCGATAATATCAAGGTCAGAGGCTTCTCCGGTCTTTTCCATTTCGCCCTTAAACTTTAGAGAGCCGCTCTTTGCGATAACGCCCAGGTTCGATTCAAGCTCTTCTTTAGTCATGCCGATACCGTTATCGGATACGCTGATTATGCGGGTATCCTCGGAAACTCCGAGCTTAATTTTGAAGTCCTGACGTGAAAGCCCCACCTTTTCGTCAGTCAGAGAAAGGTAGCAGAGCTTATCTATCGCGTCGCTCGCGTTTGATATAATCTCTCTTAAAAAGATCTCCGGGTGCGTATAGATTGAGTTAATCATCAGGTCCAGGACTCTTTTTGATTCAGTTTTAAATTGCTTTTTTGCCATAGTTTGCTGTAACCTCCTAAGCTATAGAAAAATATAACGTAAATTATATGATAACACTTTTTTGCAGTTTTTCAACCGAAAATAGGAATTTAAAGATAAAAGTCCGCCTGCATTCCCGTAATTTGTGGAACTTATTCAAATTGTGTATTTTTGTATGTGAATAATGTAGATAGTGTAGAAATATCGGTCTTACGCTTAATTACAGCTTAATTTCCGACAGATAATATGCTATACTGTTATCATAAAACAGACACAAAACGCTGATATGCGTTTAAAGCTAAATTTAATTAAGGAGCGTAATATTATGAGCACAAAGAAAATAATTGCCACAACCGAGGCGCCGGCGGCAATAGGACCATACTCTCAGGCGGTTGCGGCAACAGGAACAGCCGTTTTTGTTTCGGGGCAAATACCGCTCGATCCCGTAACCGGAAGCATAGCCGGCGGTACTATCGAAACACAGGCGCGTCAGTCGCTGAGTAATGTCAAAGCGGTTTTAAAAGCAGCCGGCGCGGAGCTTAAGGATGTCGTTAAGACCACGGTTTTCCTTGCGGATATGAACGATTTCGCCGCCATGAATGCAGTTTACACCGAATTTTTCACCGAAAATTGCCCTGCAAGAGCCGCCGTCCAGGTTTCAAGACTGCCTAAGGACGTAAAAGTCGAGATTGAAGCAATCGCGTTTATTTAAGCTTTTATCTGCAAGTAACTCCTCCATGGCGGTTGACTGTAAGAGCGCGGAAAGAATGTGATTGTGTTACAGAAGATTTATGCTATAATAAATTTAGAGGTAAAGTAAAAAACCACGGAACTTGCCTCTAAACAAACAAGGCGTTTTGCCAAAAGAAGGAGTTGGACTTTATGAAATTCACTATCACTGAAAAGAAAATTAAAGTACCTGATGAGATCAAAGAATATGCCGAGCGCAAGGTCGGCAAAATTGATCGCTTCTTCCGCGGAGATGCAGAAGCCTTTATTACTTTCAGCTCCGAAAGGGGCAGATATAAGGCTGAGGTCACCATTGAAAACAACGGCATGTTCTACCGTGTCAGCGAACTGACAAGCGATATGCACGCTTCCATCGACTCGGCCTGTGCGTCCATCGACAGGCAGATAAAGAAAAACAAGACCCGTCTGGAAAAGCGTTTGCGTGAGGGCGCGTTTGAAAAGGAGCCTGCGGACTTAAGCCTCTCCGATGAAGAGGAAAAGGATTTTGAGATTGTCCGCTCAAAACGCTTCCCCATAAAGCCGATGACGCCGGAGGAGGCAATTTTGCAGATGAACCTTTTGGAGCATGAGTTCTTTGCCTTCAAAAACCAGTCGGACGATAACGCTTTCGCAATCGTCTATCGCCGCAAAAACGGCGGCTACGGACTTATTTCCGACGCTGATTAAATAAAAACATATTTAAGGGAACGGGCAAACGCCCGTTCCCTTTTTTAATTTCATAGCTTGGCTTATTTGCCGCGCTTTTTTAAGGATCCGCTTTCGTTATATCTATTCAGGAGCCTTCATGCTCTCGACCATGCTGATGTTGCGGAGCTTTCTCTCCATTAACAAATCAATCAGAAGGCTGAACGCCATCGTAAGACCCGCGGAATATACAAAGCTTATTGCCCGAACCGTACGCCCGAACATCATATTGTCCATTTCGGCGCAGCCCATGACGTACCTATGCAGGAAGACACCCAGTACCAAACCGAAGACCGTGCCAATTGCGGAGAGAAGTATGGCCTCGCGGTTAATATAGGCGTTTACCTCACGGTCGGTAAAGCCCAGCACCTTGATCGTCGCAATTTCCTTTACCCGCTCCGAAATGTTGATATTGGTAAGGTTATAGAGAACGACCAGCGCAAGTGCTCCTGCACTTAAAATAACCGCTGCGACTATTGTACCCATCTTCCCGAGTGCCCGCGAAACCGCGTCCTTCGAGTCGGTGATATAGCTCACTCCGCCTGCGGCGCCCGTTTCGAGTAAGCTCTTGCCGATTTCCGCTTCTGAGGCAAGTCCGTTCTCGGTAAGGCGAATTATCAGCATATTGCTGACAGCTTCGTACCCCATCCTCTCGGCGAAGGTGGCGCTGTCCATATAAATAAAGTTGCCTACATAGTTTTCGGAAATGCCGCTGATTTCAAAGAATCCCGAGTTTCCGTCGGAATCCGTAAGTTCAAGTTTATCTCCGACCTCCACATCCAAAAGCTCGCTTGCCTTCTCTGTTATAAATACGCTGCCGTCCCCAAAGTTCAGCGTTTTTCCGCTTGCCCTGTTGCGGAAATTGACGTAACCGTCCAAATCTGCGGCGTTTTCTGGGATAAAGGTTGAAATTTCGAGAGACTTGTCGCCGTTTGAAGCCTCTATGCTCTCATAATCTATCTTGGTGCTGCCCTCCACCTTTTCGGTGTCCTTAAGAATAGTCTGAAGCTCGTCGTTTTCAAAACTCGCCT
The DNA here is from genome assembly GCA_964459785.1 of uncultured Oscillospiraceae bacterium. Lineage (GTDB taxonomy): Bacteria > Bacillota > Clostridia > Oscillospirales > Oscillospiraceae > UBA2658. The sequence goes on along the minus strand of CAYWNW010000001.1, from coordinate 12,088 downwards.
CATCGTTAATAGGCACCATAATATCGTAGGTGTTAAGAGTTCCGAATTGCCTGTCGGCAATATCAGAAAAAGAGTCACGCAGCCCAAAACCCGTAAGAATAAGCGCCGTACAGCCGGCAATGCCGATAGTGGTCATTAAAAAGCGCTTTTTGTACCTGAAAATATTTCTCGCGGTCACCTTGTGTGTAAATTTGAGACGGCTCCAAATCGGGGTGATTCTTTCAAGAAACACCCTTTTTCCCGGTTCCGGCGCTTTGAAAAGCATGAGTGCGGCCGGCTCCTCCTTCAGCGTTGAGCGGCAGGCAAAGAATGTTACCAGAAGGGTTAATAAAATCGCGGCGGCGCTTGTTGCCGATGCAAAAGCCCAGTTGAGCGGGCAGTAGAACTTAGGCAGCGAATAGGTCATCGTGTAGGCGTTCCAGATTACAGTGGGGAAAAGCCTGTAACCGAAAGCAACCCCGGCTGCACTGCCCAGAGCGGAGGCGGAAAACGCGTAAAGGAGATATTTTCCCATAATCGCCCAGCGGCTGTAGCCCAAAGCCTTCATTGTTCCGATTTGAAGGCGCTCGTCCTCCACCATTCGCGTCATCGTCGTAAGGCATACCAGAGCGGCGACAAGGAAAAAGAAAAACGGAAACACCTTGGCAATGGCGTTTACCTTGTCAATGTTTGCTTCGATGGACGCATAGCTCGTGTTATCCAATCGAGTGTAAACATGCCACTCGGGAATTTCAATTTCGGGCACTTGCGCCTCAAGACCCGTCTGCGAAACATCGGTAATGCCGTTTGCCGCAGCATATTCGGCAGCCGCCTGCGCAAGTTTTTCCTCTGCCAGCGCTACCAGTTCGTCATGGCGCACAAGGCTTCTCTCGCCCGCAATAGCTTTTACTCTCGCAGCCGTTTCATCGACAAGCTCCTGATATTCGTTTGTAAGGCTCGTGAGGGCTTCCGCTCCCGTAACGCTTATATAGACATCGGTATAAAAATCCGTGGCAAAGCTCATATCCGGCACAAGCAGGAAAAGATCAAGCGAGCCGCTTCCGATGTTTGTGTATTCCTTTTCGGCGGAAAAATACTGGCTATAGTCCGCAAAACCGACAACATTGTATTCCGTTGTGTCCAGAATGTCGCTTGTGTTTTTGTTGTCAGAATTAACCGTCAGTTTGTCGCCTATCTGTATATCGGATTCAACCGAGGGTATGTTTACAACTACACATTCCCCGTCTTTTTCGGGAAGACGTCCCGAGCTGAGCTGAGGGATATTTATGGTGTTTTCATCATTGTCAAGGCTCAAACTGTGCAGACGGGCGGTATATTCTCTGTCCTTTGAGGTGTTCATGGTAGCATCTGCAAGATAGCCCGCCTGAACATTTTGGACTCCATCCAGTGCGCTTATCGCCGCTATATCGTCGTCCGTCAGCCCCATATCTCCCAAAACTCTGATATCATACATTGCAGAGGAATCCAAGTACTCGTCAAAGGAATAGCGCATATCTGGCGTGGAGGACAGAAGTCCTACAAGAAATCCGACACCCAGCGCCACAATCGCAAAGATGGCGGCAAAGCGCCCAAAGGTATCCTTAATTGTGCGCAAAAAGTTTTTGTTGTGCGTTTTGCGCATTACCACTCAATCCTTTCAACGGGAACGGGGTTTTCGTTCACTTCCACATGGGTAACGCTTCCGTTTTTAACATGGATTACCTTGTCTGCCATTGCTGTAATCGCCGTGTTATGAGTAATCACGATTACAGTACGTCCTGTGTTGCGGCAGGTATCCTGTAAAAGCTTCAGTATCTGCTTGCCCGTTACATAGTCGAGTGCACCTGTAGGCTCGTCGCAAAGAAGGATTTTCGGATTTTTTGCAAGCGCTCGGGCAATTGAAACCCTTTGCTGTTCTCCTCCCGAGAGCTGAGCGGGAAAGTTATCAAGCCTCTCCGACAGTCCGACCTTTGAAAGGGTTTCGGCGGCGGGCAGGGGGTCGCGACAGATTTCTGCCGCCAGCTCAACATTCTCAAGCGCAGTCAGATTTTGCACCAGATTATAAAACTGAAATACAAAGCCCACATCGTGACGGCGGTAGGTGGTGAGCTGTTTCGGCGAATAAAGGCTGATTTCCTGTCCGTCAAGGCTTATAACGCCCTCATCGCAGCTGTCCATTCCGCCCAGCATGTTCAAAACGGTGGTCTTGCCCGCCCCGGAAGGCCCGACAATTATACAGAATTCGCCTTCCTTGATGTCAAAGCTGACGTGGTTTGCGGCTGCGATTGTCGTACCGCCCGTTTTGTAGTATTTGCAAACATTTTCGAAGTGGACAAAGTTTTCCATAGAGACTCCTTAATATAAGGGCAGTCGCCCAAAAAGATACATTGAAATTCTGCCTCAGCAGCAAAATGGTATTCATAATCACATCTTGTAGTAATAATTATAAATTGGCAACCTGTTAAGTCAAGCGTAATAAGTGGCTTAATTTTTGCTAAATTGTAAACTTTTTAAGGAAAAATCAAACGGAGAGATGAAAAAAACATCTCTCCGCTCAATTATTGTAAATATAAGCTATTTTTGGAATTTAAGACTTATGTCCAGCGACTTTACGCTGTGAGTGAGCGCTCCGATGGAAATGAAGTCAACTCCTGTTGCGGCGACCTCAGAGAGGTTCTTTTCGCCCATATTTCCGGAGGCCTCGGTTATGGCGCGCCCGTCAACCAGTTTTACCGCCTGCGACATGAGCTCTAAGCTCATATTGTCCAGCATTATGATGTCGGCGCCCGCCGCGAGAGCCTGGGAAACCTCATCCAATGTTTCGGTTTCAACCTCAAGCTTCATAACATGGGGAGCGGCGGCTCTGGCAGCGTTTATTGCGGCGGCAATAGAGCCTGCCGCAGCTATGTGGTTATCCTTAATGAGTACCCCGTCGGACAGATTGAAGCGGTGGTTGTGCCCTCCGCCGACACGAACCGCGTATTTCTCAAGGACGCGCAGCCCGGGGGTCGACTTCCTTGTGTCGGCTATTTTCGTTTTTGTACCCGAAACCGCGGCTACAGCCTTTGCGGTTGCCGTTGCGACGCCGGAAAGCCGCTGCATCAGGTTGAGCGCAACGCGTTCCCCTGTCAAAATCCCCCTCGAGGGACCGATTACTTCTGCGATTATATCGCCGTGCTTGACAAAATCCCCATCCTTGCGCTTCGGAATAACGGTAATTCTCTCGTCCACAAGCGAAAATACTCTTTGTGCGATATCGATTCCGCAGATTACCCCGTCCTCCTTGGCGAGGAAATACGCCTCGGAGCGATTTTCCGCGGGGATGCAGCAGTTTGTGGTAATATCGCCCGTGCCGATGTCCTCTCTGAGCGCGGACAATAAAAGCTCGTCAAGTCCGATATAGTTCATAGTATTGACCTTTCCTTTCACTGCTTCCGAAACACAAAACGACCGCATAAAGGGACGGTCAATATTGTGCAGTGTTGCGGTTGCCCAAAGGGTGAGCAAAACGCACATAAGGTATTAAAAATTTGAAGTTAATTTCAAATTCCTAATCCTCCCTGTAATGAGCACCGACACTCTCTCGCCTTAAAAGCGCCGCCTTGAGGATGTCCGTCGCCAAGGTTGCGATATTCAGGGTTTCGATGTATTCCCTTCCGGGATAATAGCTTCTGTTAAGCTCTTCGACAATTTCGGAAATTCTGCCGAGAGCTGTTTGTAAACCTTTTTCGCTTCGCAGAACACTGCCGTAATCGTTCATAAGCTGCTGAATTTCTGTTCGAAGCGCCGCAAAATCCCTTTTTACAACGGCTCTGTTTTCCGAAATAGGAAGAGCCGCGTGCGGAGTTTTTTCGCCGTCAGAAAAGCGGGCGTTAATATGCGTCGCGGCGCGTCTGCCGAAAACAAGGCACTCGAGCATGGAGTTTGAAGCCAGACGGTTAGCGCCGTGTACACCTGTAGAAGCGGCTTCACCGCAGGCGTAAAGCCCCTCAACCCCTGTTCTCGCGTCGAGATCGGTTTGAATTCCGCCGATAAGATAGTGCTGAACGGGGCAAACCGGTATCCAGGTTTTACTTATATCTATTCCGCGCTTCAGGCATTCCTGAAAGATTGTCGGAAATCTGTGCTCAAGGTATTCCCGCGGCTCCGCTGTGATGTCGATAAAGGCGTGGGACTCACCGCTTCTTATAAGCTCTTTTGTAATCGCCCGTGCGACAATGTCACGCGGAGCAAGCTCGTTGAGCTCGTGTGTTCCCAGCATAAAGCGCTCGCCCTCGGAATTTTTAAGAAGTCCGCCCTCGCCCCGAACAGCCTCTGAAATGAGAAAGGCTCTGTTTTCGTGCTTGTCCGACCACAGGCCTGTCGGATGAAACTGGATGAACTCCATATCCTTGAGTTTTGCGCCCGCACGAACGGCGGCGGCAAGCCCGTCGCCCGTGGCGACGGAGGGGTTTGTGCTGATTTTATAGACCTGACCGATTCCGCCCGTTGCCAGAACGACATTCGGCGTATCGATTATAAATAATGTATCCGTAACATCGAGCACGGTGCAGCCGGATACTGCTCCGTTTTCGTCGGTCAATATGTCCGCGCAAAAATTGTGCGGCATAAATGTGACGTTTTGCCGCAGTGAAACAAGCTGCGCGAGCGCCTTAACGGTTTCACGTCCCGTGGCGTCGCCGCCCGCATGAACGATTCTTCTGCGGCGGTGACCGCCCTCGCGTGTAATGTCAAGGTCGCCCTCATTGTCCAAATCGAAAGGAACCTGCATTTCAATCAGTCTGCGAATATCGTTGGGTCCCTCCGATACGAGCACTCGAACCGCATTTTCATCGCAAAGTCCGGCTCCCGCTATCAGGGTGTCCTCAAAATGATAAATCGGCGCATCGTCGAGCGATATGGCGGCGGCGATTCCGCCCTGTGCAAGCCATGAGTTGCTGACCTCGGCATCCTCTTTTGTCAAAATGCAGCAGGAATGCTTCCCGTCAATGTGCAGCGCTGTATAAAGCCCCGCAATTCCCGCACCGATGATTACAACATCGAAGTGCATGTGCGAAGTTTTTTCCGGAAAATCATCAGTCGCATATCTCATACAATGCCTCACAAAAAATACTGTAATGTTTATTGTAACACATCACAGTACTTTTTCAACAAATATTTGATTGTTATTTTGTTTGCAATCTCTTGTTTGCCGCTTTGCCTGAACCCCTTACAAATCTAAATTTTATTGCAGATTGCCTTACCCGTGTCGCGACAACCCAACAGGGTCTTGCCCTCGCTCATCGTATCGCCCGTTCTGAAGCCCTCTTTTAATACTGCTTCAACGGCATTTTCGACGGCGGAGGCCTCCGTCGGCATATCAAAGGAATAGTGCAGCATCATCGCGGCAGATAAAATCATTCCGATGGGGTTGGCGGCGTTAGTTCCCGCTATATCGGGCGCGCTGCCGTGAATAGGCTCATAAAGACCTCTTGTTCCCTCGCCGAGGCTTGAGGAGGGTATCATGCCGATTGAGCCTGTTATCATACTCGCCTCGTCGGAAAGAATGTCACCGAAGAGGTTTTCCGTAACGATTACATCGAACTGCGCGGGGTTTTTAACGAGTTGCATCGCGCAATTATCTACATACATGTGTGAAAGTGTCACATCAGGATAATTTTCGGCAACCTTTGTCACAACTCTGCGCCAGAGCTTGGAGCTGTCAAGCACATTCGCCTTGTCAACGGAGCAGACCGTTTTGCGGCGTTTTTGCGCGGTTTGGAAGGCGACATGAGCGATTCGCTCGATTTCGTGCTCGGAATAGCCCATAATATCCTGCGCGTAATCCTCACCTTCGCGTTTTGTGGTCGTATGCTCCCCGAAGTAAGCTCCGCCAATGAGCTCGCGCACTACGACGAAGTCAATGCCCTTGTCCACAATTGAGGGCTTCAAGGGGCTTGCCTCGCGCAGCTCGTCAAAAAGCGTCGCAGGGCGAAGGTTGGCATAGAGCCCCATTCCCGCGCGCAGGCGCAAAAGTCCGCGCTCCGGTCTTTTTTCCTTCGGCACATTGTCCCATTTCGGACCGCCGACGGCGGACAGGAGTACGCTGTCGGATTTAAGGCAGGCGTCTAAGCTCGATTGGGGCAGAGGGTCGTCGAATTTGTCAATGGCTTCTCCGCCCATCGGCGCTTCCGTATAATTAAATGTATGGCCGAATTTTGAAGCTACCGTGTCAAGCACGGCGAGCGCCTCGGCTATAATTTCGGGGCCTATGCCGTCGCCGCGGATTATCGCGATATTTTTTGTCATTTGGGTTCCTCCTCAAATGGTAATGGCTTCATTTTTATTTCCTAGTACAAGCCTTGGGGCTTGTAAAACCCTAGCTAACAACCGTTTCTCTTTTTCGAGTGCAAGCCATAGGGCTTGTTTGCAATGCTAACAACCGTTTCTCTTTTCCGCGTCGAAAAGAGAAATGGTTTTTAGCGATTTCCGTAGAGAAAAGACGTGCCGAAACCTTAGTATAAAGCCGCTGTCTTGCCAATGTACGGTTGACGCGGCTTTTGGTGCTGATGGCTTACGCACATTTCCGCAATCTTCACCACTCAGCAAAGATACTTTAGCTGATAATCGGGCGCAAAATTACGCTGTCTGAAGGTCGGAAATAATTCGTACTGCCTACAGGCTGGGATTAGAACACAGAATGTCCTTCTGTGGCTTAACCTCACAGTTTAGGAGGGGTTTCCAAAGGGGGCGGCTTTGTGAAAAGCCCCCTTTGGCGCTTTCTTCTTTGAAATTGAAAATCGTTTCTTCTTTTCGGCAAAGAAGAAATGATTTTCGGCCTTGGCGCATTTGGAAATGCTGCACACTTCCTTCATAAGGAAAAATGTATGATTTTCAACCTTAACAAGCCTAGTTTGTTTTAATAGAGGCCATGAGTCCGCCTTTTGCAATCATATCCTTAATGAAATCGGGGAAGGGCTGTGCCTGATAGCTTTCGCCCTTCGTGACATTGGTGATAATACCCGTATCAAAATCAATTTTAACCTCGTCACCCTCATCAATTTTATCGCTCGCTTCTTCGCATTCGAGGATTGCAAGCCCGATGTTTATCGCGTTGCGATAGAAAATCCGCGCGAAGCTCTTTGCAATAACGCAGGAAATTCCGCTGGCTTTAATCGCAATCGGCGCGTGCTCGCGGGAGGAACCGCAGCCGAAGTTTACGCCCGCGACCATTATGTCCCCGTCTTTAACTCTTCCGACAAAGCTCTTGTCAATATCCTCCATGCAGTGTGAGGCAAGCTCCTTATGATCCTGCGTTGCAAGGTAACGCGCGGGAATAATAACGTCCGTGTCGATATGGTTTCCGTATTTAATGGCTTTTCCGTGTGCGTTCATTCTCCCATTACCTCCTTCGGATGCGTGATGTGTCCCGTTATCGCGCTGGCCGCGGCAACTGCCGGAGAAGCGAGATAAACCTCGCTTTCAACATGGCCCATGCGCCCGACAAAGTTGCGGTTGGTTGTTGCAACCGCCCGCTCGCCTGCGGCGAGTATTCCCGTATGGCCACCGAGACAGGGACCGCAGGTCGGCGTGGAAACTATGCAGCCTGCCTCTACAAATATCCTTGTGTATCCTCTTTCGATACATTCCATATAAATTTTAGGCGTTGCGGGGATTACGATTCCGCGCAGACCCTTTTTGATGTGTTTTCCCTTTAGTATTTCGGCGGCGGCCGCCATGTCCTCAATGTTCCCGTTGGTGCAGGAGCCGATAACCACCTGGTCGATTTCAATGTCGCCGCCCTCGGTTGCGGGATGTGTTTTTTCGGGCAGATGGGGCCACGCGACAGTGCAGGGGATTTCGGCAAGGTCAAGCTCAATCACCCTTGTATACTCCGCGTCCGTGTCCGCCTCGTAAGCTGTCCAAGAGCGTTCACAGCGCCCCTCCATATATTTGCGGGTAATCTCGTCAACTGCGAAAATGCCGTTTTTCGCGCCCGCCTCAATCGCCATATTTGACATCGTAAGTCTGTCGCTCATGGTGAGATTTTTAAGCCCCTCACCCGAAAACTCCAGGGACTGATAGAGCGCACCGTCAACACCTATCATACCGATAAGATGCAGGATAATGTCCTTTCCGCTGACGTATTTGCCCATTTTGCCCTTGAGATTAACTTTGATTGCCGCGGGCACCTTGAACCAAGTTTCGCCCGTTGCCATCGCTGCCGCCATATCGGTTGAGCCGACGCCTGTTGAAAACGCGCCGAGCGCTCCATAGGTGCAGGTGTGGCTGTCCGCTCCGATTGCTGCCTCGCCCGGGGCGATAAGGCCCTTTTCCGGAATCAGCGCGTGCTCAACTCCCATTTCACCGACATCGTAAAAATGTTCGAGGTCGAAGCGTTTGGCGAAGCCGCGACATTTTTTACAGCCCTCCGCCGCCTTAATATCCTTATTCGGAGTGAAATGGTCCATTATAAGGGTTATCCGAGCCTCTGAAGATACGCTGCCAAATCCCGCCTTTTCAAACTCGTTAATCGCAACGGGCGCCGTAATGTCATTGCCCAGAACAAGGTCGAGCTTTGCCTTAATCAGCTGACCCGCAGTTACGGAGGGTAAGCCTGCGTGCGCTGCGAGGATTTTTTGTGTCATTGTCATTCCCATAGTTTATTTCCTTTCGGAGCTGCTGCTCATTTTTTATCGGCGCACAATAATGAGGGTATTTTGGCACGCCTGCAATTCTTAATATTTTGAGCCAACGATTTTGTTAATTCCGTTTATGTAGGCCTTAATGGCGGACTCGATTACGTCGGTAGAAAGCCCGCAGCCCGTGTGAAGCTCTTTGCCGCAGCGAAGCTTAACAACGGCCTCGCCCATTGCGTCCTCGCCGTCCGTAACGGCGTTCAGGCTGAAGTTCTCAAGCGTGAGCTCAAGCCCCGTGATCTTGTCAACAGCTTTAAAGGAGGCGTCAATCGGACCTGTGCCGATTGCGACTTCTTCAAAAACTTCGTCGTTCTTTTTGATTTTAACGCAGGCAATATTTGTGATGTCCTTGCCGGTGCTCACAACGTGGCTGACAAGCTCGTAGGTCGATTTAACGGCGTGGGCGTTTGCAAGCGCGAGCGCCTCGATGTCGTGGTCGGAAAGGCTCTTTTTCTTGTCCGCGAGCTCTTTAAAGCGGACAAACATCTCGTCCAGCTCTTCCTTAGAAACCTCAAAGCCGAGCTGATTCAAACGGTCACGCAGAGCGTGCTTTCCGCTGTGTTTTCCCAAAACCATTACATTCTGGGGTATACCGACGTCTTCGGGTTTCATAATCTCATAGGTCAACGCATTTGCGATTACGCCATGCTGGTGGATTCCGCTCTCGTGCGCGAAGGCGTTAGCGCCGACTATGGATTTGCTAGGTGCAATCGGCACGCCGGTTATGGAGGACAGCAGCTTGCTGGCCTTGTAGATTTGCTGTGTGTTAATCCCGCACTCCATCTGGAAATAATCGCGGCGGGTTTTGAGCGCCATTGCGATTTCCTCAAGGCTTGCGTTGCCCGCCCGTTCGCCAATGCCGTTAACGGTGCATTCAACCTGAGTTGCTCCCGCGCGAAGGCAGGCAAGGGAATTTGCAACCGCCATGCCGAGGTCGTCATGGCAGTGTGCGGAAATATCAACATTTTCAATGCCCTTTGTGTTTTCGCGCAGGTAAGTGATGAGGTCGAACATCTCCTGAGGTGAAGAGTAGCCCACCGTGTCGGGGATATTAAGAACAGTCGCGCCCGCCTTGATTGCCGCTTCACAGCAGGTAACAAGGAAGCTCCATTCGGAACGCGAAGCATCCTCGCAGGAAAACTCGATGTCCTCGCAATAAGCTTTTGCGTAGGCAACGTGCTTTGCAATACTCTCCAGAACCTGTTCACGAGACATTTTCAGCTTATACTCCATGTGTATGTCACTGGTTGCGATGAAGACGTGAATACGCGGGTACTTCGCGCATTTAACGGCATTCCATGCGGCATCAATATCTCCCGATGTGCAGCGGGCGAGACTGGCAACCTTACAGTTCTGTACAGTTTGAGCAATAGCTTCAACGCTTTTGAAATCTTCCGGAGAGGCAATTGCAAATCCGGCCTCTATAATATCGACACCCAGCGCGTCAAGCTGCCTTGCCATCTGCAGCTTTTCCGAAAGGTTCATGCTACAGCCGGGGGATTGCTCACCGTCGCGCAGGGTTGTGTCAAACACCTTGATTTTTTTCATTACTAAATCTTCCTCCTCAATTTTTTGCTGAATGGGTACAAAAAAAGCCCCGTCTTCCAAAGAAGACGAAGCTGCAAACTCCGCGGTACCACTCCAATTGACAGAAAACTGTCCGCTTTCAACATCTCGTAATGAAATATTGCCTCTTTGATAACGGTGAGGAAACCCGTTCGCACCTACGGCCGATTGGCTTTCAGCTGACTGCTCAAGGGTGAGTTCGCCGGATCGCAACATACCGTTTCGCACCAAACAACGGCTCTCTGAATGTTGTCGAAGGGCTTTTTCCCTGTCATTGCATTTGCTTTATTGTGGTAAAGATTACACGAATAATGAGCGTTTGTCAAGAACAATATTTTGAATTTGCAAAAAAATAATTATTACAAATACAGGCGCTGTTTATTTCTCTGCGCCTCATATATTTATATAATTATTGCCGTTTGTTATTCAAAATGCAATAATGAATATAATTATATTGCAAATTTGTTTGTTTTTTAGGAAAATAAACAGTTGACAATACCTGTTTTTGTGATGTAACATGGGAGCAATCCAATATTTCAAATGCTTTGATGGGAAAGAGTACTCCGCGAATCCGGCTTCAGAGAGCTGTCAACTGGTGAAAGGCAGCGCCGCGATTATGGAGGAAGGTCGTCCCGGAGCTGTTTGCTGAAGGGCGGCATAACCGTCTGTGTAGGTAAAAACGGAAAACGCCCGTTACAGCGTTCAGACGTTATTTGACGTCACGAGTGGTTCTTCATAAGGCAGTGCAGTGCTTTATAAGGGCAATAAGAGTGGTACCGCAGAGGATATGTAGCCTTTGTCTCTTGATTTTCATATAAAGAGACAGGGGTTTTTTTGTTTATCCGCACACGTATTCGATTTAAAGCGCTACATTGCAAGGCAATGATGACCGATAACAGGAGGAATGTGATTTGAAACTGACCGGAGCAGAAATAATTATCGAAGTTTTAATCGAGCAGGGTGTTACCGATCTGTTCGGATACCCCGGGGGAGCCGCGCTTAACATTTATGAGGCGCTTTATCACAGGCAGGACCGAATTAAGCATTACCTGACCGCCCACGAGCAGGGGGCTACCCACGCCGCGGACGGCTATGCCAGAGCAACGGGCAAAACGGGCGTCGTTTTGGCAACAAGCGGACCCGGAGCGACAAACACAGTCACCGGTATTGCAACTGCCTACCTTGACAGCGTTCCTCTCGTCGTTATAACGGCCAATGTGGGAACCAGCCTTATAGGTAAGGACAGCTTTCAGGAAGTTTTCATAACCGGCATTACCCAGCCGATTACAAAACACAATTACGCTGTACGCGACATCACGAAGCTTGCGGACACGGTTCGCCACGCCTTCATGATAGCAGGCAGCGGCAGACGCGGCCCTGTTCTTATTGATGTTCCGAAGGATATTACGGCTGCTGTTTGCGAATTCACCCCCGCGCCTAAGTGGACAGAGCCCAAGGCTCCCGGCGCGTCCCAAGCAGAGCTTAAAAAGGTTGCGGATCTCATCTCAAAAGCCAAGCGTCCCGTTATTTGTTTCGGCGGCGGTATTATCAGCAGCGAGGCCGGCAAAGAACTTGTCGAGTTTGTAACAAAAACACAGATTCCGACCTGCCATACCATCATGGGAACCGGTGTCATCGGCTTCGGCGATCATCTCGACATGGGCATTATAGGAATGCACGGTAGCATGACGGCCAACCACGCCATTGACGAGGCCGACCTTATGCTTGCTCTCGGAATGCGTTTTTCCGACCGCGTCGCGCTGAATCTTCGCGACTTTGCACCGCACGCCACCATCGTGCAGTTTGACATCGATGAAAGCGAGATTCGCAAGAACATACTGGTTGATATGGCGATTATAGGCGAC